>NZ_BCFK01000035.1 GCF_001417815.1 Bifidobacterium aesculapii
ATGCCGGACACCTACCGACGGACCGGAACGTCACTGCTGGGCGGTGGCCTGCGTGTCGTACTTGAAGACGTCCTCGCCGTAGTTCTTCTCGGACAGCTCCTTCAGTTTGCCGGCCTTCTTGATCTTGGTGATGGACTTGTTGAGTTCCTTGAAGAACTCGGGCTGTTTCTTGGAGACGAGGAAGTACTGCTGGTCGACCTCCACCGGCTCGGTGGCGCGGAAGTCCACGCCGAGGCTCTTCTTGATGGCGTTCACGTCGAAGCTCTGCTCGGGCTCGATGATCGCGTCGTACTTCTTGTCGACGAGACCCTGGAAGTTCTGGGCCATGGTCACGTTGTCCTGGTGGGTGACGGTGATGGCCTTGTCCGGGTTGGCCGCGTTGTACTTGGTGACGAGCTTGTTCACGCCGCCGTCCGGGGAGATCGGGGCGACCTTCTTGTCGTGCAGGTCGTCGAGCGACTTGATGTCCTTCTCGCTGGGCAGCGTGTAGATCTTCATCAGCGAGATGCCGGTCGTCTCGTCCGGAATCAGGTACTTCTTCACGCGTTCGTCGGTCTTGAAGTAGCCGCCGGTGATGAGCGCGTACTTGCCGGAGTCGATGCCCACGGTCTCCGCGTCGTCGGCGACCGCCTCGTAGGTGAACTTGTAGTCCTTGAGGTCCTCGTCGATGGCCTTGAGCACGTCGACCTCGTAACCGGCGAGCTGGCCGTTGTCGTCGGTGTAGCTCAGCGGCTTGGAGTTCGCGGCCACTGCGATGCTGATGGTCTTCGCGTTCGCGTCGTCGCCGGAGCCGGAGCTGGACGCTGCGGAGTTGCCGCAGGCGGCGAGCGAGACGAGCGTGGCGGCGGAGCAGACGAGCGCGACGGCCTTGCGGATCGCCGGGGCGCTCAGACGGAGCGGCGTGTGGTTGATGTGCGACATGATGTTCCCCTCTCTTGCCATGTGGTTGCGTGTATGGCACGTGGTTGCCCGCGCGGGTGCGGCGCGGCGGTGGATGCGGCGCGTGTCAGCGTCCGGCGATGAACTCGTCGACGCTGCTCAACGGGCGCAGCGTGCCGTTGAGCTCGTAGACGTCCGCGTCGAGACGGCGGGCGAAGTCGATGTCGTGGGTGACCACGACGTTGGCGATGCCCTTGTTCTCAAGATCGCGGATCGTCTGGCAGACCTCGCCGACCAGCGCGTGATCGAGCGCGGAGGTCGGCTCGTCGAACAGCACGGCCTTGGGTTTGGCGGCCAGCGCCCTGGCGATGGACACGCGCTGCTTCTCGCCGCCGGACAGTTCGCGCGGCATGGAATTGAACTTCTCTCCCAATCGCAGCTGTTCGAGGTTGGTCTTCGCCAGCCTTTCGGCCTCGTCGCGCTTGAGCCCATGGACGAGCCGAAGCGGTTCGACGATGTTCTCCAACACGGTGCGGTGGTTGAACAGCGGATAGGTCTGGAACACGGTGGCGATGGTGCGACGCAGCCATGCCACGTCGGCGGCCTTGGCGGATCCGGCCTCCACCGTGCGCCCGTCCAACGAGACGCTGCCCTTGGCCGGAGGCTTGAGGAACGTGATGTTCTTCAACAGCGTGGACTTGCCCACGCCGGAAGGCCCCAGAATGACGGCGGTCCTGCCGGCCTCCACCTCAAGATTCACCCCATCGAGGATGGTGCGCCCCTTGATGCCGTAGCCGATCGAACGCAGTTGCAAGGCCATTGGTCCCCGTCTCTTTCGTGAAAATCTCGTTGCATGGATGTGCCGGCGGTTTGTGGCCGCCGGCATCGTCCCATGCGTTTCCCCAACCGTTCGCGCGTGGTGACGCGAACTGCGCCTCAATATACGGGTTTGCCCATGCGGAAATGCGTCGGAACCTATAGGCGCTGTTTATACGCGGCTATCGAGGCCGTGGCGCGTATGCGTTGCGGCGCTTCGGTTCGCGGCCATAGGGATAGTCGATGACGAGCCATAGTGAAATCGGGTAGCCGCGCGCAGGCGGGGGCTGCGCCGGTCGCGTATATTGGCTATCAACGCCGTTTTGGCGACGTTCACGAATTGGGGGACACCGATGTTGGGGACGCTGATCAGGATTCTCGGATTGGACTACCAGCCCGTCGCGCGGGATCCGCGGTCGGGGGCGGAAGGGGCCGGATGCTCCGATGTCTCCCGGTCTCTTCCGCGCTCCGAACGGTCTGGTTGTTCCGAACGGTCCGGCCACCCCGATGCGCCGGTGTTCATGCCATTGGGCCCGGGCAGCATGTCCCAGCCCATCATCATCCGCACCATGCGGCCGTGACCGCTCGCCGATTCGCGTGAGGTCGGTCGCGTCTTCGGGGGAATAGGCGCCCGACGAATCAATTGGGGGAATACAAGCCGGCGTCGCGTCGGTCAGTTCGCTGCCGTCGCTTACGTAACGGCGTTCCATATATGAGCCTGCTTACCCGCTCATGCAACCAGAAGGGGAATCATATGAAGACACGAAGGACGATCGCCGCGATAGCGGGATTGGTGCTCACCTCGCTGCTCGTGGCCGGATGCGGCTCGACGGGCGCGGGTGATGGAGATGCCTCAGGCTCCGTCGGAAGCGACGCCTCATCCATTCAGAAAGGCGGCACCCTGATTTGGGGCTCTCGTAGCGAACCCGGCAACGGTGGCCTTGACCCGTATGTGGCATCGGTCTACCGCTCGACGGCGGTATTGGCGCTCACCTATGAGACGCTGGTGGTCAAGAACGATTCAGGCAAACTCGAGCCGGCGCTCGCCACCAAGTGGGAACAGCCCGATCCCACCACCTACCGGTTCACGATCCGCGATGGCGTGAAGTTCTCCGACGGGTCCGCGCTGACCATCGACGATGTGGTGTGGTCGTTCAAACACCACAAGGAGGTCAACGGGGCGGGCGACGAGGCGCTTGCCAATCTCAAGGACATCAAGGCCGTGGACGACCACACCGTCGAATTCACGTTCACCGAGGCGGTCCCAAGCTTCCTCAACCTCATCTCACGCAGGACCGGCGGCTACTTCATCGTCAAGCAGAGCTGGTATGAACAGGCGGACTCGAAGACCCGACAGACGCAGACCGTGGGCACAGGTCCGTTCACCGTCGAGGAATGGAACCACGGTGTGGACCTGAAACTCGCCAAGAACACGCATTACTGGGAGAAGGGCGTGCCCTACCTCGACGGCATCGATTTCAAGGTCACCGGTGGTGATGAGCAGACGCTGCTTTCGCTGGTGCAGCAGGGCAGTGTCGACGCCGCATGGTTCTGGGACTCCGAGCTCGCCGCGCAGGCCCAGAACGCGGGATTCACCAAGGGTAAGGACCAGTTCACTTCGGCGCGTTCCATCTGGATTGATCCGAACTACGGTAATGGTGCATTGAAGGATGTGCGCGTCCGCCGCGCCATCTCCGAGGCCATCGACCGCGAGCAGCTCATCAAGCTCGGAGCCAACGGCGAAGGCGCGCTGTCGTTCGCCACACCGCCGGCCTTCAACGAACTTGCGAAGCCGAACGATTCGACGCCCTACTACAAGTACGATCCGGATGACGCCAAGAAGCTGCTCAAGCAGGCCGGTGCCGACAATCTGACCATCAGCATCACCTACGGCAGCGACGCCTCGTCGCAGACCGACGTGGCCATCCTGCAGCTCATCGCTAAGCAGCTCTCCAAGGTCGGTGTGAACCTGAAGCTTAATGGCGTGCCGTACTCCGAGGTGCAGAACGTGTTCACCACCGGTGCCGACTTCCCCTCGGAGCTGGTCTGGGTGGTCGGCACGAAGGGTGCCGATGCGGCATCCAGCTATCATTCCTGGCTGGATGACTCCGGCAAGGTGTCGCATTGGCAGGGCAACGCCGACGCCGAGAAGGCGAAGTCCATCCTCGCCCAGGCCCGCAAGGAGACGGACGCCACCAAACGCGCCAAGCAGCTCGATCAGCTCAATACCGAAGTGGCGGACAAGGTGCTGATTCTCAACCCGTTGGCAACGCCGCTCAACACCCAGCTGTGGTCGAGCAAGGTTCATGGCTTCTCCACCGATTCCGAAGACGCCCGCGCCAATCTCAAGTACACCTGGATCGAGCACTGATCCGCATCGGGCACGGCCGTCATGGCCGTGCCCTCGGTGAAAAACGCATAGGGAGGTTCCGTTGCCGTCTGCATTCCGCGCATATGGGCGTTATGCCGTGCGTAAGCTCGGTTCGACAGTGTTCGTGCTGGTCGTGCTCTCGCTGATCGTGTTCCTGATGGTGCGTCTGGTACCGGGCGACCCATTGGCCGGCTACTACGATACGCAGGGCATACCCAGTGATACGAAGATAGCCGCTTTGCGCGCCCAACTGGGGTTGGACAAGCCTTGGCCCGTCCAGTATGCCAGTTGGTTCGGCGCACTGTTGCACGGTGACTTCGGCGACTCCCTGACCCAGCCGTACAGTGTTGGATCGCAGATAGCCAAACGACTGCCCTACAGCATCGAGCTGTCCGTCCTTTCGACGCTGATCGCTCTAGCCATCGCCATTCCGTTCGGGTTGGTCGCCGGTCGCAGGGAAGGCGCATGGCAGGATGCCGTCATCAGAGCATGCTCGTTCTTCGCGATCGCCATGCCGAGCTTCGTGATTGGCCTTGCCATTGTGCTTACGAACTCGCGCACGCTGCGGTTGCGTCTCGTCGGCGCCGTGTCGTTCGCCCAGGATCCGTTCGATAATCTGCGTCTCATGTTGGCGCCCGCCTTGGTGCTGGCGTTCCCGTTCGCGGCGGAACTCATCCGGTATCTGCGCGCCAACGTCATCGAGGATCTCAAACGTCCGTATGCGGTCACGTTGCGTGCGAAGGGTCTGACCCGTGGCCAGATGGTGTCGGGACATAGCCTCAGAAACTCGCTCATACCGTTGAGCACCGTGGTGGGCCTGCATCTCGCCGCGCTCGTCGGGGGAACGGTCGTCATCGAGAACGTGTTCTCGATTCCCGGCATGGGGCAGTTCCTCATCCAGTCCATCAACGCGGCCGACTATCCCAGCGTGCAGGGTGCCGTGTTCGTGATTGGAGTGATTTTCATCGCGATGAACCTCGTCATCGAACTCCTGTACCCCGTCATCAATCCGCGGATTGGGGAGGTGTGATAAATGCGGTCGTCATCGAAACATGTCCGCAACCTTTCCCTGTGGATCGGGCTGGGCATACTGGTGGTCGTGTTCGCGTTGTCCGTGTGGGCCAACGTCGCGCCGCCGTTCGACCCTTATGATTCGGTCGGCGGCCGATTGGAGTCGCCCAACGCCGTCCATTGGTTCGGCACGGACAATATCGGCCGTGACGTCTTCACCCGCGTCATGCAATCCGGTCTGTTGGGATTGGGCACTTCGGCGTCCGCCGCGGTGAGCGCCGAAATCATCGGCGTGGTCATCGCCGCGGCCGCCATCAGCGGCGGTCGTGCCGTCCAAGAGCTCATCATGCGTTTCGCTGACGCGTTCCTCGCCATCCCGGGCATCCTCATCGTCCTGCTGCTGCGTGTGGTGCTGGGGGCAGGGACGGTCCAGCTCATCATCGCCATGGTCGTGCTCTATGTGCCATCCGTGATTCGTGTGGCCAGAGGCGCGATGATCGAGGTCAACACCAGCGACTTCGTCGTGCTCGCACGTCAGCAGGGCGTGAGCCGTGCGCGCATCATGTTCCTGTACCTCATCCCCAACGCGTATCCGACCCTGCTCGTGCAAGTGGCTAACATCGCCTCGCGCATCATCGTGCTCGAAGCGGCGCTCAGCTACCTTGGTTAGGGCATTCAGCCTCCGGTACCCTCCGCCGGAAGGATGCTCTACGAGAATCAGGTATACATGCAGCCCGCACCGTTCCTGCTGGTGGCGCCGGCGCTGATCATCTTCGCGCTCGCCACCGGGTGGAACCTGCTCGCCGACGGTCTGCAGCGCAAACTGGCCGTGTGACGGGACGGCGGGAAGGAGTCTTATATGAGTGATCGGCATGACGTCGTCTCGGCATCGGGGTTGAACATCGCCTATACGGGAGCCGGCGGATTCGCTCTGCGCGACATCGACTTCACCATCCGTGCGGGGGAGATCCATGGTATCGTCGGGGAATCCGGAAGCGGCAAGAGCACGCTGGGATTGAGCCTTCTCGGCTTGCTGCCCGAGAACGCCCGGCTTTCCGCCAGCGTCTTCAGCATCGCCGGCCATGACATGGCTGCGGCCCATGAGCATGACTGGATTCCGATACGCAGAGGTGTGGGAAGCATGGTGTTCCAGGAGCCGTCCTCGGCGCTCGACCCCACATTGCCTGTGGGCAGGCAGATCGAAGAGTCGCTGAAACTCGCCGGCTGGCCTCGTGATCAGCGTCGGGCCCGCGCGATCCAGATCCTCGACAGGGTGCACATCCCCGAACCGGAGCGTCGGGCGGACATGTACCCGCATCAGTTGTCCGGAGGGCAGCGGCAGCGCGTGTGCATCGCGATGGCGCTCGCGCCTAGGCCCACGTTCCTCATCGCCGATGAGCCCACGAGCGCGCTCGATGTCACCGTTCAGCATGAGATTTTGGACTTGTTCCGGGAGATCCGCAGGGTTACCGACATCGGCATCGCATTCATCTCCCATGATCTGGCGGTCGTCTCGCAGATTGCGGATCGCGTCACTGTGCTGTATCGCGGCGGTCTCGTGCAGCATGGCACAGTGCATGATGTGCTTGCGAACCATCCGGAACCCTACACGCAAGCGTTGCTTCGTGCCGTGCCATCGGTGCGGGACAGGCCGAAATCCCCGTTCGACATCGGCCAGGGCGGTGCATGGTCGTCCGTGCGGCCGCACGAAACCGACGATGGAACGAAGGAGGTCTCCCATGGGTGAGGCATTATCGGATGGCCGCATTCTGCTGAGCCTGGACCATATCAGCAAATCCTACCGAGGCAGGGGAGGCTACCGTGTCCAGGCGTTGGACGATGTCTCTTTGGATGTCGCGAAAGGCGCGACTACCGCCATCGTGGGTGAATCAGGCTCGGGGAAATCCACACTCAGCCGGATCGCCCTGCGTATCGAGCATGAGGATTCGGGGGATGTGCGGTTCCACGGCGAACGGCTTGCCTACTCCCGTGGCCGCGGGGTCGCGGGAAAGGTGCAGGCGGTTTTCCAGGACCCTTACGGGTCGCTCAATCCGCGGTTCACTATCCGGCGCTCCATGTTGGAACCGCTGCACGTCATCGGCGTGGACGGCGACGAGGCGGAACGGCGCATTCGTGACGCGCTGTCATTCGTCAAACTGCCGCAGGACAGTCTGGACCGTTACCCCGACCAGTTCTCAGGAGGGCAACGGCAGCGCATCTGCATCGCGCGCGCCATCGCTCCTGACCCGGAACTGATTGTGCTCGATGAGCCCACTTCCGCATTGGACGTCATCGTCCAAGCCGAGATCATCAACCTGCTGTTGAGATTGCAACAGGAGCGGGGAGTGGCCTATTTGTACATCTCGCATGATTTGGCGACCGTACGGCATATCGCCGATGCAATCGCCGTCATGCACTCCGGTCGAATCGTCGAGCAGGGGGACGCCACGACGATCATCGACGACCCGCAGGAGGCGTACACGCGCCAACTGCTCAATTCCATTCCAGACATCCGGCTCTGACGGATGCCGTACTCCGACATCACACCGATATCGGTGCCAACAACAATAGAAGGGGAACCATCATGACCATCGACATCACGCCGCGCGACGCGCTCATCAGCACTCCGCGCCGCATAGTCATCTCCGATTACGAACCGAACACAATCATCGTAGTGGACGCGCGCACCGAGCGGGCGCACGGCGCATGGTCGAGCCGCAACTACTATCTGACCGGTCTCGACGGCACAGTCGATCTCGATACGACCGCACCGGTCTGGGGTGACGGGGACGCCAAGGGCTATGACACGCCCCTATGGTCGCAAAGCCCGGAAGAGGGCGTGGCGAACGGATCGTTCTCCGCTTCCCCCGACCAGCCGCTCATCACCACGTTGACTGTCTCCACACTGCAGGGGGAAAGCGAGACGGCGACGTTTACGCAGCGGTTTCTCACCGACGGTGTGCGTAGGACCGTGCTGTCCGGCGAGATCGAAGGCCATCTGTACACGCCCGCGACACAAGGTCCATACCCGACGGTGTTGCTGCTCAACGGTTCCGACGGTGGCTTCTCGGACCATCGCGCCGCCCTGTACGCCAGCGTGGGCATCCAGACGCTGACGTTGGCGTACTTCAATGCGGAGCATCTGTCGCCATGGATTTCCGAAACGCATATCGAATACTTCGAAAAGGGCTTCGATTACCTGCACTCCTTGGGGACGGCGTTGAACGATCGCGTCATCGTCTCCGGACAGTCCCGTGGCGGTGAACTGACGCTGCTGCTCGCTTCTCTGCTGCCTGACAAGATCTTCGGAGCGGTGGCGTACACACCCGGTGCGTTCGTGCACAGCGCGCAGACCTCCAAGGCACCCGAGGCGGACTGGAAGGATCCGGCGTGGATTCGCGGCGGCGAGGCGTTGCCGAACCTGTTCCACGACAACCCGTATGTGGAAGGCAACCCGTTCCTGCACAACGTGCCCCGCTATGAGGACCATAACGGGCGCAACACGGTGTTCATCGACGCGCAGCGCTCGCGGGAGCACGTCGAACGCGCCAGGATCCATGTCGAGAACATCAATGGCCCGGTGCTGCTGGTCTCCGGTACCAATGACAAGGTGTGGCCGGCCTCGTTCGCGTCCCGGTACGTGAAGAACCAGCTCGAGGCGGCCGGGCACCCCTATGAGGTGACCCATCTCGACTATGTGGGTGCCGGACATTCGATCGGCTTGCCCACGGTGCCCCGCGTGCTCACCTCGGCGCACCCCGTCTCAGGCACAGTCTCTTATTCCGGCGGCACCGCTCTGGGCAACGCGCTCGCCTCGGATGATGCGTTCGACAAGACCGTCGACTTCATCTACCGCGCCGCGTTGACGCCTCTCGCCGCATAGGGGGTCACCGCATAGCGGGGAATACGGCGGTTTCGCCGGCGGCTCAGTCGGTCATATCGGCGAATGCGACCAGTTGTATGGTGGGGTCGTTTTCGGCCATGCGCTTGAGGTTGTCGGTGAATCCGCTTTTGGAGAACAGGATGTAGTGCCGGTCGGGATAGGGCAGCAGTTCGCTGCGATGCCGGAGGGTGTGGTATTCGGTCTCGCCGACGGGGTCGTTGCGCCATTTGCATTCGCAGAAGACGGCTTTGTCCGGAGCATCTCCGGTGGCGATGATGTCGATTTCCTCCTGCTGATGGGTTTCCGGGTCGGAACCCCACCAGCGTCCGGCCTGCAGGATGGGGTATGGAAGCTGGTCGTAGCCGCGGCCCCACAGCCATTGCGTGCTGATGTCCTCGAATACCTGCCCCATGAACCGGGGCAGGTCGTCCATGATTCGGGAGGCTACCGAATCGAGACGGCGTGCCTGCAGCGCCGACATGCTGCGCGGGATGTAGCGGTACCAGAAACGGAAGAACGGATCCTTGACCCTGTACAGGGGCCGTCGGTGGTTCTTCGTGCCGAAAGGGGTCTCCTTCTCCAGAATCCCCAAGTCGATCAGGTTCGTCAGATAGGTCTGCGCCTGGCCGGTGGGCATGCGGCTGGCGGAGGCGATGTCGCTCATGCGGGATGCCCCCGTGGCGATGTTGCTGATCATTTCGTTGTATTCGGCGGGTTTGCGCACCTCCTGTTGCAGCAGCATGTATGGTTCGTCGAACAGGTTGCACGAGGGGGAGAGCATGTTGTCCCTGATCGTCGTTTGGATATCGTCGGTCGGTGTGAGCCATTCAAGGTATTGTGCGACGCCGCCGGTCAGTCCGTATGCGATTGCGGAATGCTCTTTGGCGAGTGTGCCGGTGTATTCGCGTGTCTCGTCGAAGGTGAACGGCATAAGGCGTATGGATCCGGTGCGGCGGCCGTACAGCGGACTCTTGTAGTCGAGCACCTGCCGTTCCATGAATGACATGCTTGAGCCGCACAGGATGATCATCAGGTGGCTGTCGTCCTTGTGCCGGTCGATGGCGTGCTGCAGCACCGACGATACCGAGCGGTCTGCTTGGGCGAGGAACGGGTATTCGTCGATGACCCACACCAGGCGCTTGTTCCGCGACATGGCGAACACGGATTCGACGGCGCTTTGGAAGTCCTGGTAGATGGGGGCGTCGGCGTCGAATCCATTACCGTTGCGATAAGCGGAGATGGCGCCGCTGAGCGTGGCGAGATTGCCCTGTATGGTGGCTTCGAGTGCGGAGAAGAAGATGGCGGGCTTGTCCGCGAGGAAATGGTTGATGAGCGTGGTCTTGCCGATGCGACGTCTGCCGTATACGACGATGCACTCGAATCGGTCGGAATCGTATGCGCGCTGGAGTTGAGCCAGTTCCGCGCCGCGCCCTATGAACATGGATGACTTGGACATGGATGATCCGCCTTCAACTTCAGCATTTATTTGCAATATCGTACTTTAGTATATCGTACTAAACTTAAAGTGCGATTCGCTGCGTGCGCGGGCTAGGCGTGCGCGGGCTAGGCGCGCTCGCGGATGAATGTGAAAATCGCGTCCAGCACCTCGCGGCTCCAGAAGTCCTGTTCGTGTTCGGCGCCGTCCACGAGCACGAGGCGGGCGTCATGGTTCCTCCTCGATGCCTGTCATGTCTTTGCGTCTTTACATCTTTACGCGGTTCCCGGCTTGCCGCCGTCAGTCCCGCCTGGTCTGCGATCTTGTTCTGCTTGGTGGCTCCGGCTCCTATGGCGTTCATCACCGAGTTGTAGGTGGCGGGGTCGCGCAGCTCCTGGTGCATGAGCATCAGAGGCTCTTCATACAGCAGCCCGCTGGTGTCGAACAGCAGCTCCTCCACGTTCTGTTCATAGGTCAGCGACGGCTGCACCTGCTTGAGATAATAGGGGGTTCCGCCGAACGTGGCGTAATACCGCACGGCGTCCTCGGGCGTGACGTCCGGCAGCATGAGGGCCGCGTCGAACGCGTCGAACGCGGCCAGTCGCAACTGGCCGGTACTTCGTCCGTACAGTGGACTTTTGTACCCGAGCAGCTCGCTTTCCATGAATCCTTCGTTGCTGCCGCACAGCACCAGCATCAGGTTCGTGTCATTGAAGCCATGGTCTATGGCGATCTGCAGCGTCGAAGGGAGCGATGCATCGCTCATCGCGGCGTACGGGAATTCGTCGAAGATGAGCAGCATCGGTTTCGACGTCTGCCCGCGCAGGCGTTCCGCGATGAAATCAAAGGCGTCCTGCCAGAGGGTGAACGCGGGCAGTGAGGCCGGCATGCTGAAGAACTCGTATATCTTCCGGGAGAAGTCCCTCAGATTCGCGATTGCGGTCTGCTGTCTCGCGGTGAAGTACAGGGTCCTCTTGCCCGAAGAGAACTCGTCCAGCAGTGCGGTTTTCCCGATGCGGCCGTATCCGTATTGCCGTGGTTGTGTTTCATGTTCGTGTGGTTGCGGTCGTGCGGTTGCAGTTGTGCGGCTATGCCGGCGCCGTCATGTTCGTGTCGTCATGGCGGTGCTTTGTCTGTTGCCATGGCCGTGCTGTCATGCGCATTGTCGCCGTTCATCCATGAACGCGGTATGATGCGCCACGCATTCGCCGCCGTCGGCAGGCGATTGGATTGCCGTCACCAGAAACGCCGCATAGAGATTGGTGACCTTCACGCCGCTGCCGCTCCGGCACGGGCGACGCCGCGGCCTCGTTCCGAATCTGCGCGATGGTCTTGCTGCTGGTCATATCTACCGGATAATCGTGGCGTGGGAATCCGGGGCCCGTAAGAGCCCATAAGAGATTGCTATAGCCGCCCGGCCGGTCTGCGTGCGCCGTTCCGCTATGGTCGTGCACAACCGCATGGGATGGGGCCCATGCGACGAATGATCAGGGGGGAAACATCATGACATCAGTCGTACCTGTAGACGCGATACCTACGGCGGAAGCTTCCGTGCCTTCCGCGTCGGTGGCGCCCGCACCGCGCGTGCAAGGTATGGACGCGGCAGGGGAGGCCGAAACCATCGTGGACTCCGACGCCAGGAGCGAGTTTCTGGACGCGGCGTTGCACGCTCTCGGAAGCCGTGTCGTCGTTACCGAAGTGGAACGGATCCGGGAGTTGTTGGCATCCCACCATCACGCCTTCAGCCGGGAGCAGGAGCCGTTCGCCGTGCTCCTGCCCGGTTCAGCCCATGAGGTGAGCATCATCCTGAGGCTGGCGAACGAACGGCGCATCGCCGTGTTCACACGCGGCACAGGTACCGGTCTCGGCGGCCTGTCCACCATTGACAGGCCGGGCGTATTGCTGCTCACCGACCGGCTGAATCGCATCCGTTGCATCAATCCGCTCGGACATTACGCGGTCGTGGAGGCGGGCGTCGTCAACGCGCGCATCAACGAAGCCGCGGCCCAATACGGACTGTGGTATGCGCCCGATCCGGTCAGCCGTGACCGCTCCACCATCGGCGGCAACGTGGCGACCAACGCGGGTGGCATCAACTGCGCGAAATACGGGGTGACTCGCGACTCGGTGCTGTCATTGACCGTAGTGCTGCCCGACGGGCGCATCATCGAGACAGGAAGACCGACCATGAAGAACGTGGCCGGATTCGATCTCACTTCGCTGTTCACCGGATCGGAAGGGTTGCTCGGCGTGGTCGTCGCCGTGACGGTGCGCCTTCTGCCCATCCCGCAGGGGTCGTCTCGGATTGTCGTGTTCGCCTCTGGCCTGGACAGAGTCGGCGATGCGTTGGACGCGGCCCTTGCGGCTCCTGTGCGTCCGGCCTCGATGGAGCTTATGTCCGCACCGCCTGACGCCGCCGATCTCGATATATTCGGCGAGACCGCGCAGGGCGCGCGCTGGCTCATCGAAATCACCACGGACGGCTCGGCGGCGATACGGGAGGCGGATGTGCTGCAGGAGGCACTGCGCAAGACCGGGGTCACGGCGATCAGGGCGACGGATGCCCAATCGGAAGAGTTCCTCGGCCTGCGCAAAGCAGGCAAGGCGTTCCCGCGTGGCAAGGCGTGGATGGCGGGCAGTGACGTGGCGGTTCCGTTGGATCATCTGTCCGATTTCCTCCGCAATCTCGGGCGGTGGGCGAACGATGCGCACGCCCGGCTGACCGTGCTTGCGCATCTGGCCGACGGCAATACGCACACCGGATTCATCCTGCCGAAACGCTCCTCGGACGAAACGATGCCGCCGGCGTTGGTGGAGGCGAATCGTCGCCTGTTCGACTATGTGCTCGCCAACGGCGGCACGATCACTGGTGAGCACGGCATCGGGCTGGAGCTCAAGGACCGTCTGCCAGGGCAGGTCGGCGAAGACAATCTCGCCCTCCAACGCGCCATCAAACGGACTATTGACCCACACGGCATCCTTAACCCCGGCAAGTGGGTGTGACCATGAGTGCCGTTTCAGTCGCCGGCGCCGTCACGTCCGCGCACATCCGCCGCTCCAGAATCCTTGACGCGCTGCATTCAGGCGAATCCCTGCGCGGTGGGGCAGTCCACGCCCGTACAGGTGTACGCCCCGTGGACGTCGCCGCGGGACTGCCGGACGACGATGTGCTGCCATATGCGCGCATCGGAGCGGCGTTCGCCGATGCGTTGCGTTCGCATGAGTCCCTGACTTACCCGTCGCCGTATGGACTGCGGCCGTTACGTGAGATCATTGCGCGGCGACGTGGCGTGCCCGTGGAGTCCGTGATTGTGACGAACGGTGCGATGGGAGGTATTTTCCTGTCGATGATGGCTGTGGCGGATCCCGGCGATGTCGTGTTGGCGGAGGATCCCTCCTTCCCGCAGTGGGCGGGTACGTTCCGACGGTTCGGTGTGCATGTCGAAGGAGTCGGATTGGCTGATGAGGGCATTGACGTGGATGAGGTGGAGCGTCGTCTCGCAGCGGGGCGACGGTATGCGGCGATTTACACGATTCCCGATTTTCAGAATCCGACGGGGCGTGTCTCTTCCGGACGTGTGAAGCGTCGTCTTGTTGAAGTGGCCGGCCGGTACGGCGTGCCGGTCATTGCCGATAATCCATACAGGGAATTGTGGTTCTCCCGTGAGCCGGCCGAATTTCCGCAGGAGGCGCGCGGCGCATCGGGCAGTCCTCTGCTGGAGATCGGCTCGTTCTCGAAATGGCTTGGCCCGGGGTTGCGCGTCGGCTGGCTTATCGCCGATCCCGCGCTTGTGAGCCGTATCGCCGAATATCGGCTTGCGGTCGATGGCGGCGTTTCGGCAGTGACGCAGGCGGCGCTCGTCTCGATGCTGTCGGATGAACGGTGGGTGGACGATCTGCTGGCGCATGAGCGTCGCGTGTATGCGGGCAAGGCCACGGTGTTGATGGATGCGCTCGAGGACCGGCTCTATGGAGACATCGATGTTGTCCGTCCTCAGGGAGGGTATTTCCTGTGGGCGAGGTTGCCGCGATGGTTGCGCGTGGAGGATGACGCAGTCGCCCGCGAACTCGCCGCTGAAGGCGTCAATCCGCTTGGTGGCGAAGCGTTCTTCCTCGCGGGCGGTGTGCGCGGCCGCTCCTGTTCCGGTGTGCATGCCGCCTACGCCCGGTTCTCCTTCGCACATGCCTCGCGTGATGATCTCGTCGAGGGTGCGGCACGGCTTGGCTCCGTTGCGCGCCGACTACGCCCGACATTGATATAAATCTAATTTATTGCATCACTATCATCTATAAACCTTCCTTATATGCCGGTGGGTGGGAACCGCGATAACGGACGGGCGGTTTGCCGCCGTTCACGCTGGTAGGCTGTGCCCTACGACCTGCGAAGGGGAAACGAAACAGGTCGGGGGAATCAACACGACTTATCCGTGAACCGCAAGGGGGACACACCGTGAACACCAGAATCGACTCGAACAGCACGTGGAAGCGCACATGGCGAATCGCCGCCGCCGGCATGTCCGTGGCGGCCTTCGCGATGCTCGCCGCGTGCGGTTCCGATCCCGCCGCGGCGACCGCCTCCGGTCAGGATGCAGGCAGCCCGCAGCAGGGCGGCACGGTGACGCTCGTCACCGACCCGGACAGCCTCCAGTGCGTCGACCCGTTCCAGACCGCGTGGACCCAGTCGCGTACCATCGTGCGCAACTACGTGGACTCGCTCGTCGACCAGGATCCGAAGACCGGCGAGATCAAGCCGTGGCTTGCCAAGAGCTGGACCATCAGCGACGACGGCAAGACCTACACCTTCACCCTCAAGGACGGCGTGACCTTCTCCGACGGCTCCAAGTTCGATGCCGATGCGGTGGTGGACACCTTCACCGAGAACCTCGCCACCCTCAAGGAGAAGCCCGGCACGGTGGGCGGATTCTACGTGCAGAACCTCACCGGCGTGAGCAAGGTCGACGACCACACCGTCAAGTTCGAACTCTCCGCTCCGAACGCCAGCTTCCTGCAGGGTCTTGCCACGCCGACGCTCGGCATCATCTCGCGCGCCTCCGCCAAGCTCACGCCGCAGCAGCGCTGCGACGGCCAGGTAGTCGGCACCGGCCCGTTCACCATCGAGAAGTACGACGCGAAGAGCGGTCTCACGCTCAAGAAGCGTACCGGCTACACGTCGTCCTCGCCGCTGGCCGCGCATCAGGGCGACGCCTACCTCGACTCCATCGTCATCTCCTACGTGTCGGAAAGCTCGGTGCGTCTCGGCAACCTCGCCGCCGGCACCGCCGACGTCGTCTGGTCCGGCTCCGACAAGCCGCTCGTCTCGAACGAGCTGTCGCAGATCAAGCAGGTCGGCGGCACCGTGGAAAGCAGGCCGCTGCCGGGCGCCACGTTCGGTCTGTTCCCGAACGTGCGCAACGGGGGCATCCTCTCCGACAACGACGTGCGTCAGGCGTTGAGCCTGTCCATCGACCGCGCCACCTACGCGAAGACCGTGTTCCGTGACGGCTACCCGAACGTCAAGGGCGTCATCAGCTCCACCACGCCCGGCTTCAAGGCCGAACCCTCCAGCGTGGAGTTCGACAAGGCGAAGGCCGCCAAGCTGCTCGACGCGGCCGGCTGGAAGAAGGGCGACGACGGCTACCGTTACAAGGACGGCAAAAAGCTGACCGTCACCTTCCTCACCTCGACGAAGGACGATGGCTACGAGCTCCTGCAGGACGAGCTCAAGCAGACCGGATTCGACTTCCAGATCAAGGTCGTCACCAGTGCCCAATACACGACGCTCACCAACGCCAACAAATACGACCTGGTGTCGCTGACCTACACGCGCGCCGACCAGAGCGCCATCAACACGCTTCTCGACGAACGCTACGCCACGTTCAAGGCCATTTCCGGCAACACGCAGGACGCCGACACCCAGGCCACGATCGAAGCCGCGTTCGACAAGGGCACTTCCGCCACCGACACCAAGGAGCGCACCTCGATCTACGAGGGCGTACAGGACACGATCAGCAAGCAGAACGTCATCATCCCGGTCTACGAGCGCTCCCAGGACGTCGCATTGTCCTCCAAAGTACACGGACTGCGCTTCACCGCGGAATCGTTCGGCGACTTCCACGACCTGTGGAAGGCCCAGTGACGGCGGCCGGTCGGAAATAAGCGAAAGGGAATCCGATGAGGACATCGAAACCGTGGTACGTGCTGGGACGTATCGGGCAGGCGGTGCTGGTGCTGTGGGCCGCATACACCGTGTGCTACATCATTCTGAACCTGCTGCCCGCCGATCCGCTGGCCTTGCTCCTGCAGGCCAAAGGCACCGACATCGGGTCCCTCAACGCCGACCAGATCGCCACGCTACGCCACACGTACGGGCTTGACGCCGGTCCGGTGCAGCAGTATCTGACGATGTTGCTCGCCGCCCTGCACGGCGACTTCGGCACCTCCTACACGCTGGGCCAGCCGGTACTGCCGCTCATCGCATCCCGCGTGTCCAGCACGCTCGCCATCAGTCTGCTCGCGTTGGTCGTGGCCGTGGCTCTGGCCTTCGCCCTCGCCTTCGCGGCGGTCTTCACCCGCAGCCGCGTGATTCGCAACGTGCTCGGAGCCATTCCCGTGATCGGCATGTCCGTTCCGTCCTTCTGGGTGGCGCTGCTGCTCATGCAGGTGTTCAGCTTCTCGCTCGGATGGTTCCCGTCCATGGGCATGCAGGGGTGGAAGAGCCTCGTGCTGCCGACCGTGACGATGGCCATCCCCACCAGCGCGCTCCTCGGGCAGCTGCTGCTCAGCGAATTCGACGCCGTGCTGGAAAGCCCGCAGGCTGTGGTGGCCAAAGCCCATGGCCTGAGCCGCACGCAGGTCATCCTCCACCACGTCGTCAAGAACGCGTCGCTGCCGTCACTGACCATCCTCGGACTGCTCGTCGGCGACACGTTCACCGGCGCAATCATCGCCGAAACCATCTTCGCCAGGCAAGGTCTCGGCATGCTCATCCAACAGGCCGTCACCCAGCAGGACGTCCCCGTGGTACAGGGAGCCGTCGTACTGGCCGCCGGTGCGTTCGTCCTCGTCAACCTCATCGTCGACCTGATCTATCCGCTGCTCGACCCGCGCATCCGCATCTGAGCCCAAGGAGGCCCGACATGACAACCCAACTGACGCTTGACCTGACCCGTCCCGAACCGAACACGCACATCATCGACGAAGTGAGGAAGACGACGGCCGCAAGCCGCCGCACCGGCCGCGTCACCAAGACGCTGCGCCGCTTCGGCACCCTGCTCCGCAGTCATGTGGTCGCCTCGTTCGCCGCACTGTACGTGGCGCTCGTGCTGATCTCGGCGCTGCTGCCCCAGTGGTTCACCCGCGCCGACCCATACGCCACGGCGCCCGCGCAGAGCATGCAGGCCCCGTCCGCGGCCCACTGGTTCGGCACCGACAAACTCGGGCGCGACGTGTTCACCCGCGTCGTCTACGGAGGCCGCACCACCATCACCGCGAGCCTCGTCGCACTCGCCATCGCCGTAATCGCCGGTCTGGCGCTCGGCGTGATCGCGGGATACGCGGGCGGCGTCCTCGACGCCCTGCTCATGAGGTTCGTCGACGTCTGGCTCGCCATCCCCGGACTGCTGCTCGCCATCACCATCGTCACTGCCATCGGCTTCGGCACACTGCCGGTCGCCATCGCCATCGGCGTCGGCATCTGCCCCACGTTCGCCCGCACCACACGCTCTCAGGTATTGCGCGTCAAGCAGGAGGACTACATCGAGGCGGCGCGCACAAGCGGTTCCTCGGACGCCTCCATCGTCGTCAACCACATCCTGCCCAACGCGATCGGGCCGGTCGCCGTGCTCGCCCTGCTCGACTTCGGAGGCATCATCATGGCCGTCGCCACGCTGAGCTTCCTCGGCTTCGGCGTCAAACCGCCGGAAGCGGAATGGGGCTCGCTCATCAACGACGGCCGCGACTACCTGCTCACCGCGCCATGGCTGTCGATCCTGCCCGGACTCGTCGTCGTCGCGACCGTGCTCGCCATCACCGTGCTCGGCAACGCCGTCAAGAAGGAGCTGAAATGACCGAAGCGACCACCGCCGCACCCGCCGGTGCACAGCCTGCGCTGCTCGACGTCGTCGACCTGCGCGTCTCCTACGCCTCCCGCCGCCGCACCGTCGATGCGGTGCGCGACGTGACCTTCGCCGTGGCGCAAGGCGAGCGCGTCGCCATCGTAGGCGAATCCGGCTCCGGTAAATCCACGATCATCCGCACCGTGCTTGGCATCCTGCCCGACAGCGCGACGACCGCCGGCCAGGTGCTCCTCGACGGCTCCGACCTGCTCAAGGCCGATGACCGGCAATGGCTCGACGTGCGCCGCACCACCATCGGATTCATTCCGCAGGACCCGCAGACCAGTCTCGACCCGACGCTCACCATCGGCCGTCAGCTCGGACTCATCATCCGGCTCAAGGAACATCTTGACGGTGATGCGCTCCAGGCTCGCGTCGAACAGCTGCTTGGCGAAGCCGGATTCGACAAGCCAGCCCTGCGGGCCCGCCAATACCCGCACGAACTGTCCGGCGGTCTCAAACAACGCGCCCTCATCGCCGAATCGCTGGTCGGGAACCCGCGACTGCTCGTCGCCGACGAACCCACCAGCGCGCTCGACGTCACCGTGCAGAAGGAGATACTCGACCGCATCGACGAGCTCGTGCGCGCCAAAGGACTCGCACTGCTCATGGTCACGCACGACCTCGCCGTTGCCGCGGACCGTGCCGACAGGATCGTCGTCATGCGCAACGGTGAAATCGTCGAACAGGGCACCGCCTCCGCCATCATCGCGCACCCGCGGCAACGGTACACGATCGACCTGTTCGAGGCGGCGCCCGCGCACCGCCTCGACGAAGCCTCCGCGGCCGGTGCTTCCGCTTCCGCGGCGGCGGACACCGAAGCGGAAGAGGCGGACGACGCCGCGACGGACGCGACACGGAATGCGGCCGTGCGCTGGCATGGCGTGACCAAACAGTTCACGCTGCGCCACGGCCAGACCCGCACGGCCACCACCGCAGACGGGTCTGGTGCCCGCGAGTCCCGCACGTTCACGGCGGTCGACGATGTGACGCTCAGCGCGCCACGCGGCGAAACGCTCGCCATCGTCGGCGAATCCGGTTCCGGCAAATCCACGTTGCTGAAGATTGCGCTCGGACTCGAAAAACCCGAACACGGCTACGCGGAAGTCAACGGCGTCAACATCACCAAGACCGGCGGCCGTGCGCTGCGCGAAGCGCGCCGCACCTTCCAGCTCGTGCAGCAGAACCCGTTCGGTTCGCTCGATCCGACCAAGAAGATCTCCTCAATCGTCGCCGAGCCTCTCAACGCGTTCCATGAAGGCGACCGTGCGTCGCGCCGCCGTCGCGTCGCGGAGCTCATCGACCGCGTCGCACTGCCGGCGAACGTGCTCGACGCGAAACCCAAGGAACTGTCCGGCGGGCAATGCCAGCGCGTCGCCATCGCACGAGCGCTCGCCATCCGCCCGAACACGCTGTTCCTCGACGAGCCGGTGTCCGCGCTCGACGTGACCGTCCAATCGCAGATCATCGATCTGCTCATCGACCTGCAGCACGACTTGGGATTGAGCTACGTGTTCGTCACGCACGACCTGTCCGTCGTCTCGCAGATCGCGCACCGGGTGGCCGTCATCGAACACGGCAGACTCGTCGAGCAGGGCCCGGTCGGCCGGGTGCTCACGCACCCCGCGCACGACTACACGAAGCGGCTGCTCGCCAGCGTTCCGGGCCATCACAGGTGAGGGCCCGACGCCATCAACATACCTATCCGACCAACATCATCCACAACCACATAGCAACAAGGGGGAAACCATGTCCGAATGGAGCAAGATCGACAGGCTGAACGCGGTCTTCAAAGGGGAGAAGGCCGACCGTCCGCCGGTGAGCTCGTACACGCACGAAGTCGCCGCGGAACGCAACGGCGACGACCTCGTCGCGGCCACGCTGCGCAACGCCCGCACATGGGATTGGGACTGGATCAAGCTCAACCCGCGCACCGTGCACTACGCCGAGGCGTGGGGCAACGAATACGACTACGACGATTACCCGGTGCCGTTCCTGCCGATTCCGGCGCAGAAGAAGGCGCTCGTCAACACGCCCGACGACCTGTGGAAGGTGAACGAGCTCGACATCGCCGGCAACGCGCCCATCGAGGAACAGCTCGACGTGATACGCAAGGTCAAGGAGGGCGCGCCCGATACCCCGGTGTTCGCCACCCTGTACTCGCCGATCAACGTGCTCAGCAAGATCGCCGGCCTGCCGCTCGCCCCCGGCCTTCCCGCACCGGGCTCCACCACTACGCTCACCATCCACGACCTGTTCCGCGAGAACCGGGCCGGCGTGCACCACGCGCTGCACGCGATCGCCGAGACGCTCGCCAAGTACGCCGAGGCGCAGAAGGATGCCGGCGCGGACGGGCTCGTGTTCGTCGTGGCCGGCATCACCAACCCCGGTTTCCTGAGCGAAGCCGAATACAACGAGTTCTCCCGCCCCTACGACGACATCGAGCTCGAAGGCGCCGACGGACTGCTGCGCATCGTGCACACATGCGGCGCCGAATCGCATCCGCAGTGGTTCCAGGAGTTCCCGCTCGAAGGCATCAACTGGGACCACGAGGATCCCACCAACCCCGGCATCGACGTGGCACTGAACAAGACCAAGGTCGGCGGTGTCAACCACAACCTGCTCGCCCAAGAGCCCACCGCCGAAGTGCTCAACAAGATCCGCTCGGAGGTCACCGAGGCGCGCAAGGCCACCGGCGACGTGCTCGTCGTCGCGCCGACCTGCTCCGTCTCCTCCAAGGCGTCCCACGAGGCGATCGCCGCATACAAGGAAGCAGCCACCGCCTGAGCTCCATCATCCGCGACGCTCGAGGACGGCCGCAACCGTCGCCGTCCTCGCGTCGCCACCGATATCGCATCCTCGCCAACGCAACAACGCAACCAACACGTCCGAATCAACCGAACCACCCCCACATCGATCCACAGGAGAAACACCATGACCTACTTCATCACCGGCGCCACCGGCCACTACGGATCCGCCGTCGTGCGCGAACTCATCGCACTCGGCGTTCCGGCCGACCAGATTGTCGCAGCCGGCCGCAACAACGACAAGCTCGCCGCGCTCAAGACGGAACTCGGCGTCGCCACCGCACAAGTCGACAACGATGACGCGGCGGCGCTCGACAAGGCTCTGGACGGTGTCGACAAAGTCCTTCTCGTCTCCGGCGTCGACTTCTCCAAGCGCGCCCAGCAGCATCGCAACGTCATCGACGCCGCCAAGAAGAACGGCGTCAAGCTCATCGCCTACACGTCCGTGCTCAAGGCGGACACCTCGCCGCTGCTCGTCGCCGTCGACCATCGCGCCACCGAAGCCTACCTCGAGCAGGCCGGCGTGCCCTATGTGAGCCTGCGCAACACCTGGTACGCCGAGAACTTCATCGACGAGGTCAAGCAGGCAGGCGCGAGCGGCGTGCTCGAAACCGCCGCCGGCGACGGCGCCATCGCCGCGGCGTCCCGTCCCGACCTCGCCGCAGCGGCAGCCAAGGTGCTGTTCGACGGCACGCTCGTCAACGCGACTCTCGAACTCGGCTCCGACACGACATTCACCTACGCCGATCTCGCGCGCATCGCCGGTGAGATCTACGGCAAGGAAGTCACGTTCAAGCCGGTCTCCGTCGAACAGCGCGGCGCCGACCTCGCCGCCGCCGGCGTACCGCAAGGTGGCATCGACTGGATCACCAAACTCGACGGCGACATCGCCGCAGGCGCGCTCGCCGGCCCGACCGGAGGCCTCTCCGCCGTGATTGGGCGCGCGCCGCAGACCATCGAGGACGTGCTCAAGGCCGCGCTCGCCGACTGAGCGCATCGACGTCGGGCCGCGCGGCGATTCGTGCGGCCCGACGCGAGTATCCGATACGCATGCGAAAGAACGGGGAACGATATGGTGGACATCGTGGAAGCCGCACCGGAACAGTACGGGGACGTCGCCGACGCGCTGGTGGACGCCTTCGGCTCGACCATCGAACTGTCGCCGCTCTACGAGGCCGACCTGCGCGACGTCGAACGGCACGCGAAGGAATACCGCATCTGGACAGCGCAGGAAGAAGGCGACATCGCCGGCGTGGTCCTGACTCCGCGCGGCGTGCTCGGCGACGCCGACGCGCTCGCCTTCACACGTTCCGGCGAACGTGAGTTCCGCCAACTCGCCGTCCGACCGCAATACCGGGGTCGTGGCGTCGCCCGCGCGCTCATCGACCATGCTGTGCGGTCCATCGGCGCGCTCGGCATCGGCACGGTGGAGATTCACACCGGACTGCGCATGGTCTCCGCGCGGCGGCTGTATGAATCGTATGGGTTCACGCGCAGGCCGGAACGTGAGACATTCGTCGTGGATGGCGGCTACCGGATCGTCACCTACACGTACCGGATACCGGAGCGGTACGTCGCGCATGATCCAGTGGTGGACGAATGGGAACGTACGCGACCATACCGCGGCGACGCCGTCGCGGACGGTCCCGGTTCCATCGCGGGTTTCACGAACGCGTTGGACCGTGCGGGACTCGGCTGCATCGTGTCGACTGATCCGGACGACATCGCGCGCTACGAGTTCCACCGCAGCGCGGCCGACGAGGAGCACGGACTCGCCGTCGCCTGGCCCGACACCAGCGAACAGGCGGCTATACTGCGCCGCGTGGCGGAGCGCTACGGCGTGCCGGTCACGCGCTGGCGTAACGGGTCCTTCACGTTCGAGCCTCCCGCGCGCAGTGGGCTCATTGTGGTCGGCGAGGCGGCCTGAACGGATTTGATGGACGGAAACGACGTAAGGAGGAGTGCAGATGAGCGAGACGGAGACGACGCCGGAGACGATACCGGAGACGAAGCGTCATGACGAACGGCGCACGGCCGTCGTCACCGGGGCGAGCGGCGGCGTGGGCGGCGCGTTGGCGCGACTGCTCGCCGCGCGCGGGTGGCGTGTGATCGCGCCGGTGCGCTCGCAGGACGCCCTGCGCGAGTTGAACGCCATCGACGGTGTCGAGGCCGAACCGCTCGACTTGTCGGACGGCGAGGCGGTGCAGCTCTGGGCGGAAGGCGCCGCACGGCGTCTCGACCGTCTGGACCTGCTGGCGCACGTCGCTGCGGTCGGCCCCACGGGCCGTGCGGTGGATGCTGATCTCGACCTGTGGCGGGCGACGCTGGCCGTGAACGTCATCGCTCCGGCGACGTTGACGGCCGGTCTCATCGTGCCGATCCGCGCGGCGCGCGGCACCGTCGTCTTCGTGAACTCCGGCGCGGGCACGCGCGGCGTGCCGAGCCACGGCGTCTACGCCGCGTCCAAGCACGCGCTGCGCGGCTACGCGGACACGCTGCGTCTGGAGGAGTCCGCCAACGGCGTGCGGGTGAGCACCGTCGCACCCGGCCCGATGGATACGAAGATGCTGCGCGACGACCATACGTGGGGCGATTTCCGTCACGAGGACGTCATCGACCCGACGAGCGTGGCCGATGCGATCGCATGGGTGGCCGACGCCACCCCGGACGTGCAGATCACCAACATCGACGTCCGCCCGCGCCGGGAGCTGTCCATCAAGGCCAAGTGATCCGCACAAACGTAAGTGACCCACATGCCAACGACGGGGAGGGGCCGGTACCGCGAATCGGTACCGGCCCCTCCCCGTCTGCGCTGGTTTGCATCGGCCTTATCTGCGCGCGGCGCCGGCGGTGCCGTGCGCAGAGGCATCGGCGGGTAGTTGCGGTTGCTTTCCACGCGTAGGAGCGGGCTCATCTCCACCGCGCGGACGCATACCTCGTCACACAGACTGGCGAAGGTTTTTCCCTGCCGGGGTGCCGGTGTTCCAGTGGGTTGCCATTTTCCTCGCTTACCATGCGGTTCGGTGAAGGGCTTGCGCAGTCGGAATATGAACTTGTGCAATCCTCTGGTGAACCTGCGCAGTCTGGTGACGAACCTGCGCGATTGGGTTTCGAACCTGCGCAGTCTGGTGACGAACCTGCGCATGGGGGTCGTGGAGGCCGGCTCGTGCCGGGTGGGATGGCATCGTTGGTTTCCTTGGTATTCCGGGCTTTTCAAAACATGGCGTACACACTCCAACGCCTTGCACAGGGCTTCTTTCAGCACCCCTGTGCGCAGGTCGGGGCTTGGACTGCGCAGGTTACTGCCCGGATTGCGCAGGTTCGGCCGCCGACCGCGCAGGTTGGCCGCCCAATTGCACAAGTCATGCCCTGAACCGCGCAGGTTCACGCCAAGAAGGTTGCATGATTCATGAGGGGTCCCGTACACCGGCGGATGGATGATCGAATGGGAACCGCGTAAAGGCATCGAGGATGAACCGATGACGACCGCACCGGAACCGGCCGTCATTCACATGCCGGCGAATACGAAGCGCATCGGCCTCGCGCGCGTCACGCGCGACGTGGCATACAGGCCCGGCGCGGCCCAGCTCGTCATGGACATCATCGCGCCGCAGAGCCTCGGCGACGATGGCGATCGGCGCTACCGCACGATCGAGCGATGGGTGGCAGAAGGTTCTGTCGTGCCTGATACGTGGAATGTGAGTGTACGAAAAGCATCTGCACGAAATCAACGGTATGGAAGTGCCTGATTCTACACGAAATCAACGGTGTGTGGGTGCTGGAGTGTGGGGTATTGGAGCAGCGCACACTGGAGTGCTGGCCGGTGACGCTCACGCGGCTGGCCCTTCACCGTCGTATCGGGACGAACGGGTGAGGCCCTGTGTCAGAACAAGCGAGGCCCTGTACCGGAGCCGCCGGTACAGAGCCTCATCCGCGTGCGCCGGTGCGCACCGCGCCGCCGCTCACAGGCTGCGGAAGCGCGCCTTGCCGATGGTCACGTCGAAGGACTTGCCGGCGGGCGCCTCATACTGCAGTTCGGTGATCGAGTTGCGGCCGCCGCGCACGAAACGCCACACGCGGCCCTCGCCTACGTTGAGGTCGATGAAACCGTCGCCGTCCGTGCGCTCCAGGTCGAACACGTCCGACCAGTGCGCGGCCACGGCTTCCGGATCAGGCACTTCGAACAGCGCGCGGCGCGTGTTCACCTCGCCGATGGCGTGCTGGTGCAGCAGGCCGCTCTTCTCGTAACGGGCCTCCTGTTCGGCCTCGCTTGCGCCCCAGTCGATGACGAACGGGTAGCGCAGCCCCTGGTCGTCGCCCTTGATCCACAGCAGCTGCCAGCGGATCTCCTCGCCTTCCGCGGTGGTGCGGTTGCCCGGCACGATCTCACCCAGATCGAGCCCCTTGGCGCGCAGACGTTCGGCGGCGGCCTCGATGCCGTGCACGTGCAGGGCCGGGCGGTAGAATCCTACGAAATCGGGCAGCAGTTCGCCCGCCTCGTGGAAGATGAGCCCGCGGTCAGGCGTTTCCGCCAACGCCTCGTCACGGCTGTACAACGTGAGGAACTCGAGGTAGTTGTCGGTGAAGTAGGCGAGCGAGTTCTCGGTGCCGTGCCCCACGTGCTTGCCGCCGTAGCGGGCGGTGAGACCCGCCTTGACGAACGCCTGCTCGGCCGCCTTCAGATCGTTGACGAACTCGACGGTGTGGTCCCATGTGAATTGCTGTGCCATTGTCGTGCGAAACCTCCTTGCAGATTCCTGCGATCCGTTCCCGTATCCGTCACTTCGCGTTCGCGCCGAGCGACGTCGTGCGTTCCACCGCCGCGAGCACCGCCGTCTGCACGGAGGCCGCGAAACCGGTCTTGTTCAGCGTGTACGCCTCGGTGATGCCCACGCCGCCGGGGGAGTTGTTGATGTTGAGCAGCACCTGCGGCAGCACGTCCTTCTGCTTGAGGAACTCGGTTCCGCCGATGATCGTGTCCAGCGCGATGGCCTTCGCCACGTCGCGCGGCAGACCGGCGAGCACGCCCGCGTCCACGTAGGCGTCGATGAAATGGTAGACGATGTTCGGCGGGTAGAAGCCGGTGATGATGTCGATGAGCCGCTCCTCGACGTACAGCACCTTGCCGAACGTGTTGAGGAACGCGTCGACGTCCTCCTGGCGGGCGTTCGCGTTCAACGCGGCACCACTGTACCCGTAGTCGACCGTGGTGAGCGTGTTCGGGATGATGCGCACCACGCGCCATCCCTCGCCGAGGCTCTGCTCGAGTTTGGCGATCGTGTACCCGGCGACGATGGAGACCACCGTGGTCTTCGCCGGGTCGAAACGTTTCGCCACGGAGGCGGCCACGCCGGCCACGTCGTCCTGCGGGCGCACGGCGATCACGACGATGTCCGCATCCGGCGTGTCCGTCGGCTGGGCCGGCTCCACGCCGTACGTGTCCTTCAGGAACGCGGCGCGCGCCTCGGAGATCTCCTCCACGCGGATGTGGTCCACCGGGTAGGAGTCCGATTTGCGCCGCACCGCCTCGATGATGGCGGTCGGCATGTTGCCTCCGCCGATGAAATACAGATTCGCGCCCATGGGCGCCCCCTTCCTGGCATGTTTCGTATGCTTCCCGTTCCGTCATACCGGAAAACGCGCCGCCGCGCCGCCGTCCGCACAAGGAACGCCTATAGGTGTTGTTGATAGTCGATTGCAAATCCGCGGCAGACCGCGGATGGATAAACCGTTATAAGAAACGTGAGTAAGGAAAAGCCGGTATTTCGTTTGACATGGCTGCCGCGCATGGGCTTCCATGAGCGGGTGAACGGGACGTCCGGTGGTTTCAGGACGTATCCGAATCGAACATTCGAACAACCGAACAACCGATCATCCGATCCAGCAGTAGAAGGAGCCGACCATGACGGACCGCCGCAGCGTATTCCATGACATCGTCAACCACAAGCCGACCGACGTGCCGTATCTCGTCGGCGCCTGGCAGCACCTTGTCGGTCACGAATACGGGGCCGAGGAGTTCGCTTCCGCCTACGTCGACTTCGTCCGGCGCTGGGACTGGGACTGGGTGAAGATCAACCCGCGCGCCGTCTACTACGCGGAGGCCTGGGGCTCGAAATACGACAAGGACGACTACGCCGGCTTCGTGCTGCCCAAGCGTGTCTCCTCCGCCATCGAGACCCCGGCCGACGTGGCCGGCATCAAGGAGCTCGATCCGGAACGCAACGAATACTTCGCCGAGGCGATCGCCGCGGCCGCGCTCATCCGCCAGGGGCTTGAGGACCGCGCCGTGCTCGAAACGATCTTCTCGCCGTTGAGCGTGCTCCTGCAGATCGCCGACCTGCCGCTCTACCCGGGCGACGACTACGCGACCGGCACGCTCACCGTCAAGGAGCTCATCGACGACCAGCCCGAAGTCGCCAAGCTCGCGCTCGCCAACATCGCCCACACGCTCGCCGCCTACGCCAAGGCGCTCGTGCGTCCCGCCTCCGAAGGCGGCGCCGGGCTCGACGGCGTGTTCTACGCGGTCACCGGCACGGTGAGCGAGGACTACTTCGATGCCGCCCGTTACCAGGAGTTCTCCGCGCCCTACGACCGCATCGTCATCGACGCGGTCAAGCGCGCCAACCCGCAGGCCGTCGTGCTGCTGCACACGTGCCGCGCCGCCTCGCACCCGAACTGGTTCGACGTGCCCGGCGTCGACGTGCTGCAGTGGGACCAGTTCCTGCCCGGCAACCCGAAGGCGGACGCCCACTACGCGGCCGTTCCGGTGGCCGGCGCCAACTTCGAGCTGTTCGCGCCCGGCGGCGACGTCGACAAGCTGCGCGACGAGCTCAAGGAGACCATCGCGCTGCGCGAAGGCAAGCCGTTCCTGCTCGCCCCCAGCTGCACCGTGCCCACGCCCGCCACCGACGAGGCGCTCGAGGCGCTCGCCGCCACGCGCGTCACCCGATAGGGCCGTGCGGCGGGAACGGCACAGCAGGAACACAGACAGACTTTCCGGCCATAAGCCGGAACATGCAGTACCACAATATCCATCCGCATCAATGCGTTCGTGATTTTCGTAAGAGAGGGGAAACATCATGAAGACATCGATCATCCGCAAGGCCCTCGCGGGTCTTGTCGCCGCCGGCACGCTGCTCAGCGTGTCCGCCTGCGGCCTGCAGGGCGACGCCGCGAACTCCGGTTCCGGCTCCGACTCGGGCGACACCGTGAACATCGGCGTCATCTACCCGAAGACCGGCCAGTACGCCGAATACGGCAAGCTGTTCCAGCAGGGCTTCGACCTGGCCGTCGAGAAGGTCAACAAGGACGGCGGCGTCAAGGGCAAGAAGCTCGGTCTCAAGTACTTCGACACCCAGTCCGACGCCAAGCAGGACGCGGCCGTGGCCCCCAAGCTCGTGGCCGACAAGTCCATCATCGCCGTGGTCGGCGACTACGCCTCGCCCGCCTCCGCCGCCGCCTCGCCGACCTTCCAGCAGGCCGGCCTCGTGCACTACGGCTTCAACAACTCGGCCCCCACCTTCACCGAGACCGGCGACCACGTGTGGA
This sequence comes from Bifidobacterium aesculapii, assembly GCF_001417815.1. Taxonomy (GTDB): domain Bacteria; phylum Actinomycetota; class Actinomycetes; order Actinomycetales; family Bifidobacteriaceae; genus Bifidobacterium; species Bifidobacterium aesculapii. The sequence continues at coordinate 28,865 of NZ_BCFK01000035.1, forward strand.
CGCCGCAGATCGGCCAGGACAAGTACCAGAAGGCCAACGCTGACATCGTCGCCAAGAAGGCGAAGAAGATCTCCGTGGTCTACATCGAGAACGACTGGGGCAAGCAGGCCTACCAGTACTTCAAGGAGGAGGCCGAGAAGAACGGCACGCAGATCGTGTACGAGTCCTCCTACCTGCCCGACTCCACCGACCTGTCGCCGATCCTGATCCCGGCGCGTGACGCCAAGCCGGACGCGGTCGTCGACATCGGCTACGGCCCGGACGGCGCGCTCGTCATCAACACGCTGCGCGACAAGCTCGGCTACACCGGCCCGTACTTCGGCGGCCAGGAGACCAAGGAGTTCCTCGACCTCGCCGGCAAGAACGCCGAAGGCGCGATCATCACCGGCTCGTTCTCCGCGACCGGCACCAAGGACGCCAAGGCCCAGCAGTTCGTCAAGGACTTCAACGCCAAGTACGGCAACAACCCCGGCAACTTCGAGGTGACCGCCTACCAGGCGATCATCGACCTCGCCTACGCGGCCAACAAGACCGAACCGACCCGCGAGGGCATCCAGAAGGGCCTGCAGACCGTGACCGACTTCCCGCTCTACCAGGGCAACGGCGGCACGTTCAAGTTCAACCTCAAGAACCGCCGCGCCGACAACATCGAGCCAATCCTGCTCATCGCGAAGGACGGCAAGTTCCAGCAGTACGAAGGCTGATTTCCGCGGTCTTCCCGTGTCCCGCCACGGCACCGTCACGCCCTGACGCGTGGCCGTGCCGTGGCGGGCCGTGGGAGGGCCATCGTAGATCGAGAATAGGTAGAGACAATGTTTGACGTACTTTTCGCCGGAGTGATCCATGGCAGCGCCTACGCGCTGGTCGCGGTCGGCATGTCGCTGATCTTCGGCGTCACCAACGTGGCCAACTTCGCCCAGGGATCCATCGTCGCGGTCGGCATGATGACCGCATGGTGGCTCGGCACCACCGCAGGCTGGGGCATCGTGCCCACATTCATCGCCGTGATCGTGGTCACCGGCCTGCTCGGCCTCGTCATGAACGTGGCCGTCATCGCGCCGCTCGAAGGGCGCAAGCCCATTGCCGCGCTGCTCGCCACCATCGGCGTCGGCCAGGTGCTCGACAACGGCCTGCAGATGATCTTCGGGCCGCAGACCCGCCCCTTCCCGAAGCTGCTGCCCACCTACAACCTCCAATTCGCCGGCGTCCGCTTCGGCACCTCCGACGTGGTGATGGTCATTCTCGCCATCGTCTCCATGCTCGGCCTGTGGGCGTTCCTCAAATACGGCAAGTCCGGCCAGGCGATCCGCTCCACCTCGCAGGATCCGGAGGCCGCATTGCAGATGGGCATCCCCGTGAAGACCATCCGCAACCTGTCCTTCGTGATCGGCTCCGTGCTCGCAGGCGTCTCCGGCATCTTCGTCGGCCTGTTCAACGCCAACATCAACCCGATGAACGGTGGCACCATCGGCATGACCGCGTTCGTCGCGGCCACCATCGGCGGTCTCGGCTCCATCCCGGGCGCCGTGGTCGGTGGCCTCGTGCTCGGCGTCGTCGAGGCGTTTGGCATCTCACTGTTCGGCGACGGCGCGCACGACCTCATCACGTTCGGCGCGCTGCTCATCATCCTTATCCTCAAGCCGCAGGGCCTGCTCGGGCCGAAGAACGACGTCAAGTCCGAACCGCTCACCGGCACGTTCCTCGGCGGCGGACGCCCCATCGAACTGCCGTGGTGGGGCAACCTCATCGGCGCCGTCGCGCTGCTCGCCACCCCGTTCTTCTTCTCCGACTACCTCGCCGGCGTGGGCACGCAGGTCGCCATCTACGCGATCGCCGCCGTCGGCCTGACCATGATCTCCGGCTCCGCGGGCCAGACGATCCTCGGCATGGCTGGACCGTTCGCGGTCGGCGCCTACGCCTCCGCGTTGCTCACCACCCAGGCGCACTGGCCGTTCCTCGCCGCCCTCCTCGCGGCCGGCGTCATCGCCGCCGTCGCCGCCAGCATCCTCACGTTCCCCGTGTGGAAGCTGTCCGGCCACTACGTCGCGATCGCCACCATCGGCGTGGGCGCCGTCATGGTCGCCATCATCCGTCTCGCCGAGCCCATCACCAAGGGTTCGCTCGGCATCCAGGGCATCCCGTTCCCCAAGGTGTTCGGCTTCACCCTGTACACGCAGCAGATGATGTACCTGCTCGACATCATCGTGCTCCTGCTCACGCTCGTCGTCGTCACCCGCCTGCGCTCCACGCATCTGGGCCGCGTGTTCGAGGCCGTCGGCTCCGACCGCGAAGCCTCCGAGGCGCTGAGCATCCGCACCGGCGCATACAAGGCGCTCGCCTACGCGCTGGCCACGTTCTTCGCCGGCCTCGCGGGCTCCCTGCTCGCCCACCAGTACACGTACATCGACCCGACCATCTTCAACTCGAACATGTCGATCCTGATCCTGACGATCATCGTGCTCGGCGGCATGAACTCGCCGATCGGCGCGCTCATCGGCTCCGTGATCCTCATCGGGGCGCCCGAGCTGCTGCGTTTCGCCACCGACGCGCGCATTCTCCTGTACGGCGTGCTGCTCGTCCTCGTCATCCTGTTCCGTCCGCAGGGCCTGTTCGCCCGGAAAGCCTGAGTGCCAGCCATGACCGAAAACACCACCGTGGCCGCAAACATCGCCGAAGAGCCGTTCTCCACCGTCGACGCCCTCACCGGCATCGACATCACCAACGAGCGCCTCACCGACACGGCCGCGCTCGCCGAATACGCGGAGAAGCACCGCAAGGCCGTGCTCGACGCGCCCGTCGTACTGCGTGTGCGCGACCTCGACAAGTCGTTCGAGGGACTGCACGCGGTGAACAAGGTCTCCTTCGACCTGCACCGCGGCGAAGTCATCTCCATCATCGGGCCCAACGGCTCCGGCAAGTCGACCACCATCAACCTGATCTCCGGGTTCCTCGAACCGGATTCCGGCATCATCGACCTTGACGACGAGCCGGTCGCCGGCTACCCGTCGTCCGAAATGTCCGAACGCGGCGTGGCGCGCACGTTCCAGAACGGCCGCGTGTTCGGCGCGCTCACCGTCGACGAGAACATCAACCTCGGCTACCACAAGCGCCTGCGCGCCGCCCGCCCGTTCAAGAACCTGCAGCGCTACCCGATCGTGCGATGGCTGCCGTTGCTGGCCGAAACCGGCGTGGCGCTCATCCCCGGGCCGAAGGCGCGCAAGGAGGCCAAGGAGGTCGATATCCGCGTCGGCCGCGAGATCGACCGTTTCCGCGAACGTCTCGGCAACCGCCGCAACGACTACGCGTACACGCTCTCCTACGCGAACCGCCGCCGCACCGAAATCGCACGCGCCCACATCAGCGAGCCGAAGCTGCTGCTCCTCGACGAGCCCACGGCCGGCATGAACCAGTCCGAGACGGCCGAAGTGCTCCAACAGCTGCAATACCTCAAGGCGCAAGGGCACACGATCCTGCTCGTCGAGCACAAGATCGAACTCGTCACCGCACTGTCCGACCGCGTCATCGCGATGGACGGCGGCCGCATCATCGCCGAGGGCGCGCCGGACGACGTGCGCAACGCGCCGCAGGTCGTCGAGGCGTACCTCGGCAAACGCCGCGAGATCAACCACACGCGCGTCTCCGGGCAGAGCAACGTGCTCGCCATGCAGAACGCCATCGAATCCGACGACGCCTCCGGGCCTCTCGCCACGGTGGAGGAGCAAGACGCCGACCTCGAACAGGACAAGAGCGAAGCCGTCAAGGCCGACAAGTCCGCCCTGCTCGCGCTCGACGACGTCAACGTGTTCTACGGGCAGGTGCACGCGCTGCAGAACGTGTCCATCCGCGTGCCGAAAGGCGCCATCGTCTCGCTGCTCGGCGGCAACGCGTCCGGCAAATCCACGACGATGAAGACGATCCTCGGCATCAACCATCCGAAGACCGGCTCGCTGTGGTACGAGGGACAGGACATCACGAAACTGTCCACGCGCAAACGCGTCGAGACCGGCATCGCGGCCGTGCCCGAGGCCCGCCGCGTGTTCCCGCAGATGACCGTCGAGGAGAACCTGCTCTCCGGCGCCTACACGCGGCACGACAGGGGCGGCATCGCCACCGACCTGGAGGCCATGTACGAGCGGTTCCCGCGTCTGAAGGAACGCCGCACGCAGCAGGCCGGCACCATGTCCGGCGGCGAACAGCAGATGCTCGCGTTCGCCCGCGCGCTGATGAGCAAACCGAAGATCATCTGCATGGACGAACCCACGATGGGCCTGTCGCCCAAACTCGTCGAGGACGTGCTCGAGCAGATCGCCAGACTGCGCGACGAACTCGGCGTCTCCGTGCTCATGGTCGAACAGCAGGCAGAACTGGCGTTGTCCATCGCCGATTACGGCTACGTGCTGCAGAACGGGCGCATCCGCCTGCACGGCAAGGCGTCCGACCTGCTCGGCAACGAGAAAGTGCAGGAAGCGTACCTGGGAGGGGCGAAACAGTGACCGCAACGACCGCAACGACCGCAACGAACGCGCAGCCGCTGGAGTCCGAACTGCTCGAGCATTACCGCTGGTTCCACCGCCACCCCGAACCCTCCTACGAGGAGTTCGCCACCACGGCGCGACTGCGCGGCATCCTCGAGTCGCACGGCATCGAGATTCTCGACTCGGGATTGAAGACCGGGCTCGTGGCCGTGGTGCGCGGCGCGCTTCCCGGGCCGGTCGTGGCCATCCGCGGCGACATCGACGGACTGCCCATCACCGAGAACACCGGACTGCCGTACGCCTCCGAGAACGAGGGGCTCATGCATGGCTGCGGCCACGACTTCAACATGACGGTGGCGGTCGGCGCCGCCATCCTGCTGCAGGAACGCCGCGACACGTTGCACGGCACCGTCAAGGTCATCCTGCAGCCGGCCGAGGAGGGCAAAGCCACCAAGGAACGCCCCACCGGAGCCGTGCAGGTGCTCGACACGGGCGTGCTCGACGATGTGCAGGCGTTCTTCGGCACGCACGACTGGCCCGGCGAGACCGGCGCCATCTCCATCCGCGAAGGCGGCCTGACCGGCGCGGTCGACAAATTCCAGGCGACCATCCACGGCTCGGGGTCGCATGCCGCCGAACCACAGCACGGCGTCGACCCGATCACCGTGCTCGGCGCCGTATTGCAGGGACTGCAGGCGGTGACCGCGCGCAACCTCGACCCGGTCAACCCGCGAGTGCTGTCCGTCACGCACGTGGAGGCGGGCAGCACGTGGAACGTGATCCCGTCCACCGCGTTCCTCGAAGGCACCGTGCGCACCACCGAACCGGCCGACCGCGAAGCGGCCAAGGATCGGGCGGTCGCCATCATCGAACGCACTGCGGAGGCATACGGTGCCACCGCCGAAGTGAGCTGGTTCTTCGGTTCGCCCTCCGTCGTCAACGATCCGGCGTGGTCGCGGTTCGGCCGCCGCGTCGCCGGGGACGAAGGCATCGCCGTAACCGAAGACCGCCCGCAGCTCGGCGGCGAGGACTTCTCCTACTATCTGCAACGGGTTCCCGGTCTGTTCGTGCACGTCGGCGCCGGCGACGCCGGAGCCTCGCACACGCCCACGTTCCGCCCCGACCCGGCGGCCATCTGGCCCGGCGTGCGGTTCCTCGCAGCGTTGGCGGCACGCGCCACCGAGGAATGGGACACGGTTTCCCCCGAGATATCACACGAGATATCACCCGAAACGGCGAAACGCGCCTGAGCCGGCTTGCGCCCGGCGTATCAGCTATGCCGATACCGCACGATAACCAGCACCTGTACCACGGGGCACGTGTCGCACGTGCCCCGTTCCTACACTGTTGACCAAATACGGACTCCAAAGGGGAATATCATGACGCAAGCCTTCGCGACAGCGGCCATCCATGCCGGCTACGACCGGTTCCAGCACGACGATGCGGTAAGCACGCCCATCTACGCCTCCGCAGCGTTCGACATGGAAAGCGCCGTGCGCGGCGACGCGCTGGCCGCGGGGGAGACCACTGGATTCTCGTATTCGCGCGTGGCCAACCCCACCGTCGACGCGCTCGAGCGCCGCATCGCCGCGCTCGAGGGCGGCGTCGGCGCGGTCGCCGTGGCCTCCGGCATGGCGGCCGTCTCGTTCGCTCTGCTGTGCGCCGCCGAAGAGGGCGGTCGCATCATCTCCCCCTCGAACCTGTACGGCGCGTCCGTCGACGCGATGGAAAGTTTCTTCCCGCACTTCGGCGTGCACACCGATTTCGTGAAGAACATCAACGACCTTGACGAGGTCGCCTCGAAGATCGGTCCGGACACGCGCGCCATCTTCGCCGAATCCGTGGCGAACCCCTCCACCGAGATCACCGATCTCGAACCATTGGCGAAGCTCGCGCACGAGCACGGTCTGCCGCTCATCGTCGACAACACCGTGCCGACGCCCTACCTGCTGCGCCCCATCGAATTCGGTGCGGACATTGTCGTGCACTCCACCACGAAGGGCATCACCGGGCATGGCAACGCGATCGGCGGTGTGGTGGTGGACGCCGGCAGGTTCGACTGGGCGAACGGCCGGTTCCCGCATTTCACCGCGAACGAGCAGGTCATCAGCGACGAGCGCGGCGGCGTGGAGCACAGCTTCGCCGAACGGTTCGGCAACGAGGCGTTCATCCGCCGCGTGCGCATCAAGTACCTGCGCACGTTCGGCGCGGTGCCCAGCCCGTTCAACGCGTACCTGTCGCTCGTCGGCTTGGAGACGCTGCCGCAGCGCGTGGCACGCGAGGTCGAGACCGCCACCGCGGTCGCCAGGCACCTGACGCGCGCGCCGCATGTCGTCAAGGTCAATTATTCCGGACTCGGCAACACGCCCCAGTTCGATCTGCTGCCGAAATACCTGCCGAAGGGCGTCGGCACGATCCTGTCATTCCTCGTCGACGGCGACGAAAGCAACGTGCGCCGCATCCTCGACGGCACGAAGGTCTTCTCCTACGTGCCGAACATCGGCGACGCGCGTTCGCTCATCGTCGACCCTGCGCGCATCACGCATCGCGAGGTGCCGGCCGAGTACCGTCTCGCCGCGGGCGTGACGGACAACCTCATCCGCCTGTCCATCGGACTGGAGGATGCGGACGACCTCATCGCCGACCTCGATCAGGCCATCGCCGGCGCGTACTGACGCCCGCATGCCGTGCGCGGGGCCGCCTCCGCGCGTACAGTAGGCGTACGGTAGGTGAACGCGACGAGATGGACAACAGGGGGAGTGCGGCGAACATGACGGCGTACATGAACCATAAGGATCTGACGAACGAGACGATCGGCGAGGAGCGCAAGGCCGAAATCGCGGCGGGCGTGCACCGCGTGCTCGAAGGCATCGCGGAAGCGGAGAAGGCCGCCGGGCGCGAACCCGGTTCGGTGAGGCTGCTCGCCGCCACGAAGACGCGCGACGTGGGCGAGATCATGGCCGCCATCGACGCGGGCGTGCGCATGATCGGCGAGAACCGTCCGCAGGAGGTGCAGGCGAAGGCCGACGGCCTCGCGCGGCAATGCCATGCGCGCGGCCTTGAGCTCGGGCGCGACGTGCCGTTCCACCTGATCGGCCAGTTGCAGTCGAACAAGATCGGCAAGGTGCTGCCCGTCGTCAACACCATCGAATCCGTGGATTCCATCGAGCTTGCGGAGAAGATCGCACGCCGAGCCGTCATGCGTGACATGACCGTCGGCGTGCTGCTCGAGGTCAACGAGTCCGGCGAGGAGTCGAAATCCGGCTGCGCGCCCAGCCATGCCATCGACCTCGCCAAGCGCATCGGCGCGATGGGCGGGCTGAAGCTGCAAGGTCTCATGACGATCGGCGCGCATGTGGACGACGAAGCCACGATCCGCGCCGGATTCGCGCACCTGCGACGCACGCGCGACCAGATTCTCGCCTCCGGCGCGCCCGGCACGGAAGGCTGCACGGAGCTGTCGATGGGCATGACGCAGGACATGGCGCTCGCCATCGAGGAGGGTTCCACGATCGTCCGCGTCGGCACCGCGATCTTCGGCCCGCGCGCGTTCATCTGACGGCGCGCGGGATCGGGCATCGGCCGCGGATATGCGTGAGGGGTGTGCATGGACATTGACACCATGCACACCCCTCACGCATAGCTGTGCCTGTGCGGGTCCCGGTGCCGGGACCTACGTGGCGTCGCCGCTATGGCTCAGGCGTTCAGCGTGTCCTTGATCGCGCCGACGAAGTAGTCGAGGTCGTCGGGCTTGCGCGAGGTGATGAGACGCCAGCCGTTCGCGTCGTCGACGTGCAGCTGCTCGTCGACGTAGTGGCCGCCCGCGTTCTCGATGTCGGCGGCGATGTAGCGGCACGGCGCGGCGGTCTTGCCCTCGGCGAGCCCCGCGTTCACCAGCAGCCAGGCGCCGTGGCAGATCGCGGCGATCGGCTTGCCTTCGTGCGCGAACTCCTGGGCCAGCGTGATCGCGTCGTTGTTCACGCGGATGCGGTCCACGTTGCAGGTGCCGCCGGGCACGACGAGCAGGTCGTAGTCGGCCGCCTGCACGTCGGACAGCTTCGCGTCCGGCGTGAGCGTCTCGCCCTCGTAGCGGTCGTGCTGCACGGTCTCGCACGGCTCCAGCTCGGTGGCGGCGAGCGTCACCTGCGCGCCGGCGGCCTTGAGGTCGCGCAGCGGGCGGGTGAGTTCGGTCTCCTCGATGCCCCAGTTGTTCACGATGATGAGCACCTTCTTGTCCGCGATGGCCATGGTTCCTCCTTGTAATGGTGTGCGGTTCCCACATGTTGCGGTTCCCTCACCATTATGCCGCCGTCGTGCCGCCGCGCCTCGGTTATGCCGTGCGCCGACGCCCGCATGTCGTGGGCGGCGGCGGTAAGCTGATAGGAACATCACAGTCGGCGCAGTCGACGAGGAGGGCGCTATGGCCGATCAGTACAATCCGAACAATCCCGACGATTCCGGCAATCCGAACGTTCCGTCGGTCTCTGGCAATCCCGTGAACCCGGTTGGTCCCGGTGCCTCATACGGTCCGAACGCTTTCGGCGCTCCTGCCGGTCAGGGCGTGCCGGGCGGCAATGACGCGAATCCGAACGAATACGCCCAGCAGCCATACTCCCAGCCGAATGCTTACCCCCAGCCGGCTCCCGGCCAGCCCGTCCCACCGGCAGGTCCGGGGTACAACCCGTATTACCAGCCGGAACCCAAGTGGAATCCGATGGCCATCGCCGGATTCGTCTGCTCGTTCATCATCGCGCTGGTCGGCCTGATCCTCAGCATCATCGGTTACTCGCAGACCAGGAAGACCGGCGAGAAAGGCAAAGGCCTCGCGCTCGCCGGCATCATCATCAGCGCGGTGTCGATGCTGATGCAGCTGCTGCTGGTCATCCTGATCGTCGTCATAGTGGCGAACGCGCCGTCGGGGCATTCCTCGTACGAGTACGTCGACGGCGACGATTACGGCTACGACTACGACTATGACCACGGCGACGATTTCGATTACGACTTCGGCTACGACTTCGACGACGCCGGTAGCGGCGATTCGCGCTCGACCGCGTACCAGCGGTCCGCGCACGTCGAGCGCATCGACGCGGTCGTCGCCCGGACGGCCGCGGCGTTGCCGTCGCGCTGACGCTCTATGCGGCACCTCGCCACCGGCCGCGGCGTCGCGCACGTCGCGTCCGGTGGCGGCGTGCGCGCGTTCCGGCGTGTGGCGTACGCCCGCCGGAACGCGCGGCGACGGCTAGACTGGGCACTATGAGAATCGCACGTTTTTCACTCAATGATTCGCCGCGTTACGCCTTCGTCCAGACGGACGAGGCCGACGGCAAGGATTATCTCGTCGAACTCGACGGCCATCCGCTGTTCGGCGGCAAGGTCGCCCCCACCGGCAAGCGCTACGCGCTCGACGCCGACGGCATCCGCCTGCTCGCTCCCGTGCTGCCCTCCAAGGTGTACGGTCTGGCCAAGAACTACGAGGCGCACGCGCAGTTCATGCACGAGGCCGGCCATTCGGAGATCTCCCACGCCCCTGAGGACATGGTCATCTTCACCAAGCCGTCCACCTCGGTGATCGGCCCGGACGATCCGATCGTGTACCCGCCGTGCTCGAAGGACATGAACTTCGAGCCTGAGCTCGCGGTGGTGATGGGCCGCGTGGCGAAGAACGTGCCGGTCGAGAAGGCCATGGACTACGTGCTCGGCTTCACCTGCGTCAACGACGTGACGCTGCGCGACCTGCAGGGCCTCGACCCGACCTGGACGCGCGCCAAGGGCTTCGACACGTCCTGCCCGCTCGGCCCGTGGATCGTCACGCGCGACGACGTGAACTGGAAGGACGCGAAGATCTCGTTCACGCTCAACGGCGAGGACGTGCCGATGGCGTCCGGCACGACCGCGAACCTCATCCACGGCATTCCCGAGCAGATCGCCGCGATTTCCAGCTTCTCCACGCTGCTGCCCGGCGACGTGATCATGACCGGCACGCCGAACGCCTCCGGCCACCTCGACCCGGGCGACGAGACCATCGTCCACGTCGAGGGCGTGGGCGATCTGCGCAACGTGATCGTCCGCGCGTAGCGCGTGTGACGGTATTCGTGACGGTGCCCGTGATGGCAGCGTGACATCCACGCGGGGTCATGATTGCCGCGCCACGTACCGTGTGGCGCGGCCGGCGCCGATTTTCTTGATGCGTCCCGCATCCTGCAAGGTCTTGAGCGTGCGCTCGACGGTGGTCATGCTGATGTCCGGCATGCGCGCGAGGATGTCCGCTTTGGACAGCGGCGTCAGTTCATGGTCGAACAGTGCCGCGATGCGCTCCTCCTTGGTGGCTTTCCGCAATGCGTTTCCGTTCGCGTCCGGAGCGGTCAGGGACAGTGAAGCCATGCGTTCGTCGAGTTCCCGATATGCCGCCAGAATCACGCCGAGCAGGTAATTCACGAACGGCGCGTAGTCGTTCGTTCCGTCGTTCCAGCCGACGGTGCTGGCCGCCAACGCCTCGTAATACGTGTCCTTGCTGCGTTCGATGAGATGCTCGACGCTGATGTATTTGCCCACCTCGTAACCGTTGCGGTACAGGAGCAGCAGCGTCAACAGTCTGCTCATACGGCCGTTGCCGTCGTTGAACGGGTGGATGCAGGTGAAATCGAATACGAACATGGCGAGGGCCAGCAGCGGATCGGTGCGACCATCACGCATCGAATCGGCATATGCGGCGCATATGCTCGCGACGAGGTCCGGCGTGACCAACGCCGACGGCGGGACGAACCGTACGTGCCGTTCGCCGTTCGCGTCGCGTTCCACGATGACGTTGTCGCTGTCCTTGAACCGTCCGCCGAACGTCAACGGCGTGTGATGGAACAGGTCGCGATGCAACTGCAGGATCACGTTCGGCGTGGGCGGTATGTAGTCGTGGCTGTCATGGATGGTGGCGAGCACGTCACGGTATCCCGCGATCTCCTCCTCGTCGCGGTTGCGTGGAGTGGTCTTCTCCTTGACGAGGTCGTTGAGGCGTTTGTCGCTGGTGGCGATGCCTTCGATGCGATTGGAGGCATCCGTGCTCTGGATCCGTGCGACCTCGACGAGGGTCTGCAGCATATCCGGATGAATCGAGGCACGGACACTGCACCGGCCCTTGGCCTCGTGGATGGCGGTCAGCAGGCCGGTGGTGCGTGGGGTGAGCAGCGGCAGGGCCGCCTTGACGTAATCGAATTCCCGCATGGACCTACCTCTCCGTTCTCGCCGTATGATGGCCGTTATTGCCTCATTGTTGCGTTTTCTGCATCATATGGTATCAAAATGAGGCAGAAAATCGGTCGATGAGGCCACGAAGCAGACGCTGGACTACATCCGCAAGGAGCTGCTGTACGTGGACCGCCGCTGCGCCTGCGGTCAGGTCTGGCTGGTTCCCGCCGATCATCTGGTGCCGTGCCCCATCTGCGGGCAGCAGGTGTGACGTTGAGAGAAACTTGAGTCAATGTCGCTCAAGTTTTGGGAATAGAATGTGCTTCGGGTCGGTTGAGCATGTCAGAACATGACATGAAGCCCGGCGGACGGCGGCTGCGGAACGGTTGTGAATCGTTCCGCAGCCGCCGTCCGCCGGGCGACGACAAGACTTGGAGGACAGTATGGAACAGAAGTTCACCACCATGGCCCAAGAGGCCATCGGCGACGCCATCCAGAGCGCGTCCGCCGCAGGCAACGCGCAGGTCGAGACCCTGCATGTGCTCGACGCGCTGCTGCGCCAGGAGCAGGGCGTGGTGCGCGGTCTCATCCAGGCCGCTGGCGGCGACCCGCAGGCCATCGGCGCGGCCGTGCGCAACGCGCTCGTCGCCCTGCCGAGCGCCAGCGGCTCCAGCACCTCGCAGCCGCAGGCCAGCCGTCAGCTGACCGCCGCGCTCGCGCAGGCGGAGAAGGAGATGCAGCAGATGGGGGACGAGTACGTCTCCACCGAGCATCTGCTCATCGGCATCGCCGCGTCGGCGCCGAACCAGTCCGCCGACATCCTCAAGAAGTACGGCGTCACGCCGGAAGCCCTGCGCAAGGCCGTGCCGGGCGTGCGCGGCGGCGCGAAGGTGACCAGCCCGGACGCGGAAGGCAGCTACAAGGCGCTGGAGAAGTACTCCACCGACCTGACCGCCGCCGCGAAGGAAGGCAAGCTCGACCCGGTGATTGGCCGCGATCAGGAGATCCGCCGCGTCATCCAGATTCTGAGCCGCCGTACCAAGAATAACCCGGTGCTGATCGGCGAGCCCGGCGTCGGCAAGACCGCCGTCGTCGAGGGCCTCGCGCAGCGCATCGTCGCCGGCGACGTGCCGACCACCCTGCAGGGTAAGAAGCTCATCAGCCTCGACCTCGGCTCCATGGTGGCCGGATCGAAGTACCGTGGCGAATTCGAGGAACGTTTGAAGAGCGTCCTCAACGAGATCAAGAATGCGAACGGCCAGATCGTCACGTTCATCGACGAAATCCACACGATCGTCGGCGCCGGCGCGGCCGAAGGCTCGATGGACGCCGGCAACATGCTCAAGCCGATGCTCGCCCGCGGCGAACTGCGCCTGATCGGCGCGACCACGCTGGACGAGTACCGCGAGAACATCGAGAAGGACCCGGCGCTGGAGCGTCGTTTCCAGCAGGTGTTCGTCGGCGAGCCGAGCGTGGAGGACACGATCGCGATTCTGCGTGGCCTGAAGCAGCGTTACGAGGCGCACCACAAGGTGACGATCGGCGACGACGCGCTCGTGGCCGCCGCGACGCTGTCCAACCGGTACATCTCCGGCCGCCAGCTGCCCGACAAGGCCATCGACCTGGTCGACGAGGCGGCCGCCCACCTGCGTATGGAACTCGACTCCTCCCCGGAGGAGATCGATGAGCTCCAGCGCAAGGTGACCCGTTACGAGATGGAGGAGATGCAGCTCAAGAAGGCCGAGGATCCGGCCTCCAAGGAGCGCTTGGAGAAGCTGCAGGCCGAAATGGCCGACGCGCGCGAGAAGCTTTCGGGCCTGAAGGCCCGCTGGGACGCGGAGAAGGCCGGCCACAACAAGGTCGGCGACCTGCGCGCCAAGCTCGACGCGCTGCGCGTTCAGGCGGACAAGTTCACCCGCGAAGGCAACCTCGCCGAGGCGTCGCGCATCCTGTACGGCGAAATGCCGGCCATCCAGAAGCAGCTCGCCGCCGCCGAGAAGGCCGACGCCGAATCCGCCGAGGATGGCCAGAACAAGCCCGAGCCGATGGTCCCGGACCATGTGGACGCCGATTCCGTGGCGGAGATCGTCTCCGACTGGACCGGCATCCCCGTCGGCCGCCTCATGCAGGGCGAGAACGAGAAGCTGCTCCACATGGAGGACTACCTCGGCAAGCGCGTGATCGGCCAGAAGGAGGCCATCACCGCCGTGTCCGATGCGGTGCGCCGCTCGCGCGCCGGCATCAGCGACCCGAACCGCCCTACCGGCTCGTTCCTGTTCCTCGGCCCCACCGGCGTGGGCAAGACCGAGCTCGCGAAGGCGCTCGCGGACTTCCTGTTCGACGACGAGAAGGCCATGGTGCGCATCGACATGTCCGAGTACATGGAGAAGGCGAGCGTGAGCCGTCTGATCGGCGCCGCGCCGGGTTACGTCGGCTACGAGCAGGGCGGCCAGCTCACCGAGGCCGTGCGCCGTCGCCCGTACTCCGTCGTGCTGTTCGACGAGGTCGAGAAGGCGAACCCGGAGATCTTCGACGTGCTGCTGCAGGTGCTCGACGACGGCCGTCTGACCGACGGTCAGGGCAGGACCGTGGACTTCAAGAACACGATCCTCATCATGACCTCCAACCTCGGCTCCCAGTTCCTCGTCAACGAGGACATGGACGCCGACCAGAAGAAGAAGGCCGTGATGGACGCGGTGCACATGAACTTCAAGCCGGAGTTCCTGAACCGCTTGGACGACATCGTGATGTTCCATCCGCTCACCCGCGAGGAGCTCGGCGGCATCGTCGACATCCAGGTGCATGGCGTCGCGCAGCGGCTCACCGACCGCCGCATCACGTTGCACGTGACGAAGGCCGCGCGCGAGTGGCTCGCGAACATGGGCTACGATCCGGCGTACGGCGCGCGTCCGCTGCGTCGCCTCGTGCAGACCGAGGTCGGCGACCAGCTGGCCCGCATGCTGCTCGCCGGCAAGGTGCACGACGGCGACACGGTGCTCGTCGACCAGACCGGCGGCGAACACCTGGAGCTCACCGCCATGCCGGAGGACCCGCTCGCCGGCGGCCACGACGCTCCGGCCGATGACCCCGACGTCTCCGTGGACAGTGTCAAGACCGACGAGTGACGCGGCAACCGCCGCGCCCCTTCGCAGGGACGCGGCGGTTTTCATCCCGGCGATTCCCATCCCATGGTGCGGTAACACAATTTCTCCATAACGGCGGAATTCCGCTATTATGCGTCACCGCACCATGGGTGTTTTACCACACCATGGGGGAAGGACGCACGGTGCGGGGTGCGGCTCCGGGGGTGCTACTTCGCCGGAACGAAGGCTTCGAAGATGTGGTGGTCGAAGTACTGATCACACTGTTCGAGTTCCGCCGTGGAGCGCACCGTCCACGAGACGGCGGTCGCGCCCATCGCGCGCGCGAGACGCACCTGCGGCGAGGCGCCGCCGGTCCAGTCGTAGGCGACGAAATCGGGGCGGGACAGCCAGTCGAAGGCGAGCAGGCCTGCGGCGAATTCGAGTGGCTTGGCGGGGTTGAGGGGCGCCGGCCAGCTGAGCTGTCCGCGGCACACTTCCGGATGGTTCTGCTTGTACCAGTTCACCGCGCCGGGGTTGAACGATTCGATGACGAACGGCCCCGAGTACGCCTCCAGCAGCGCGTGCCCCTTCTCCATGAGTTCGATCTCACGTTCGCCCCACACGGCGTTGTCGGAGAACTTGTATTCCACGATGAGCGGCACGCGCCCCGCGACCACCTTGAGCACGTCGGAGAACAGCGGCACATGCTGGTAGTAGCCTTCCGGCGCGTGCGCGGGCGTGACGACCAGCGGCGGGTTCTCGTCGGCGCCCGGCAGTGGGTGCGCCTTGAGGTCGCCGGGCTTCGAGCCGCGCGCGGCCGGGAACAGCGGGATGCGCGTCAGCTCGTCATAGGTGAGATCCTCCACGCGGCGCGGGTCGCCGGCCACGCGCAGGAGGTCCGCGTCATGCACGACGACGACCTGCCCGTCGAGCGTCAGTTGCAGGTCGAGTTCGATGCCGTACCCGGCTTCGCAGGCGGCGGCGAACGCGGCGAGCGAGTTCTC
This sequence comes from Bifidobacterium aesculapii, assembly GCF_001417815.1. Taxonomy (GTDB): domain Bacteria; phylum Actinomycetota; class Actinomycetes; order Actinomycetales; family Bifidobacteriaceae; genus Bifidobacterium; species Bifidobacterium aesculapii. The sequence goes on from NZ_BCFK01000035.1 coordinate 44,606, forward strand.
CGGCGCGATCGGGCCGGTCTCGTCCGGAGTGCCGTAGCCGGCCTTCATCGCCATGCGCCGCGCGAGCGCCACGTAATCGGCGTTTTCGGCAATTGAGGCCGCGGTCGTGTCCGCGGCGGCGCTGACCGGATTGTCGCCCGCATAGTCGGTTGCATCCTGTGCGGAGACGAGACCGGAACCGGCGTCGTGCAGGCCGCGGTGCGCGTACCACGCGTCGGGGATGACGGGCACGTAGTTGCTGCGCTTGTCGTTGAACGAACGCGGCGCGATGGCCCACGCCGCGGCTCCCGCGGCCGCGACGCCGCCGATCAGAACGTTTCTCAAGGCTTTCGACATGGCAATCCTCCCATAGTGTCGCCGAACGCTGCCCTCAAGCCTACTCGCAAGGTCGTCTGTGGCGCGTGCGGCGTGCGCCAGACGGAACGTCGATCTCCGTCGCGCGTTCCGCCTGTCATGCCGGGTTACGTCGCGCCATGCTCCCGTCGCGCCGTGGTCCGATCACGCCGTGAGCGCGGCGGTCAGCCAGCCGGGCAGAGCCGGGTCGGCCGGGTCGAGTCGTCGATCCTCATGGCGCGCCTGCAGCGGCGCCCAGCCGTGCGCGCGGAACAGTTCGAGCGCGTCGCCGGCCGTGCACGGTTCCGGCTTGTCGGTGAGCCGCAGCAGCCACGCGCACACGCCCGTCACCTGTTCGTCGGTGACGCCGCGCGAACGCAGCGCGCCCATGTCGAGCGAACGTTCGCGTTTCGCGAGACGACGACCGGCGGCGTTGTCGATGAGCGGGACGTGCGCGTATGCGGGATGCGCGGGGGAGGCATCGCTTGCGGGGGTGGTCGTTCCCCCGGTCGACCTGCGGCCGGCAGTCTCCTCACCGACAGCCCCTTCGTCAGAGGGGACCAGCAGGGCGGCTGCTTGGGCGTGGTGTTTGTCGGCAGGGGACTGCCGATCGGTCGTGGGTGCCGGCAGGGCGGAGGCGAGGAGACGCTCGCGGATATACGCCTGCAATGCAGTGGAGCGCAGTAGGTCGCGCCCGCGCACGATCAAGTCGACGCCCATCGCGAGGTCGTCCACGGTGACGACGAACTGGTAGCCGAACAGACCATCCGACCGTCGGATCACCGAATCGCCGATGTCGTGCGCGAGGTCGAAGCGTTGCGGGCCGAACACGCGGTCGTCGAACGTGACGTCGCGGCTGCGCGAACCGTAACCGTACTGGACGTCGGCGTCGGCGTGGATGTCGGCGTGGGCGTGGACGAACGGCTCGTCGCCGTCGGAATCCGTGACGGGGACGATGGCGGGTTCCGGCATGGCGATGCGCCAGGAATGACGGTCGCCGCGTGCGAGTCGGGTCCGTACCTCGTCCGGGTGCTCGCGCATGAGCCGGCGGCACGTGCCGGGGTAGACCTGAAAGCCGTCGCCCTCGTTCGGTGCGGAGGCGGCGCGGATGTCCGCGCGCGAACAGAAGCATGGGTAGATGAGCGGCAGGGGCGTGGCACAGGGGGAGCCGTTCTGTGAAACGTTCTGTGAAACACAGGGGGCGGCGTGTGAAACATCTCGTGAAACAGCGTGTGGGTTGTGCGGGCTGTGTGGGCTGTGCGGGTTATGCGGGCTGTGACTGCCAGGGGAGGCCTCTGCATCGGGCATAAGCGGCTGCTCGGCAAGCAGTCGGAACGCCTGCTCGTACAGGTCGAGACGCCGCGACTGGTAGACCGGCTCGCCGTCCCAATCGAGGCCGAGCCAGGCGAGATCGTCCATGATCCACCGGTCGGCGTCGGGCAATACGCGCGGGGTGTCGATGTCTTCGATGCGCAGCAACATGCGCTGGCCGCGCGCCCGGGAATCGAGCCACGCGGCCAGCATCGCCGTGATGTTGCCGATATGCATGCGCCCCGAGGGCGTCGGCGCGAACCGTCCAGTCATGCGTTCCAGCCTACTTGTGGTAGGGCTCGCCGGCGTTGATCTTGTAGGCGCGGTAGATCTGCTCCAGCAGGATCACGCGCATGAGCTGATGCGGGAACGTCATCTTCGAGAAGCTCAATCGGAAGTCCGCGCGGCGCAGGATCGCGTCATCCAATCCGATCGATCCGCCGATCACGAACTGGAGATGGCTCACGCCGTGCAATCCCCAGTCCGCAACCTTCGCGGCGAGCTCCTCGCTCGACAGCTGTTTGCCGTCGATCGCGAGGGCGACGACGAACGCATTGTCACGCAGATGTTTCGCGATGCGTTCGCCCTCTTTCGCCTTGATCTGCCGGTCCACGCCTTCCGAGGCGTGTTCCGGCGTCTTCTCGTCGGCGACTTCGATGATGTTCAGACGGCAGTAGCGCGACAATCGCTTCGAATATTCGTCGATGGCGTCGCGCAGGTATCGTTCCTTCACGCGCCCCGGCGCGATGATGTCGATCTGCATCCGTCGGTCCTTCCGTCTGGTGGTCGATTGACGTGTGCGGTATCGAGGCGTGGCGGGTGAAGGCGTACGGAGGTACGTCGAACTCGCCGCAACGCGGATAACGCTCCGTCAATCGATCACTCCGTAGAGGCGGTCGCCGGCGTCGCCCAGCCCCGGCACGATGTAGCACTTGTCGTTGAGCTTTTCGTCGACCGCGCACACCACGACCTTGAAGTCGATGGACGGGTCGATGTGCTCCTCGACGTACTTGATGCCTTCCGGCGCGGCGATGATGTTGATCGCGGTGACGTCCTTCGCGCCGCGTTCGGCGAGATAGTGCGTGGCGGCGACGAGCGTGCCGCCGGTGGCGAGCATCGGGTCGATGAGGAAGCACTGGCGGCCGGAGAGGTCGTCCGGCAGGCGGTTCGCGTAGGTGATCTGCTGGGTGGGGTGCTCTTCGTCGCGCTTCATGCCGAGGAAGCCGACTTCGGCGGTGGGTAGCAGGCGGGTCATGCCGTCGAGCATGCCGAGTCCGGCGCGCAGCACGGGCACGATGATCGGGCGCGGCTCGGCGAGCTTCTTGCCGGTCATCGGCGCGACCGGGGTCTCGATCGGCACGGACACGACGGACAGGTCGCGCGTGGCCTCGTACGCTTCGAGCATGACCAGCTCGGAGACGAGCTCGCGGAAGGTGGAGGACGGGGTGTTCTTGTCTCGGAGCACGGTCAGCTTGTGCTCGACGAGCGGATGGTTCAATACATGCAGTTCCATGATTCCCAAGAGTACCTGCTTCGTCCGTCCGCGTGACGGCCGCGTGGCGGTGGAATCATGCGCGACACGCGCCCGCGCGATGGCACTGCGCGTGTAACCGTCATGTCACGGCGGATATGAAACGGAAACACACGGGCAACGTGCCATCAACTGGGCGCTGTCATCGTTCCGTCTTACGGAAACGGTTCCACGGAACCGGTTTCACACGCACTTCACCGTCAATCCAAGGCGTACGTGAGAGGGAGAGGACGTATGGCCATATCACATCGACTCAAGGCCGTCGCAGCCTGCTGCGTGACCGTCGCCGTCATGGCGACCGGCGGCTGCGGCTGGGGCCGGACCGTCGCCGAGAAGGAGGCGCAGGAAGGCAACGCGACCGCCACGGGCAACGCGTCGTCCTGCGTGGACACCTCCGGTGACAGCATCAAGATCGGATTCGTCAACTCGCTGTCCGGCACGATGGCGATCTCCGAACAGACCGTCAGCGATTCGCTGCACATGGCCGTCGACGAGATCAACGCGAAGGGCGGCGTGCTCGGCAAGAAGCTCGAAGTCGTCCAGCAGGACGGCAAGTCCGAGCCGGCCGTATTCGCCGAGAAAGCCAAGACGCTCATCGAGAAGGAGTGCGTGGCAGCGGTGTTCGGCGGCTGGACATCCTCCTCGCGCAAGGCCATGCTGCCGGTCTTCGAGGCGGACAACGCGCTGCTGTTCTACCCGCTGCAGTACGAGGGCATGGAGGCCAGCCCGAACATCTTCTATTCGGGTGCCGCCCCGAACCAGCAGATCGTGCCCGCGCTCGACTACCTCAAGGAGCAGGGCTACAGGAAGCTGTTCCTCGTCGGCTCCGACTACGTGTTCCCGCAGACCGCGAACCGCGTGGTCAAGGCGTACGCGGAAGGCAACGGCATGGAGGTCGTCGGCGAGGAGTACACGCCGATGGGCTCCACCGACTTCACGACGATCGTCAACAAGCTCAAGTTCTCCGGCGCGGACGCGGTCGTGAACACGCTCAACGGCGATTCCAACGTCGCGTTCTTCAAGGAGTACAAGGCATCCGGCCTCAAGGCGGACACCACGCCGGTGATCTCCATGTCCATCGCCGAGGAGGAGGTCTCCGCCATCGGCGTCGACAACGTCAAGGACCAGCTGACCGCCTGGAACTACTATCAGACGCTCGACAACGCGCAGAACAAGACGTTCGTGAAGAACTTCAAGGCGAAGTACGGCGAGAACCGGCCCACCTCCGACCCGATGGAATCCGCGTACACGTCCGTCTACCTGTGGAAGGGCATGGTCGAGAAGGCCAAGTCGTTCGACGTGGACAAGGTCAAGGCCGCGGCCGACGGCGTCACCTTCGACGCGCCGGAAGGCCGCGTCAAGGTGGACGGCAGGAACCATCACATCTACAAGACCTCGTACATCGGCAAGATCGGCGAGGACAAGCTCATCCACACCGTGTGGAAGTCCGACGGCCCCATCAAGCCCGACCCGTACCTGACGACCTACGACTGGGCGAAGAGCCTGAGCGCCGGCGCCGAGGACGCGGTGAGCGGGTCCACGGCCGGCTCGGCAAGCGGTTCGGAAAGCAACTGAGAGAGCGGAAGGGAACACGAAACCATGGGTATGCTATTTCCACAGATCGTGGCGGGTCTGTCCAACGGATCGATCCTGCTGCTCGCCGCGCTCGGCCTGTCGCTGACGTTCGGCCAGATGGGCGTCATCAACAACGCGCACGGCGAGTTCATGATGGCCGGCGCGTACACCGCCTACGTGATGAGCACGGTCATCGGCAACAAGGCCGTCTCCCTGGGCGTGGCGCTCGTCGTCGGATTCCTCGTGGCCGGCGCGCTCGGACTGCTGCTCGACGTGCTGCTGCTCGAACGCATGCGCACGCGCCCGCTCGACACGCTGCTGGTCACGTTCGGCGTCTCGCTGGTCCTGCAACAGCTCGCGCGCGACATCTTCGGCGCGACCCCGGTCTATGCCTCCGCGCCCGAAGCGCTCACCAACCCGGTGACGGTCTTCGGCTACAGCTTCTCCGCCGGCCGCCTGTTCATCTTCATCCTGTCGGTGGTGTGCGTGGCCGCGTTGTACGCGGTGCTCAAGCTCACGCCGCTCGGCCGCCAGATCCGCGCCACCTCCGAGAACCGCGATCTGGCCGAGGTCTCCGGCATCTCCACGAAGACCGTCGACCACGTCACGTTCTTCCTCGGCTCCGGCATCGCGGGCATCGCGGGCGTGGCGCTGAGCCTGCTCAACTCGATCAGCTTCAACTTCGGCACCACGTTCATCGTGCAGGCGTTCCTTGTGGTCGTCGCCGGCGGCGTCGGCCAGTTGAAGGGCGCGGTCATCGCCTCCTTCGTGCTCGGTCTCGCGCAGTCCGCCATCGAACTGCCGACGTCCGCGTCGATCGGGCAGGTCGCCGTGTTCCTGATCGTCGTCGTCTTCCTGCAGTTCCGCCCGCAGGGTCTCGTTTCCATCCGTTCCAGGAACCTCGCGTAAGGGGAGGGGAGAACCATCATGAACAACGCTTCTCTGCACGCAGCCGGCGCATTCGCCGCAAAATACAAGCCGTGGATCGGCACGCTCGTCGCCGTCGCGCTGATCTTCCTCGCGCCCTCCATCATGAGCGTGTACAACCTCGGATTGCTCTCGAAGTACCTGTGCTACGCGATGGTCGCCATCGGCATCGGCCTCGCATGGGGCCAGGGCGGCATGCTCACGCTCGGCCAGGGCCTCTTCTTCGGTCTCGGCGCGTACGTGATGGCCATCCACATGAAGCTCGAGGACATCGGCCCCGGTCAGGTGCCCGACTTCATGGCCCAGTACGGCATCACGGAAGTCCCCGGGTTCTGGGAGCTGTTCCGCAATCCGGTCATCGCCGTGATCGGCGTGGCCGCCGTGCCCGGCGCGATCGCCGCGCTGCTCGGCCTGGCCGTGTTCGGGCGCGGCGTGCGCGGCGCCTACTTCGCCATCCTGTCGCAGGCGCTCGTCGCCGCCTTCTCCGTGCTGCTCATCGGCCAGTCGAAGACCACCGGCGGCACCAACGGTCTCAACGATTTCAAGGGATTCTTCGGCTACGATCTCACCGACGACGCGAACAAGCAGATGATCTACTACATCTGCGCGTTCCTCACGCTCGCCATGGTGCTCATCGTCTACTGGATCCGCCGTTCGTTCATGGGCGACCTCATCATCGGCGTGCGCGACCAGGAGAACCGCATGAAGTTCCTCGGCTACAACCCCGCCTCCATCAAGGTGTTCGCGTTCTCGCTGGCCGCGATGTTCGCCGGCATCGGCGGCGCGATGTTCGTGCCCGTCGTCGGCATCATCTCCCCGTCCGACATCGGCGTGACCCCGTCCATCCTCATGCTCGCCGGCGTGGTCATCGGCGGACGCACCACGCTGCTCGGCCCGCTGGTCGGCACGCTCATCATCCGTTTCGCCGAAACGCAGCTGTCCGAGGCGTACCCGTCCGCTTGGACGTACATCGAAGGCCTCATCTTCATTCTGGTCATCGCCTTCGTGCCGATGGGACTCGGCCAGTTCAAGGGCGTATGGCCCTGGCTTAAGGAGAAGATCGGTCTCGGCGGGAATCCGGGAGCCGTTGCGGCGTCCGCGACGGCGGGCGGCACGGTCAAGGCGGTGAACGCATGAGCGAGGAGAACACCATGAACACGAATGCGACCACGAACGAGACTGCGAACGCGGCTTCCGTGACTACGAACGCGGCTTCCGCGGTTACTGCGGCTGCCGGCGCCGCTGAGGCCGCCGCTCCCGCCTCCAAGGAGGATCTGGAGCGTCTGCGCGCCGAAATGGTCGCCATGCGCGACGAGGCCAAGCGCATGCGCGACGAAGCGGCCGCCATGAAGGCCGAGATCGTCGAGGAGCGCGAACGCCTGCACGAACAGCTCACCGCGCTCGACGACCGCGGCGGCCAATGGAACGACTACCTCGAAATCAAGGGGCTGCACGTCGAATTCGACGGGTTCGTAGCCGTCAAGAACCTCGACCTGACCGTCGAACACGGCGACCTGCGCTTCCTCATCGGTCCGAACGGCGCCGGCAAGACCACCATCATCGACGCGATCACCGGACTCGTCCCCGCAAGCGGATCGGCCATGTTCCGCGGCGAGGAGCTGATCGGCCGCAAGCCGAACGACATCGTCAAACTCGGCGTCGGACGCACCTTCCAGACCGCGTCCGTCGTGGAGGAGCTCAGCGTGCTCGAGAACCTGCAGCTCGCCGAAGGATTCCGCAAGAAGGGCCGCGACCTGTTCCGCCCCATGGGAGGCGTCACGCAGAACATCGAATACATGATGGACGTGTGCAACCTCACCGAGGACGCGCACAAGCCCGCGGGCATCCTCCCGCACGGCAAGAAGCAGTGGCTGGAGATCGGCATGCTGCTCGTGCAGGATGCGCACCTGCTGCTGCTCGACGAGCCCGTCGCCGGCATGACCCCGGCCGAACGCATCGCCACCGGCGAGTTGCTCAAACGATGCAGCAGGAACCGCACCGTCATCATCGTCGAACACGACATGGAGTTCATGCGCCAGTTCGCCGACTCCGTCACCGTGCTCAACCAGGGCGAGATCCTCGCCGAAGGATCGGTCGAAGATATCCAGAACAACGAGGAGGTCGTCAGGATCTACCTCGGCGGCGAGAACTGAAGGGACCAACCATGGCAATGCTTGAAGTGAAGGGGCTCAACACCGGCTACGGCAAAGTGACCGTCGTCAACGACATCACGTTCGACGTGGCAGCCGGGCAGTGGGTGAGCATCGTCGGCAACAACGGCGCCGGCAAGACCACGCTGCTCAAAGCCATCCTCGGCCTGCTGCCGGCCACGTCCGGCACGATCACGTTCGACGGCGTGGACGTCACCAAAGCCGCGCCGAACAAACGCATCCGCGCCGGCATGGCGTTCGTGCCGCAAGGCCAGCAGTCGTTCGGCACGATGACCGTCGACGAGAACCTGCACGTCGTCGCCGACCGGTACGGCGCCGAGGCGAAGGCGCGCTACGACGAAGCCGTGGCGATGTTCCCGGTGCTGAAGGAGTTCGCGGGACGCCGCGCCGGCCTGCTCTCCGGTGGCCAGCGTCAGCAGCTCGCCATCGCCCGCGCGCTCATCACCCGTCCGAAACTCATGATCCTCGACGAACCGACCGAAGGCATCCAGCCGAACATCGTCGCCGAAATCCAGCAGGCCATCCGATCCATGGCCGAGGAGAAGGGCATCGGCGTGGTGCTCGTCGAACAGAAGGTGCAGTTCGCCGTCGAACGCGCGGACAAATACTACGTGCTCGCGTCCGGGCGGTTCATCGCCGCCGGCGAAGGCGGGCCGGGCCAGATCGAGGCGGCGAAGGACGCGATGCGCGTGTGACGCGGCTTGGGCCTGTGCTGGTTCGGGTCGGTTGGGTTGGTTCGGTGCTGGTTAGTCTGCTGGGTTGGTGCTGGGGTGGTTCGGGGACTAGTTCGGGCTACTTGGGCTGCTGGACTGGGCTGCTGGTAACTGGTTTGGGCTTTCAGGCGGTCGGGGCGGTTCGGCTGAGCGGTTCGGATTTGTCCCGGGTGGCTCGGGCTACTTGGGCTGCTGCTGAGCTGGCTTCAAACGCGTCTGATTCTTACCCTGCCACCTGTCAAGCGCGTCGTTTCCGTCCCGGATGCGTCGTTGTTGTCCCAAGCGCGTTGCTTCCGTCCCCCGCTTGGGACGAGAGCGACGCTGGTGGGACTTGGCCTCTCCGATGACCCTTTATTCCACCTGATTTCGCGTTGCTTCCGTCCCAAAGGCGTCTGCTCTGTCCCGACTGCGTCGTTTCCGCCCCACGGTTGGGACGAAAGCAACGCTGACGGGCCTCTCAGCGTCGCTTCCATCCCAAGCTTGGAACGAAAACGACGCGTTTGGGACGAAAGCGATGCAATCGACGAAGACGACGCTTCTGGCATACAAAACCATCGAGGCTGGGGTATCGGCGCCAGCTGTGTCGAAGGCTCTACTGTTCCGATCTGCCTTTGATGTTTTCGCGCATCTGAAGGTAGGCGCCGTGTTCGCGAAGATAGTCGCGCATGAAGGGGAGTCTGAAGTCAACGTACCCGTATGAGGATTGGTAGATGAGATCCTCGTTGATGAGTTGGGTCCGGTACACATTGGCATAGCCTGGATCTCGCTTCAGGCGCTTGGCGATTTCCGCGGTCGACGATGGGCCATCATCCTGTGCCATGGCCAACAGATAGTCGCACTTCATCGGGGACGGTTTGTTGAAAACAGGGCCATGCACCATATCTCCGAGCTTGAGCTCCGCCTGGGCCACGCCTTTGTCCGCAGCTGCTCGGGTGATTTCCTTGTCATCGGCGAGCGGGCCGACCTCGGACGCATGCCACGCCCAGTAGCCGACCAGCTGAATCATGAAAGGATATCCGTTGGTGGCTTGGGTAAGCCTGTCCAGTACGTCATCGGACGCATGCTTGCCGTTGGTCGTTATCGTGACCGCGAAAGCATGACGCACCTCATCCAGATCCACATCTTCCAAATGCTTGCGTTCCGCCCTGCGAAGGAACGTCAGGACATCATCGTCGATGACGTTCTCCACCAAGGTCGGAAGGCCTGCGAACACGAACGCGATGTTGCGCTTCTCTCGGATGAGGTGCTGGATCGTCGTCGCCAAGGCTCGGATTTCTTCGATGCTCGATGGCTGAACCTCGTCAAGCGTGATGAGTATGCCGAGCCCGTTCTTCTCCAGTTGGTCGAGCTTGCGGGTCATCGCCTTGCGGAAATCAAGGGATTGCTCGGTGGGTGTGAATTGGATGGAACCTAGGCTTAGCGACGCATCCACGGATGTCCCGGGAATAGCGAGTGAGCCTGAGGGCATCGTCCACGAGGTGATGTGGGTTTTGCCGTCGCGGGTTTTGTCATTGTCTTGTAAGGCGTCGATGAGGCGGGAAATGAATCCGTGGTTGGCGGTTTCGTCGATGACGAGCCAACCGCGTTCTCTGGCGACGTCGCCCAGAGCGTTCAACATGACGGTTTTGCCTACTCCTCGTGCGCCGGTGACGTACATCAGTCGCCCGGGGGCTCCGACGCCGTCGTCCAAAGCGCATGAGAAATCCTCGATGTCCGCTTTGCGGCCGACCAATACCGGCGGTGTCATTCCGGCGGTTGGTTTGAATGGATTGCGCATGATGAATCCTCCGTATCGCAGAGGGAGAGGCTTATCCGCAATCTCCCCATCGGACACCATAATAGCGAACTTATAAAAGATATAAAAGATATAAAAGACGTTTATACGTTTCGGTCGGGTGTATTCGGTTATCATCATCCTGATTCGTCTTTCCGGGAACGACGAGCTTGAATTCGCCATACCGCATCTGGGCGGGTGTCCGTGACTCGTGAGTGTCCATCGCGCGCGGCCGCCTGTCACGCGACGGGGAGCAGGGGGAGTAGTCTTGCCGGGGCGCGGCCTTGCCGCACCGACAACTTCGACAATCCGACCACTTCCGATTCGAGGGAATCCTCCATGAAGAAAAGCCTGCTCGCCGTCGCCGCCGGCGCGTTCGTGCTCGGCGCCGCGGAATTCGTGATGATGGGCATCCTGCCCCAAGCCGCCGCAGCCACACACGTATCCATCCCGACCGCCGGCCATTTCATCTCCGCATACGCGATTGGCGTATGCTTCGGCGTGACCATGCTCGTCTTCGGGCGCAAAGCCAGTCCGAAACATCTCGTGATCCTGTTCATGGCGCTCGCCTTCGTCGGCAACGCGCTCAGCGCCGTCGCACCAAGCGCAGCCGTGCTCGTCGCCGCCCGCTTCATCGCGGGACTGCCCCACGGCGCGTTCTTCGGCACCGGCACGGTCATCGCGAAGGCGCTCGCCGACAAAGGCAAGGAAGGCAAGGCGGTGTCCGTCATGGTGACCGGACAGACGCTCGCCAACATGTTCGGCGTGCCGGCCGGCACGCTCATGGCCGAATACCTGAACTGGCGTCTCGCCTTCGTGATCCTCGCCATCGGCGCGGCGCTCACCATCGCGCTCACCTTGGCATGGATGCCTTTGATCCCGGCCGTTCCCGACGCCGGCCTCGCGGGGCAGTTCCGCTTCCTCGCCAAGCCCGGACCGTGGCTCGTGCTCGGCGCGGTGTTCGTCGGCAACTCCGGCGTGTTCTGCTGGTGGAGCTACGTCTCTCCCTGGCTGCAGAAAACCGGCGGATACGATTCGCAGTTCGTGCCGCTGCTCATGATGCTCGCCGGATTCGGCATGGTGGTCGGCGGCCTCGCGGGCGGGCGCATGGCCGACCGGTGGCTGCACGCCGCCACCGCCGCGCTCGGCCAGTTCATCTCCGCGATGGGCCTGCTCATGGTGTTCCTCATGCCGGGCAACCTCGCGACCTGCGCGCTGCTCACCTTCTGGATCGCGTTCGGCCTGTTCTTCATCAACGGCCCGCAGATGCTGCTCATGGCCGACGCCGGCAAGGGCGGCGGGGAACTCATCGGCGGCGCCGGCGTGCAGATCGCCTTCAACGGCGGCAACGCGGTCGGCTCGCTGGTCGGCGGCGCCGCATTGAACGCCGCCGGCATGGACTACCACATCACCGGTCTCGCCGGACTGCCGTTCACGCTGGCCGCGGTCGCGCTGCTCGCCGCGTTCGCGCTCATCTACGAGCGCAAACGCACGCGTGTCACCTTGTGAGTGCGTCGCCCGGTTCCTGTGCGCGCCGCCTTTCCGTCCGTCGCTTCCCGCCTCCGCCAAGATCGGGTCGGCCTCTGTCGGCGTTCTGCACAGACGTATGGAGCCATCGATTCGTGTTATGACGACATGCAACCGTTTCTTCTTGGACAAATCCGCGTTTCGGGCGTTTACTGGAGCGCAACGCATGACGGGAAGGGGATGCGAATCCCGCGCATGCGTAGCGAGAGGGGGGATTCCCATCATGCTCCGGCTTGAGGGGAACCGACTTATCCGGGAACAGACAGAGGAAGAAGGGAAGCGGCGGCGCGACCACGTCATCGCCCGTATTCGTCATGTGCGGGGCGGTACGTGGCTTGCGTTGCCGCGCATCGATTATGGCACCAACGCAACACGCAGGGGCGTCGCACGGAACGACGCGCGGGACGCGTCCCGCATGGGACGACCAGAACAACGGGAACGGCACGGCAGCGACGTCACGTCGCCCGGCGGCGGGACGCAGGCTCGCCGCGATGGCGACGGCCGTCGCCGTGTCTCTGGGCATGGCGGCGTCGTTCGCCACCGCCGCCTACGCCGGCGAGACGGCGGACGACGCGGCTGTGGCCGCACGGACGTCCGCCGCATTCGACACGAACGAGCGGACCGTCGTCGACGGTATCGACGACGACTACATCCTCAAGAACGTGCGATACGTGCACGACAACATCGGCCCGCGCGTTGCCGGCACACCGGCGGACGAGGCCAGTGCCGACTACTTCGCGAACGATTTCAAGGAACTCGGCTACGGGCCGTTCACGAAGGCCACTGCGGCCGACGGCACCGCCGACTACTTCGACACGTTCGCCAACGAACGCGTCAACCGCCGTATCGGCGCCTCCGTCACCATCGACGGACGCGACTACACCGCGCTCGCGCCCGGCTGGGCCGACGACAGCGTCTACAAGGGGTACGAGACTCCTACCATCACCGGAGACACCGTCTACTTCGCGAACGTTGACGACGCCGTCGCCGCGGACGCCTCCGCCCTCAACGGGCGCATCGTCCTGACCAACCGCAAGGGCTACGATCAATGGAAGAACGGCGGCACCGACTACGCGGACGCGGCACGCGCGTTGCAGGCCAAAGGCGCGAAGGCCGTCGTGTTCTTCCACAACAAGTACACGGTCAACGAGGACGGCGGCACCTCCGCCGAACACCCGTTCCCCGCACCCACCGAAGGCACGGACATCACCATCCCCGTCGTGCTCGCCTCCTACCTTGACGGCAGGCAGATCGTGAAGAAACTCACCGGGGCCGACGGCAAGGTCGGCGGCGCATCCGCCACCGTCGTCAACCGCCGCAACACGCACACGAGCAACATCCTCGCCGTCAAGGAAGCCGCGCATCCGAGCGACAAATACGTGATCGTCGGCGCGCACCGCGACAGCGTATTCGGCGCGGAAGGCGCCAACGACAACCTGTCCGGCAGCGTGAACGTGCTCGCCATCGCCAAAGCGCTCAAGAACGTGCCCACCAACGTGAACGTGGTATTCGCGCTCTGGGCCGCCGAAGAGGACGGGCTCATCGGATCCGCCCACTTCTACAGCAGCTTCCTCTACCCTGAGGATTGGGGCAAGCAGCACGTGATCGCCTACTACAACATGGACATGGCCGCTACCTCGCAGACGCGCAACAGCGTACTGACCATCCACACGCCCTACCGCGACGCCGACGGCAACCCGCAGCAGAGCGTCGCCGGCGACGTGGCCGAGCGCCAGGCCGAACGCTACTGGGACTACACCGACGGCAAGTACGCGAAGTGGTGGACCAAGGGGCCGGACGACACCGTCGACCTCCAATTCTTCGGTAACTGCTCCGACCATGCCACCATTACCGGTGCGACCGGTGCGAACGGCACGCCCAAACTCGGATTCGGCGAAGGCATTCCCAGCGTGTACATCTTCTGGGGCGACCGCATCGGCGACGGGCGCAACGACGTCACCGAACAGAACTACCACGTGGTCGGCGACATCTACGAGTGGCCGTCGGACGAGGACCAATTCACCGTCGTCAGTGATGACCACCCGTTCACCGGCAACTACAGCATCGAACGCGCCACGATCCTCGCCAGCGTATTCGCGCTGGCCGTGTACGACACGGCGGCCGCGCCTGTGCAAGGCATCGAGGACGGCGGCAGCTACAAGGGCGACGTCACGTTCAACGTCTCCTACAACTACCGTGCCGACGTGAAGGTCGACGGCAAACCGGTCACCGTGGGCGCGGACGGTGCGGTCACCATTCCCGCCGATGATGCGGACCACACGGTGAGCGTCACCGACGCGTTCGGCGAATCCGTCTCATACGGCGTGCACGTCGCCAAGGGCGATGGTTCCGGGAACGGGAACGGTTCCGGGAACGGGGCCGGGGCTGGCAACGGCAGCAATGGCGGAAACGCCGCGAACGGCAATGGGAACGGTGCTGGCGCTGGGACCGGGGCGAATGGTAACGGGAACGGTGCGAGCGACAATGCGGATGGTCATCACGCGTTGTCGGCCACCGGTTCCGACGTCACCATGGTGTTCGCCGTCGCGGTGACCCTGCTGCTGGCCGCAGGCGGACTGTTGACGGTCGGCGGGCGCGGAGGCGTGCGTCGCGAACGCAGATAACATGGCCGCAAAGACGGTTCGGGACATTATAGTCTGAACCCGATATGTATGTGGGGAGTCTTGGAATTCCAGGACTCCCCACATTGCGTTTATGCTGGCAGTAGTACAGGATTTTGCATTCCGGCCTGTGAGTGGCTCGGTGGTTGTATACGCTGTGTAGTCACAGTTGGGTGAGCGGATAGCGCATGATTATCATCAAAGATAACCTGATTCGTTCCGTCGGATATGGCAGGCTCGGCTTTGGCGTGCCCATCAGAACGAGTGTCTACGGCAGTAGCGAGATTCTGTGTTATGTAATTGACTGACTCTAGTCAGTTACACCGGGCTCCCGTGCAATCGATTCGGATTGCCATCTATTTGATATATCTATAAGTTTATTCAATGTATAATCATCCATTTTGGTTTTAATTGCGTTGTCGATGATTGTTTTTATGTCGAAGGCGTTTAGGGTTTCTTTATTGGTGGACTCTAAAGTATGCAATAGGTCTGACGGTGGTACCAGAGAATCTGGATCATTGATAGTGGAATGGCTGTAATTAAACGCATTAGACCAAACGAGGAGATTGTAATAGTCGTGATTTTCTATATGGCGTTTGATAACAGAATATGTCCGATCAAGATTGGGGGCGTTAATATCTTGCGTTGAAATGATCATTAGGTTTTTAAACAGGAATTGTAGTATTTTTAGATCAGTTGTTTCAAGGTGTAAATTTTGGATTTCAGAAATATATGTAATGATAAGATGTTCTATTAAGATTGATTTCTGATTCAGAATAAACTTGTCTTTTTCTTCTATATTGATAGATTTGTCGCATGAAAACAGCGTCTTGTACTTTCGTGGGACATGCAGTGCAATTTGTAGTATGGATTCTAAGTACACTATGCTGATGAATGAGGTTTTTGAGATATGGGATGGTAGTTTTTTGGCTTGATGACCTATTGATGAAGTAATGTCAAAAAGGGGTTTTAGACTATGCTTTTTTAATACCTGTGTTGCGATTTCCTTGGTGAACATTGAGGATAGGAAAGATGTGCCAATAGAATCAACCAACGTCACTATATGATTGTTGTATTGAATCATCATTTCGTCAATAATGCGGATAAGTTGCCAGTAGCTTTCTGCATTGCCGGTGCTATCTATTTCATTAATAATGTGGGTGATGAACGCTTGGAGTTGTTCTTCGTTGTGGATAGGAGATAGATAGCGGGCGGCTTTCGAGGGGAGTTGCGGGCTTAGGAGAATGTTCAGTCGTTCATCACTGCCGGACAATGGAGTGTGGCTGTTGTCCAATATGAATGAGATGTATTCGCTTTCGCGGATAAGATTGTCCGGCTGTAAGAAACGGAAATATTTATAGAAATGCTCTATATTATAAATAGTGTTACTGGCAGGTGAGGGCTCGTTCTGTCTGGTGCTTTCCGGGAATAACGTATCAATTGCATGGCGGGCGGGAGAACCTTGCGAGGCCGTGTCGGGGTATTGTTCCAGGCGTGCTCGCCTGTTGCTGCCATGGTCTACGATGTCGATAGTATCGTCTGGCTTGTAATGGCATAGTTCTGTTCCATGGTTATATATCCACTGACGCAGCTTTGGTTTGAATAGTTCCAGTGAAACCATGCATACCAAATCATCGAATTCAACATCTTCCCGAAGGGCTGCATACTCCATCTTCAACGTGTTGACAAAGCGTACGCTGTCGCGCGGGCTTTTTATGAATGGTTGTATGAAATATTGAAAACCTGCAGGTTTTCCGTTGACTGTCTTGAAATGGTATAATCCGGGCCATTTGTCATAAATATTGGATATCTCTTTATCAAGCTGTTCCCATACCTTGTCTGTGTTGAACTCGGGGATATGCAGGGAGACCTGTACCAGCTTCTTGAGATATTCTTCGCCTCGTCCATTTGCAAGCGCATCCAGAGACCGCGCTACGGCTCCCTGGTCGTACATCAGCACATATGTAACGTTGGGGAGATCACCTACCATTTTGATGGTACGGAAGATATCGCACACTTCGTTATCGGTGAGTCGGTCTATATCGTCGATGAAAACGATGACCCGTTTGCCTTTCTTCTCAAGGGTTTTCTTGAGCTTTGTGCGTACTTTCACAAGGTTTGCTATGTCGTCGCTGCCGGGTTTGAGAATGTCGGAAAGTGCCCTGAAGCACGCGGCGAGGGCTTTGTCTCCGATTGACAGGGTTATGCCGGTTGGCGTGTTTGGAATTGTAAAGGGGGTGTTTGATTTTGTTGCAATGCTTTCCGCCCCGCCGGCTGCTATCCCCAATGCTTTGCTCGCATGTTTTCTGAAGTTATTGAAGATGCTCTTTACGCCGGTTATTACAGGCTTTATGTTCTTTGAGATGTCAAGAAACATCATCGATATCAGTTCGCCTCTTCCCGAATACAGCCATGGGTCGAACTCCGCAATCAGACTCTTCTTGGCCTCTTCGGAATCACCGCGAGTCCGTTCTCTGAGAATCTCCTCCTTCAGCAGGTTCTTCAGTGAAGTTTTTCCGGACCCCCATTCTCCGGTGATGCCCACCACAAGGCAGTCGCTGCTCAACGGATGCAGAATCGCCTCTTTCAGTGCCTTCACGTATCCATTGCGGTCGAACGCGTCATCGCTACTCTTCGTTATCGGCGTCTCCGCCGAAAAACCATCATGCGCCGCTTGCCGTGTTTCCCCATTGCCTGACATAGAGATGATTGTACTCCGCCGCGCGGCGCATGCCGTTCTGTAACTGCCAGGTAACGCCCGTGTGACGGATGACAGGTGGACAGGCTGGCGGCATAAGGGCTAACATCCCGCATAAACCTTGCGCTTCATCAAGGTGTTATGAGGGGAAGGATCACACCATGAATCTCATGGGCAAACTGTCATCGCATGGTCCTGACAGTAGTCGCAACAGCCGCAACAGTCATAACGCAGCCGGCTCACACACCGCAGCCGCATCCGCCAACGTCATCCGCACCGCCGCGCGTACGGTCGTCGCGTGCGCGGCGACCGTCGCCGCATTGACGGCGCTCGCCGTGCCGTCGTCCGCCGTCGCAGCGGAACGCGCGAACGAACCGTATCAGCTCGGCGCGGACGGCACCACCAAACCGGTGTACTCCTACAAGGACGCCATCCGCGAATACGTATACATCGAAATCCCAGACGATGGTGACGGCGACGGAAAGAACGATCTGATCCGTGCCGACATCATCCGCCCGAGCGAACTGAACAACGGGCAACACAACGTGCCGATCATCATGGATCCGAGCCCGTACTTCGGCTACGCGGACCTCGGACGCGGCAACGAAGGCGAAATCAAACTCTACGAGAACGAACAGGACAAGGCCAACAGTCCGGAAACCCAGTTCCCGCTCTACTACGACAACTACTTCGTGCCGCGCGGCTACGCCTACGTACTGCCCGACCTGGCAGGAACGAACCTGTCCGAAGGATGCGGCGACATCGGCGGCAAATATGATCTCGACTCCGCCAAAGCCGTCGTGGACTGGGCCAACGGACGTGCCAAGGCATACAAATCCAAGACCGCCCCACGCGATGCCGCCAACGAAGTGAAAGCCGATTGGGCGTCCGGCAAAGTGGCGTCGTTCGGCAAATCGTATGACGGTTCCGTCACCGATGGCCTCGCCGCCACCGGCGTCGAAGGACTGACCACCATCGTGCCGATCTCCGGCATCTCCAACCAATACAACTGGTATCGCGCGGGCACGGGTGCGATGTACGCGAACTGGTGGGAGCCCGGCCCGTTCGCCGAGTATCTCGCCACGGCCGAACCCGGTGCCTCCGACCATTCCGGCAAGGCCGTCTGCAAGGCGCACGTCGAGCAGATGATCAAGGACGAAGACGCGACCACCCGCAACTATAACGATTTCTGGAAGGAACGCGACTACGCCTCCCATGTGAAGGACTTCAAGGCGTCCGTGTTCCTCGTGCACGGCGTCAACGATCTCAACGTCCAGATGAACAACGTGGACAAGTATTGGGCTGCGCTCCAAGCCAATCACGTGCCGAGCAAGATCTGGCTCAGCCAGGACGGCCATGACGATCCATTCGACTTCCGCCGTACGGATTGGGTCAACGAAATCCACCGCTGGTTCGACTATTGGCTGTTCGACATCGACAACGGCGTGATGAACGAGCCCCAGGCCTCTGTCGAGAACTCCGACGGCACATGGAGCGACTACGCGTCATGGCCGGTTCCCGGCGCGCGTGACGTGACCATGTCGTTCGCCAAAGGCGATGTCGATGGTCTTGGCACGCTCGGCGAGGGGACTCCCGGCGTCGTCCACGCCCGTCGAAGCCTCTTTCAAGGGCGGCAGGGTCGATGAGTTGACCGGTGATGCGCCGTCCGCGGCATACTCCCTTTCCCGCGGCGCTTCCGGGGCTGACGCCGATGCTGACGATGCGGACGCGACGCGGTCCGCGGCGGCGGATTCCCTCGCTTCCAAGCAGGCGACCGGCGTGCAGCCGTTCTCCGCGGATTCCGATGGTAGTTCCTCCGATGCGGGCGCGACACCTGAATACGCCATTGCAAAGGACACGCGCCTGCTGTACGTGGGGCAGCCGCTCGCGAAGGACACGCATATTTCGGGCACGCCGAAGATCCGCCTGTCCGTCAAGGCGACCGCTCCGGACACGAACCTGTCGTTCTCGCTCATCGACTATGGTTCCGCGACGCGTATCGAAGCGGACCCGAGCTCGTTGCACGCGCTGATCACAGACAAGACACAGCCGCAGGATTGCGTGGGCGACAGCGTCGACGGACGCGACGACGCCTGCTACTACCGTACGGTGGAGAACAAGGTAACCGCCGATTCGTACGTGATTTCGCGCGGATGGGTCAGCACCGCGCACAAGGATTCGCTGGATGCGCTCAAACCCACACCGGTGAACCAGTACTACGACATCACGTGGGACGGTCTCGCCACGGACTATACGGTTCCCGCCGGCCATCGTCTCGGCATCGCTATCTACAACAATTCCACGCGCATGGCTGATGTGCCGCTGTCCGACTTCACCGTGGACCTGTCCAAGAGCACGGTGACCGTACCCATCGTCTCGCCCTCCGGTAACGGAGAAGGCAATGGCGGCAACGGCGATTCCGGGAATGGCGGTGCCGGTGACAATGGCGGTGCGGGTAACGCTGGCGCCGGTGCCGGGAACGGCGGTCATAGCGCCAATGCGCAAGGTGGCAAAGGCGATTCCGCCAAGCCGCTGAGCAACACGGGCTTTGATGCCGCCGCACCGTTTGGCATGGCAATGGCGTTGCTCGTCGCGGCAGCCGGTCTGATTGTGGTGAAGAGGCGTCGCGATATGCGTGAGTGAGATCAGACCCTCGCGCATGATATGCCCCTTTCCTTCGTTGATTCGATGCGTATCGACGAAGGAAAGGGGCATACGCATAATTGGGCTGCAACCAGTTGGATTTTTCCCCCTAGCGGGATGATGGTGATGATGGTTTTGGACGATGAGGGGATGTGGTGGTTTCTGCGGTGGCCGACATCATCGGTTCGTGACCATTGATCGCATACGGAAGTCGTGCCACGCATGCGAAAATCATCGGTCATATGATTCCGGCGCTCTACAAGAGCGGCGCGTGGAGGATTGTGGCGCGGCGATGCTCCACACTCCACACGGGTCATGGACTTCGCAGGTTGTGTTGAGCGATATCGCTCCACACAACGTGAGTTCCCCGTATTTCTGCACTGGTGCGGAGCGACTCTGCTCCATACAGGTTTTCTCATCCTTTGTGTGGCGCGGCGTCAGCGCGACACCGGGTGTAACCCATATGGCCTCATCAGCGTGGCTTTGATTCATATGGCCGCACTTGTACGGAGGGCTACGCCCTGCGGATTCGACTTTGAGGTGATTCTGTGCTGCGGCGTTCCATGTGTGTTTCATGGTCGTGACCACATCGTCTTCCTTCACGCTCGGTGGAGGGGGAGACAATAGAGGTGAGGGGAAGCGATCGTGGATGAACTTGCGCAAGTTGCTGCGAACCTGCGCAGTGAGGCTGCGAACTTGCGCAATCCGAGGGTGAACCTGCGCAATCCTAAGATGAACTTGCGCAATCCGGGGGCGAATCTGCGCAGTTGGGATGCGAACCTGCGCACCCCTGTTCTGAAGAGGCTCGTTATACAGCACTGTGGCGCTGCGAGAAATGGCTGTATTCCAAGCTTTCCTCGCAGCGCCACAATGGCGAAGCCGCCGTACTACTCGGCCCCTATGCGCAGGTTGGGTCTTCGACTGCGCAGGTTCGATCTCCAATCGCGCAGGTTCGCAGGATTACCGCGCAGGTTCACCCACCGACCGCGCAGGTTCGATCCCCGACCGTGCGGCAGAGCTGGTCGTGCTGGGCGGAGTGCCTCAGTCCGGCGAGCACGACCCCCGACTGCGCGGCGGAGCCCCCTTATTTATCCCTGCCCATGCGCTTGCGGGCCAGGCCGAAGTCGACCGCCTCCGGATGAAGGTAGTTCTTCTCCCGGATGCCGAGCTTGTGCATGGCCACGCCGGTCAGACCGGAGCGGATCAGGCGGTTGGCGAGCAGCGAGGTGATCTCGCCCGGACCATCGTACGGCGGGGCGACCTCGACGACCTCCATACCGATGATGCCGACCTCGGCCGCGAGCCGGCGGAACGCGGTGAGTACATCCCAGCTGCGCAGACCACCCGGCTCGGGCGTGCCGGTGGCGGGCGCGAACGCCGGATCGACCACGTCGATGTCAAGCGAAAGATACAGGTAGTCCGCCTGGTCCATCGCCTCGTTCACGGCGTCCTCAAGCACCTTGTCGAACCCGCGCTGCTCGATTTCGGCCATGAAATGGCATCGCATGCCGCGTTCGGCCATCCAGTTCTGCAACGTCTGGTCGGGGGAGTATCCGCGCAACCCCACCTGCACGAAGTTCGTGCCCGGCACGGCGCCGCTTTCGATGAGGTGGCGCATCGGGGTGCCGTGCCCGCCGATGCAGTCGGGCCCTTCCTCCCATGCGTCGCAGTGCGCGTCGAAGTGCACGACGCCGATCTTGCCGAATCCGTAGTGGTCAGCCAGCGCGGTCACGACCGGCCAGGTCATGCCATGATCGCCGCCCATGGCGATCGGCATGGTGCCGGTTTCGGCGATCGCGCCGACGAACTTGCGTACGGAGTCGAAGGATTTCGGGGTGTTGCCGCGCACGATGGGCGCGTCTCCGAAGTCGCACACGTTGAGCGTTTCGAACGGGTTCACGTGCGTTTCGAGTCCCATGGAGCCTCGCCCGATCTCCGTGTTCTGGCCGAGGTAGTCGATGGTGCGGATGTGCATCGGTCCCATGGCCGCGCCGGAGCGTCCGGATACGGTGGAGTCCCACGGCACGCCGTACACGGCGGCGTCCATGTGCCCCGCGACGAGGTCTTCCGGGGTGAGGCAGACGGGCAGCTGCGCGAACGTCTGGATGCCTCCGAAGCGTCGGTCGTGCTTGCGGTTGACGTACAGCGGGCCGGGCTTGCGGTCCTTGTTGTAGTCGTCCACGGCGCCGTGGCCTTCCAGCGAGGTGCTGAAGGTGGAGTTCTTGACGGAGAATCCTTCCGGCCAGTATTCCTCGGCTTCGGTGATGGTGTCGCTCATCGTTGCGATTCCTTTCCTGTGATGGTTGGTTGTGGTACGTTCTGTTGCGTTCGCCCGGCCGCCGCCGACGCGGGCGTGGTATACAGTGGTCGGCTATGTGCGTGTTGTCCGGGAGGGGTCATCGTATGGTTGCGCAGACTGGGGAGGATGCCGGTTTCGGTGAGGGCGTCGAATCGGATGATGCGCGCCGCGTGCCGTCGTCGTTGTCCAATGTGTTCGCGATTCTGCGTTGCTTTTCGGTCGACAGGCCCGAGTTGGGCGTCACCGACGTCGCCCGCATGACCGGTGTGCACAAGAGCACGGTCTCCCGGATGATGACGAGCCTGCAGCGTCTGGGCTATCTGCACCGCGACGCCGCGACGGACAAATACCGTCTCGGGGTGTCGTTGCTGACGTTGGTCGCGCCGCTGCTGTCGAATATCGATGTGCGTCGCATCGCCCATCCGCTGCTGCAGGATGAGGTCGCGCGTACGCATGAGACCGCTGCGATCGCCGTCATCGAGGATGTGGACCCGATCGTGATCGATCAGATTCCCAGTCCGAAGCTGGTGCGCCACACGCAGGAGGTGGGTACGCGCTACCGCGGATGGTCGTCCGCTTCGGTCAAGGTGAGTCTTGCGTTCCGCCCCTGGGGCGAGGCGGAGCGCGCGCTGCGTTCCGGTTGCGTCGAGGGCGTCGATGGTGGCGACGGGGAGGCGGTCGCGCGTGTGCGCGCCGAGCTCGCGTCGATTCGCAAGGCGGGTTTCGCGGTGAACGACGGCGAGAGCGACCCGTGCGAGTTCAGTCTCGCCGCGCCCGTGTTCGGCGCGGATGGCACGCTGCTCGCGGCGTTGATCATCGCCGCGCCAAAATCGCGCGTCACGCCTGCCGTGTTCGATGAGATTCGCGACATCGTGCTGCATGATGCGCGGCTCGTGTCCCGTCAGCTCGGGTACGTGGCGGGCATCGCGTGATTCGCGGGTGGCGCGGGTGCCGCGTGCGTCGTCTGTCGCGGCGATGGTCGCGGTGATGGTCGTGCGGATCATGGCGATGCCCTCCTTTCCGGTGATGGTTGGTGTGAGTGGGGTGTGGCCATCTGGATGATGGCTGCCGGTGGGGTGCGGCTCAGGCGATGGCCGTGCCGAGCGCCGGGGTGACGGACGGCATCTTCACGCCCGAAAAGAAGAGGTCTTTGTTGAGCTTCGTATGCCAGATCGCCACGAACGCGATGGCCGCGATGACGATGAGATAGTAGGCGGGGACGAGCGCGTTGCCGGTGGCGGAGATCAGCGTGGTGGCGACGAGCGGCGCGGTGCCGCCGAAGATCGCGTTGGCCGTGTTGAAGCTGATCGCGAAGCCGGAGAGACGGACCTCGGTGGGGAACGTTTCGGGCAGGAAGCTGACGAGCACGCCGTCGTTGAGGGCGAGGATCATCGCCATGCCCATTTCGCCGACGAAGATCGCCACGGCGTTGCCGGTGTCGAGCAGTAGGAACGCGGGCACGGTGAACACGACGAACAGCACCGAGGCGGCGAGCATCACGCGTTTGCGGCCGAACTTGTCGGACAGGTAGCCGGTGAAGATCACGAACACGACGTACACGATGAGCGTGGTGGTGGTCGCGGCGGAGGCGAGCGTCTTGTCGGTGTGGAGCGTGGTCGTCAGGTAGGTGGGCAGGTAGGTGAGGACCGTGTAGAAGCCGACCGCGTTGAGCACGCAGGCGCCGAACGTGAGGATGAGCGGCTTGCGGTAGTCGCGGAACAGCACGCGCAGGGGCATGGCCTGCTCCTTCTTCTCGGCCGAACCGATGAGCTGCTGCTCCTGCTGGTAGGCGGGGGATTCGCTCAGGTGCTCGCGGATGAACAGGGTGATCAGGCCGAGCGGCGCGGCGAGCAGGAACGGCACGCGCCAACCCCAGGCGTTCATCATCGCGTCGGACATGAACGTGGATTCGATGAGGAACACCGCGGAGCCGCCGAGCAGGCCGGCCGCCTCGGATGCGGGGATGAAGCCGGCGATCATGCCGCGGCGGTGGTGGCCGACGGATTCGCTGAGGAACGTGGCCGCGCCCGCGTATTCGCCGGAGGCGGAGAAGCTCTGGCAGCAGCGCAGCAGGAGCAGGAGGATCGGCGCGGCGATGCCGATGGTCGCGTAGCCGGGCAGGCATCCGATGAGGAACGTCGCGCCGGACATGAACAGGATGGAGTGGGTCAGCGTGCTCTTGCGGCCGTGCTTGTCGCCCCAGTTGCCCCAGAACGCGGCGCCGATCGGGCGCGCGATGAAGGAGAGGGCGAACACGGCGAACGCCTGGATGAGCGAGACCGTGGGGTCCTGGTTGGGGAAGAAGATCGTGGCGATGACCGTGGCGAAGTAGGTGTATGACGCGTAGTCGAACCACTCGATGAAGTTGCCCATGAACGACGAGAAGGTGAGCTTGCGGATCGTCGAATCGGAGACTTCCTGGACGGTGTACTGCGGTGTTGCGGCTGTTGCGGTGGCTGCGGTGGCTGCTGCGGTGGTGATGCTCGCGCCGTCGGTCGGTGCGGCCGCGGTATCGGATACTGCTGATGCGGCTTGCGACTCCTTGTTCATGATGACCCCTTCCGGTCGTTGCTGAATATGCAACTGAGTTGCATGAATCACATAGTGACGTTCGGAAGTGTCAACACGGTTTCACTATTGTTTCGTGGAAGGGGTCGTGAGGTTTCCGGAGTATTTCCGCGGCCGGCGTCATTGCCGGCATGTTTCGGTACTGGGGCGTGCGGGGGTGGGCGGAGCGGGCGGGCGCGGCTGCGGAATGCCGCCCCGTCCGCCTCGGCGGATGTGGGTGGACTACTCGCAGGCCACGCCGTCGCGGTCGCGGTCGAGCTTGGTCGAGTAGCCGGGCTGGCCCTGATAGAGAGGGGCCTTGCCGGCGGCGCGTACGGCCGAGCAGTTCGGGTAGTAGACGTCGGCCTCCTGCTGCTGGGTCTGGGCTTGGGCTTCCGCCTGGCGCTGCGCCTCCTCGGCGGCCTGACGTTGCGCTTCGGCCTCGCGCTGCGCGGCTTCGGCTTCGGCCGCCTGCTTCGCGGCCTCGTCGGCGGCCGCCTGCGTGCCGTCGGCCGAGGGCACGGTCTGGGTCGGGCAGGTGTTGAGGATCTTCGTCATCGCCTTGCGTTCCGCCTTGGTGACCCACAGCGAGTACTTCGCCTTCACGCCGATCTGCCGCGCCACGTACTCGCAGCGGAACGATTTGTTCTTCGGCAGCCAGGTGGCCGCGTCGCCGTCGCTTTTCCGCTGGTTGGCGGGGCCGTCGACCGCGAGCAGGTTGTACGGGTCGTTGGCGAGCTGCTTGCGCTGGGATGCGGACAACTTCTGCGCGCCCTTCTGCCACGCGTCGGACAGGGCGACCACATGGTCGATCTGCACGGCGCTGCTGGTCTTGTTGCCGCGTTTGAAACTGATGGTCTTGCCGGTGTACGGGTCTTCGAGCGTGCCCGATGTGACGATGCAGTCGTGCGTGCCGGACTTGAAGGTCGTGCCCGTCAGGTCGCGCTTGAGGATGTCGTTGCGGGTGTCGCAGCCGTTATGGTCCACGTCCGCCCACGCCGCGCCGAACTGGGTGCGCGCGTAGCCGGTCTTCGGCGCACGCCCCTTGGTCTTGAGCGTCGCCAGCACCTCGGTCGCGGGCTTGCCCGCGTAATCCTCGGTGGCGGTTGTGGCCGCGATGGCGGTGGTGCCGCCGGTGGAGGCGGCGATGGTGCCGATCGTGCCCGCGCCGTCCGCGGCGAGCGCCGGCGTCGGCGCGACGAGCAGCGTCGCCGCCAACGCGAGCGCCGCTGCGGCGGCGAGTGGTGCCGTGACGCGCGACGATGTGCGTGCGGTCGTGGTCGTTCCGATGTCCTTCCGATGACAGAAGCCGAACATCCTGCTTCCTTTCTTTCTCCCCTTGCCGGGTCTCTTCAGGTGCCGCGCGGAAAGCCCCACGCGCGGCGGCAGCGTCCATGCTACCTTGTGGGCACAGGATTGTGTGATTGGTGTCGGCGTGAAAAAGAAGGTATGAGAGGAGTGAGAGCGGCAGACTCGTATAGGTCGGATGTCACAAAGTCGAACGCTCAGGCAAGCGCATTGAGCATTTCCTTCGCGCTTCCTATCTGGCCAGCTATCCTGATGTCTATGACTTCCGATTCCATCGCGCAGATTCGTGACGAGGCCGCGGCCTCGCTCCAGCCCGAGCGGCAGCAGCAGTGGGAACAGTTCCTGACCCCCATGCCTGTCGCCCGGCAAGCGGTGGAACTGTTCACGCCCTGCGAACGTCCGGTCCGGATTCTCGACTTGGGATCGGGTTCCGGCATCCTCGGCGCCGTCGCTGCGGAACATGCGGCGAGCGGCAGCAGCGTGGTCGCCGTCGAACAGGACGACCGGCTTGCGGCGATGTCCGAAACGTCGCTATGTCAGGTATGCGGCGACGTTACGGTCATCAACGATTCCGTGTTCGACGTTCCGCTGGAACCGCGATTCGACCGCGTGATTCTTAATCCTCCGTATAAGAAGACCAGTCCGACCGTGATTCCCACGAGCGCCGGCGACGTCAAGGTGACGAACCTGTACACCGCGTTTCTGGTCATTGCGATTCAGTCGCTCGCCGAAGGCGGGGAGTGCGTGGCGATTATCCCGCGCTCGTGGATGAACGGCGACTATTTCAAGGATTTCCGCAAGTGGATGCTGCACGAATGCAGTCTCGACGCGTTGGCCGTGTACGGTTCGCGTCAGGAGCATTTCAAGGATATGAGCATCCTGCAGGAGATCATGCTGTTGAAGGTGTCCAAAAGGCCGCAGACGAAGAAAGTTATGGTGATTGCGGACGCGTCTCCGATGATGCCGTTGGCGCAGCAGCCGGCCGACATGGTGGCGTTGAAGGCGCTCACGATGGGGAGCGACCGTATTCTGCGTATCCGGCAGCAGGATGCGAGACTGTCCGGGTTCAAAACATTGTCCGATGAGGGACTGTGGGTGTCCACCGGCAAGCTGGTGTGGTTCCGTAATCGTGACGTGCTGTCGAGCGTCGCGGAGCCGGACGGTCACCCTTTGTACTGGTCCGATAATCAGTGCGGGTTGGTGATGCGGCATCCGGTCGACTGCGATCGCGAACAGTGGGTGACTGGCGAGGCCGATGGCCGTCACGTCGTGCTTCCGGCGGGCGGCTACTGTCTGGTGAATCGATTCTCCGCCAAAGAGCAGAATCGTCGTATCTATGCTTCGTATCTGTCCAGCGATGTTGATTTCGTTGCGGACAACAAGCTCAACTACGTGCACCAAGGAACGTCGCGTAAGACGATTCCGCTCGATGATATGGTCGCACGCGGGTTGACGCTGTGGCTGTCGTCTACGATCATCGACGAATGGTACCGGCAGGTGTCCGGCAGCACGCAGATCAATGCCACGGATCTGCGTCAGATGCCGTGCCCGTCGAAACCGCAACTTGCCGCGCTGGCTGGTATGCTGTCACTCAATGACATGCCGAATCAGCATCTCATTGACGAGGCGATGAGGGGGTTGTTTTCATGGGCGAAGGCAAGCTGATTGACGAAGCGGTGGATCTGCTGCGCTCGTTCGATGTCGATGAAGGGCGGATGAACGAGCGCAGCGCGATGACGCTGTTGGCGTTGCTGCAGCTGAAACAGGGTGATTCATGGAAGGATGCCGCAAACCCGATGTTGGGGACACGAGCCATCATGGATTGGATTCGTGACGAATTCGGAGTGGAGTACAAACCGAATACGCGTGAAACGATTCGCCGATCTACGCTTCACCAGTTCGTCATCGCAGGCATCGTCGAAGAGAACGCCGATGAGCCGGATAGGAGTCAGAATTCCCCGAAGTGGAATTATCGAGTGACCGATGACGCATTGAAGGCGATTCGGAGCTATGGCGGAACGAATTTCGAATCGGATATCGAAGCGTTTCTGAGTGAGCATGAGTCGTATCAGTCGTTGGCCGAGGAACGTCGTAATATGCCGAAGACTCCGGTGACGTTGCCGTCGGGCGTTGACATAAGGCTGTCTCCCAAAGGCCAGTCCTTGTTGATTAAAGAGATGGTGGAAGAGATGCTGCCGCGCTTCGCTCCGGGAAGCCAAGTGCTGTATATCGATGATACGGACCATCAACATGGTGTAGTTGATGCCACGATGATGGACGAGTTGGGCATCAGTCTACCGGCGCGCGGGAAGGCTCCGGATGTGATCGCATGGGATGCCGCTCGCGAATGGCTGTTCCTGATGGAGGCCGCCAGCACACACGGCCCCGTGGACGTGACTCGAAAGGTCGAACTGCATGAGCTGTTCGCAGACCAATGGGACAAAGTGGTGCTGGTCTCCTGTTTCCCAGAGCGTAAGGTCATGCAGCGCTACTTGTCACAACTTGCGTGGGAAACCGAAGCCTGGTGCGCCGACACCCCAGACCACATGATCCACCTCAACGGCTCCAGATTCATGGGTCCGTATGCGGAATAGTCAGATAAGAAAACATGAAAAGGTGAATTAATGGAATTGTATGAGAGCATGGGTTTTAATGCTAATCCGTTTTCTAACTATTCGGCGGAAGATGAGTGGAATATCTTGTCTAAGATTTTTGTGAAGCCTAAGTATTATGCAACAATCAGAGAGGATTTGATTCATGGGAGGAGTAAATTTATTTTTGGTGATCGAGGTGTTGGAAAGTCGGCGCTTATATATTTTCTGAAATCGGATTTTGATAACGATAATGTGTTTTCTATCGTTGTTAAGTCGTATGATTCGGTTGCTTTGAAAAATAATGAAAAAGATTTTTTGATTCTTGTCATCCGTGAACTTATTGATGAGTTGTTGACTGCGTGTGATAAACAGAAGAATCTTTTAAATAAGTTAAACACCGCAGATAAGCGTTGTTTGTCGTTATTCTTTGTTTCTTTTGCGAGTCTTCTTCAAAAGGAGGAGGCGAAGCGTCTTGCTGATGGCTTGAGAAATAGGCTATTAAGATTTGGTGCTTCTTATGCGTACAACAAGATTTTGAGACCGCTTTTGAATATAGTGTTAAGTACGACTACCCAAACTTTTGCTGTGTGGTGTAATTCGGTTCAAAATCTACCTCCCTGCGATGAGAGAACATACCGTGAATTTGTTCCAAGGTTGGACGAGATTGCAGCAAATGAAAGTAACTTAAATTCTCGTGATTTTGATTTAGATTCCATTGATGTGGAGACTCTGAGAAAGGTTCTTGATCGGCTGGCAAAGATTATTAAACGTCTTGGATTTAGGCAGGTGGTTATTTTCTTTGATAAGATTGATGAATATGCGAAGTTGAATTCAAAAATACCTGATGTCAGTATGTTCATCCATGACATTCTGGTGGATTTATCTCTTCTGTCGAATAGTGAGTTTTCTCTTGTGTTCGCATTGTGGAGTAAGCTCCGAAAATGTCTTCAGGAAGATGGTGTCCGATATGACAAAACCCCTGCGATAGATATTACGTGGGAGGATGCTCAAGTTAGAGAGATTGTCGATAGGCGGATTAATTATTACTCTGCCGGTGATATTCGTTCCCTTGCTGACATTTTTGATGATTCTGCATCTTCTGTAGCGGAAGTGATCGAATTAGCGTCCGGTTCGCCTCGGTATGCTATTATGTTATTGGAAAAAATATATGCCGAGCAAGCGTTAATTGATGACGGCGATAAGGTTTTTTCTAATACTGCATTCCGTAATGGTGCAAATAAGTTTATTTCAGATTTTGATTATTATACTTTCTATGCTGGACATAAAGAGTCTTCCTTGCAACGTGTCTTATTTCTTGTCTTTAAGCTTTCCTCTTCTATTTTTACTGTCAAAGATATATCCAAGGTTTTAAAAAAATCTGACCAAACGGCTAAAAATCGTATTTCCGTTATGAAGGAATATGGAATCATCAAAGATTTTGATGCAAATAGTAGACCTCAAAAGTATGAAATAATAGATAAGCGTTTGGTTTATGCCATGAATCATAAGATTCGTATTGATGAGTGAAAGTTCATGAAACCTCCCGTTTGCAAAGCGGTTCTACTCTGGTCGAGTCGTTGGGCGCGGCGTGGAATGGCGTGGCTCCTTGCGGCGCGTGGTCGTTAAAAACTTGGGCTGGCGGCGGTTCGGCTGCCTGGCATCCCACGAATTGTGGAGCCGGGCAGGCAAACCGAAGCCGCTGCAAGTTCGCACAACAAAACGGGGGTCAGATGAGACTTACACCCAGAGAGACCGACAAGCTCATGCTGTACTTGGCGGGGCAGGTGGCCAAGGAGCGCAAGAGCCGCGGCGTGAAGCTCAACTATGTGGAGGCGATCGCGCTGATCTCCTCCGAATGCGTGGAACGCGCGCGTGAGGGCGCGACCGTCGCGGCACTCATGCAGTACGGGCGCACGCTCCTCAAGCCCGAGGACGTGATGGACGGCGTGGCCGAAATGCTCGAGGTCGTCGAAGTGGAGGCCACGTTCCCGGACGGCACGAAGCTCGTCTCCATCCACAACCCCATCGAATCGACCGAGAAGCTCGTGCCGGGCGAATACTTCTTCGCGGACGGCGACCTCACCATCAACGAAGGCAAGGACGCCATCGAACTCGACGTGGTCAACACCGCCGACCGCCCCATCCAGATCGGCTCCCACTTCCACTTCTTCGAAGTCAACAAATACCTCAAGTTCGACCGCAAGGCCGCGTACGGCAAGCGTCTCGACATCGCCGCCGGCACGGCCGTGCGCTTCGAGCCGGGCGAATCGCACCGCGTGCACCTCATCGACATCGGCGGCACGCGCGAGATCCACGGCTTCAGCGCGCTCGTCGACGGCCAGCTCGACGATCCGCTCGTCAAGGAGGCCGCGTTCAGGAAAGCCAAGGAACAGGGCTTTCTGGGAATCTGAGGAATCCGAAGGGAGGGACACACAACCATGAGCAGGATCATCACACGCAAGGACTACGCGGGCATGTTCGGCCCGACCACGGGCGACCGCGTCCGCCTCGGCGACACCAGCCTCGTCATCGAAGTCGAGAAGGACTACACGCATTACGGCGACGAACTCAAGTTCGGCGGCGGCAAATCGTTCCGTGACGGCATGGGCCAATCCTCCGTCCAACTCGACGCGGAATCGCCCGACACGGTCATCACCAACGCGCTCATCGTCGACTGGACCGGCATCTACAAAGCCGACATCGGCATCAAGAACGGCAAGATCAGCGCCATCGGCAAGGCCGGCAACCCGCAGACCATGAACGGCGTCACGCCCGGTCTCGAAGTCGGATCCGGCACCGAGGCCATCGCCGGCGAAGGCCTCATCGTCACCGCGGGCGGCCTCGACACGCACATCCACTTCATCTCCCCGCAGCAGGTGCGCACCGCGCTCGCCGGCGGCGTCACCACGATGATCGGCGGCGGCACCGGCCCGGCCGACGGCACCAACGCCACCACCTGCAATCCGGGCGCGTTCCATCTCGCGCGCATGATCGAGGCGGCCGAAGCGCTGCCCGTCAACATCGCCTACCTCGGCAAGGGCAACGATTCCAGCCCCGAACCTTTGCGCGAACAGATCCGCGCGGGCGCGGCCGGCCTCAAGATCCACGAGGACTGGGGCTCCACGCCGGCCGTCATCGACACCTGCCTCGGCGTCGCCGACGAAACCGACACACAGGTCGCAATCCACACGGACACGCTCAACGAGGGCGGCTGCGTCGAGGACACGATCGCCGCGTTTAAAGGCCGCACCATCCACACCTACCACACGGAGGGCGCGGGCGGCGGCCATGCGCCCGACATCATCCGCGCGGCCGGTTTCCCGAACGTGCTGCCGAGCTCCACGAACCCGACCATGCCGTACACGCGCAACACGATCGACGAGCATCTCGACATGATGATGGTCTGCCATCACCTCGACCGCAACGTGCCCGAGGACATCTCCTTCGCCGACTCGCGCATCCGCCCGGAGACCATCGGCGCCGAGGACGTGCTGCACGACATGGGCATCATCTCGATGATGAGCTCCGACTCGCAGGCCATGGGCCGTGTCGGCGAGGTCATCACGCGCACCATCCAGACCGCCGACAAGATGAAGAAGCAGCGCGGCCCCCTGCCCGAGGACGAACACGACAACAACCGCAACGACAACTTCCGCGTGAAGCGCTACGTGAGCAAGTTCACCATCAACCCGGCCATCACGCACGGCGTCTCCGACTATGTCGGTTCCGTCGAGGTCGGCAAGATGGCCGATCTGGTCCTGTGGCAGCCGGCCATGTTCGGCGCGAAACCGGAGATGGTCATCAAGGGCGGTTCCATCGCCTACTCGCGCATGGGCGACGCGAACGCGTCCATTCCCACGCCGGAGCCCGTCTACTACCGCGACATGTTCGGCGCGCTCGGCCGTGCCCTCGGCTCGTCGTGCGCGACGTTCGTCTCGCAGGCCGCCGTCGACGACGACATCAAGGGCAAGCTGAACCTGCAGCGTCAGG
The DNA here is from genome assembly GCF_001417815.1 of Bifidobacterium aesculapii. GTDB lineage: Bacteria > Actinomycetota > Actinomycetes > Actinomycetales > Bifidobacteriaceae > Bifidobacterium > Bifidobacterium aesculapii. Next base: position 77,168 of record NZ_BCFK01000035.1, read on the forward strand.
TGCTGCCCGTGCACGGCTGCCGCACGCCCGGCAAGAAGGATCTGAAGTTCAACGACGTCCTCGCCGACATCCAGGTCGATCCGGAAACGTTCCAGGTGACGGTCGACGGCGAGCTCGTCCACTCCGATCCCGCATACGAGCTGCCGCTCACGCAGCGCTACTTCCTGTTCTGAGCGCTCCGGCGGATTTCGGTCGTCCTCCGATTCCCCGATTGCGGGAATCGGAGGACGGAAACCGCGTGGAACCGAACATCGCGTTCGCCCGTGTTTCCCCGGTATTCCGCGGGAAACACGGGTTTATATGGAACACGCCGTCATCCCCCGATTCTGCGGTCGCGAAAATCGGGGGACGACGATGTCAGGGCAGAGGCGTCGCGGGGGCGTCGCAGGGACGTCACGATGACGTCACGATGACGTCACGATGTCGGCGATGTCGCGGATCAGTCCGAACGCGTCGTCGCCGCGTGACGTGAGCACGCGCACGCACACGCCGTTAATTGCGCGGCTCACGCCGAGTTCGCCCGCAAAACCGGTCGCATCCGCATGCGCGCGGATACGCTCGACCAGCGCGTCCTCGGCGGCGACGCGCGCCTGTTCGACGCGCGCGCGTACCGCTTCGGGCGACATGTCCGGCGCGTCCGTGCGGACGTCGCCGGACACGCCCGCAGCCGGTGCCGAGTCCGGCGCGTCCGCCGGATCGGCTTCCGGCAGGTGGACGTACAGGACGCCGCAATGCGTGAATTCGCGCCACATGCCAAGGCCCGTATAGTCGAACGATTCCGGTTCCAGCAGCATGCGGTCCGCGAACGCGAGCCGCGCGGCGTCCTGGCTGCGCGGACGGCCGCGGCGGTGGTCCTGTCGACGTTCGCGCGCGACGGCGTCCGTGACGGCGCGGGGCTCGTCGACCGTCACGCGCAAACGGTTCGTGAAGCGCGCCATCGCCCAGCGCTCGTCCATGCCGACGCGGCCGCACGTCACCACGTCACCGTAGACGAACGTCGATTCCGCGCTGATATGCGCCGTCGTGAGGTTCTCGAACGTGCTGCCACGGAACGGGATGACCGGGAACGGCAAGAACACCGCCTTGGCGTCGCCGCGGGCGGTCAGGTCGATGGTGCGTGTCGCCTTGCCGTCGGCGGTGTTCAGCACCTTCTCGTAGCTTTGCGTTTTGATGGTCGAATCCGTGCCGGGCGCGAAATCGATGGCGATGTGCGCCTCGTCGCCTTTGAGGAAGCCGGGGGAGGCGAGCATGACGATGAAATCGGAGTGGCGGCCGTTCGTGAACGGCGTCATCAGTTTGAACGGCGCCTCGAAATACACGTCGTCGATCTTCGTGCGCCCATGGCGGAACGCGGTGGTCAAACGAAACGTGCTGCTGCCCATGGGCGTGCGTCCTTTCTGCTGCTCCGCCGTCATGTGACGGCATCCGATGGCGCCGGCGTTCGTGCGCCGGAACGCTGACCCATTATGCCGCCCGTACGGCACTGTTGTGTTTCGGGCGGTCGGGCCGTGGACTGCGGGGGAGGTGTCGCGCGGGTGGTCGGCGGAGGCGTGGTCGGCGGCGTGGTTGTTCCCGTGCGGCGATGTGCCGCGCGCTAGGGACTTTCCGTGTCGCGGGCGCACGTGGCGTAGGGGTGGTGTACAGTAGTGGAGTTGCACGTCGCATGAGGCGTGCGGCATGGTTTTGGGTCCGTAGCTCAGTGGATAGAGCGTCTGTCTCCGGAACAGAAGGTCGAGGGTTCGATCCCCTTTGGGCCCACCGGTTCAGGGGCGCCGCATCAACGATGCGGCGCCCCCTTTTGCGTTTGGATGGCGCCTTGGCTTCAGGCGCGCTGCGGAGGACCGAGGGGCAAAACGTGGATTCTGCGCGGGCGTGCAGTTGGCATGTCATTGGGTGGCGGTGTGGACTATGGGAACGGTTGTGGTGCTTTCGGCTCCTTGTTGCAGGCTTGTATGTCGACTGTGTCGCGCGTTGCGTCCACGGCGCTTGATGTGGGTATGGCTGTGCCTTCAGGGCAATCGCGAAGTCCCGGCTATGACTGCGACACCCCGAAGCATGGCATCGGGATTTGCTTTTCTTGGAAAACCGTGTATGCTCTTCACCTTGTGCGAGGGAGTTATCCCGAGCATGGAACATATTCCTGCGTAGCTCAGTTGGCAGAGCATCCGACTGTTAATCGGACGGTCACTGGTTCAAGCCCAGTCGCAGGAGCCATGGAAACCCCGGATTCGTCCGGGGTTTCGTCGTTTTCGGCTGACCTCGAGTTCCCCGCCCATGCAGCTCAAAGAGGGGAAACGCCTACTGCCGTAAAGGGAAACAAGCTAAAACAGACAGACATTCTGGCCTATGACCCGGATAGTCGGCTTCGGATGAAATCCGGAATCGCGGACAACATGGGTTACGGGGCGAGCTGGGCGGCGCGCAAACCGCAGATTGGGGTTAGGGCTCAAACTCCAGCGTGTCAAACCCCGTGCAGAGACCGGATGCCCTTGTGTTTGTTCGGGCGGGGAACCTTGTTTGTTGCGAACCTGTGCGGTTCGGGGCGTGACTTGTGCAATTGGATGGCGAACCCGCAGTCGGCGGGCGAACCTGCGCAATCCGGGCAGCAACCTGCGCAGTTTTGCCCCCAACCTGCGCAGTTCAAGCCCCAACCTGCGCACAGGGGTGCTGAAAGAAGCCCTCCGCAAGGCGTTGGAGCATGTACGCCATATTCCGAAAAGCCCGGAATACCAAGGAAACCACCGACACTACCCCATCCGGCGCAAGCCGGCCTTCACGACCCCCATGCGCAGGTTCGCCACCGGACTGCGCAGGTTCAAGTCCCAATCGCGCAGGTTCGCCACCGGACTGCACAAGTTCGAGTCCCGATTGCGCAGGTTCATGACCAAACCGTGCAGGTTCATGACCAAACCGCGCAAGTTCCGCGCAAGATCGCACCAGTTCGTGTTCGTATTCCGATTGCATTGAGCGCCGACCGCACTCTGCCCGTGCGGGTCCGGCCGGGATCCTCCCCTAGCGGATACTCCCGCACATCGACCGCAATCCGCCTGCGCGATTCCATCACCCGCCGCTCTCGAGAATCAGGCGATTGCTCCGGACTTGTCTGCCATGCCAGCGCGTGACCGTATGACGGGCAATGCGACGGTTCGTAACATTCGCGCTCACTACACTGCTTCGTAGCCGCCCGTACGGTAGTGGGCGCACAACAGAACAGTCGTATGGGGAGCGGGCGACGCGGCATCACGCGGTCGTGATGTTTGCGGCGGAACGCCGTGTGCCGTCACGATTTGCCGTGATTCCGTGCGGTATCCGTGCCGAAGCTTCGACGGCCCCGCGACGTCCCCAGACAGCGACTTCGACAAGAAGGAGACGATTATGAGCGAGAAGATGGAAGCGGTCGCGACCTCCGAGGCGCCGGCGGCGCTGGGCGCGTACAGCCAGGCGGTGAAGGCCAACGGCTTCGTGTTCGTGTCCGGCCAGCTGGGCATCGATCCGGCCACCGGCGAACTGGCGGGCGAGACCGCGGGCGAGCAGGCCGCGCAGGCGCTGAAGAACATCAAGTGCATTCTGGACACCGCGGGCACCGGCATCGAGCACGTGTGCCGCGCCACCATCTACCTGAAGAACGTCGAGGACTTCAAGGAGGTCGACGCCCGCTACGCCGAGGTGTTCATTGGCTCCGTGAAGCCGGCGCGCGTCGCGTTCGGCGGCAACGACATCCCCAAGGGCGCGCTCGTCGAGATCGACGCGATCGCCGTCCTGTGAATCCCTTGAACTGATTCGAGCCGGCGTCGCCCCGTTGCTATCATGTCGTACGTCATCGCACGGATGGCGCATGGAAGGAGCACTATGACCGACGCCGGCACAGGCAGGGACGCAAACGGGGGCGGCGCCGCCCACACCGGTCTCGAGCGCAAGATGGAGTCCCGCCACCTGACGATGATCTCGCTCGGCGGCGTGATCGGCACGGGACTGTTCGTCTCCTCCGGCTACACGATCCATCAGGCAGGCCCGCTCGGCGCGATTCTCGCGTACGCGGTCGGTTCCGTGCTCGTCTACTGCGTGATGGTCTCGCTCGGCGAGCTGTCCGTGGCGATGCCGTACGCGGGCAGTTTCCACATGTACGCGAAACGGTTCATCGGCCCCGGCACCGCGTTCGTGATTGCCGTGCTCTATTGGCTCAACTGGGCGGTGGCGCTCGCCAGCGAGTTCACGGCGGCCGGTCTGCTCATGCAGCGGTGGTTCCCTGATTCGCCGGCGTGGGTGTGGTCCGCGGTGTTCATCGCGGTGGTGTTCGCGCTCAATATTCTTTCCGTGCGCCTCTATGGCGAGGCGGAGTTCTGGTTCGCCTCGATCAAGGTGTTCGCGATCGTCGCGTTCATTCTCATCGGTCTGCTGGCGATCTTCGGCGCGATTCCGATCGCCGGTTACAGCCATGCGCCGTTGTTCGGCAACTTCACGGCCGACGGCTGGTTCCCGAACGGGTTCGCCCCCGTGTTCTCCACGCTGCTGACGGTCGTGTTCGCGTTCTCCGGCACCGAGGTGGTGGGCGTCGCCGCAGGCGAGACGAAGGATCCGAGCAAGGCGATCCCGAAAGCGGTGCACACGACGGTGCTGCGTCTTGCGATCTTCTTCATCGGCTCGATCGGCGTGATGGCCGCGTTGATTCCGTGGCACAAGGCCGGCGTGGAGACGAGCCCGTTCGTGCTTGTGTTCCAGTCGATCGGCATGCCGTTCGCCGGCGACGTGATGAACTTCGTGGTGCTGACGGCCGTGCTGTCCGCCGCGAACTCCGGCCTGTACGTGTGCTCGCGCATGGTGTGGTCGCTCGCCAAGGAGCGTTTGATTCCCGCTCGTTTCGCGAAGACCAACTTCCACGGCGTGCCCGTGTGGGCCGTGCTGTTCTCGATGGCGGGCTCGCTGCTCGCCCTGCTCTCCTCGGTGGTGGCCGCCTCGACCGTGTATCTCGTGCTGGTGGCGGTCTCGGGTCTGGCGACGTTGGTCGTGTGGTTCTCCGTATGCGTGTGCCATATCCGATTCCGGCGCGAATGGAGACGTGACGGCCACACGCCCGACGAACTCGGCTACCGTGCGCCGGGATTCCCGGTTCTGCCGTGGGCGGCGATCGTGATGTGCATCGGCGCGCTGGTCCTCGTCGCGTTCGACGACACGCAGCGTTCCACGCTCTATTACATGGTGCCGTTCGTCGCCTTGTGCTATCTCGGCTACCACCTGCTGGAACGGCGCCGGCGACGCGATTCGTGAAGTCGGCGCGGCCGGTATCCTTGGAAGAATGAATCCTGAAGCGTTGAGCGAACTCATTTCGCGTATTGCCCACGAGCTTGTCGCCGCCGGAAAGGCCGGTCAGCTCACTGAAGATCTCATTCCCCCGGTCGCCAAATTCGCCGTCATGCGCCCGAAGGACCGCGCGCACGGCGACTGGGCGTCGAACGCCGCGATGCAGCTCGCCAAGAAGGCCGGCATGAAGCCGCGCGATTTCGCCGAACTGTTCGCCGCCGAACTCGCCGCCGCCGATGGCATCGCCAAGGTGGAGGTCGCCGGCCCCGGCTTCATCAACATCACGCTCGACTCCGCCTCCGCCGCGGCTGTGGTGGACGCGGTGCTCGCCGCACCTCGCGACGAACACGGCGTCTCCGCCTTCGGCCGCAACACGCATCTCGGCGGCGAGACCCTGAACCTCGAGTTCGTCTCCGCCAACCCGACCGGCCCGATCCACATCGGCGGCACCCGCTGGGCCGCCACCGGCGACTCCATGGCCCGCGTGCTTGAGGCGAACGGCGCCAAAGTGGTGCGCGAATACTACTTCAACGACCACGGCGAGCAGATCAACCGCTTCGCCAAGTCGCTCGTCGCCGCCTGGGCGCACGACAACAACCTCGGCGACAAGGGCTACCAGACCGAAACCCCGTTCGACGGCTACAAGGGCGCGTACATCGACGAGATCGCCCGCCGCGTCGAGGCCGAGGCCAAGGCCGACGGCGTCGACCTCACCTCGCTCCAGCATGAGGACCAAGGCCTCAACGCGGACGGCGATCCGATCGGCGAATCCGATTCCGAACTGCGCGAGGAGTTCCGCAAGCGCGCCGTGCCGATGATGTTCGACGAGATCCGCCGCTCCATGAAGGAGTTCCACGTGGACTTCGACGTGTGGTTCCACGAGAACAGCCTGTACGAGGACGGCGAGGTCGCCAAGGCCATCGAAGTGCTGCGCGAGCGCGGCGATATCTACGAGAAGGACGGCGCCACCTGGTTCGCCTCCACGAACCACGGCGACGACAAGGACCGCGTCATCATCAAGTCCAACGGCGAGTTCGCGTACTTCGCCGCGGACATCGCCTACTACTGGAACAAGCGACACCGCGCCACCGATCCGGCCGACGTGGCCATCTACATGCTCGGCGCCGACCACCACGGCTACATCGGCCGCATGATGGCCATGTGCGAGGCGTTCGGCGACAAGCCGGGCGAGAACATGCAGATCCTCATCGGCCAGCTCGTCAACGTGATGAAGGACGGCAAGGCCGTGCGCATGTCGAAGCGCGCCGGCAACGTCGTCACCATCGACGACCTCGTCGACGCGATCGGCGTGGACGCCTCCCGCTACTCGCTCGCGCGCACCGACTACAACTCGCCGGTCGACATCGACCTGAACCTGCTCGCCTCTCACTCCAACGACAACCCGGTCTACTACGTGCAGTACGCGCACGCGCGCTCCTGCAACGTGGACCGCAACGCCGCCGCCGCGAACATCACCACGGAAGGCGCCGACCTCTCGCTGCTCGACACCGAGGCCGACGGCGAAGTGCTCGCCGCGATCGCCCAGTGGCCGGCCGTCGTCAAGGAGGCCGGCGACAAGCGCGCCCCGCACCGCGTGGCCCGCTACCTCGAGGACCTCGCCGCCACCTACCACAAGTGGTACAACGTGGAGCGCGTCGTCCCGATGGATCTGACCGGGCTCGAGGAGCGCGGCAGCGAAGAGGAACGCGAAGCCGCGCGCATCGCCAAGGCCCCCGAACCGGCCCGCGCCGCCGCCCGCCTGAAGCTCAACGACGCCGTGCAGGCCGTCATCGCCTCCGGCCTCGACCTGCTCGGCGTGTCCGCCCCGGAGAAGATGTAAGGGAAGGGAACCGTCATGCCCATCACCCCGATCTGGCCGGCCGCCTCGGCCGTCGACCCCGAAACCGGCGCGCTCACGTTCCACGGGCGCACCGCGGAATCGCTGCTCGACGAATTCGGCTCCCCGCTCTACCTCATCGACACCGACGAGGTCGCGGACCGCGCGAAGCGTTTCGTCACGGCCGCGGCCGAAGCGTTCGACACCTCCACCACGCACGTGAGCTTCGCCGGCAAGGCGTTCCTCAGCAAGGAGATCGTGCGCCTCGTCACCGCCGCCGGCATGCTCGTCGACACCTGTTCGATGGGTGAGATGCGCATCGCGCTCGCCGCCGGCGCGCCCGGCCGCCGCCTCGTGCTGCATGGCAACAACAAGTCCGACGAGGAGATCGCCCTCGCCATCGAACACGATTTCGCGAAGATCGTCGTCGATTCGGCCGATGAGCCGGAACGCATCGAACGCATCGCGAAGCGTCTCGGCAAACGCGCCAAGGTGATGCTGCGCGTCACCTCCGGCATCCACGCGGGCGGCCACGAGTACATCTCCACCGCGCATGAGGACCAGAAGTTCGGTGTGCCGTTGCTGCCCGCCGGCGCCGACACGGCCGCGCTCGGCGTGCTCGACACGCTCGCCGCCGACCCGGCGTCCGTCTCGCCCGCCGTCACCAACGCGCGCATCGGCGAGAAGCACGGCGCGGACGGTGCGGGAACGCACGACGCGCCTGCCGGCCGCAAGCTACGCTACGACGTGAAATACCCGTACGACCTGAGCCTCGACGAGGTCTCCGACGGCGACAAGGCGCTCGCGGCCGCGATGGAGACCGTGGCCGACGGGCCCGCGCTCGCCGTGCTCAAGGACATCCTCTCCCGCCATGAGACGCTCGAACTGGTCGGCGTCCACTCGCACATCGGATCGAACATCCACGACGCCGACGCGTTCATCCAGGCGGCGAAGCGCATGATGCTGCTGCGCAAGACGTTCTATGCGACCGACGCGTACACGCTGCCCGAAGTCGACCTGGGCGGCGGCTACTCGGTCGCGTACACGGACGGCGAGGATTCGATGGACGTGAACCGCGAGCTCAAGCGTCTCGCCGACGCGGTCAAGGCCGTCAACCGCGCGCTCGGCATGCCCGCGCCCGCGATCAGCTTCGAGCCGGGCCGTTGGATCGTCGCTCCCGCCGGCGTCACGCTGTACCGCGTCGGCACGGTCAAGCCGGTCACGCTGAGCGCGCACGACGGCAAGCAGCCCACCGACCGCGAGGGCAATCCGATCACGGAACGCGTGTACGTGTCCGTGGACGGCGGCATGAGCGACAACATCCGCCCGGCGCTGTACGGCGCCGACTACACGGCGATGCTCGCGAACCGGCGCGGTTCGGCGGAGACGATGCTCGCGCGCGTCGTCGGCATGCACTGCGAATCCGGCGACATCGTCGTGCACGAGGTGCGGCTTCCCGCCGACACGCATCGCGGCGACGTGCTCGCCGTGCCGGTCACCGGCGCGTACGGGCGCACGATGGCGTCGAACTACAATCAGGCGCTGATTCCGGAGGTCGTCGCGGTGGGTGAGAGCGGTGCGCACGTGATGCTGCGCCGCCAGACCGTCGACGACCTGCTCGCGCTCGACGTGAGCGAGTGAGCGTTCGGCGTCTGCACGCCGGACTGGCGCACGTCGGACGATACGACGAGGCCCCCGCACCGTGTTGCCGGTGCGGAGGCCTCGTTTGCGATGGCGGACTACTTCGTGGTCATCGTGCCGATTGGGTCGCCGGCCGTGATCTCGCCGGTGGCGGTCACGTCGAGCGAATCGATTACGGCGGGATTGGTGAACACGACGATCACGTCGGTGGGTTTGCCGGCGGCCTTCACCGCCTCCACGTCGACGCGTTCGATCGGCTGACCTGCGGTGATCGTCTGCCCGGCGGCGACGAGCATGTCGAACGGTTCTCCGTTCAACTGCACCGTGTCCACGCCGATGTGGACGAGCACCTCGACGCCGTGCTCCGTGGTGATGCCGACCGCGTGCTTCGCGTTCGCGACCGTCGTCACCGTGCCGGAGACCGGCGCGACCACCGTGCCGGAGGCGGGGACCACGCCGAACCCGTCGCCGAGGATCTTCGCCGCGAACGTATCGTCCGGCACGTCCTCTATCGGTTTGATGACGCCGTCGACCGGGGCGACGATGGTGACCGGCGCCGACGGTTCGGACGCGGCGTCATCCTTGTGAAACAGGTTCGAGAACAGTCCCATGATGGATCCTCCTTATATGTGCCATGCGCGGCCATGTGCGGCCGGGCTCAGTTCTTGCGGTGGATCGCTTCCATCGCGTCGCACACCGCCTGCACCTGCGTGCCGACGATGACCTGGATGTTCTTCCCATCGAGCACCTTGACGCCCGGCACGAGCTTGCGGATCGCGTCCACATCCACCTTGGAGGTGTCGTTGACGCCCAGGCGCAGGCGGGTGGTGCAGTTCTCGATGTCGACGAGGTTCGAGGCGCCGCCGAGCAGCTCGTAGAGCTTCGCGGCGAGCACGGATTCCTTGTCGGCGGCCGCGCCGGCGGCCGGAGCGGCGTCCTCGAGGGCGGCGGAGGAGATGGACTCGTCGTCATCGCCGCGGCCCGGGGTCTTCAGGTCGAACGTCTTGATCATGAAATCGAACACGAAGTAGTAGATGACCGCGAACACGAGTCCCTGCACGAGCAGCATCACCGGCATGTGGGCGCGCGGCACGTTGAGCGAGAGGAACCAGTCGATGAAGCCGGCGGAGAAGTTGAAGCCGGCGATCCACTGGAACGCGGCCGCGACGAACACCGACAGGGCGGTGAGCAGCGCATGCACCACGTACAGCGGGAACGCGGCGAACATGAACGAGAACTCCAGCGGCTCGGTCACGCCGGTGAGGAACGCGGCCAGACCGCCCGCGAGCATCAGCGAGCCGACGGCCTTCCTGTTCTGCGGCTTCGCGTTGCGCCAGATCGCCAACGCGCCGGCGGGCAGGCCGAACATCATGATCGGGAAGAAGCCGGCCTGGTACATGCCGGTGACGTACTCGCCCCACGGGTGGAAGCCGCCGGTGGCGACCACGGCCGCGGTCTGGCCGTCAAGGCCGCCCACGCCGTTCCAGAACTTCGTGATGTCGTCGATGCCGGCCAGGTTGAACCAGAACACGTTGTTGAGCGCGTGGTGCAGGCCGGTGGGGATGAGCAGACGGTTGAAGAACGCGTAGATGCCGGCGCCGACAGCACCCATGCCCATGATCGCCTCGCCGAAGGAGACCAGACCGTTGTAGATGAGCGGCCAGATGAACAGGAGCAGCAGCGACACCACCGACATCAGCGCCGCGGTCAGAATCGGCACGCAGCGTCTGCCGGAGAAGAACGCCAGGAAGTCGGGCAGCTTGGTCTTATGGAACTTGTTGTACAGCGAGCCGGCCACGCAGCCGACCATGATGCCGAAGAACACGTTCTTGTTGCCGATGGCGCCCGGGGCGAACGCGGCCGGCGGGTTCTCGGCGTCGAAGCCGAGGAACATCGAGGCCGAGCCCATGATCGTGGTGACCGTCATGAAGCCGACCAGGCCGGACAACGCGGACGCGCCGTCGCGCTCGCGGGCCATGCCGACGGCCACGCCGACGGCGAAGAGCAGGCCGAGGTTGTCGAGGATCGCCGAACCGGTCTTGCACAGGTAGGCGGCGATGACGTTGCCGCCGCCCCAGCCGCTCGGATCGATCCAGTAGCCGATGCCCAGGAAGAGCGCCGCGGCGGGCAGACACGCGACCGGCAGCATCAATGCCCGGCCGAGTCGCTGGATATAGGCCTTCATGTGTTTCTACCTCCCTCATTCACGAGGATTTCCGGCGGTGAGGTGGATTCCTGTCTGCGTCGTCTTTGCCGCAGCGCACCGGCCGTCATTGGTCCGTGCGTCCCTGCAATTCAAGCAGCACCGCTTAGTAGGCCATGGTACGTCACTGCGGACGTGCCCCGCAACCAATTCGTTAAGAATGTATGCATAAATGCGTGTCCGGCGCGCCTGCGGCTGCGGACCTCAGCGCTACGCGCGGTTGACGTTCCGATTCGGGCAACCGTTTGCATCACATCGCGTGTGGACGTTTCCGCCCGGCGTGTCGAAAAGGTTCCGTAGGATGGACGGGAAACCCGTCATACAGCAGAAGGGAATTTCCGTGGCTGACCAGAACGCAACCCCCATCCGCGTCGGACTGTTGGGCGCCGGCACCGTGGGCTCTCAGACCGCACGTCTCATCGTCGAGCAGAAGGACGAGCTCGCCGCCCGCATCGGCCGCCCGATCGAGCTGACGGGCGTTGCCTGCCTCGATCCGAAGGAGACCGAGAAGTTCCCGTGGATCGACCAGTCGATCGTCACGACCGACACGATGCACGTGGCCACGAGCTCCGACATCGTCATCGAGCTGATCGGCGGCACCACCGTGGCGCGCACGTTCGTGCTCGCCGCCATCGAATCCGGCGCGTCCGTCGTCACCGCGAACAAGGCGCTGCTCGCCAAGTACGGCCCGGAGATCTACGCCGCCGCCGAGGCCAAGGGCGTCGACATCTACTTCGAGGCGGCCGTGGGCGGCGCCATCCCGTTCCTGCGCCCGTTGCGCGAATCCCTCGTCGGCGACAAGGTGACCAGCATGCTCGGCATCGTCAACGGCACCACCAACTACATCCTCGATGAGATGACCGTCAAGGGCCTCCAGTTCGACGACGTCCTCAAGGACGCTCAGGCCAAGGGCTACGCCGAGGCCGACCCGACCGGCGACATCGAAGGCTACGACGCCGCCAACAAGGCCGCGATCATGGCCACGCTCGGCTTCCACACGCCCGTCACCATCGACGACGTGTCCGTCGAGGGCATCACCAAGATCACCGCCGACGACATCGCCGCCGCCACCGCCGAGCACAAGGTCATCAAGCTGCTCGCCGTCGTCGAGAACGGCGAGGCCGGCGTCTCCGCGCGCGTCTACCCGGCGCTGCTGCCCGAAAGCCACCCGCTCGCCTCCGTGCACGGCTCGTTCAACGCCATCTTCGTCAAGGCCGAGGCCGCCGACGACCTCATGTTCTACGGCCGCGGCGCCGGCGGTGCGCCGACCGCCTCCGCCGTCGTCGGCGACGTCGTCACCGTCGCGCGCCACATCGCCGCGGGCTGCACCGGCCCGTCCATCCCGCTGTACAAGGACCTGCCGAAGGCGCCGATCACCGCGTCGAAGGCCGCGTTCGCGGTGCGCTTCCTCATTCACGACAAGCCGGGCGTGCTCGCCGCCATCGCCGCCGAGTTCGCGAAGAACGGCGTCTCCATCAACGGCGTGAACCAGGACCTGAAGCCCACGCTCACCGATCCGGGCTACGACGGCGAGATCCAGCAGCTGCGCGTGGTGACTCACCTGACCGACGAGGCCACGCTGCGCGAGACCGTCAAGGCCGTGCAGGCGCTTGACTTCGTCACCGGCGAACCGTCCATCCTGCGCGTGCTGGACTGAGGCGCGGCGCACGATGAACCCCATCTGCAACCAGGTGCGCGTGCGCGTGCCGGCCACCAGCGCCAACCTCGGCTCCGGCTTCGACACGGTCGGACTCGCGCTCGACTACCATGACGAGCTCACCTTCACACTGAACGACGATCCGTCCGACGGCATCGCGCACGTCATCATCCACGGCGAGGGCGAGACCACGCTGCCGCGCGACGAGACGCATCTGGTCGTCTCCACGTTCCGCCGCGCGTGCGCCACGCTCGGCCTCGGCCGTCTCGGCTTCACGCTCGAGGCGACGAACAACATCCCGCAGGCGCGCGGCATGGGTTCGTCCGCCGAGGCGATCGTCGCCGGCATCGCAGCGGCGGCCGCGTTCGCGCAGCCCGGCGAGCTCAACCGTCCGGCCATCTTCGACATGGCAGCGGTCATCGAAGGCCACCCGGACAATGTCGCGCCGGCCGTGTTCGGCGGACTGACCGTCTCGTGGGACTTCACGACCGCCGAGGGCGTCGGTTCGGTCGCCATTCCCGGCGGCGAACCGCTGCACGGCGGCTTCCACACGATCAACTACCCGGTCGACCCGGCGATCACCGCGGCCGTGTTCGTGCCCGACTACGAGCTGTCCACCGAGAAGGCGCGTCAGGCGCTGCCCAAGGAGATCCTGCACAAGGACGCCGTCTACAACGTCTCGCGCGTGGGGCTGCTGCCTGCGGCGATGAACCCGGTCGTGCTCGCTCAGGCCGCCGCGCAGGGCGGCGCCGAGTCGCTGGGCGGCGCTGCGGGCGCGGCGGGCGTCGCGGGCGCAAGCACCGCCGTCAGCCCGGCCGCGTTCGCCACGGCCGCAGCGCAGGCCAACGCGCTGCTGTTCACCGCCACGCAGGACCGTCTCCACCAGCCGTACCGTGGAAGCCTGATGCCGCCGTCGACCGAGCTGATCAGGCTGTTCCGCTCCAAGGGCTACGCGGCCGCCGTCTCCGGCGCCGGCCCGTGCGTGCTCGTGCTGCATTACGGCGACGCCCGCGCCGCGATCGACGAGGTCGCCGCCTCCCAGCTGGCCTCCGGCCACTGGCGCGCGCTCCACCTGCCGATCAACACCACCGGCGTCGAGATCGAACGCAGCTGACCGTCGTCGTGGCGGGTGTCGGGTGGCCGGCGTGGCAGACGCTGCCAC
>NZ_BCFK01000036.1 GCF_001417815.1 Bifidobacterium aesculapii
CCGCGGCGGCGGCCGGGGGGGGGGGGGGGGCGGGGGGGGCCGCCCCCCCCCCCACGGCCCGCCGCATCATCCGATTTCGGTGGCTCCTTCGGCTTCGAGGGAGCCACCGGCGTATCACGTATCAAAGGAAAGGAAGCCGTTCCATGTCCATTCCGGTGATTCTGGCCTCCAAATCGAAGCCGCGCCGCGACGTGCTGTACGCGGCCGGCGTGTGCCCGACAATCCGCGTCTCGCACGTCGACGAGCCGGCCGCGCTCGAGGCCGCCGCGCAGGCCGCCGGCGTGCCGGTCAACGATCTGAGCGTCGAGCAACGCGTGACGATCCTCGCCGGAGCGAAGGCCGAGGCCGTCCACCGCGCCTACCGCGAGGTCGCCGCGACGGCCGCCGCCGCGAGCGGCGAGCGCGTCATCGCCTACCCGCTGCGCGCCGAAGAGGTCATCGCCGAGGACGAGGCGCGCGAGGCCGCCGGATCGTCCGCCGGCGACGTGTCCGCGAACCTCGCGCCGGAGTCGATCGACTATTCGAAGGACACGATCGCCACCACGCGCGACTTCTCCGGCGTGGACATGCCGACCGTCACCGAGCCGATCTCCAATGTCGTCGCGCTCCAGCCGGGACTGACCCGCGCCGAGGTCGGCCCGCTCATCATCGGTTGTGATTCGATGTTCCTGCTCGACGGCGAATGTTACGGCAAGCCGCACAGCGCCGACGTGGCGCGAGAGCGTCTGCGCCGCATGAGCGGGGCGACCGGTGAGCTGTGGACCGGCCACTGCGTCATCGATTTCGCTTCGGGGCGTGTCGCGCGCGGCGCGAGTCGGGCGATCGTGCATTTCGCCGAGTACTCCGATCGTGACATCGAACGCTACATCGCGACCGGCGAGCCGCTCGAGGTGGCCGGATCGTTCACGCTCGAGGGGTTCGGCGGCGCGTTCATCGATTCGATCGAGGGCGATCCGCACGGCGTCATCGGCATCAGTCTGCCGCTGCTGCGCCGTCTGGTCGGCGAGCTCGGCGTCGAATGGACGGACCTGTGGAACGTGGCGCGCGGCGAGAGCGAACCGGGCGTATTGGGCGCCGACGGCAAGGAGCTGCCGCCGAAGGAGAACGTGCACCAGCCGGGCGACGGCTGGGTCGACTGCGCGTGCGGCCGCAAGCACTGGGGCACCAACGGCGCGTCCGGCGTGCTGCTCGCCCGCCGCGACCCGCGCACCGGCGAGGTGACGCATGTCGTCATGCAGCATCGCGCGAAGTGGTCGGCCGAGGGCGGCACCTGGGGTATTCCGGGCGGCGCCACCGCGGATGGCGAGTCGCCGATCGAGGGCGCGCTGCGCGAGAGCTACGAGGAGGCGAACATCACCCCCGAGGACATCGAGGTGGTCGGCTCCTACCGCGAGGATCACGGCCCATGGGCCTACACCACGGTGTTCGCGTTCGAGAAGCCGGGGCATTCGGTGCTGCCGCATGCGAACGATGACGAGAGCATGGAGATCGCGTGGGTGCCGCTCGACCGCGTGCCGGAATTGAGGCTCCTCACCGCGATGAAGACCGACTGGCCGCGCTTCGAGGCGCGCCTGAAATCCCTGGCCGCCGAACGCCGCGGCGAATAGGCCGACTTCGTCGTCTACGGAGGATACCTATGCCAACGCCTTGTCGATGAGCGCGTTCACGGCTTCCTCGCGCGTAAGACCGTGAACCTGCGCGTAGACCGTCACTTTCTGCTCGCGTGTCAGCCCCGATTGCGCGAGGCTGACACCCAGCGCCTGGCGGGTGTATTCGCTCGGTGTGACGTGCTTCGCGCGGGCCGCGGCCTCCACCAAACGCCACAGCTCGTCGGGGATGCGGATGGTGTGCGCCTTCATGTCGACGCGACTGGGGGGGAACGGATCAGGTTCGCGCGTCAACGTCGAGTTCGCGAACCCGTTCTCCGTTTCCCCGGCCCAGCGTTCCACCATGTCGTCCGTGATCGGTGTGCCGTCCTTGGCGATGTACTGTTTCATGCCTGACTCCATTCCCTGAAGAATCCCTTGGTGAGGTAGTTCGCGTGTATGACCAGCGGCTGTGGGTCAGCCGTTTCGACATAGACCAATTCGATCGGTCTGCGTTGCCGGTCGAACCCGATGACGGCCCAGCGTGGTGGATCCGCACTGTGGTCCCTCCATCTGATGCGCGCCGGACCGATTCGTGTGGCGAACGCCGATTCGATCTGCTCCCGAGTCAGATGATGCGCCTGTAGTGCGTGAGGGTGTATCTCGATGTCATTGTTCGGTTCCCCAGTATACCCGTTTGTATGACGATTGTCATACGTGTGATTGTCGTCGTGGCACATGCTTCTTCGTTCCAATCCATATCGTCGTAAGGGTCCGACGCTGCGTCCTCGCGTCGTCGTCGGATATCTGCCGACGCTACCGCGACAAAGACCTGCGGTCCAATCGGTTCGAGATGCTGTGCATAGATGTAGATATGCATGTTGATAACGCAATGAATCCCACGCACAAAGGACATCAATGAAGTTCGTCATCGCACCCGACTCGTTCAAGAACTGCATGACCGCACGCGAGGCGGCCGAAGCGATCCGCGCCGGCCTCGCCCGCGTCTTCCCCGACGCCGAATACGAGATGATCCCGATGGCCGACGGCGGCGAAGGCACCGTGCGCTCGCTCGTCGACGCGACCGGCGGCACGCTGCGCCGCGCCGACGTGCTCGACCCGCTGCAACGCCCGACCCGCGCCGCGTACGGCATCCTCGGCGACGGCTCGACCGCCGTCATCGAAATGTCCGCCGCATCCGGCATCCAATTCGTCGACGACACGACGAAGAACCCACTCGCCGCCACCACCTACGGCACCGGGCAGCTCATCCGCGCCGCGCTCGACGACGGCGCGCGCCGCATCATCCTCGGCGTCGGCGGGTCCGCGACGAACGACGGCGGCGCCGGCATGGCCGAAGCGCTCGGTGTGCGCTTCCTCGACGCCGACGGCAACCCGATCCCGCGCGGCGGCGGATTCCTCGACCGCCTCGCGAGAATCGACGTGACCGGCATCGACCCGCGCCTGGACGAAACCGACATCGTCATCGCCTCCGACGTGACCAACCCGCTCGTTGGGCCCACGGGCGCGTCCGCCGTGTTCGGACCACAGAAAGGCGCCACCCCGGGCATGGTCAAGCGGCTCGACGCGAACCTCGCCTACTATGCGGCCGTCATCGCCGACCAGGTCGGCCGCGACGTGGCGCACACGCCCGGTGCGGGCGGCGCCGGTGGTCTTGGCGCAGGCCTGCTCGCCTTCACCGACGCGACGATGCGCTCCGGCGTGGCCATCGTCTCCGAAACCGTGAGGCTCGCGGCCCGCGCCGCCGGCGCCGACTACTGCTTCACCGGCGAAGGCGGCATCGACTTCCAGACCCAATACGGCAAGACGCCGATGGGCGTCGCGCAGGCCGTGCGCCGGGGCGAACCGGGCATCCGCGTCATCGCGTTCGCCGGATACGTGGGGGAGGGCATCGACCAGCTGTACGGTCTCGGCATCGACGCCGTGTTCGGCATCGTGCCCGGCGCGATGCCGTTGGCGCAGGCACTCGACGAAGGCCCCGGCAATCTGGCGCGCGCTGCCGAAAACGTGGCACGACTCATCGCACTCAAGTAGCATGATGGCGGCCGAAACGTGTGCTGTGCCGCGACGGTTCATCGCGGCACAGCTAGCTCAGCAGGGCCGCAATCACCGCGATAAACACCGGGCTCGTCATCGTGGAGATGAGGATGCCGTCGCGGGCGAAGGTGAGACCCACGTTGTAGCGGGCCGCGTAGTTGTACACGTTCTGGCCGGTGGGCAGCGCCGCCAGCACCACGCACGCGTACAGTTCCGAACCGCGGAAGCCCATGAGGAAGTAGGCGAGCAGGAACGCGATGACCGGCATGACGATGTTCTTCAACACCGCCACCGTGAAGATCGCCGGGCGGTCGCCCTTCTGCTGCAGCGGCTTCGTGCCGTGCAGCGACATGCCGAACGCCATGAGGATCATCGGAACCGCGGATTCGCCGATCATGTTGATCGGGTCGTACAGGTAGTTCGGGATGAACCAGCCGGTCTTCGCGTTCACCGCGGACAATGCGATGCCCAGCAGCGAGCCGATGAGCAGCGGCTGGTGCAGCGGCTGCTTCACAATCTCCTTGACGGAGACCTTGCCCTTGGTGAACACGTCCAGCGAGGTCAGGCCGATCGGCGTGAACAGCGCCTGCTGCATGACCAGGATCGGGGCGACCAGCGCGCCGTTGCCGAGGATGTACGTGGCGATCGGCAGACCGATGTTGTTCGAGTTCAGGTACAGCGAGTTCAGGGCGCCGATCGTCGCGTCGGCCGCGTTCATGTGGAAGAACAGCCGGTTGAGCACGAGGAACGCCACGCCGATCAGCAGCGCGGACAGGAACGCCACGATGATCGACGGGTGGAAGATGTCGAAGATCGGCTCCTTGGAGAGGATCGCGAACATCAGGCACGGGCTCGAGACGAAGAACGAGAACCGGTTGAGCACCATCTGCGCGCTCGGGCCGCCGATGCGCATGCGCGCGGCCACATACCCCACGAAAATCACGATGCCGATGACGCAGAATCCCTGCATCGCGCTCAACAGACCTGGCATGTTCCCTCTTTTACTTCTTTTGCCTTTACCTCATGTGCCGTGACGGCGCCGTATCTCCGGCACGCCGGTTCCTCCGCCCAGTGTGGCACAAGACGCCGCGCCTGTCCGCGACATCTCGCCCAATGGTCGCTCGTCTCCGGCGCACGGCCTCCCCGTTAGGATAAGGGCCATGACGATTACCATGGATCCCGCCGCCCCGCGCGACGCGCAGCTCGACGCCCTGCTCGACCAGATCATGAACGTGTACTCCGTGAGCGACGACGAGACCGCGCTCGCCGACGACATCGAGGCGTTCCTCACGCCCTTCGCGCATCTCGACGTGCGCCGCCACGGCGACACCATCGTCGCGTCGACCTCCTTCGGCAAGCCCCGCCGCGTGGTGCTCGCCGGCCACATCGACACCGTGCCCGTCATCGACAACTTCCCGCCGCGTTGGCTGGAGCCCGGGGATCCGCTGATCCGCGCCGAAATCGCCGAGGCGCATCCGGGCGAACGCGTGCTGTGGGGCCGCGGCGCCACCGACATGAAGGCCTCCGATGCGGTGATGCTCCACCTGGCCGCCACGCTCGACGGTTCAACGCCCGAAACCACGCCGAACGCAGACGTGACCTTCGTGTTCTACGACCATGAGGAGGTCGCCGCCGAGAAGAACGGTCTGAGGAAGGTCGTCGAGGCGCACCCCGACTGGATCCAGGGCGATTTCGCGATCATCGGCGAGCCGACGAACTGCGGCATCGAGGGCGGTTGCAACGGCACGATCCGCTTCGATGTGGTCACCCGCGGCGTGGCCGCGCATTCGGCGCGCGCGTGGATGGGCGTCAACGCGATCCACAAGGCCGCCGACATCCTCAACCGTCTCAACGCGTATGAACCGGCCGACGTGCCGGTGGACGGTCTGGTCTACCGCGAAGGCCTCAACGCCACGCTGATCTCCGGCGGCAAGGGCACGAACGTGATCCCGGACGAGTGCCGTGTGCACGTCAACTACCGGTTCGCCCCGGACAAGACGCTCGCCGAGGCGAAGGCGCTGATGATGGGCGCGGATTGCGGCGCCGAGCTCGGCAACGGCGGGCACACGGCCACCGGCGGCGTGTTCGAGGGCTTCGAGATCGAGATGAAGGACGAGTCGCCGTCCGCGCGCCCCGGCATGGACGCGCCGCTCGCCGTCTCGCTCGCGCGTCTCGTGCGCGAACGCACCGGCCGTGAGCCCTTGGCGAAACTCGGCTGGACCGATGTGGCGCGTTTCTCCCAGCTCGGCATTCCCGCCGTGAACCTCGGCGCCGGCGATCCGCTGCTCGCGCACAAGCATGACGAGCAGCTTCCCGCCTCCGACCTGCCGCTCATGGCGGACATCCTGGGGGAGTGGCTCCGCGACGTGCGCTGACGGCGGGTGACGGCCCGGTGAACGGTGCCCGGTCGAAGTTGTGGCATACTTGAGGGTGGTGGTTCTGCAGACCACCGACGTGCCAGATGGCGTCGATCCCCTCGCGGGCGGGTGTTCACCCGGTTTTCATGCGAGCGCAGGTGTCCGCCGTCCGAGCCGCACAGACTTTGACTGGAATTGCTTCTACGGGCGCGATCGAAGCGCGGCCACGGTGAGAGCGTGGTGTGAGAGCCGTAGTGAGCCTGAGTGAGGCTGGCGTGATGCAGCACGCCGGCGAGGAGCATCGTGCCCACTGTGAACAACGATGGGGCCGACGAAGTCGGCGCCCAGAACATCGCCATGTCCGATACCGCGTCCGGCAACGTTCCGGCCGCGTCCGACCAGCCGGAGAAGACCGGTACGACCCGTCGCCGCCGCGGCCGCCGCGTGGTGCGCGGCACCGGTGCCGCCGGCGCGTCGCTCGAGCTGAAGGTCGAGGACCATTCCCCGTCCATCTTCGAAGAGCCGAAACTGCCGTCCGTCGAACCGGATTCGTCCGCTGACGACGCGGACGCCGACGACGTCGCGTCGTCCGACGACGACGGTCGCGCCGATACCGGCGCCCGTGCCTCCCGCTCCCGTCGTCGCGCGGCTGCGCGCGAGGACGACGAGCGTCCGTCGCGTTCGCGCCGCCGCGCGCGTCTCGTCGACGACGATGACGAGCCGGAGCGTCCGTCCCGTCGTTCCCGTCGCATGCGCGACGACGACATGGATGAGGACGACGAGCGTCCGTCGCGTTCGCGTCGCCGCCGTGCCCCACGCGACGACTATTTCGATGACTATGCGGCGGATTCCCGTCGTTCCCGCCGCGGCGGCTACGACGATGACGACGACGAGTTCGAGCGTGCCGAGGAGCTGCTCGACGGCCTGCCGATGCACGAGCGTGAGGATGACGACCGCCGTTCCCGTCCGATGACCTCCCTGTTGTTCCAGGAGCCTGTTCTGCCCGCCGGGCCGTCGCGTTCGCGCATCGCGTTCGACGAGGGTGATGACGACGACGATGCGGACGGACGCCGCGACCTGCGCGCGGATCGTGACGGGGCGGACGACGGCGATGACGAGCCGCGCGAGGAGCGGCGTGTCCGCACGCGCCGTCGCCGTCGTGCCGAACGTGACGTGGAGCCGGTCGAATCCGACGAGACGCGCCCGGCGCGCGACGGGGGCGACGCGGCGGGCGAGACCGCCGAGACCGCCGATGACTCCGGTTCCTCCCGTTCCCGCCGCGGCCGCAACCGCCGTCTGAACGCGCAGGAGCGTCGCGCCGCCGCGGAAGTGGAGCAGATCGAGGAGGACCTCGAACTCGACGACATCGACTACCGTCCCATCGACGAGGAGTCGAACGACGCCGGCGAGACGAACGGCGAGGAGACGCGCACGCGCCGTCGCCGTCGCCGCCGCGGCAAGGCCGATCAGCCCGCCGTCGAGGAGCGTCATGACGATGAGGCGTCGCGTGACGACGATCATGCCGAGCGTCCCGCGCGCGACGAGGAGGAGACGGTCACGCGCCGTCGTCGTCGCCGCCGCGGCAAGGCCGACGACGAGCAGATCATCGCCCGCCGTTCCCGCAAGCAGCAGTACATCGACGAGATCACCGACGTGGAGGGCTCGACCCGACTGGAGGCGAAGAAGCAGCGCCGCCGCGACAACCGCCGCGAACGCTCCCGCCAGTCGCAGCTCATGGAGCAGGACTTCCTCGCACGACGCGAGAACGTCGAACGACTGATGGTCGTGCGTGAGCGGGAACAGCACACGCAGATCTCCGTCGTGGAGGACAACGTGCTCGTCGAACACTACGTGTCCGACATCCAGGAGGTGCAGACCGTCGGCAACGTGTATCTCGGCCGCGTGCAGAACGTGCTGCCGAGCATGGAGGCCGCGTTCGTGGACATCGGCCAGGCGCGCAACGGCGTGCTGTACGCCGGCGAGGTCAACTGGGACGCGACGCGTCTCGAGGGCCAGCCGCGGCGCATCGAGCTCGCGTTCAAGTCCGGCGACCCGGTGCTCGTGCAGGTCACCAAGGATCCGATCGGCCACAAGGGCGCGCGTCTGACCTCCCAGGTCACGCTCGCCGGCCGCTTCCTCGTGCTGGTGCCGTCCGGCGGCATGACCGGCGTGAGCCGCAAACTGTCGGAGCGTGAGCGTTCGCGTCTGAAGAACATCGTCTCCAGGATCGCCCCGAAGGACATGGGCGTGATCATCCGCACCGCGGCCGAGGGCGCGAGCGAGGAGGCCATCGTCAAGGACCTCGAGAGCCTCGTGCGCCAGTGGGAGCGCATCAACGCCAAGCGCGAGGAGTTCTGGCACGGCAAGCGCCCGAAGCTGCTGCAGGGCGAGCCGGACGTGGCTATCCGCGTGGTGCGCGACATCTTCAACGACGATTTCACGAAGCTCATCGTGGAGGGCGACAAGGTGTACGAGCGCATCGAGGAGTACCTCGACACGATGGCCCCGGACCTCAAGGAGAAGCTGGTCAAGTGGGATCCGGCCGAGCATGAGGGCAAGGACGTGTTCGACAAGTGGCAGATCGACTCCCAGCTCAGGAAGGGCATGGAACGCCAGGTCTACCTGCCGTCCGGTGGTTCGATCGTCATCGACCGCACCGAGGCCATGACCACCATCGACGTGAACACCGGCCGCTTCATCGGCCGAGGCAAGTCGCTGGAGGAGACGGTGACGCGCTGCAACCTGGAGGCGAGCGAGGAGATCGCGCGCCAGCTGCGTCTGCGCGACATCGGCGGCATGATCATGATCGACTACGTCGACATGGTGATGCCCGCGAACCGCGACCTCGTGCTGCGCCGTCTGGTCGAGTGCCTGGCGCGCGACCGCACCAAGCATCAGGTGGCGGAGGTCACTTCGCTCGGTCTCGTGCAGATGACGCGCAAGCGCATCGGCCAGGGCCTGGTGGAGGCGTTCTCCGAGGAGTGCCCGACCTGCAAGGGCCGCGGCTTCATCCTGCACGACAAGCCCGTCGTCTCCGCCGAATACGATGACCCGTACGCGCTCAGGGGCGGCGACCCGTTCGTCAAGACGAACAAGCATGGCCGCGGCACCACGCCCGCGCCCGAGCCGGCCGGCTCCACGCCGGACGTGAAGGCGAAGCTCGCGCAGATCGCCGCGGCGGCCGTCGCCGCCAACAACGACGACGAGTGAGCCGGGCGGAGGGCCGTGCGCTGACCCGCACGGCCCCGCATGGGGCCACATGGCCCTATAACATATCCAGACCAGACACGCGGACGAAACACGGTTGCGTTAGTCCGCGCGTCGGTGTACGTTTGATTGCTGGTGTCTGACCGCGAGCCCGGCATATCCGGGTGAGTCAGGCAAGAAGCTTGCCAATTCAATAAAGGAACGATTATGTACGCGATTGTGAAGGCCGGTGGCCATCAGGAAAAGGTCGAGGTCGGCGACGTCATCCTCGTCAACCGTCTCGACGCGAAGCAGGGCGATACCGTGGAATTCCCGGTCGCGCTCGTGGTCGACGGCGCGAACGTCACCATTGCCGCCGCTGATCTGGCGAAGATCTCCGTCAAGGCCGAGGTCGTGAAGGACGACGCCAAGGGCCCGAAGATCAACATCCAGAAGTACAAGAACAAGACCGGCGTCGCCCGCCGCAAGGGCCACCGCCAGAAGCTGACCATGCTCAAGGTCACCGAGATCGCCTGAGTTTTTGACAACAGGTTTTCCAAGAAAGCTTAATTAGTACCGAAAGGAAACGATCATGGCACATAAGAAGGGTGCTTCCAGCTCGCGTAACGGTCGCGATTCAAATCCTCAATACCTCGGTGTGAAGAAGTTCGGCGGCGAGGCCGTCATCGCCGGCAACATCATCGTCCGTCAGCGTGGCACCAACTTCCACCCGGGCCACAACGTCGGCATGGGCAAGGACCACACCCTGTTCGCTCTGACCGATGGCTCCGTGAAGTTCGGCATCCGTCGTGACCGCAAGGTCGTCGACGTGATCTCCGCCTGAGACATCAGATCGCGACAAGCCGCGCCCGCAAGGACGCGGCTTTTTTGTTACGTATTCCCATGACGCACGGGCGTCCCGCCTCCCTGACGGGAGCGGACGCTCCGCGGGCTTCGATTAAGGTAGATAGATATGAGTGATTTTGTGGATCGAGTGACCGTCCATGTCAAAGGCGGCGACGGCGGCAACGGTTCGGCGGGCATCCGCCGCGAGAAGTACAAGCCGCTCGCCGGTCCGAACGGCGGCAACGGCGGTGACGGCGGGTCCGTCATCTTCGAGGCGACGCGCAACGCGACCAGCCTCCTGGACTACCGGTTCATGCCGCACCGCACGGCCGATTCCGGCACGATGGGCCTGGGCGACAACAAGGACGGCACCAAGGGCAAGGACCTGATCTTGCCCGTGCCGTGCGGCACCGTGGTCTTCACCGCGAAGGGACCCGCCGGCGCCCCCAAGCGCCCGGGCGAGCAGCTCGCCGACCTTCGCCACGAGGGCGACCGCTTCGTGGCGGCCGCCGGCGGCAACGGCGGCCTCGGCAACATCGCATTGGCCAACCGCACCAGGCGCGCCCCCGGCTTCGCCCTGCTGGGCGAACTCGGCGAGGAACGAGACGTGGTCCTGGAGCTCAAGTCCATCGCCGATGTGGCGCTGGTCGGTTTCCCGAGCGCCGGCAAGTCAAGCCTCATCGCCGCGATGAGCTCCGCGAAGCCGAAGATCGCCGACTACCCGTTCACCACGCTCGTGCCGAACCTCGGTGTGGTCGTCGCCGGCGACCAGCGCTACACCATCGCCGACGTACCGGGCCTTATTCCAGGCGCGAGCCAGGGCAAGGGGCTCGGTCTCGAGTTCCTGCGGCACATCGAACGCACCGAGATCATAGCGCACGTCATCGATTGCGCGACGCTCGAAGACGGCCGCGACCCGATCAGCGACTATCATGCGCTGGAGCACGAGCTCGCCGAATACGCCGGCTCGCTCGATCTGCCGCTCGGCGCCATTCCGATTCCCGAACGTCCGCGCATCATCATCCTCAACAAGGCCGACGTGCCCGAAGCCGAGGAGCTCGCCGAATTCGTCAAGCCCGAATTCGAGAAGATGGGCATGCGCGTGTTCATCATCTCCACCGCCTCGCACCGCGGCCTCAAGGAGCTCAACTTCGCTCTGGCCGCGATGGTCGCCGACATGCGCGAGGAGGTCGCCAAGCGCGAACAGGCCGAAGAGGAGGCGCGCGTCGTCATCAAGCCGCTGGAGGAGCAGGGCCGTCGCCGTCGCTCCGCCGACGAGCGCGGCGGCGCCGCCGACTTCACCATCGAGCGCAAGGAGGACGGCAACGGCGACTTCTGGTACGAGGTCACCGGCCGCAAGCCGGAACGTTGGGTGCAGCAGACCAACTTCGACAACGACGAGGCCGTCGGCTATCTCGCCGATCGTCTCGCCAAACTGGGCGTCGAGGACGAACTGCGCCGCAAGGGCGCCAGGCCGGGAGACGAGATCCGCATCGGCCGGGGCGACCGCGCCGTCGACTTCGATTGGGATCCGACCATCGCGGCCGGTGCGGAGCGTCTCGACGGTTCGCCGCTGGGCGCGCGCGGACAGGATCTGCGCATCGACCAGGAGGAGGGGCGCAGCCGTCGCCGCACGAACGCCGAACGCCGCCGCGAATACCATGCGATGATGGACGCGAAGGCGGCCGTGCGCGAGGCGATGATGAGGGAGCGCGCCGCCGGCCACTGGGCCGACCCCTCCATCGACGACGACCGCCACGACGAGAAGAGCCTGTTCGGACGCGGCGAGACCGTCGAAACGCAGGACGAGTAGAACAGCGCATATGTCCACACCATCACAAGCCGAGATCCGCCGCCGCGTGGCCGAAGCGGAAACAGTCGTCGTCAAGGTCGGTTCGAGCTCGCTCACGCAGTCGGACGGGCACCTCGACGTCGATAAGCTCAACGCGCTGGTCGGCGCGCTCGCGGCGACGCGCCTTATGGGCGCGCGCGTCGTACTCGTCTCCTCCGGCGCCATCGCGGCCGGTTTCGGGCCGCTCGGCTTCGACGCGCGCCCGAGCGACGTCGCCACGCAGCAGGCGACGGCCGCGGTCGGGCAGGGACTGCTCATGGCGCAGTACGAGGCGGCGTTCGGCCGTTTCGGCGTGCGCGTCGGGCAGATCCTCATCACCGCGGAGGACACGATCCGCGCCACCCAGTACCGCAACGTGCAGCGCACGCTCGACCGCCTGCTCGAACTGGGCGTCGTGCCGATCATCAACGAGAACGACTCCCTCGCCTCCAACGAGATCCGGTTCGGCGACAACGACAGGCTGTCGGCGCTCGTCGCGAACCTCGTGCGCGCCGATGCGCTCGTCCTGCTCACCGATGTGGACGGACTGTACACGGCGCCGCCGAGCGAACCCGGATCGACGCGCATCGGCTATGTGCCGAACGTCGTCGACGCGCTCGGCGAGGTGAAGGTCGGCGGCACCGGCTCGAAGGTAGGCACCGGCGGCATGGTCACGAAACTGGAGGCGGCGCGCGTGGCCGCCGTCTCCGGCATTCCCACGGTGCTCACCTGCGCGTCCAACGCCGGTCCGGCGCTGATGGGCGATCCGGTGGGCACGGCGTTCGCGCCGGTCAAACGCCGTGGCACGTCGCGACGCCTGTGGATCGGATTCGCGGCGGAACCGCGCGGCACGATCATCGTCGACGCCGGTGCGGCGCAGGCCGTGCGCGGCGGGCACGCGTCGCTCCTCGCCGCCGGCGCGGTGGAGGTGCGCGGCGCGTTCTCCGCCGGGGACCCGGTATGGGTCGACGCGGAGGACGGCACGCATCTGGCGCGCGGCCTCGCCGGGTACGACTCCGAGGAGGTGCCGCGCATGCTCGGCCGGAACACCGGCCAGCTCAGGCGCATCCTCGGCGACGAATACTCGCATCCGCTCGTCCACCGCGACAATCTCGTATTGGTGTGAGCCGGGTGCGGCTCTGGCGCGTTCTCGGGTGCCGGGTCTATCGTTGAGGGCATGACTATGGCTCAATGGCAGACTCTTTCCGACCGTATCAACCATGTGACCCCCAGCGCCACGCTCGCCGTCGACTCCAAGGCCAAGGCCATGAAGGCCGCCGGCCTCGACGTCGTCGGCTTCGGCGCCGGCGAACCCAACTTCCCGACCCCGGACTACGTCGTGGACGCCGCCGCGGCCGCATGCCGCGACCCGAAGAACTACAAGTACACGCCCACGCCGGGTCTTCCCGAACTGCGCTCCGCCATCGCCGCGAAGACGTTGCGCGACTCCGGCTACGAGGTGGCTCCCGAACAGGTGGTCGTCACCAACGGCGGCAAGCAGGCCGTCTACTCGACGTTCCAGATCCTGCTCGACGAAGGCGACGAGGTCATCATCCCCACGCCGTACTGGACGAGCTACCCGGAGGCCGTGAAGCTGGCTGGCGGTGTGCCCGTCGAGGTGTTCGCCGGCGCCGACTGCGGTTTCGAGCCGGATCTGGAGGCGATCGAAGCGGCCCGTACCGAGCGCACGAAGGCAATCATCGTCACTTCGCCGAACAATCCGACCGGTGCCGTGTGGAGCCCCGAGACCATCGAAGGCATCGCGAAGTGGGCCATCGAGCATCACGTGTGGGTGATTTCCGACGAGATCTACGAACACCTCAACTACGACGACGCGCACACCACGTACATCGGCACCGCCGTGCCCGAAGTGCGCGACCAGCTCATCGTGCTCAACGGCGTCGCCAAGACGTACGCAATGCCGGGTTGGCGCGTCGGCTGGCTCATCGCCCCCGAACCCGTGGCCAAGGCCGCGGCCAAGCTGCAGGGCCACATGACCTCGAATGTGGCGAACGTCTCGCAGCGCGCCGCCATCGCCGCCGTGTCCGGCCCGCTCGACGCCGTCTACCGCATGCGCGAGGCGTTCGACGTGCGCCGCAAGGCCATCGTCGCCGCGCTCAACGATATCGACGGCGTGAACTGCCCGACGCCGACCGGCGCGTTCTACGCGTTCGCCGACATCACCGCGCTGCTCGGCAAGCCGCTCGGCCCCAACGGCACCGTCTCGAACTCTTCCGCCGAATTCGCCGCCGCGCTGCTCGACGAGGCGCATGTCGCCGCCGTGCCCGGCGAGGCGTTCGGCGCCCCTGGCTACCTGCGTTTCTCCTACGCGTTGGCGGACGATCAGCTCGCCGAAGGCATGCGCCGCATGAAGGCCTACGTCGAGGCCTGACGCACGCTCCACGCCATGCGCGACATGCCGTGACAATCGTTGGAATCCCGTGGTTTTCGCCACGGGATTCCGCGTATATGGCGCCTGGAATTGACGAATTCCAGGCGACCCGCTACTATATCGACTTGGCGGTTTTCGCCGTGGCGAAGCGTTCCTTTGCGGAATGCCGAGTCGAGGTGAAGTTCACCTAGGGAAGTGGCGCAATTGGTAGCGCAACGGTCTCCAAAACCGTAGGTTGTGGGTTCGAGTCCCGCCTTCCCTGCCAAGGATCTTACGAATACCCCTAGCGAAGGATGAATATGGCGAAGGCTAGCAAGAGCGAGAAGGCCGTCAAGCCTAACGTCTTCATGCGCATCGGACTGTTTATCAAGCAGATCATCGATGAGCTTCGCAAGGTCGTGACCCCCACCGCCAAGGAACTGTTCTTCTGGTCGCTGGCCGTGTTCATCTTCGTGCTGCTGCTGATGGCTCTCGTCACCGGCATGGACTTCGGTCTGGGCAAGCTGACGCTGTGGGTGTTCGGCTGATCGTACGTACACGTAACGGCAACGAACCCGAAGGTGAATACGCATGAGTGATGAAGTGAATCTCGACAATCTCGACGAGCTCCCCGACCTGCCTGAGGCGGAGCCGGCGGAGTCCGTGGACGTGGATGCCGCCGTCGCGGCTCCTGCCGAGACCTCTGAATCCGATGAGGCGGCCGCGCCTGAATCCGTCGCCTCTGAGCCGGCCCCGACCGATCAGTCCGCTCCGGTTTCCGTCGATGAGGCGGTTGCCGCTGTTGACGATGCTGTTGATGTCGCTCCGGTCGCCGCTCCGGAAATCTCCCTCGCCGACGACGAGGACGAAGAGACCAACGAATCCGAGCAGGCAGAAGCCACCGACGCCGGCCAGGCCGCCGTCGAGGCGTTCTCCAAGTCGCTGCGCACTCTTGAAGGCAAGTGGTACGTGCTGCACACGTACTCCGGCTACGAGAAGCGCGTCAAGACCAACGTCGAATCCCGCATCCAGTCCTTCGGCCTCGAAGACACCATCTTCCAGATCGAAGTGCCGATGGAGGAAGTCGAGAAGCACACCGACAAGGGCAAGAAGGTCATCACGCGTGTGCGCGTCCCCGGCTATGTGCTTATCCGTATGTGGCCTGATGAGAACGCGCGCCGTATCGTGCGTGAGACCGAAGGCGTCACCGGCTTCGTTGGCCCCACCAAGGATCCGGCGCCGCTGTCCCGCAAGGAAGTCGTCGCCATGATGGCCCCGATGATCGCCTCCGAGGCGTTGAAGAAGGCCGGCGACAAGCCTGCCGCCGCCAAGAAGCGCACCGTCGAGGTCTCCTACGCCATCGGCGATCAGGTCACCGTCACTGATGGCCCCTTCGCCACCATGGCCGCCGTCGTCTCCGATGTGGAGCCGACTACGCAGAAGCTCACCGTGCTCGTGTCCATCTTCGGCCGCGATACGCCGGTGGAGCTGGGCTTCGATCAGGTGCAGAAGCTCGACTGATACGCGATTGCGCATGTCCGGCATGTTGGTTTGGTGCTGGTGTGCTGAATGATGATCCCCGCCTTAGGGCGGGGATTTTTCGTATGTGGATGCTGTCCGTCGTGGTGTCGGCCGGTACGGATACGGCCGGATGCTTGAACGGCGTGTGTCGGCCAATGTGATTTAGGCGACATCTGCACATGCGTGATATGACGTACATCAATCGCAGCGCTCCGATGCTTTCGCTCATTGCGATAAAGGGCTAGGCGTAACGATGTAAGCGCTCACGGCATGTACAAATGCTCACGTAATCAAACCGGTTTGACTGCACGAAAAGCACACGAGAAAATGTTCTGATATATGCGAGATTGTTTTTATATGTGCATTTCTGCAAGCGGGAATGTGAGGTTTAGTTTGCGATTGTGGAGTCTCGGTACTATTTTGTATCGCGGTAACGCAAACACCGCCGTGGTGGGTGGTGCCTGTGTTCGAGGAAGAACAACTCAAGGAAAGAGGGAGCGGCATGATTGATCTTGCTGCCGGGGAATCCGCGATTCGCCTGTCGCTGAGCTGGGTGGATTGGCTTATCCTCATCGTCTACTTTGCCATGATCGTGTGGATTGGTTATTCCATCCACAAGCAGCAGGAAGTCCTCTGAGGACTTCCTGCTCGCCGGTCGTTCGATGCCGGCTTGGATCGCAGGCCTCGCATTCTGCGCCGCCAACCTCGGCGCCACCGAGATTCTGGGTATGGCCGCAAACGGCGCCCAGATCGGTATGCCGACCATCCACTACTACCTGATCGGCGCCGTGCCTGGCATGGTGTTCCTCGGCATCTTCATGATGCCGTTCTACTACGGCTCCGGCGTGCGCTCGGTGCCTGAGTTCATGTACCAGCGCTTCGGCAAGGGCGCGCACATCATCGTGTCGCTGTGCTTCGCCGTGTCCACCATTCTGCAGGCAGGCATCAACCTGTACGCCATGGCCCTGATCCTTCAGGCCATGCTCGGCTGGAGCCAGTGGACCGCCATCATCGTGTCCGCCGTGTTCGTGCTCGCCTACATCACCCTCGGTGGTCTGACCTCCGCCATCTACAACGAGGTCATGCAGTTCTTCGTCATCGTCGCGGCCCTCATCCCGGTCACCGTCATCGGCCTGTCCCACGTGGGCGGCTGGAGCGGCCTGACCGCCAAGCTCGACAGCATGCAGGACTGGTCCGGCTCCATCCACGCCTGGGCCGGCACCGGCCTCGGCAACGTGACCAACCCGGTCGGCGGCGACTGGTTCTCCATCCTGATGGGCCTCGGCTTCGTGCTCGGCTTCGGCTACTGGACCACCAACTTCACCGAGGTGCAGCGCGCCTTCGCCGCGAAGAGCATGACCGCCGCCCGTATGACGCCTATCCTCGGCGCCATCCCGAAGATGCTCATCTGGATCATCATCATCATCCCTGGCCTGATCGCGGCCGCCACCGTCGGCAACCTGTTCGCCGGTGACCACCCGGTCCTCCAGTACAACGAAGCCATTCCGTACCTGTTCAAGATGTACCTGCCGAACGGCGTGCTCGGCGTCGCCATCACCGGTATGATGGCCTCCTTCATGGCCGGCATGGCCGCGAACGTCTCCTCGTTCAACACCGTGTTCACCTACGATCTGTGGCAGGACTACGTCAAGCCCGGCCAGAGCGATAAGTACTACCTGAACATGGGCCGCTGGATCACCGTCATCGGCGTGTTCATCTCCGTGTTCACCGCGTGGATCGCCTCGCAGTTCGGCAACATCATGACCTACCTGCAAACGCTGTTCAGCTTCTTCAACGCCCCGCTGTTCGCCGTGTTCATCCTCGGTCTGGTGTGGAAGCGCGTCTCCAACGTGGCCGGTACCGTCGCCTACGTGTGCGGCATCATCGCCCCGCTCGTCACCTACATCCTGTACCTGCAGTCCGTCGCGGCCGGCGACCCGATCTTCGGTTCCGCCACCGCCGAGACTTGGTACGGCGCCATCATCTCCTGCCTTGCCACGTGGATCGTCGCCGCGATCATCACGCCGTTCACCAAGGCCAAGACCGATGAGGAGCTCGAAGGCCTCACCTTCGCCAACAACGGCATGAAGTACTTCAAGGCCGCCGCCGACGAGGAGCTTGAGGACGCCAAGCGCGCCGCCAAGGAAGCCGGAAAGGACGTCGCCACCGTGAAGGTTCCGTGGTACAAGAAGCCGCTGATCCTGGGCACCGTGATCTTCGTGCTCGGTCTCGTCTTCTACATCCCGTTCTTCTAAACCGTCGGTTGACCCATCAACGTAGGAACGTTATAAGGAGTTTGCAATGGCACAAGAGACTGAGGGCCAGAGCCTGCTGACTCAGGCCGAGAAGGATCAGGCGGTCAAGGCGGCGCGCAACAACGATTTGCGCCGGCTCATCGCCATCCTGTTCATCATCTACGGCGTGATCGTCACGATCGTCGGCATCGTCGCGCCGAACATGAACGGCGCCGACACCAACGGCATCGACATCAACCTGTGGACCGGCATCGTGATGCTGGTCGTGGGTATCCTGTTCGAGCTGTGGTGCCGCTTCAAGCCGCTCTCGGCCGAGGACATCATCGCCTCCGCCGAGGAGTCCGCCCGCAAGGCGCAGGTCCAGCACGAAAGCAACAAGTGAGCCTTCCGCCGCCTCACGTCTGACGTGACGTGTCGCGGACGATGACTCGCCGTAAGTGACGAAAACACGATCCGAGGGGTCGCCGGGGAACCGGTGGCCCCTCGTCGTCGTTGCTGCGTGCGTGCTCGCTCCGTGTGCGGGTGCCGGACTTGCGTGAAAGCTCCGTGAAGGCGCCGTGGCGGGGAGGGGCGCGGACTCGCTGGTTCGCAGCGACACGCCGATGCTGCAGCCATCTCGTTGTCGTGGTTCATCGGCATAATAGGAAAGCTTGTGTCTGGAGGGGAGACCCGCTTAGCACAGCACAGCAATATAAGTTGCGGGAGGAGACCGCGCAGACGTCCGTGTGCTGCATCGTGCAGGATCGCGGGCGCATGGGCGGCGACCGACAGCACCGCGTTATAGAAAGAAGAACCATAACATGGCTCCCAAGAAGAAAGTCTCCGCGCTGATCAAGCTGCAGATTCAGGCTGGCAAGGCCAACCCGGCCCCGCCGCTGGGCCCTGCGCTGGGTTCGCACGGCGTCAACATCATGGACTTCTGCAAGGCGTACAACGCCCAGACGCAGGACAAGATGGGACAGGTGATCCCGGTCGAGATCACCGTCTACGAAGATCGTTCCTTCACCTTCATCCTGAAGACCCCGCCGGCCGCGGCTCTGCTGAAGAAGGCCGCCGGTGTCGAGAAGGGCACCGAGAACCCGCTGACCCACAAGGTCGGCTCCGTCACCAAGGCGCAGGTTCGTGAGATTGCCGAGACCAAGATGGCCGATCTCTCCGCCCGTGACATCGAGGCCGGCATGAAGATCATCGAAGGCACCGCCCGCTCCATGGGCATCACGGTGACCGACTGATAAGGAGAAGGACAGATGGCTAAGCATTCCAAGAAGTACCGTGAGGCGGCCGAGAAGGTCGATCGCAACAACCTGTACACCCCCGATCAGGCCATCGCGCTGCTCAAGAGCATGCCGACCCGCAACTTCGACGAGTCCGTCGAAGCGGTGCTCCGCCTGAACGTGGATCCGCGCAAGGCCGACCAGCTGGTCCGCGGCACCGTGAGCCTGCCTCACGGCACTGGTAAGACCGTCAAGGTCCTCGTGTTCGCCCGTGGCCCGCAGGCCACCGCGGCCGCCGAGGCCGGCGCCGACATCGTCGGCGATGACGATCTGATCGCCAAGGTGCAGGACGGCTTCCTCGACTTCGATTCCGTCGTCGCCACCCCGGACATGATGGGCAAGGTCGGCCGCCTCGGCCGTGTGCTCGGTCCGCGTGGCCTCATGCCGAACCCGAAGACCGGCACCGTGACCATGGACGTCGCCAAGGCCGTCAAGGAGATCAAGGCCGGTAAGATCGAGTTCCGTGTCGACAAGAACGGCAACCTCTCCTTCCTGATCGGCAAGGCCTCCTTCGACGAGAACGCGCTGGACGAGAACTTCCACGCCGTCGCCGATGAGGTCAAGCGTCTCAAGCCGGCGACCGTGAAGGGCCGTTACATCACGAAGGCCACCATCACCTCCACGATGGGCCCCGGCATCCCGGTCGACCCGAACGTGATCGCCTGACGATAGCGTAAGCGTCGCGAGCGTCATAGACCCCTGGTTCCGTAAGGGACCGGGGGTCTTGTCATATCCGGTGCCATTGGGGAAACCGGGAGCCAGCCGATGACGTAGCCATCTATTAGTGCTGGTTCACGTTGTTCCGCTTCGTACGGGTGACGTTAAGCCCTGTGCGTCACTCTCCCATGGTGCGGTGACATGGTTTCTCCATAACCGCGGAATTGCAACGTTTTCGTCTTCTGGTGCTTGGGTGGTTTACCGCACCATGGGAGGCGGCCTCTTCCTTTGTGGTTGTTTGGGTTGTTGGTGGGTGGGTTGTTGTGGTTGGTTGTGGTGTGGTGTCTTGGTATGGGGGTTGGCGTGGGTTGGTTGTGTGGTGTGTTGTTTGTTGTTGTTTGTTTGTTGTTGGTGTGGTTGTGGTGTTGGGTTGGTGTTGGTGGGGTAGGGTTGGTGGTGTTTGTCGTGGGTTTCGACACGCCGGTGGAGCGCCGTGTTTTCAAGGGTTTGCGGCGTGTTTTGTCGTGCCGGTTTGCGTGTTGG
>NZ_BCFK01000037.1 GCF_001417815.1 Bifidobacterium aesculapii
CACAAGCCAGCATTCGCGGCTTGTGTGGAGCAATATTGCCCCACACTCGTGCCAGTATCCCCAGATGCGTCTTGTGTGGAGAACCCGCTCTCCACACTTTGATTTTTCCCTCCCACCGCGCATTGTGTGGAGCGATATTGCTCCATACAATCCTCAGCGAATCCCCTTCAAGCCTTGTATGGAGCATCACTGCTCCACACGCCAAAACTCGACCCTTGTGTGGAGCGTCTGTGCTCCACACGGCGAGCCCGACCGGTATTCGCTGCCCGCGTGGAGCCACGACGCACAATCCAGCCAAACCCTGCCGCAAAACTGTCATGCCGCATGCCATGCCGCATTGTCCTGCAGCGGTGATTGGTCGTGCCTGATGCGCGGAATGAGCGTATACGAAAACCGTGGATTATTGAGCCATACCAATATTGAGGACACGCACACCGTCTTCGTGAATTGAGGGCAACACGGGGTATTGTGGGATGCGGCATTCAATAGTCGATTTAAGGAGAAGCGAAATGGCTGAAACCTTCAACGTCGTCGTGGAGATCCCGCGCGGTTCCAAGAACAAGTACGAAGTCGACCAGGAGACGGGCCGCGTCTTCCTGGACCGTGAGCTGTTCACCGCCATGGGCTACCCGGATGACTACGGCTACATCGAGGGCACGCTGGGCGAGGACGGCGATCCGCTGGACGCGCTCGTCATGGTCCGCAACTCCGTGTTCCCGGGCTGCGTGGTCGAGTGCCGCGCCGTGGCCCTGTACCACATGGAGGACGAAGAGGGCGGCGACGACAAGGTGCTGTGCGTGCCGGCCGACGTCCGTTACGACGACATCCAGGATGTCAAGGACGTCAACGAGTTCCACCTGAAGGAGATCAAGCACTTCTTCGAGCAGTACAAGGCCCTCGAGCCCAACAAGGAAGTCCTCCCCGGCGACTACTGGACCGGTGCGGACGTTGCCGAAAAGGAAATCAAGGAGGCACGTGAGCGTCTGGCTGAGGCGTCAAAGTGAAAGCCCAGTGGGCTTTCACTAGCCGAAGTGAGCGGCTGTGCCGCGAAGCACGCGTGAAACGCGTGACGTCGAAGTGATCTCCTTCAGCGAAGCCCGGTGGGCTTCGCGGCGGCGACGTGCGAGGATGCGACAGCATCCGAGCCAGCAATGAGCCGGCCGTAGGCCGTCCATAATTGCAGGACCGTCGCCGAACAGGAGATCAACGAGGCGCATAGCCGCGAACCGATCTCCACAGAAGAAAGGCTCCCTTCGGGGAGCCTTTCTTCGTCTCTGCGACTATACTGATATTTCGTTGTTTCACCTAGGCGTAGGCGGCGTGTGGAAACGCTGGTCGAGGCCCATCCCGTGGAATCGTGCCGGCACTGCCATCGTGGCATGTGTGCGGCGGCGGGATGAACCATTTCACGCACACCATGATTTCGATGATTATCCAGGTACTGCTGATTTCCGTTTCCGTCGCGATGGACGCGTTCGCCGTATCCATCGGCAAGGGGCTGACCGTGCATAGGGTCCGCTTCGTCGACGCGCTCAAGTGCGGCCTGTGGTTCGGCGGTTTTCAGGCGTTGTTCCCGTTGCTCGGCTTCTTCGCCGCGAATGCGCTCGCCTCGTATGTGACCGCCGTCGACCATTGGATCATTTTCGGTCTGCTGGCGTTCATCGGCGGCAATATGATCCGTGAGGCGTTCGAGGAGCCGGAGGAGAACGCGAAGGAGACGCCCGAGTTCGATTGGAAGCATATGCTGCCGCTTGCGGTCGCGTGCAGCATCGACGCGTTCGCCGTGGGTGTGAGCTTGGGCTTGATGAAGCTCAATGTCGCGTTCGCGGTCGCGTCGATGGGCGTGGTCACCGCATTGTTCTCGATCGCCGGCATCTATATCGGCCGTGCGTTCGGTTCTCGCTGGCAGACGCCGGCGCAGATCGCGGGCGGCGTGGTGTTGATCGTCATCGGCGTCAAGGTGCTGCTCGAGCATCTCGGGTTCACCGCGTTCTGAGCGTCCGGGCACCGCACCTTACAGCGCACCACGCGCCCACCACATACGAGACGGGCCGTGCGACTCACGTGAGTCGCACGGCCCGTCCGTCATTGGTCATTGTTCCGACATCTCACGCGGCGAGCTGCACCACCAGCGCCGCGGCGAAGACGACGAGACCATAGAGCATGACGGGCAGCATCGCGACGCCCACCCATGGCGCCCGTACGGCCGGATCCGGGTCGAGTTCCTTGAGCCACCACACCGAGCCGAACGCGAGCACGAGCACGAACAGCACCATCACGACGATGATGCCGGCGAACAACGCGGGCTGCAGCGTGAACGCTCCGGAGACGACGTAGGGGATGAAGTACCAGCCGGCGAGCGCGATGGATGCGGCGCCGCCGGTCACGCAGTGCGACAGCGCGCGGATGAGGTGCGAGCGTTCCTCGCGCAGCATCTGGCGCGCGAACGAGACGATGGTGAGCAGGACGAGCAGTCCGGCCACGGCGGCGGCCCACTGCGTCTCCGCGTGCATTTCGTATTGGAGCGGGCTGCGTTCGATGGCTTCGCTCATCGGCACGAGCAGGTTGCCGGCGGCGGGCGACGTGACGACCACGATGGACAGCAGGCCCGCCACGCATCCGATCGCACGGTCGATGACGGTCGCGCGGAACGGCCAGTACCAGTGGAACACCGCGAGTACGGCGACCATGAGCACGATCGTGATGATATCGGCGAAGATGCCAGCGCCTGCACCGGCGACCGCCCAGATCACGCCGGTCACGATGAACAGCGCGTATGCAAGCGCCTGGCATGCGAGCATCATGCCCCGCTTGGCGTTCCATTGGCTTATGGTTTCGGCGTTCATACCCACTTGACCACTCCCGGATCCATCTTGGCCTTCATTCGCCCATCAATCCTACCCGCCGCATTGGATGCACGCCGCATGAGCCGCGTACACCACGCACGCCATATGTACGCCCACATGCTGGATAGCATCGCGCGACGGCGTCCGTTGCATGGAACGCGCGTATTCCGCCGATTCCGGGATGCCGGTCGGATCGAAGCGGCGGCGTTGCCGTCTGTTGACACAGACGTTAACAGCGTGTGTCCGGCATGTGCGCGTACAATTGGCGCAGAAATCGTGAGATTCCCATGATGGACGCCGGCCCGGCGCGATCCGGTGCGGACGTTCCCGAAATCGTTCCCGGCGGATCGTTCCCGGCGGCGGTTCCCGGCCTGCATCATACCGGCCGGACCGTGCGGCGGCGGCAATCAACGGAAACGTCAAGACACCGGCGTTGCCGGCGTCCGGCCAATGAGAGGGGCAAGACGTGACTGATCTGACGTTGATGACGTTCGCCGCCAACCCTGCCTCGGTGCTGCCCTCGCTCGCCCTGCTCTCCCACCGCGTGCGCGTCCTGCCGATGGACGCGGCGAGTCTGGTGAAGATGCCGGAGAACACCATCCTGTTCCTCGACGCGCGCGACGATCTGGCCACTGCGAAGACCCTGTGCAATCTCATCCACGCCTCCGGCCTGTCCACGCCGATCGTGCTGGTGCTCACCGAAGGCGGTTTCACCGTCGTCAATTCGCAGTGGGGCATCGCCGACGTGGTCGTCTCGACCGCGTCGCCCGCGGAGGTGGAGGGCCGTCTGCGGCTCGTTTCGGAACGCGGCAACACGCCCGCCAACGCCGTCGCCGCAGTTGCGGGCGACAAGGGCGTGACCGCGGAGGACGGTCAGATCCGTTCCGGCGATCTCATCGTGGACACCAACGGATACACCGCCTCCCTGCACGGGCGCCCCATCGATCTGGCGTACAAGGAGTTCGAACTGCTCAAGTATCTCGTGCAGCATCCGGGCCGCGTCTTCACGCGCGCGCAGCTGCTGCAGGAGGTGTGGGGCTACGACTACTACGGCGGCACCCGCACGGTCGACGTGCACATCCGTCGTCTGCGCGCGAAGCTCGGCGGCGAGTACGAGCATCTCATCGGCACCGTGCGCAACGTCGGCTACCGCTTCGACCCGCCGGACGACGAGACGGAGGAGTCCGCCGCGAAGGACGCCGCGCGCCGCTCCCCCGCCGACGACTGATGCCGCGCGAATCGAAACGCGCGCGTCTCGCCCGCATGCATGACGAGTACGCGGTGTTGTGCGGACTGTTCCCCGCACCGAAGTGCGCGCTCGACTTCTCGACGCCGCTGCAACTGCTCATCGCCACCGTGCTGAGCGCGCAGACCACCGACAAGCGCGTCAACACCGTCACGCCCGAACTGTTCTCCCGATACCCGGACGCCGCCGCGCTGGCCGCCGCGAACCCCGAGGACGTGGAGGACATCATCCATCCGCTCGGCTTCTACCGTTCCAAGACGAAGCATCTGCTCGGACTCGCCGCCGCGCTCGACGAACGTTTCGGCGGGCGCGTGCCGCGCACGATGCCGGAACTCACGAGCCTGCCGGGCGTTGGCCGAAAAACCGCGAACGTCGTGCTCGGCAACGCGTTCGGCGTGCCCGGATTCCCCGTGGACACGCACGTGATGCGCGTGACCGGGCGTCTGCGCTGGCGCACGGACTGGCGCGACGCGCACCCCGACCCGGTGGCCGTCGAACGCGAGATCACCGCCTGTTTCCCGCCCGAGGAGTGGACGGATCTGAGCCATCGGCTCATCCTGTTCGGACGCGCGGTGTGCCATGCGCGCAAACCGGATTGCGCCGCATGCCCGCTCGCCGGCAGCTGCCCGTCGCGCCTCGTATAGCCGCGTATCACACGCATATCGCTGCATATCGCCGCATATCGCCACGCATATCGCACGGAACCGCATGACCGCCGCACGGCCGCCGAGAATCATGTGAACGCGACCATGTAGACTAAGGCCTCATGGCGAATCACGGCAATCATGGGGGCAGGCGCGGCAACGGCGGCAACGGCGGCGTGGGCGAACCGATCCGCTGGGTCATCTTCCTCGGCGTCGCGGCGCTGCTCGCGGCGCTGGTGTGGGGCGGATGGACGCTATGGCGCCATCGCGACGACATTCCCGGACTGACCGGCGGCGGCCCGGAGCCCGGCACCTCCGTGACCATCGGACTGACCGGAGTGCCCTCCTCGCTCGACATCCGCACCGCCTCCGGCACCGAATCGGACCGTCTGAGCCGCGTGCTCATCGGCAACGTGTACGAGACGCTGCTCGACGTGAACGAGAAGAACGAGATCACCGGCGGCATCGCCTCGAAATGGGAGACCTCCGCGGACGGCAGAACGCTCACGCTCACGCTTCGTTCCGGACTCACGTTCGCGAACGGCGACACGCTCGACTCCACCGACGCGGTCTGGTCGATCCAGCAGGCGGTGGAAGGCAAATGGCCCGGCGCAGACACCACGTTCAAGCGTCTCGTCTCCGTCACGAACCCGAACCCGACGACGGTGGTCATCACGCTCAGCCAGCCCGACGCGACGCTCACGCGCGCGCTCACCGGACGTCTCGGCATCGTCTACGACGCGGAGGCGAACATCGACTACGCGACGCAGAGCGCCGGTTCCGGCCCGTTCACCGTCGGCTCGTTCAAGGACGGCGTGCTCACGCTCAAGGCGCGCGACGGCAGCGACGCGAAGGTGGGCACCGTCACGCTCAAATACTTCGCCGACGACGACACGTTGATGAAACAGGCGGATTTCGGCGGATTCGACATGATACTGCCCGATCAGGCCGCCTCCGCCGATCGGCTCAAAGACGATTCCTCGTTCACGATCGCGACCGGTTCCAGCACGCGCAAGGTGTCGCTGCTGTACAACAACGACGCCGACTCCATCCTCTCCGACATCCAAGCGCGTCAGGCGATGCGCCTCATGCTCGACAAGACCGCGCTGACGAACGGGCGCGCGGACGTCGCACAGGTGCTCGGCGGGCCGATCGGACCGCTGGAACCCGGCTACGAGGATCTCACGTCCGTATTGCCGTACGACAGTGCGAAAGGACAGTCGATGATGGGCTACTTCCTCGCCGGATACGTCGGCGAGGTGAAACTCGTCGCACCGACCCGCTACCAGTCGCTCGCGCAGGCCATCGCCGACCAGTACAACGCGCAGAACGTGAACGTCTCCGTCGAGACGTTGGACGACGCGCAGCTCGCGCAACGCGCGCAGTCACGCGACTTCCAGCTCATGCTCACCGAACTGGACGGCGAGGCGGGCGCGGCAGTCTTCTCGACGCCCGACTCGACGCCGCACTACACGAACGCGGACGCGCAGTCGCAGTATGATGCGGCAGTCACGGCGACGAACGCGACTGACTACGCGAACGGATTGAAGACATACGCGCGCACCGTCAGCGAGGACGCGGCCAGCGACTGGCTGTACGCGAAACGCAACGCAATCGCAGCCTCGACATCGCTCAGCGGGTACCCGACGCAGATGACCGATACGCGTCTCGTTCTGACCGGCATCGCGAAGCGGTAGGACATGTGCGTCATCCCGCGCGTCATCCTGCGGATAGCGCGCGGGATGACGCGCGGAAGAGCGCGGGAAGGTTGTCACCTAAGCCGCATAGACTCGCCTGTATGACTGAAGCCAAATCCATCACGGCCAACCTCACCCCGCTGCCCGACCGCGTGGGCGTGGACGGCCTCGAAGACAAGTGGCGTGCCGTCTGGGACGAGCAGGGCACCTACAAGTTCAACGACACCCGCGACCGCAAGGCCGTGTATTCCATCGACACCCCGCCGCCCACCGTCTCCGGGCACCTGCACGTCGGCCACGTGTTCTCCTACACGCACACCGACGTGATCGCGCGCTTCAAGCGCATGCAGGGCTTCGACGTGTTCTACCCGATGGGCTGGGACGACAACGGCCTGCCGACCGAGCGCCGCGTGCAGAACTACTACGGCGTGCGCGTCGACACCTCCCTCAAGTACGATCCTGACTTCAAGCCGCCGTTCGAGGGCACCGACGGCAAGAAGATCGACGCCAAGGACCAGGTGCCGTGCTCCCGCCAGAACTTCATCGAACTGTGCGAGAAGCTCACCGCCGAGGACGAGAAGCTGTTCGAGGCGCTGTGGCGCAAGCTGGGCCTGTCGATCGACTGGTCGCAGACCTACCACACCATCGGCGAGCATCCGCGCCGCGTGGCCCAGAAGGCGTTCCTGCGCAACCTCGCGCGCGGCGAGGCCTACCAGCAGGACGCGCCGGGCCTGTGGGACGTGACCTTCCAGACCGCCGTGGCCCAGGCCGAGCTCGAATCGCGCGAGTACCCGGGCTTCTACCACAAGATCGCGTTCCGTTTCGCGGACGGCACCCCGATCTACATCGAGACCACCCGCCCCGAGCTGCTGGCCGCCTGCGGCGCGCTCATCGCGCACCCGGACGACGAGCGCTACAAGCAGTACTTCGGCCAGAAGGTGTACTCCCCGCTGTTCAAGGTGGAGGTGCCGATCCTCGCGCACCCGGCCGCCGAAATGGACAAGGGCGCCGGCATCGCCATGTGCTGCACGTTCGGCGACGTGACCGACGTCGAATGGTGGCGTGACCTGAAGCTACCGACCCGTCCGATCATCCAGCGCAACGGCCGCATCGTCATGGACGTGCCGGACTGGATCACCGACGAGGGCGGCCGCGAGGTCTTCGGCGAAATCGAAGGCAAGACCACGTTCTCCGCCCGCAAGATCATCGTCGACAAGCTGCGCGAATCCGGCGACCTGGACGGCGAGCCGACGCCGACGAAGCGTATGACGAACTTCTACGAGAAGGGCGACAAGCCGCTCGAGATCGTCACCTCCCGCCAGTGGTACCTGAAGAACGGCGGCACGGACGACGCGCTCAACGCCCAGCTCATCGAGCGCGGCCGCGAGCTCGAATTCCACCCGGACTTCATGCGCGTGCGCTACGAGAACTGGGTGCACGGTCTGAACGGCGACTGGCTGATCTCCCGCCAGCGCTTCTTCGGCGTGCCGTTCCCGCTGTGGTACCCGGTGAAGGAGGACGGTTCCGCCGACTACGATCACCCGATCACGCCGAGCGAGGATCGTCTGCCGATCGACCCGACCACCGACGTGCCGGAAGGCTTCGACGAGTCGCAGCGCGATGTTCCGGGAGGTTTCACCGCCGAAAAGGACATCATGGACACGTGGGCGACCTCCTCGCTCACCCCGCAGATCGTGACCCGCTGGGAGGAGCCCGGCGAGGAGAACCAGGCGCTGTTCAAGGCCACATTCCCGATGGATCTGCGCCCTCAGGGCCAGGACATCATCCGCACCTGGCTGTTCAGCTCCGTGGACCGCGCGCATCTCGAGAACAAGTGCCTGCCGTGGAAGCACACCACGCTCTCCGGCTGGATCCTCGACCCGGACCACAAGAAGATGTCGAAGTCCAAGGGCAACGTCGTCGTGCCGAACAAGCCGATCGAGCAGTTCGGCGCGGACGCGGTGCGCTACTGGGCCGCCGCCGCCCGCCTCGGCCTCGACGCCACCTATGACGAGGGCCAGATGAAGATCGGCCGTCGCCTCGCGATCAAGCTGCTCAACGCGACGAAGTTCGCGCTGGCCATCGGCCGCGAGGACGAGAACCACCACGTCTCCGCCCCGGCGGACGTGACGTGGGATCCGGCCGACGTGACCGAGCCGCTCGACCGCGCCGCCATGGCCCGCATGGCGCTCGTGGTGCGCGAGGCGACCGCCGCGCTCGACCATTACGAGCACTCGAAGGCGCTTGAGGCGATCGAGAACTACTTCTGGCAGTTCTGCGACGACTACATCGAGCTGGTGAAGAACCGCGCCTACGGCACCGCCGACGCGACCGGCCACGTGCCTTCCGAGGCCGCGGTGAAGTCCGCGCGTACCGCGCTGGGCCTGGGCCTTGACGCGTTCACCCGCCTGCTCGCGCCGTTCCTGCCGTACGCGACCGAAGAGGTGTGGAGTTGGATGCACGCCGGTTCCGGTTCCGTGCATCGTGCCGCCTGGCCGACGCCGGACGTGTACGAGGCCGCCGCGTTCAAGGTGGCGCCGGAGCTCCTCAACCATGCGGGCGAGGCGCTGGCTGCGCTGCGCGGCATCAAGTCCAAGGCGAAGGTCTCGATGAAGACGCCGATCCTGTCCGTCACGCTGGGCGTGGCCGACGACGTGCGTGAGTCGCTGGCCGGGGCGCTGGACGACATCGCCGAGGCCGGCCGCGTGGTGGGCAAGATCCAGTTCGCCGCCGCTGCCGCCGCCATCAAGGCCGCGAAGGAGACGGTGGATGCCGCCCGCGAGGCCGCGAAGGACGCCAAGGCCGAGACAGAGGCCGCCGCCGAGGTCATCGTCGAGCAGTCCGAGCTCGGCGAGCCGCCCGCCAAGAAGCCGCGCAAGTAGCAACCCCCATCCTCCCATGGTGCGGTAACACAATTTCTCCATAACCCCGGAATCATGCGGTTTTCGCCCACCGCACCATGGGGATTTCACCGCACCATGGGAATTCCACCGCGCCACACGGCATCGCAAATGCGGGGTTCCGATTGTTGAGCCGCACCTGCGGTTGTTGGACTGGAGTAATTCAGATTCGACGATCACAGGTGCGGTTTTCTCAGATCAGGGGATCGCAAACGTCATTACGGCCCAAACCCAGAAAGAAGCAAACCCATCAGCGGCGGTTTGTACGGAAATAAAGCCACTGCTCCGTATTTTCCGCCGCTGCCGACCACTCAGCGGCGGATATTACGGAAAAGCACCCCTACCTCCGTAATATCGGTCACTAACTCCGTCTCAGGGGCGGTTTGTACGGAGCAATGGGATGTTCTCCGTACAAACCGCCGCTGGCCATGGATAAGTTGGGGACAAGCACTCCACCCCCTTCCTCCCAAAGTGCCCCTGGCAAAGTGCCTCTCCTCCATGGATGTCGCATCCTCCCATGGTGCGGTAACACAATTTCTCCATAACCCCGGAATCATGCGGTTTTCGCCCACCGCACCATGGGGATTTCACCGCACCATGGGCAACGCGCCGTGGGGGGTGGGGGTGGGTGTGCATGGGGTTATATGCCCGGATTGATGATGAGGAAGCGGGTGGCGTCTTGTTGTGCGGAGGATGCAGACAGGATGGATTTGGCCGTTTCATCGGCCAACAATGCGCTGATGAGCGCACCGGCATCGCCGAAGGCGGTGGTGTCGACGATGAGCTGCGTGGTATCGACGGTCAGACGGGTGCCGGTGCCACCGGCCGCACCGTTCATACCGACGAACGGCGACACCTT
This sequence comes from Bifidobacterium aesculapii, assembly GCF_001417815.1. Taxonomy (GTDB): domain Bacteria; phylum Actinomycetota; class Actinomycetes; order Actinomycetales; family Bifidobacteriaceae; genus Bifidobacterium; species Bifidobacterium aesculapii. The sequence goes on from NZ_BCFK01000037.1 coordinate 10,193, forward strand.
CATCAACGCGGAATCCACGCCATCGGCATCACCGGATTCAGCCGATGCACCGCCACTCGCACCATCCGACGAACCACCACTCGTACCACCCGATGCACCATCGCTCGCATCGCTTGACGTGCCGCCGCTCGCGCCATCCAATGCACTATCACCCGCGCCACGCGACGAACCGCCGGATGCACCACCCGATGCGCCATCGCCCGATGTACCCGACGTGCCAGTCGTTGTTCCGGCGTCGTTTCCTTGCGCGCCGGACGCCCCAGACTTCGCCCCCGACTTCCCGCCCGTCGCGCCGGGCACGCCGCCCGCGAATTTCATCACATCGCCGGCATCCGTCTTTCCGACGTTCTCATCGATCACGGTGGTGGTCACATCGCCACTGGACGCCTGCGAGATCTTGCGCTCGGCGGCGGCCACGTGCTTGAGCCGCGTCGACTCCGCACGCGCGGACAGCGATTCGTCCGTCGCCATGCCGCGCGCGACGAACCGCCCGTACGCACCCGCAGCGTTCCCCGCACCGGACGCAGCGCCACCGTCATCTCCGGCACCCCCTGCGTCACCGGTGTCGGAACCACGCCCGACGCCCGAGTCCCCAGTGCCGGCACCGGACACGCCACCGGCCGCACCCGCGCCATCCAGCTCGCTTGCGAAGCGCAGCAGCACCTGACGGTACGCACTGCCCGCGCCGGTGCGTTCGCGCGCTGCGGCAAGCGCGGCCATCGCGGCGTCCACCTTCGCCGTGGCACCCGCATGCGCGCCGGAACCAGCGTCCGCACCATCACCGGAACCATCACCGGCACCGCCTCCGATGCCGAACTCGCGTGCGGTCGCCGCGTTCGCTTCGGCCACGTGCCCGACCGCGCCCGCCGACGATCCTCCGGTCAGTTCGCTCAGATGCTTCGTGTACGCGTCCGTGTACGCCATCGAATACGGGATCATCGCCTGCGACAGCTGCGTCTGCCCGTCCGCGTACGCCTCCGCGCCCGCGGTCGTCTCCTCGCCGGCGAGGCGGCGCAACGTGTCCACGAGACCGTCGGTGCCTTGCGCGCGCACCATGCGGATCACCTGTTCGAGCGCGTCGGCGGCGCCCGCATGCTGGTGCGCGGAGGCGAGCGCATCGGTGGCGTTCGCCTCGTCGAGCACGGCGGCGGCGAGCGGCGTGTCGCCGCCGAGCTCGCCTGCCGTGCCCATCAGCGCAGTCAGTTGCGTCGACGTGCCAATCGAACCGGACAGATGGTTCGTGTATGACGTGACGTATGCGGTCATGTAGGCGTTGAACGCTTTGTCGTAGTCATTCTGTTTCGCCGCGATTTCGCGAGCTGCGAGCGACCGTTCGAGGTCGCGCAATGTGGTGAGCTCGTCGAGTAGCCGCTGATGCGCACCTGCGGACCCAACGGCACCGTTCACGTTCGCATCACCCGCGGCGCCATTCGTAGCTCCCGCGCCGCCACTCGCGCCGAGCGTCCCGTCGCCCATCGCGACGGCGTCGGCGGCGAGCGCGGACGCGCCATCGACGGAAACGGCAATCACGTCGCCCATCGTGAACCGTTTCGCGGTCATGTAGCAGTCGAGCCGGTCGCCTACGCGCATCACGCGCGCGACGACCGTGTCGGAGCCGTGCGTGGTGACGATGGCGTCGTCGCCGACGCTCACGTCGCCGGCGACGTGCGTCGGCACGGTGAACGCGACGAGCATGCGCTGCGACTGCGCGGCGCGCGTCGTGCGCACGCGCGCCGCGTCGAGCGTGACATGCACGCCGACGAGGCCGCTCGCACCGGCGATCGCGTCGCGGCTCACGTCAGGCCCGTCGAGCGAGTAGGCGACGCGCACCGCGATTGGGAGACTGCGCGCGCCGGCCTGCACGGTCGCGACGGTCGCGGACGACGATTCAGACACCGCTGCCGCCGAGGAACCTTTGGATGATTGCGCCTCTCCGGAGCCGTCGGATTCGCCGGAACCGCGGCTCACCAGATACAGTCTTCCCGGGCGGCCGTCCGACGCGGCCACGGTGAGGACGTCATGCCCGGCGAGCGCGGGTATGGCGGCGCGTTGCGCCATGATCGACGTGCCGACCGCCCCAGACAGTGCGAGCGACGATGCGACGACGACCGCGCACGCGCACGCCAACGCTCCCCGCCGATGCCCCATATCACTCATATTTCCCGTACTGTAGCCGGACTGGGCCGCACGGGAAAACGGTCATCTCAGGCGAAAACGTCCAGCACGCCCGGGTCTCCGCCGCGTTCGGCGATGCGCTGGTGACGTTTCTTCGCTTCGGTGACGACGAATTCGCGGTACATTTCGGCGATGTCCGGATCGAGGCCCGCAGCCACGGCGATGCGGTGGAGCCGTTCGATCTGGTAGTCCTCGCGCTTGTAGTCCGCGGGGGCGAATCCGGCGCGCGCCTTGAGGACGCCCACTTGCGTGGTGTATTTGAACCGTTCGGCGAGGAGGGAGACGATGGCGGTGTCCACGTTGTCGATGGACTGGCGCAGCGCCTTGATCTTCGCCACGGTTTCCGCGGTTTCGGGATTTTCCGCCGCCTTGGCGGAATCGATGACGGTGGCGTGTTCGCCGGGATTGCGGGTGACGGTGGCGCTCAGCCAGTCGCCCTGTTCGTCGTCCGTATGCGTCGTTTCACTCATAGGAGCTACCCTACCCCACCGGGTCGCTCCGCGACAGGCGTCGGTCCGGGTTTGTCACGGTTTAATCCCGGCTGTTCACGGATCGGGAGCGAACCGTAACGGATCAGGAGCGACGCTCGGGGCCGATGGCGAGGGCGTCGTCGTGGGTGCGGCCGATGTGGATCGCCTCGTTGATGGCGGCGATCTCGTCGGCGGAATAGTCGAGCGCACGCCCGTCGATCTGGCTCACGGGGATGACCCATCCGCCGTGCGTCATGTACAGGCGGTCGGCTTCGCGCAGTTCGGCGATCGGCAGCTTGCGGTAGGCGATGGCCTTGCCTTCCTGCCGTGCCCATGCGAACAGTTCGCGCTGCGAGGTGCCGTTGAGGATGCCGATCGACGGGTCGGGCGTGACGAACGTGTCGCCGTACCGGGCCACGATCGAGGAGTTCGGGCATTCGAGCGTGTAGCCGTCCTCGGTGTAGAGCACCGCGTCGCCGACGCCGCGCCGCGCGCACTCACGATGCACGGCGCAGTTGAACGCGTAGCTCAGCGTCTTCGCGCCGTTGAGCAGCCAGGGCGCGCGAGCGGTGATGTCGGACGGGTAGCCGCGCGTCATCGAGGCCATGGTGATCGGATCGGTCTCATGCAGCGAACCTTTGGCGTCGAGGAAGATGAACACGGTGGGCGTATGGTCGGAGGCCTTGCCCACGCCGGTTTCCGGATCGAGGCCGCGCGAGACGATGATGCGCAGCAGCGGGCCGGGTTCCGGGTCGTCGTAGGCGTCGATGACCTGCTCGACGGCCCGCGTGAACGCTTCGATGTTCGGCTTGGGCATATCCATCAGAGCGGCGGAATGCGCAAGGCGGCGCAGATGGTTCTCCAACGAGATCGGGTAGCCCTTCCACACGGTGGTCGCCTCGAAGATGCCGTCGCCGCGCAGCACACTCAGGTCGAACGCGTTGATGGCGGCCGTCGAGGGGTCGACGAACGTGACGAGCCCGGCGCCATACGCCCTCCCGGCGCCCACGGCGCCCCCGTCATTTCCGCCGAACAGGGCCTTGCCGTTGCCCATTGCCAACACGATAGACCTCATCTATGCACCCTCTCTGCACGTACCTACTCCTACCGTGCCACAATCACGGTAGACACGCATTGTTTCATGTGAAACACGTAACGTCTCGCTGCCACAACGTAACCGTCACAACACCTACGCGCCTCTCCCGCGTGACCGTATGACGGCCGGACCGTCACAACAGTCACTGTAACGCTGCACGGAGGACGAATCGCGACAGGAGTCGTTGCCGGCCTGAAATCATCGCATGTTCACGACGGCATTATTCGCCCCTACCGTCACGAACCGTACGCCGAAACGGGATCGGGGCAGGACAGGACAGTGCCGACGGGTGCCGACATACGACGACACAAAGGGGTGGTTCCGGATCTTCAAGAACCACCCCGCATTCGTCGCTCACGGCTTGCCGCCATGATCGGCATCCGCTCACGCCTTGGGCACGGAACCTTCCTGCGCGTGGTCGAACACCGGCTTGTTGTCCGCATCGAACTTGTAGATGCCGATCGAGGCGGTGGACGGGTCGTGCGCGTCGTTGAACGGTCCGATGCTCGCCTTGCCCTGGTACTGGATGTCCTTGCCGTCCTTCAGCAGGGCGAGGCACGCCTTGTACGAATCGCACTTCTCGCCACCGTCCGTGCCGGAGACCGCCGGCAGGTTCTTCGCCACGGTCTCGCCGTCGGCGCTGCCGCCCTTCTGTGCGGCGAGCGCGGCGAGCATCACCGCGTCATACGTTTCGGCCGCGTAGGTGAAGTCCTTCACCTTCGGGTCGACGGCCTTGATCTGCTTCTGGTAGTCGTCGGTCGGGTGGGCGCCGGGGATGGTGCCGACCGTGCCCTCGAGGAGTCCCGCGTCGAAATCGGCGGAATGGTCGACGGTGTTGCCGTCGGTCATGTACAGCTTGTGCGTGTCGATGCCGGCGGTCTTCAGCGCCTTGACGAGCGAGACGGTCTGGTCGAACGCGATGACGAGCACGGCGTCCGGGCTGGTGGCCTTCACGGCCGTGGCGATCGAGGCGAAGTTCGTTTCGGTCGGGTCGAAGGTGTCCTTCTCGCCGTAGACGACGTTCACGCCGGCGTCCTCGACGGTCTTGACGACGACGTCACGCAGCGACGTGCCGTACTCGTCGTTGAATACCGTGATGGCGAGGTTCTTGACGCCCGCCTGGGCGATGACCTGGCCGAGCACCGCGCCCTGCACGGTGTCCGGCGGAATCGTGCGGAAGAACTTGTCGTCGAGACCGCTGAACGCGGTGGATGTGGCGCCGTTGGAGATCATCGGCACGCCGGCCGCGGTGACCTGCTTGTAGCTGTTCTTGACGACGGAGCTGGACGGCGGGCCGACCACGACGGACGGATTCTTGCTCAGGACGGATTGCGCGGCGGCCGTGTTCTGGTCGGCGTGATCCGCGTCGGAGGTGTCCGCGGTGACGCTGGACGCGTCCTTGCCGAGCACGCCTCCGGCCGCGTTGATGTCTTCGACGGCGAGTTTCAGCGCCGCCACGTTGGACGGTCCGATGTAGGCCATCGAACCGGTGGTCGGGAACAAGCCCGCGGCCACGAACGTGTCCTGCTTGCCGCCGGAATCCGCGACGGAATCACCGCTCGCACCGTTCGACGCCGAGCCGCAGCCCGCCAACGCCATCGACGCCGCGGCCACCATCGCGGTCAGGATCATTGCCGTTGATCGTGTCTTCCTCATGACCTCATCACGTTCCTCTCTATGCCGTGCGGGTCCGATCGGGGTGTGGCGCGTTCCCGGTGTCGCGGCGTTCCGCCGCCCCGGCGCGTTCGCGGGAACCGTGACGAAGGCTCCCGCTCCTCCCCCGATGCGCCCTGTGGTGGGATTCTCGCGTTGTGTCGCGTGCGAATCTTGAGGAAGACGATATGCAATGGTTGATTCGACGGCGTTGTTGCCGTGTAACCGCCGCATGAAGCGCGAAAACCCCCGGAAATCAATTCCGGGGGTTCGTAATGGTCTCGCAATCAGGCGCGACCGCCCGTAACACGGGCCATGTAGCCGGCCTGCGGCTCAGTTGCCGTTGACGGCGCCACCGCCGGACTGCTGCACGATCGCGGCGAGGAAGTCGCGGTTCGTGGCGGTCTTCTTGAGGCGCGGCACGAGCGTCTGGTACGCCTGCTCGGGTTCCATGCCGCCGAGCAGTCGGCGCAGACGGTAGACGATCGGCAGTTCCTGCGGCGCGGTGATGAGCTCTTCGCGTCGGGTGCCGGAGGCGTTGATGTCGATGGCCGGGAACAGGCGCTTGTCGGCGAGTTCGCGCGACAGGCGCAGCTCCATGTTGCCGGTGCCCTTGAACTCCTCGAAGATCACCTCGTCCATCTTCGAGCCGGTCTCCACCAGCGCGGAGGAGATGATGGTCAGCGATCCGCCGTTCTCGATGTTGCGGGCCGCGCCGAAGAACTTCTTCGGCGGGTAGAGGGCCTGCGCGTCGACGCCGCCGGAGAGGATGCGGCCGGAGGCGGGCGCCGCGATGTTGTAGGCGCGGGCGAGTCGGGTCATCGAGTCGAGCAGCACGACCACGTCCTGGCCGAGTTCCACGAGTCGCTTCGCGCGTTCGATGGCGAGTTCGGCGACGGTGGTGTGGTCGGAGGCGGGGCGGTCGAAGGTCGAGGAGATGACCTCGCCCTGCACCGTGCGCTCCATGTCGGTGACCTCTTCCGGGCGTTCGTCCACGAGCACGACCATCAGGTGGACTTCCGGGTTGTTCGTGGTGATGGAGTTGGCGATGTTCTGCAGCGTGATCGTCTTGCCGGCCTTCGGCGGGGAGACGATGAGGCCGCGCTGGCCCTTGCCGATCGGCGAGACGATGTCCATGATGCGGCCGGTGAGCTTGTTCGGCGTGGTCTCCTGCTTGAGTCGCTCCTGCGGGTACAGCGGCGTGAGCTTGTTGAACTGCGGGCGGTTCATCGCCTGCTCGACGCTCATGCCGTTGATGGAGTCGATGGACTGCAGCGGCACGAACTTCTGGCGCTGGTTGCGGCGGTCGCCGTCGCGCGGCGCGCGGATGGCGCCGTGCACGGCGTCGCCCTTGCGCAGTCCGTACTTCTTGACCTGTCCCATCGACACGTACACGTCGTTCGGTCCGGGCAGGTAGCCGGAGGTGCGCACGAACGCGTAGGAGTCGAGCACGTCGACGATGCCGGCGACGGGCACGAGATCGTTGTTCTGGTCGTCGCGGCGCTCACCGCGGGCGGCGCGATCGTCGAAGCGCATGTCGCGGTCGCCGCGTTCCGCGCGATCGGCGGAACGGCGGTCGTCGCGCTCGTCGAAGTCGCGGTTGCGGCCGCGCAGGCGGCGCCCGCGACGGTCCTCATGGTTCACGGTGCGCTCGCCGCGGCCGCGATCGCCGCGATCGTTGCGATCGCGACGGTCGTCGTCGGCGTCGGCGCGCGCGGGGGTGTCCTGCGTGGGCAGCGTGGCGAGGATGTCGTCGAGGTCGCGCACGACCTCTTCCTGCGTCTCGCGCTCTTCGGCCGGACGACGGCGACGACGCACGTTCGCGACGATGATCTCGTCACCGTTCTCGTCGATGGTGTGACGGCGGCCGCGCGCGCGTTCCGGCTCGCTGGTCGGCTTGCCGAGGTCGAGCGTGTCAAGCAGATGCGTGGTGTCGATGAGCGGGGTGTCGGTGGCGGCGTTCCTGCGGTCGCGGCGGGCGACACGGGGCTCGTCGTCGCGACGTGCGTTGCGACGGGTCTTCGCGGCCGGGAATTCGATGTCTTCGATGTGGCCTTCGGCGACGGGCTCGGTCTTCGGTTCGACCGGCTGGGCCGATTCGGTGTGCACCGGGGCGGCGGCCGGCTCGGTCGCGGCAGGCTCGGTCGCGGCGGCGCTTTCGGCGGGGGTTTCGGTCTTGGCGGCGGCCGTCTTGGTGCTCTTCGCGGTCTTCTTCGGGGCGCGCACGGTGACGCCTTCGGGCGCGGCGCCGCCGGAACGTGCGGCCTGCAGCGTGGCGATCAGGTCCTGCTTACGCATGGTGGACGTGCCGCGCAGTCCCATCTGCTTGGCGAGCTCCTTGAGCTCCGGCAGCTTCATATCCTCAAGATTCTGGCTATTGGCCACGGTGTTCTTACCTTTCCACAGCACTCACCGTTGCGCCATGACGCACCGGCTTATGCCTGAAATGTGATTGGCGGCATCAGCCGCTACGAAACGTTCGCCGCAATGCCATGCCCGCGAACTGCACTCACTGTACAACGCCTCGCCGACCAACGCAAACCGCGCGGGAATCCACTGCGTCACATACGACAAAGGCTCCTCCCGAAGAATCGGGAGGAGCCTTGCGCTCCGTCATCCCACTTTTGCTCAGAAATGAGATGACGCGTGCGACGGCAAGGCGCACCGAGGGAAGGCGCCGAACCGTCAAAAGGACAGCCCGGTGGGCTGTCCTTAGGTGAGGGGAGCGGCTATGCCGCGACGGTTGAGCGAAGCTCAACAGGTGCGTCGCGTGCCGAAGAAAGGCGGTATACGCTCCGTGGATTACTTCTGTTCGTGGTAGGACTTGTCGGTGTTGACCGACCACACGTTCTTCTTGGACGTCTTGCCGGACTTGATGTTGCCAACGGCCTCGATGGCGGTGGCCATGGAGTGGTCCATGTTGTTGTAGCGGTGCTGGCCGTTGCGGCCGACGCAGTAGAGGTTGCCGAAGCCGTCGAGGTATTCGACGAGCTCGTCCATATGCTCGTAGGTGTCGAAGTAGGCGGGGTAGGCTTTCTTGACGCGTTCGCGGTGGGAGTCGAGGACGTCGGCGGGACCGTTGATGATGCGCATGCGGGTGAGTTCGGAGATGGCGAACTTGGTGGCTTCCTCGTCGGTCATGTTCCAGAAGGAGTCGCCTTCGGCGCAGAAATATTCGAGGCCGATCCAGACGGTGTTGTCGACGTCCTTGACGAGGTAGGGGCTCCAGTTGTTGAAGATCTGGAGACGGCCGACCTTGTAGCCGGGGTCCTGCACGTAAATCCAACAGTCGGGCACGATGGACGGGTTGCCGAGGGTGGGGATGTCGGTGGTGTTCTTGAGGCGCAGGTGCTTGACGAGCAGGCCGACGGTGACGAAGTCGCGGTAAGGCAGGCCGTTGGCGACCTCGACCATGTCGGCGGGGGCGTGCTTGCCTTCGGCGGATTCACGGCCGGCGTCGATGGCGTTGACCAGGTCCTTGACGGGCATGGAGGAGATGAACTGGTCGGCGGTGCGCTCGGTGCGGCTGCCTTCCGCGTCCTCGGTCACGACGGAGGCGATGCGGCCGTCCTGCTGGCGCACTTCGACGACCTTCGCGCCGGTGATGACCTTGACGCCCGCCGCCTCGCAGTTGTGTTCGACGGTCTCCCACAGCTGGCCGGGGCCATACTTGGGGTACCAGAACTCCTCGATGAGGGAGGTTTCGACTTCGGCGTTGGAGCGCTTCTTGGGCAGGAGCTTCTGGAACGCGTTCTTGAGCACGCCGAGGATGGACAGGCCCTTGACGCGCTGCGCGCCCCAGTCGGCGGAAATCTGGGAGGGGTGGCGGCCCCACAGCTTCTCCGTGTAGCCTTCGAAGAACATCGAATACAGTTTGCGGCCGAAACGGTTGATGTAGAAGTTCTCCAGGTTGGTCTCGGGCAGCTTGTGCACCATGGACTTGAGGTAGGAGAATCCGGCGATCATGGTGAGCTTGAAGCCCATGGCCTTGAGCGTGTTGGGGCTCAGGGAGATCGGGTAGTCGAAGAAGTGGCGGTTCCAGTAGATGCGGGAGACGCGGTGGCGCTTGAGCATCACCTTGTCTTCGGTTTCCGGATCGGGGCCGCCGGGCTCCATGTCATGCTCGCGGCCGAGCTTCTTGTCGTCGTATGAGGGGGCGCCCTGCAGCGGAAGGACTTCCTTCCACCAGTCCATGATGCGGTCGTCCTTCGAGAAGAAACGGTGGCCGCCGATGTCCATGCGGTTGCCGTTATGCTTCACGGTGCGCGAAATGCCGCCGAATTCGCGGGTTTCCTCCAGCACGGTGACGTCATACTTGTCGGCGCCGCCGTCCTTGATGAGCTCCCATGCGGCGGTCAGGCCCGCGGGGCCGCCGCCGATGATCACCACGGATTGCTTGTCGGTCACGTTCATCTCCTTATAACACAAAATCACGCATATCCTACCGGACGGCCCGGAACCGCACACCACGCCTGTGCGGATGCTCACAGAATCATTCCCATCGGGCGATTCAGCGGTCTTCGCCCGGGCAACCGGCGCGCTCCCACCGGAACCGGGCGCAGCCGTGTATTCCACGGCAACATCGAAAACGAAACCGGGCCACCATACGTCAAACGGCCGCTTCCCCACGCAACGGGGAAGCGGCCGCGACGTCAGATCATCCGTTTCAGCGGCGCACGCGCCACAGTGTGAGGGACACACCGGCGAGCGCGAGCATGGTCGCCATCATGACGAACCAGTCGGTGGCGGCACCGGTCGCGGACAGGTTCGCGGGCTTCTTGCCCTGGGTCTGCGGCTTGGCTGCCTGCTGATGCTGGCCATCGTTCTGACCACCGTTCTGCTGGCCGCCGTTGTTCTGTCCGGGTTGCTGGCCACCGTTATCGTCGGTCAGGCGGGCGGCGGCGCCGAGGGTGTTGTGCTTGCCGTTCTCGTCGGCGTTGAGGCAGGTCTTGAGCTCGGTGAGCTTGTACCAGTGGGAGCCTTCGGCAATCGGCGTGCATTCGGCGCGGAACCCGATCTCGGTCTCGTTGTAGAGCATGCGCACGAGCGGCGTGTAGGCGCGGCCGGTGGCCGGATCGTTGCCGGGCTTGGCGACCACGTCCCACTGCACGTTGGCGGCCATCGGCGTGACGGACTCGCCGCGCCACCCGTTGTTCGCGTACGTGTACACGTCGGTGGTGCTGTTCGGCGCCTGCTGGGTGGAGCCGGGCAGGCCGAGGAGCGCGGCGAACGGCATGATGGTCTCGGCGTGGGCGAAGCGGAACGTGGCGACGGTCTTGCCGCCGGCGACGCGCGCGTCGATGGTGTTGAAGAAGTCGTCGAGCAGCGGCTGGGCGATCGTGTACGTCTCGTCCTGGCCGGCGCGGCTCGGGCCCTTCTCGTAGAAGTCCTCGGCGTCGAGCGCCCAGGCGAACAGCTCGGCGTCCTTGGCCTGGTCGCCCTTGAAGTACTGGTCGAAGTCGAAGGTGTGGGCGCCGGTGTTCTCGTTCTTCATGTCCGCGGCGATGATGTACAGGTTGTACAGGTCCATCGCGGCGTCGTATTCGGAGCCGATCTTCTTATCGGCCTCGCCGCACGCGTCGGCGTCCTTGGCCGGGTCGGCGCCGGGCGCACAGTTGGCCGCGCCGTTCTCGGTGCCGTCGGCGGTGTTGTACCACGTGTAGTCGCCGTTGGCGAGCTTGGCAAGGAAGTCCTCGGTGAAGATCTGTCCGAGCAGGTCGTGCGAGGCGGTGACGAGCTGCTTGTCCTTCTTGATGGTCTTCTCGGCGCCGGCGATGGTCTCGTCGCCGTCGATGAAGTTCTCGTAGTCCTGCGCGATCTTCAGGGCGTCGCCGGTCTTCGTGGTGCCGTCCGGGTTCTCGGACTTGTGGAAGTAGAGCGTGTTCGGGGTCTTGTCGAACTTGGCGGCCTCGCCGGTGCCGGCCGGATCCTTCGGGGTGACGACGCTGTCGGCCAGCTCGTTGTCGGAGGCCTGGTTGAATCCGCGGGCGAAGTTCTCGCCGGATTCGGTGGCGCGCGCCTCGCCGGACGACTGGTAGGCGATGGTCTCGTCGCCGCTCTTGGCGGCGGCGTCGAACAGCGTCTTGTTGCGCTCGTAGGCGCGTGCGCCGATGCCCTGGTGCTGGTCGGCGCCCTGGCCGGTGAGCATGCCGTAGCCGTTCTCCACGTTGGCGGCGGTGATGGCGTCGAGGTTCTTCACGAACTCGTCGCGGATGGCGTCGGACTTGAATCCGCCGTCCTTGGCGGCCGCTTCGGCCATCTTCTTGAGCAGCGCGTCGTACTTGTAGCTGGACAGGCCGCGCGAGCCGTGGCGGGCCATCGTTTCGGTGTAGATGGGCTCGTAGCCGGCGGGGGCCGCGCTGTACGCGCCGACGGTGTCGGCGGAGGGAGCGACGTACGGCTGCTTGCTGCTGTAGTACAGGCCTTCGGAGGAAAGGGCCTGTGCCTGGGGAGCGGGGGCGATGACGCCGCCCACCATCAGAGTGGTCAATGCGGCGGCGCCTGCGATGGAGGCGACGACCGCTTTGCGCACGCCGGCGGTTTCGGGCATGCCGGCGCGATGGGATTGAAGGATACGCATGGCTTCGTTGTATCGAATCTCAACGAACGCCACACGCCACCTGAACGTCGTCCAGATGAACTTTCATCAATCGTTCGACGAACCGCGCGCGCCGCACGCCGCCACCGGCACCGCTCGCACCCGCACGCACCCGCATGCCGGAGCGTCAACGGCTCCGGCGCGGCGCCCGGCGCCCCGTCTAGTGGATGTCGTCGGGGATGTCGATGTCGGTCTTCTGGACCTCCTCGACGTTCACGTCCTTGAACGTCACGATGCGCACGTTCTTGACGAACCTGCTCGGACGGTACACGTCCCACACCCACGCGTCGGTGAGCTGCACGTCGAAGTAGACGTCCTGACCGGCGGAACGCACGTTGAAGTCCACCTTGTTCGCCAGATAGAAGCGGCGCTCGGTCTCCACCACGTAGGTGAAGAGCTTGATGACGTCACGGTATTCCTTGTACAACGCCAGTTCGGCGTCGGTTTCGTAGTTGTCGAGATCCTCGGCGCTCATATCCTGTCCTTTGTTCCAGTCCTTCACAGCGGTGGCCGCACCGCGACTGCCCGTCGCCGATGCGGCCACCCTATCTTCATATCGCTGCCTGCCTCCACCTTACCGGCAGCCCGTACATTCCCTTCGGCGCTTACTTCTCCATCTCGCGTTTGCGCCCGCGGCCGAGCGTGCGCCACCACGCCTCCTTGGAGGTCTTGCGCTCGTTCTGCCCGTACGGCCAGTTGCTTTCCTCGTCCGTCTCGCCGGAAGCGTGCGTTCCGGCGGTGCCGTCCGCACGCTTCGGCGGCAGGCCGAGCCGTTCGCGGGCCTCGTCGGGGCTCATGCGGTGCGCGTCGTCGCGGGTCGGCTCCGGCCGCGCGTCCGCGTCGGCCTCGCCGCGCGCGCCGGCCGCGGCCGCGGCGTCCGCCGTACGCTGCCGGATCGCGATGGAATGTTCGCGCGCGCTCAGCGCCTCGCGCACGCCGGGATTGTCCTCGATGACGTGCATGCCGAACGCGTCGAGCGAACGGATCGGATCGTATTCGTCGACGAGCGTGTCCATGACGATGAGATCCTGGTATTTGCCGCTCACCGGATCCCACAACGCGTCGCGCGACGTGCCGGATGGCTCGAATCCGAGCGACTGGTAGACGGACACGGCACGCGAGTTCTGCTCGGGCACGGCGACCCAGATGCGGTGCATGCCGAGACCGGCGGGTTCGGGCGCGAAACCGTAGGTCATGACGCGCGGCATCGCGTCGCGTGAATAACCGCGACCGCGGTAGTCCTTGCCGAGGATGACCTGGATGCGGGCGGAACGGGACCACCCGTCGATGTCGATGAGGAAGATCATGCCGATGACGTTGCCGGTCGCAGCGGCGTCGACGACATGGTCGGCGTCGTGGTCGGCGTCGGTGAGCAGCGCCCATGCCATCGTGCGGCGGGACTCCGGGTCGCCCACGCCGGACTCGGTGGGTGCCTGGCCCTGCGTCCACGCGACGGAGCGCCGCACCCACGCGTGCACGACGGCGCGTTCGGCGTTCTCGTCCTTGCCGGTGATCTTGGTGGCGCCGCTGTAGGCTTCGAGCTCGTCGAGCTTGGGCAGATCCTCCACGGTGGCCGGACGCAGATGCACCATCTCGCCGCGGATCGGCGGGATCACGATGCGCTCCGGCAGGTCGCGCCGAAGCCCAGTCTCCGCTGTTTCCGTGTGCTCAGTCATAATCGCTGTCCATCCCTCACAATCGTTCGCCTGATCGTCCCCGCCTCGTTGACGTCGATCATTGCCGAACATATCCTACTCGGCTGTATGAACGCTGAAAAGACGCTGACACCATCCCCGCACATGCACGGTGCGCGCACGGGCGGGGCGTCGGCGCCGCCGCACCATGCGAAACGCCCCGACGGCGGAACCATCGGGGCGTTCGGAGCGTGCGGCGCAAGCGGCGCTACTGGAGCTTCTTGCGCACGATCGCGGTGACGGCCTTCGCGTCGGCCTGACCGCGCGTCGCCTTCATCACGGCGCCGATGATCACGCCCATCGGCTTCATGTTGCCGCTCTTGAGCTTCTCGACGACATCCGGGTTCGCCTCGAACGCCGCGTCCACGGCCGCCTCGATGGCGCCCGTGTCCTCGACGATCTTGTAGCCGTGCTTCTTGACGACCTCGTCCGGCGTGCCCTCGCCGGCCAGGACGCCGGCGATGGTCTGCTTGGCGAGCTTGTCGTTGAGCTTGCCGGCGGCGATGAGCTTCTCGACCTCGGCCACATCGGCCGGGGTGACGGGCAGCTCCTCCAAGGTGACGCCCTTGGCGTTCGCCTCGCGGGAAAGCTCGCCGAGCCACCACTTGCGGGCGCCCGCGGCCTTCGCGCCGGCCTTCACGGTCTCCTCGATCAGGTCGAGGGCGTCCGCGTTGAGGATGTCGCGCAGCTGCAGGTCGGTGAGGTTCCATTCCTTCTTGAGGCGGTTGCGGCGCTCGCGCGGCATCTCCGGCATCTGCGCCTCCATCTCGGCGATGTGCTCCTTGGTGATGTGGAGCATGACCAGATCCGGATCCGGGAAGTAGCGGTAGTCGTCCGCGTCGGACTTGAGACGGCCGCCGGCGGTGGTCTGCGTGGCCTCGTCCCAGTGGCGGGTCTCCTGCAGGATCTCCTTGCCATCGTCGAGGCGCGCGGCCTGACGGCGGATCTCGTACTGGATGGTCTTCTCGATGCCGCGGAACGAGTTCACGTTCTTCGTTTCGGAACGCGTGCCGTACGGGGCGTCGGCGGAGGGGCGCAGCGAGACGTTCACGTCGGCGCGCATGTTGCCCTGCTCCATGCGCGCGTGGGAGATGCCCAGCGCACGCACGATGTCGCGGATGGCGCGCATGTACGCGCCCGCGATCTCCGGCGCGCGGTCGCCCGCGCCCTCGATCGGCTTGGTGACGATCTCGATCAGCGGCACACCGGCGCGGTTGTAGTCCACGAGCGAGTGGTCGGCGCCCTCGATGCGGCCGTCGGCGCCACCCACGTGCGTGTTCTTGCCGGCGTCGTCCTCGATGTGCGCGCGCTCGATCGGCACGCGGAAGACGGTGCCGTCCTCCAGCTCCACGTCCAGGTAGCCGTTGCCGTTGGTCGGCTTGTCGTACTGGGAGATCTGGTAGTCGCGCGGCATGTCCGGGTAGAAGTAGTTCTTGCGGGCGAACTGGCTCCACTCGTTGATCTCGCAGTGCAGGGCGAGACCCAGCTTGATCGCGTAGTCGACGGCCGTCTTGTTGACCACCGGCAGGGAGCCCGGCAGACCGAGGCTCACCGGGGTCAGCTGCGTGTTCGGCTCGCCGCCGAAGTGGACTTCGGCCGGGCAGAACAGCTTGGTCGTCGTGCACAGCTCGACGTGCGTCTCCAGACCGAACACCACGTCGTACTTCTTGGTGGCATCGGCGTACTTCATCAGTTTTTCAGCCATGATGTTGCTTCCTTGAATCCTTCCGATGTCGCTTCGTCACTTGGCGAGGCCGTCGAGCCACGGCGCCTTGAGATCCTGCCAGATCGGGCCGTTCCAATCCTCTTCGAGCGCGGCTTCGAGCGCGGCGGCGGGCTTGTACATGACCTCGTCGCGCTGCTGCGGCGCGATGAACTGGAAGCCGACCGGCAGGCCGTCGTCGGACAGGCCGGCCGGGATCGACATGGCCGGCACGCCGGCAAGGTTCGCCGGAATCGTGGCGATGTCGTTCATGTACATGGCCAGCGGGTCGTCCATCTTCTCGCCGAACTTGAACGCGGTGGACGGGCTTGTCGGGGAAACGAGCACGTCGGCCTGTTCGAACGCCTTCCTGAAGTCGTCGATGATGAGCGTGCGCACCTTCTGCGCGGAGCCGTACCAAGCGTCGTAGTAGCCGGCGGACAGCGCGTAGGTGCCGAGGATGATGCGGCGCTTGACCTCGTCGCCGAAGCCGGCCTCACGCGTGTAGGCCATCATGTTGGCAGCGGTCTGCGGCACACCGGCCGGCGGCATCACGCGCAGGCCGTAGCGCATGCCGTCGTAGCGGGCCAGGTTGGAGCTGACCTCGGACGGCATGATGATGTAGTACGCGCCCAGCGCGTACTCGAAGTGCGGGCAGGAGACCTCCACGACCTCGGCGCCCATGTCCTGAAGCTTCTTCACGGCCTCGTTGAAGCGGGCCTCGACGCCGGGCTGGAAGCCTTCGCCGCCAAGCTCCTTGACCAGGCCGACCTTCAGGCCCTTGAGGTCGCGCTTGGCGCCTTCGCGCGCGGCGGCGACCATCGGGCGCGGGCCCTCCGGGATGGACGTGGAGTCGCGGCGGTCGTTGCCGCCGATGATCTCCTGCAGCAGCGCGGAATCGAGCACGGTGCGGGAGACCGGGCCGATCTGGTCGAGCGAGGAGGCCATGGCGATCGCGCCGAAACGGGAGACGCCACCGTAGGTCGGCTTCACGCCGACGGTGCCGGTGAGGGCGCCCGGCTGGCGGATCGAGCCGCCGGTGTCGGTGCCGAGGGCGAGCGGCGCCTCGAACGCGGCCACCGCGGAGGCGGAACCGCCGCCGGAGCCGCCGGGCACGCGCTCGGTGTCCCACGGGTTGTGGGTGGTCTGGTATGCGGAGTGCTCGGTGGAGGAGCCCTGCGCGAACTCGTCGAGGTTGGTCTTGCCGAGGATCGGCATGCCGGCGGCCTTGAGCTTCTCGATGACGGTCGCGTCGTACGGCGGCACCCAGCCCTCGAGGATCTTCGAGGCGGCGGTGGTCTCGATGCCCTTGGTGACGATCATGTCCTTGATGGCGATCGGCACGCCAGCCAGCTCGGGCAGGGCGGCCTTCTCGTCCGCGCTCTTCGCGTCGAAGGCATCGGCCTGCTCGCGCGCCACGTCGCCGGAGACCTTGAGGAATGCCTTGATGCTCGGCTCGGCGGCCTCGATCACGTCGAGGTGGGCGTCGACCAGCTCGCGGCTGGAGACCTCGCCCTTGCGGATCGCCGCGGCCATCTCGGCGGCGGACAGCTTGACCAGTTCGTTGGTGTTCTGCGTCATGATCGCTTTCACTCCTCGCTTCCCAGGATGCGCGGCGCGACGAACATGCCGGCCTCGGTCTTCGGGCCGCCGGCGAGCGCCTCGGCCTGCGTGAGCGGCGTGACCGGCACGTCCGGGCGCAGGTAGGCCTCGAGCGGCACCGGGTTGGCGGTCGGCGGCACGTCGTCGGAGGCGACCTCCTGGACCTTGTTGATGGAGTCGGCGATGACGTTCAGCTCGCCCTGCAGGCGGGTGATCTCCTCATCGGTGAGCGCGATTCGGGCCAGATCGCCCAAATGCACGATTTCTTCGCGTGTGAATGTAGGCATGCGCCTAACTATACGAGCGGTTTGTGACACGCGGCCGGGCGCGCTCACAGCTGGACGGACCGGCATCCCTCGGCCCGCGTCGGGCGCCGGCCGGGCTTGTGGCACGTGGCCGTCAGGCCCGCAGGGTCCATGCCGCGCGCCGCCGTGTCATCGATCATCCGATCGACGCGTGCTGCGCGATCCAGCTGTGCATGGCGACCGCGGCGGCCGCACCCGCGTTGATGGACCGCACCGATCCGAACTGCGAGATGTAGACGACGTCGTCGGCGAGGTCGAGCGCCGTGCGCGTCAGACCGGGGCCTTCCGCGCCGAACAGCAGCAGGCAGCGCTTCGGGAACGCGTACCGTTCCATCGGCACGGCGCCGGGCACGATGTCCATCGCGATGACGCGCGCCGCCTCCAGCTCGCGGATACGCGCCTCGTGCGCGTCGAGTTCCGCGAGCAGCTCGCGCACCCGCTGGTCACCCTCGGAGCCGCCCCCATCCATGGCCCCATCACTCCTGTTTCCGCCCACGGCCACGTCGTGCGCGTGGAACGCGGCGGCCGCGGCGCACGCGCGTTCCGCCGCGATCTCGCCGGCGATGCGCAGCCGCCAGCAGCGCACCAGCGCGGCGATCGACGCGTGGTGCTCCATGTGCTGGTACAGCTCGGTCATCAGCGCGCCGTTGCGGTTCCATTTGTGCGGGCCGACGATGTGCACGCGGCGCGCCTGAAACGCGTTCGCGGTGCGCACCATCGAGCCGATGTTGAAGTCGTGCGTCCAGTTCTCGATGGCGACTTCGAAGTCGTGCCGGCCGTGAGCGTCGAGGTCGGCCTTGATGGCCGCGACCGTCCAGTAGCGGTACCGGTCGAGCACGTTGCGCCGGTCGCCGCCGTCGAGCAGGGCCGCATCGTAGCGGTGGCGATGCGGGTAGAGCGGCGACGCCGGGTCGTCCGGACGGGGCTCACGGGGGTGCGTTTCGGTCCATGGCCCGACGCCCACCTCGCGGAAGACGGGCTCGCCGGAACGCTCCGATTCGATGTCGATGGGATTGCGAGGATGCATGTGCTCTTTCGTTTGGTTGCGTGCGGACGACCGGACCGGCCGGTGTCCGACCAGTCCGTTTGGCCTGATCGGCCTTCATCGGCACGGCCGCCCGTCCGATGGGGCCTGCAGGCCAATCCGGTAGTCTGCCGGCCAGTGCCGGCCAACCGGTCCGTTACGGTCAGTCGCTGAGGTCGGATTCGTGGAAGACCTGGATGAACGGCACTTCGTGGCGTTCATCGTTCACCGGATTGACGACAGTGATCTCATGCTCGTCCGCCCCCTTGCCCACGCCGCCGACGAGCGAGGCGACGGCCACGACGGACGCGCCCTCATGCTCGACGATGGAGAAGTCGAGGCTCAGCTCGTTGCCGTTGCGCAGGGTGACGAGCGAACTGGTCTGCACGTAGGATTTCTCGGACAGCCACGCGTCGACGAGCACGACCCGCTTGCCCTTGATGGACGGGCCCTTGATCGAGGGGAACACGAAGTCCATGACGAACCCGTCGAGGTTCTCGCCTCGGGAGGCGGCCGCCTGGATCATCGAACCGACGAGCGGCACGGAGGCGGCGGTGAGGGCGCCGACGGCATCGTAGTCGTCGACAGAATAGCCGGCGTCCTCCAACGTGTCGAGCAGCACGTGGCCCATCACCGCGGCGCCGTGGTGGTCGAGCGTGACCGCATACAGTTCGGAGAACGGTTTGCCGGCCACGCGGTCGCGCAGCAGCGCGCGGAGCTGCTCGCGCGGGTCGAGCGCCGCGAAGTCGATCGCCTCGTTGTGCGGCGCGGCGGGGCGCAGGTCGGTGGGGCCGGTGGCGCGGAATCCAGAATCACTCATGGTTCTCAAGGGTACGGCGCGCCCTCGTCACGAGCGCACGAGGCGCGCGATGGCGGCCGAGGCCTCGGCGAGCTTCTCGTCGGCCACGTCACCGCCCACCGCGGACGCCTGCCGCACGCAGTGGTTGAGATGGTCGTCGAGCAGCAGCAACGCGACCGACTTGAGCGCCGAATTCGCGGCGGCGATCTGCGTCAGCACGTCGATGCAGTATTTGCCGTCGTCCACCATCTGCTCGATGGCGCGCACCTGCCCTTCGACACGCCTGAGGCGCGCGAGCACCTTGGCCTTGTCCTCACCGTATCCATGCATGGCCGCACTCCTTGATTGTTCCGGCTGTGTCAGCTGTTCCGTCCTGTTCCGGTCGTTTCGGAGTCACGGCGACGTGACGGGGTGACACCGCGTCGCTGTGTCGACGCATACGCACGTGTCCGCACGGCCGCACGTGTTTCTCGTGTTCCTCCGCGAGGGAAACTCTCTGCATTATACCCCATAGGGGTATATGGTATACACTGTCAAGCGGGAATATCATGGAGCCGATGGGCAACGGCCCTGACCGGGGAGCGGCCCTAGGGAGCGGCTCCGGGCAACAGCCCCCGGGCAGACCCGTGACGGCAAGGAGAGGAACGGCATGGAATCCAACATCTTCGCCATCAGCGCGGCGCTGATCGTCGCCGCACTGATCACATGGCTCATACTGCGGTTCTTCTTCGGCGCGCGCAAAGCGGCGCAAAGCACCCTGCAAGGCGGCGTGCAACGCGCGACCATCACCGTGAAGGGCGGCTACTCCCCCGACGTGGTGACGGTGCAGGCCGGCGTGCCCACCATCCTGAACTTCGACCGTCAGGAGACCGGCGAATGCACCTCGCACGTCGTCTTCGGCGATTTGGGGCTCGACGCGATGCTGCTCGGCAACACCGCCACCGAAGTGCGGCTGCCCGCGCTCAAGGCGGGCGACTACCCGTTCGCCTGCGGCATGAACATGGTGCACGGACTGCTCAAAGTCGAAGGCGAAGGAGACGACGGCTCCGCGGAAGCCGCTGCGGAAACCGCCGCGGCCGGCGCGGCTGCCATTGCCGCCGACTCCGCCACCCATGAAGCCGATTTCGCACAGGCGCAGGCCCGCGAGGCCGAGGAGCGCCGAGCGGAGATCGCCCATCTGACCAAGCTCGTGGCCATCGGCACGGCACTCACCCTGCCCGTGTTCGTGGGCATGATGCTGCACATGATCGACCACATGCTGGTTCCCGCATGGCTCGTCAACCCGTGGCTGCAGGCGGTGCTCATCACGCCGGTCATGTTCTACTGCGGCGCGCCGATCCATCATGTCGGGCTGCCGGCGCTGCGCCACCGTTCGCCGGATATGAACTCGCTGGTTTCGCTGGGCACCGGCGCGGCCTACCTGTACAGCCTGCTGGTGTGCGTGGCGCCGTGGGCGCTGCCGGAAGGGTCACGCGAACCGTATTTCGAATCGGTGGGCGTGGTGATCACGCTCGTGCTCGTCGGGCGTCTGCTGGAGACCAAGGCCCGCGAAGGCACCGGCAAGGCCGTGCAGGCGCTGATCGGACTGCGCCCGCGCACCGCGCACAAGCTCACGGCGGATGCCGAAGCCGCCGTCGGGGAGAATCTGCGCGATTCCGAGGGCAACCTGCACGGCCCCGAGGGTAACCTGCGCAGTTCCGAGAGTGACCTGCGCGATTCTGAAAACAACCTGCGCAATCAGGACGCGAACCTGAGCACCCCCTCCCTGAAGACCGGCTCAGAGACGGCCTTCGATTGGCTCGCGCCGAGCGCCTTCCACGATGTCGATATCGAAGCCGTCAAGCCTGGCGACCTGCTCGTAATCAAGGCGGGAGAACGCATTCCGACCGATGGCGTGGTCGTCGCAGGCGAGGCCGAAGTGGATGAATCGATGATCACCGGCGAGTCCGAACCAGTGCGGAAAACCGCCGTCTTCACGCCCCCCCTGCGCAAGTTCGGCGCCGAATCACGCAGGTTCGACGACGAATCACGCAAGTTCGAGAGCAAATCGCGCAGGTTCGACAGCGAATCGCGCAGGTTCGAGAGCAAATCGACCACGTCGGGCGAATCGCACCCCGCCACCCTGACCGGCGCCACCGTCGTCCTGCGCGGCAACCTGCTGATGCGCGCCACGCAGGTGGGCGGCGACACCGTGCTTTCGCAGATCGTCGCCATGGTCGCCCGCGCCCAAGCCACGAAGGCCCCCGTGCAGCGGCTTGCCGACTCCATCGCCCGCATATTCGTCCCAGCGGTGTTCATCATCGCGGTATGGACGTTCGCGGTGTGGTTCGCGGTCGGCCCACAGCCGGCGCTGGCACACGCGTTGGTCACAGCCGTCAGCGTGCTCATCATCGCATGCCCGTGCGCGCTCGGCTTGGCGACGCCGCTGTCCGTAACGGCCGCGACGGGCGTCGGCGCGGCGAACGGCGTGCTCGTCACCAGCGCCAAGGCGCTTGAGCAGGCGCGCCTGATCGGCACGGTCGTGTTCGACAAGACCGGCACGATCACGCGGGGCGTGGCCGATGCGGATTCCACCGATTGGAGCAAGCCCAGTTATGAGCGCGACCCGGTCAAGCCCGGCTCCGTGCAGGCGGTGGCCGCATTGCGCGCCGCCGGTATTCGCACGGTCATGCTGTCGGGAGACAAGGCCGAGGTGGCCGCGCACATCGCGCGCGAAGTCGGCATCGACACGGTGATCGCGCAGGTGAAGCCCGACGGCAAGGCGTATTGGATCGAACGGCTGCAGCGCGAGCCGCACGAGGGATTGGTCGCGATGGTCGGCGACGGCATCAACGACGCACCCGCGCTCGTGCAGGCCGATCTCGGCTTCGCCATCGGCACCGGCACCGACGTGGCCATGCAGTCGGCTGATGTGACGCTGATGAGCGGAGACCTGCGCGGCGTGATCCGCACGATCAACCTGTCGCAGGCGACGATGCGCAACATCCGGCAGAATCTCGGCTGGGCGTTCGGCTACAACGTGATCGGCATCCCGATCGCGGCCGGAGTGATCTACCCGTTCACCGGGTGGCTGCTGAGCCCGATGATCGCCGGCCTCGCCATGGCACTGAGTTCCGTATGCCTCGTGCTCAACGCGAACCGGCTCAACCGCGTCGCCCTTGGCGACGACGCCATCGCGCGTGCGGACCGTATGCGCCGTGGCGGTGCCGCCGCACCCGCCGCGCATACGCAGGCCACGCCCCTCGCCGGCGCTGCGACCGCCGACCGCGACGAGACCGCGACGACGGCGAGCGGCGACATGACCGACGGCAACCCGCATGACAGCAACCCGCACGACGATGGACCGCGCGTCATCATCGACGAACGCACGTCACTGACGTATGGTGACGGGGCACACGCCGGGCAAGACACTTCCCCATCAACCGAAACCAAGGAGAACACCATGGAAATGAACCACATGCACCACAATCACATGGCCATGCACCACGCCGCGGCGACCGACGGCGAGACCGCGACCGATCCGGTGTGCGGCATGACCGTCGCGGTGAACGCGGACGCGATCACCCGCGAACACGACGGCAAGACCTACTACTTCTGCGGCGAGCACTGCGCGAAGAACTTCGACAAGGCCCCCCAGATCTTCCTCAGCTAACCCACCTTCCTCCATCCCTCCCCAACCCCCATCCTCACCCACCCATCCCTTTCCCCACCGCCTCTCCCATGGTGCGGTAAATCCCCCATGGTGCGATGACGAGAAACGGCGCCATTCCGCCGTTATGGAGAAAGTGTGTTACCGCACCATGGGAGAGGAGGGGACGAAGGGGCCGGGGATGGACGCGTTGGACGATTCGCCGTCACACGCGCACGTAGATGCGTACAGCAAAGGGCGGCTTCCACACTTGATGTGGAAGCCGCCCTTTATGCATATCGGCGGGTGCGTATTCATGCGCGCATGCCTAGTGACCTGCGTCGTGCATTCGTTTATCCCATTCTCGGCTCCCCTGTCAGGGGAGCTGGACCGCGAAGCGGATCTGATGAGGGGGTAGTCAATTCATCAACGAATGTACGGCGCGCGATACTGGGGTCACGCGAAGAATGCCTTGAACAGCCAGCAGCCGATGATCGCGCCGACGATAGGCGCGACGACCGGAATCCACGCTTCGCCCCAACGCGAGGAGCCCTTGGACGGAATCGGCAGGATGGCGTGCAGCACGCGCGGCATGAGGTCGCGCGCCGGGTTCAGGCCAGGGCCGGTCGGGCCGCCCATGGAGGTCACGAGGCCCCACACGATGAAGCCGACGACGATCGCGGCGGCGGCCGGGTCCTTGACGCCCCACGGGTCCAGCAGGCAGCACAGTGCACCGAAGACCAGCACGAGCGTGCCGAACATCTCGTTGAGGAAGTAGTTGACCTTCTTGTCGTCCGCGTCGCTGGTGCAGAAGGTGGCGAAGATCGCGTCCGCGTCCTCGGTCTCCTTGTAGTGCGGGTAGTAGGTCAGGTAGACGATGAACTGGCCGAGCGCGGCGCCGAGCAGCTGCGCGGCGATGTACGGCAGCACCTCATCCCACGGGAACATGCCGTTGACGGCCTGCGCGAGCGTCATGGCCGGGTTGATGTGCGCGCCGGAGACCGCACCGAACATGAGGACCGGGAACATGACGCCGAAGCCGTAGCCCATGGCGATGTTGAGCCAGCCGGCGTGATGACCCTTCGTGTTCTTGAGCTCGACGTTGGCCACCGAGCCGTTGCCGAAGATCATCAGGATGGCGGTGCCGAAGAATTCGGCCGCCAGCTTCGTAAAGAGTGAGTATTCCACTGCTTCTTCTTTTCTCGTTCCGATGAATGATGTGACCGAACCGGCCGAATGGCCGGGTCACGCAAACGCGATAAGCATACGCCGAGGGCTGAACCGGCTTGCCGGCGCCCCACGCCGCCCAGCGACGCGTCGACGACACCATGGACAAGGGGAAATGGACGGCATCCAACACGATTGGGGGTCTTGACGTTCGTTCCGGGATTCGTTCCGGGATTCACCCGCGCTCCCAAAACTGCGGACGCCATATTCGCAGCACTCAAGCCCGAAGAAGCACCGCAACAGTTCCCATAGCCACCTCCGCGCGATTTTGGTGCGCAAAACGGATGTTTTGCGCACCAAAATCGCGCGGAGGAGTTGCAGGTGCGAACCTCCGTTCGCCGCCACCGCAGCAACCTTGGAAATGCAAAAGGCCGGAACCATTCGGTTCCGGCCTTGTTTGTGCCCCCGCAGGGATTCGAACCCTGGACACGCTGATTAAGAGTCAGCTGCTCTAACCAACTGAGCTACAGGGGCGTTGGTTAGCTGTTGAAGTGTTCCTTGCAACGAGTGATAAATATACTCACATATCTTCATCGCGCAACCCTCGGCGTGTCGCCTGGAATTCCAACGTTTTAAGATCTGCTTTCAGGCCGTCGAGCGGGCGTTGCATCGCCTCACAGCCACCGCAGCATCCATCCTTCACGAAATCATCACACGAGCGAGCGCCCGGAGCATCCGGCACGCACTCACGAGAAGGGCCCAATCACCGCGCCACGACGGACTCTAACGGAACGAGTGCGGAGCGCAACTGCTCCACATCACAGTCCGTCAGAACGAGTGTGGAGCACGACTGCACCACAACACAAGTCACCTCTGTTCGGACGCACGAGTGTGGTGCGATATCGCTCCACACTCCGTCCAACGGGGTCTCCTTTCGTGTTGTATGGAGCGATATTGCTCCACACGACACGAATCCCGCGCCATACACACCCCACGTGGAGCGCAACTGCGCCACATAACCCCACACGCCCCCGTAGTGGAGCGCCTCAGGCGCACTGAGTCGAACATCACCACCCGCGCACTCCATGCCGATGCCGTCACGAAACCACGCCCCGCGTCCACCATTCCCAACAAACGAAAAAGGCCCCACCCGCGCGAACGCGGTATGGGACCTTTGACGTGCTTAAGCTCAGACCTTCAGTCTGATGGGGGTTCCGAGCGGCCTAGCGCCCGGAATCATTCACTCGGCGACGACCTTCACGAAGAAGTTCGCGCTGATCTCCGGGTGGAGCTGGACCGTGGCCGGGAACTCGCCGGTGGTCTTGATGGACTCGACGGTGATGGCCTTCGGGTCGACCGGGGCCTTGTCGAGCAGGGCCATGGCGATGGCGTCCTTGGAGATGCCACCGAACAGCTTGCCGGACTCGGAAACCTTGGCGGCGATCTCGACGGCGGTGCCCTCGATGGCGGCCTTGGCGGCGACGGCATCCTCGCGGGTGGCGACGGCCTTGGCCAGACGGGCGCGCTTCATGGCGACGATCTGGGCCTCGGCGCCCTTGTTCCACGCGAAGGCGAGGTGCTGCGGAATCAGGTAGTTGCGGGCGTAGCCGGCCTTGACGGTGACGACGTCACCGGAGTGGCCGAGGTTCGCAACGGTCTTGGTGAGGATAACCTTGGTATCAGCCATTTCAGATGCCTCCTAAAAACTCAGCGGCCGGAAGTGGCGTACGGCAGCAGGGCCATCTCGCGGGCGTTCTTGATCGCCTTGGAGATCTGGCGCTGTTCCTGCACGGTCACACCGGTGATACGACGGGAACGGATCTTGCCGCGATCGGAGATGAACTTGCGCAGCAGCGCGACGTCCTTGTAATCGATCTCGGTGATCTTCGCCGCCTTCAGCGGGTTCGGCTTCTTCTTGAACGGCTTGACCGGCGGTTGCGGCCTCTTGCGGGACATGATGTTCTCCTTATTTACGATTGATGTTTATTCGCTATGCGAGCGTTTTCGCTATACGAGCGTTGTGCGTCGGTTGCATGCCGCGCGCGGCTGTCACGACGCGGGACGACTCAGAACTCCGGATCGTCGCTGCCGTCACCGCCGAAATCGGAGGATCCTCCGAAATCGGACGAGCCGCCGAACGTCGAGAAGCTGCTGCCGGAATCGGCGCCGCTGCTCCACGGATCGGCCGCGGGCTGATTGTCAGGCGAGGAACCGCCGGCGTTGGAATGGCCCCCACCGAAGCTGGAGCCGCCGCCCTGGTAGCCGGCGCCGCCGGAGTATCCGCCGTTGCCGCCGAAACCACCACCGTTGTTCTGCCCGTAGCCGCCCTGGCCATAGCCGTTGCCGCCGAAACCGCCGCCGTTGTTCTGGCTGCGGCCGGCGAACCCGCCCTGGCCGGACGACTGGCGCGTCACCTGCGCGGTGGCGTAGCGCAGCGAGGGGCCGATCTCGTCGATCGTCATCTCGACAACGGTGCGGTTGGAACCGTCCTGCGCCTGGTAGGAACGCTGCGACAGCCGGCCCTGAGCGATGACGCGCATGCCCTTGCGCAGGGTGTCCGCGCAATGGTTCGCGAGATCACGCCATGCGGAGCAGCGCATGAACAGCGCCTGACCGTCCTCGAACTGGCCGGACTGGCGGTTGTACGTGCGCGGCGTCGACGCGATGGTGAAGCTCGCGACGGTCGCGCCGGAACCGATGGTCCTCAGTTCCGGATCCGCGGTGAGATTGCCGACGATGGTGATCACGGTTTCGCCTGCCATGATGCGACCTTCCTGTCTCGACTGTTTCGACGTTCCGATGCTATTCGACTGCTATCGACTGCTATTCGACGTTGCGGCGTTCCGACACATTCGTCGCGTCCGCCACGTCCGACACGCTCGATCCGACCGTCGTCCGGGCGGCGCTATGCCGCCGGTCCGGCCGGATTACGCGTACACGCTTACTTGACGTCCTTACGAAGGATCTTCGTACGGATCACGGATTCGTTGAGGTTGAGGACACGGTCGAGCTCATCGCTGACAGCGGGCTCGGCGGTGTAGGTCACCACGACGTAGTTGCCTTCGGTCTTGCCATTGATCTCGTAGGCGAGCTTGCGACGGCCCCAGATATCGGGCTCATCGACAGAGCCGCCCTCCTTGGTGACGAGCTCGAGATACTGCTCGGTCAGCTTCTTCAGACCGCGCTCATCCAGCTCAGGATCGGCGATGAACATCAGTTCGTACTTGTGCGCAGACATCACCCACCTCCTTCGGACTATGTGGCCACGGACTTTCCGCGGCAGGAGTGTGTATACGCGCTGCGATATCCGGGCCGCACGGGCGCACGGCGAACCGCCGCACACACGTCCGACCCCAACAAAGCAACCTCACTAGGGTAACGCCTCCGCCCGACAGCCGAAACGCCCCGCCACGCCACACACGCCGCGCCACACACGCCACACCGCCGCGCCACCGCACCAGCACACCCGCCCAACACCACCTCAACCCGCCCGCCGCCTTGTGCGCAATCCCTAGTACACTTGGATGAGGTTCCGGCAGGCCGGCGGCGCGACCTCGCGCGCCATGCCCCACCCGCGCCACCGCGCGCGATTCGGGCGACGCCACGCGCGACCTCGACCGAATCGCCGACGCCAAGCCACAGCTTCAGCAACACAACAGAACACGCAAGCTTGACCACACGGGCTTCGCCACAACAACCACAACAAAAGGACGGGTACGAGAAACATGACGTCGCTGCTCGAAGGCACTCCGGATAAGCGCATGGCCGTGGTCACCGGCCGCGCATACCCCGAACTGGCCGATCAGGTCGCCGCATGTCTGGGCATCAATGTGTTGGAAACCACCGCCTACGATTTCGCGAACGGCGAGATGTACGTGCGCTACACCCAGCCGGTGCGCGGAGCGGACGTGTTCGTGCTCCAATGCCATTCCGGCAAGATCAACAAGTGGATCATGGAGCAGCTCATCATGATCGACGCCCTCAAACGCGCCTCCGCCCGCACGATCACCGTCGTGGCGCCGTTCATGGGCTACTCCCGTCAGGACAAGAAGCATCAGGGCCGCGAGCCCATCACCGCCCGTCTCATCTACGATCTGTTCCGCACCGCCGGCGCCGACCGCATCATGACCGTCGACCTGCACGCCTCGCAGGAGCAGGGATTCTTCAATGCGCCCGTCGACCATCTCACCGCCACGCCGGTGCTCATCGACTACGTGCGCAACCATCTGCCGCTGGAGAACACCACCATCGTCTCCCCCGACGCCGGCCGCATCAAGGTCTCCGAGCGTTGGGCCGCGAAGCTCGGCAACCTGCCGCTCGCCTTCATCCACAAGACACGCGACACCACGCGCCCGAACCACGCGGTCGCGCACGGCATCATCGGCGATGTCCTCGACCGCGACTGCGTCGTCGTCGACGACATGATCGACACCGCCGGCACGATCTGCGAGGCGGTGCGCACGCTGCGCAACGCCGGCGCGCGCTCCGTCACGCTGGTGGCCACGCACGGCCTGCTGTCCGGTCCGGCCGTCGAGCGCCTGTCGCAGTGCGGCGCGCGCGAGATCGTCCTGATGGACACGGTTCCGGTGCCGGAGGAGAAGCGCCTGCCGAACATGACGGTGCTGTCGGTCGCGCCGCTGCTGGCCGCCGGCATCCGTTCCGTCTTCGAGGAAGGTTCCGTGCAGACGCTGCTCGAGGGCCTTCCGGAGGACATGCGCCCGCGCAGCATCTACGCGTAGCGCCATCGCCATCACCGTAAAGCGTGCCGCACGTTTCGCGCGAAACGTGCGGCACGCTTTGCCGTGATGCGCCCAATCATGATCAACGATGACTCAGGAATGACTCAAACAGGAATGACTCAAGGAGGAGCGATGTTCGATTTCACGACGCTGCACGACCGCCACGGCCACGACGCCCTCGCCGTCGACGATATCGGCACCGGCACCGGCAATGCGCCGGACGCGCCGCAGCCCGGATTCGACGCGATTCCGATGTGGATCGCGGATATGAATTTCGCGACCGCGCCCGCCGTGACCCGTGAGATCGCCGCCCGTCTCGCGCATCCGCTGTTCGGCTATTTCGAGCCGTCGCAGGCGTATTACGACGCGATCATCGACTGGCATCGCCGCCGCAACGGCGTCGAGGGGATGCTGCCGGAGCATATCGGCTACGAGAACGGCGTACTCGGCGGTCTCGTCTCCACACTGCGCACGTTCGCCGCGCCCGGCGAGTCGGTGCTCGTGCATTCGCCCACGTACGTCGGGTTCACGATGGCGATCGAGGGTGCCGGGTATCGCATCGAGCACAGTCCGCTCAAGCGCGACGCCGACGGCGTGTGGCGCATGGATTTCGAGGACATGGACCGGCGCCTGAAGGCGAACGGCATCCATGTCGCGGTGTTCTGTTCGCCGCAGAATCCCACCGGCCGCGTGTGGGAACGCTGGGAGATCGAACGCGCGATGGAGGTGTACCGCGCCAACGACTGCGTGGTCGTGTCCGATGAGATCTGGTCGGACCTGATTCTCGACCGCGCGTCGCATCCGCATATCCCCACGCAGTCGGTGAGCGAGGATGCGCGTCACCGCGTGATCGCGATGTACGCGCCGAGCAAGACGTTCAACCTGGCGGGATTGATCGGCAGCTACCACGTGGTGTACGACCGGTATCTGCGCGAGCGGCTGGTGTCGTCGGGGGCACGCACGTTCTACAACGAGATGAACGTGCTGTCGATGCACGCGCTAATCGGCGCGTATTCGGCGGAGGGAGAGGTATGGCTCGACGAACTGCTCGGCGTGCTCGCGGAGAACCTGCGCATCGGCTACGCGTACTTCGCGGGCAGTAGCGAGGCCGGCGATGCGGCGGGCGCGGGCACAGGCACGGGCTCGGACGCGGGCACGGGCTCGGACGCGGGCGCGGGCGCGACCGGTGGCGTCGACTCGGGCGATGCGGCGAGTGAGCCGCACTGGACGGGCGTCGACGGAGTGGAGGTTGCACGTCCGCAGGGCACGTACATGCTGTTCCTCGACTGCGAGCGCTGGTGTGCCGAGCATGGGCTCACGATGGACGAGCTCATCAAGCGCGGCTGGAATGTGGGCGTCTCCTGGCAGGACGGCCGCCCGTTCGCCGGCACGCACACGATCCGCATGAACTTCGCCCTGCCCACGGAGCGCGTCCGCGAGGCGCTGCGCCGCCTCAACCAGTACGTGTTCACCGACTGAGTGGTCCCGGCTGTGCGAATCTGCGCGATTCCACCTCAACCTGCGCAGTATAAAGACGAACCTGTGCAGTTGGAAGGCGAACCTGCGCGGTCAGAGCGCGAACCTGCGCGGTCAGAGCGCGAACCTGCGCGGTCAGAGCGCGAACCTGCGCAGTCGGAGGGCGAACCTGCGCATAGGGGTCGAGTAGAACAGCGATCGAACCATTCGGGCTCCGCGAAGAAAGCTTGAAATGAAGCCATTCTTCGCAAGACCCCGAAGCGGCGGTACGGCTCTCTTCAAGAGGGGTGTGCGCAGGTTCGCTATGCAACTGCGCAGGTCCGTATGCCGATTGCACAGGTTCACACACAAACTGCGCAGGTTCACGCCGCAATCGCGTAGGTTCCCACCTCACAGCCCCGCGAAGACGCCTCCGAGCTTACGCGACGCGACGCTCTGCAAGGACAACCCCTACGGCGTGGTCATCCCCTGCCTCACGGCCGCCGCCGCTCGGCCTCACCTACGGACAACCCACCGGGTTGTCCGCTTCACGGCTCGGCATCAGTTGGTTCGCGTAGCGGATTGCATAATGTGTGCGACCGCAAGGCGCACGAGGCGAAGACGTACGAAGGTACTTCGAGCCTCGCGCAACGCGGCGGACGCAAGATGAACGATTCGCGTAGAAAATCAACTGACGCGTGTGGCTTCAAGGCGTGGAACACGAAGGCGTACAAAGGTACGTCGAGCCTCGAGCAACGCGGAAGACGCTCCATTATGCAATTTGCGCGAATTGGCTGTTGTAGAGGTCGGCGTAGAACCCGCCGGCCTCCAGCAGCTCTTCGTGGGTGCCGCGTTCGATTACGTCGCCGTGGTTCATGACGAGGATCATGTCGGCGTCGCGGATCGTGGAGAGCCGGTGCGCGATGACGAACGAGGTGCGGCCCACGGTGAGCGAGTCCATGGCTTTCTGGATGAGCTCTTCGGTGCGCGTATCCACCGAGGAGGTGGCTTCGTCGAGGATCAGGATCGGCGCGTCCTGCACCATGGCGCGGGCGATGGTGAGCAGCTGCTTCTGCCCGGCGGAGAGTGACGTGTTCTCGTCGAGCACGGTGTCGTACCCGTCCGGCAGAGACATTATGTAGTGGTGCAGCCCGACGGCCTTGCACGCCGCCTCGATCTGCGCGTCCGTCACGCCTTCCTTCGCGTAGGCGATGTTCTCGCGCACGGTGCCGTGGAACACCCAGGTGTCCTGCAGCACCATCGAGAATTGCTCGTGCACGTTCCAGCGCGGCACGCTGGCCGTGTCGACGCCGTCAATGGCGATGCGCCCGCCGGCGATGTCGTAGAAGCGCATGAGCAGGTTGACCATGGTGGTTTTGCCCGCGCCGGTCGGTCCGACGATCGCGACCTTCTGGCCGGCCTTGACGGAAGCCGAGAAGTCGTTGATGATCGGCTTGCCCGGCTCGTATTCGAAGCGCACGTGCTCGAATTCCACGTCGCCGCGCACCGCATGCCCGCCGTCGTACTTCGCGCCGAGCAGCGCGCGCTTGGCCGATTCGTCCTCCATCTCCGGCTCCTCGAGGAATCCGAACACGCGCTCGGATGCGGCGGCGCAGCGCTGCAGGTTCTGGAACGCCTGCGCGAACTGGCTGAGCGGCTGCGTGAACAGGCGGATGTACATCATGAACGCGACGATGACGCCGAATTCGATTGATCCGTTCATGGCGAGCGCGGCGCCCACCACGCATACGACCAAATACCCGAGGTTGCCGATGAACATCATGAGCGGCATCATGAGTCCGGAGAGGAACTGTGACTTCCAGCCGGATTCGTACAGGTCGGCGTTGTAGCGTTCGAAACGTTCGATCGAATCGGCTTCGCCGTTGTATGCCTTGACGATGATGTGGCCGGAGTACATCTCCTCGACGTGTCCGTTGACTTGGCCGAGCGCGACCTGCTGGCGTGTGAAGTAGCGCTGCGACGTCTTCATGATGACGGTCATGAGCACGAGTCCGAGCAGGCTCGCGCCGATCGCGCACAGCGTCATGATCACGTTGTTCCAGAACATCATGACGAGCGCGCCGACGAACAGCGTGAAGGACGTGATGAGCGCGCCGAGCGACTGCCCGAGCGTCTGTCCGATGGCGTCGACGTCGTTGGTGATGCGGCTGAGCACGTCGCCGTAGCTGACTTTGTCGAAGTAGCTGAGCGGCAGTTTGTTGATTTTCTTCGAGATGGATTCGCGCAGGCGTTGCGCGGTGCGCTGCGTGACGGTCGCCATGAGCCAGCTCTGCACGTAGCCGAGCACCGCGTATCCGATGTACAGCGCGAGGAGCGTGAATCCGATGCGCGAGACCGCGTCGAAGTCGACGGCTCCCATGACGGGCCGTCCGTGGACCATCGCGGGCAGGCCCTTGACGATCTCGTTGGTCATGTCCTTGAGTTTGTCCGGCCCGACGATCTGGCAGATGGTGCCGATCGCGCCGAGCACGAGCGCGATGACGATGACGGGCAGGTAGCCTCGGCAGTAGCGTACGAGCTTGCCCATGACCTCCCCGAAGTTCTGTGGTTTTTCGACTGCTGCGCCGCCGCGCGGCCCGTGTCCCATTGGTCCTGGCATGTTGAGTTTCCTTCGCGTCTTAAGTCTTGCGTCTTACGACTTGCGTCTTGCCGGCGTCACGCCGTGAGTTCGGTCTGGCTGAGCTGCGATTCGGCGATCTGCCGGTAGATGTCGCAGGTCTTGAGCAGTTCCTGGTGCGTGCCTTGCCCGACGACTTTGCCGTCGTCGAGCACGACGATGAGGTCGGCGTTCATGATGGTGCCGATGCGCTGCGCGACGATGAGTTTCGTGGCTCCCGCGGCGTGGGCGGCGAGCGCGTCGCGTACGGCGCGGTCGGTGCGGAAGTCGAGCGCGCTAAACGAGTCGTCGAAGATGAGGATTTCGGGGTCGCGGTAGACGGCGCGCGCGATGGAGAGGCGCTGCTTCTGCCCGCCGGACACGTTCGACCCGCCTTGCGCGATGGGCGCGTCGTAGCCGCCGTCCATGCGCTCGACGAATTCGCTCGCCTGCGCGACGTCGGCGGCGGCGCGCACGCGCGTCATGTCCGCCGCGGAGGGGGCGTGCGTCGCGGCGGAGGCCGCAGCGCTTGCCGCGCCCGCCGCGCGCACGTCGTCGCCGTAGCCGATGTTGCCGGCGACGGTGCCTTTGAACAGGACGGATCGTTGCGGCACGTAGCCGATGCGGTCGCGCAGGTCGGTCAGGTTCCAGTCGCGCACGTCGACGCCGTCGACGAGCACGCTGCCTTCGGTCGCGTCGTAGAATCGCGGCACGAGGTTGATGAGTGACGATTTGCCGGAGCCGGTGGCGCCGATGAAGGCGACGGTCTGGCCTTGCGTGGCGGTGAAGGTGACGTGTTCGAGGATGGGTTCGCGCGAGTCGGGGTAGGTGAAGCTGACGTCGCGGAATTCGACGGTGCCGTGCGCGCCGTGGCCGATGCGGGCCACGTCGGCGGCGGTGTCGTCGC
The DNA here is from genome assembly GCF_001417815.1 of Bifidobacterium aesculapii. Classification (GTDB taxonomy): domain Bacteria; phylum Actinomycetota; class Actinomycetes; order Actinomycetales; family Bifidobacteriaceae; genus Bifidobacterium; species Bifidobacterium aesculapii. The sequence continues at coordinate 43,824 of NZ_BCFK01000037.1, forward strand.
CGTTGGTGATGAGTGGTACGGTGTTGATGACTTCCATGACGCGCTGCGCGGAGACGTCGGCGCGCGGCCAGAGCACGAACACCATGCTCATGAGCAGGAAGCTCATGATGACCTGCACGGAGTAGCTGGAGAAGACAACCATGTTGGAGAACACGGTGAGTTTGTCGGTGAGGGAGGCGGCGTCGATGAGGTAGGCGCCGATCCAGTAGACGGCGAGCATGAGGCCGTTCATCACGGTGTTCATCAGCGGCATCATGATGGCCATGGTGCGGTTGGTGAACAGCTGCGTGTCGGTGAGGTTCTTGTTTGCCTGGGTGAATTTGGCTTCCTGGTAGTCTTCGGCGTTGTAGGCGCGCACGACCCGCAGGCCGGTGAGGTTCTCGCGCGCGACGAGGTTGATGTCGTCGGTGAGGCGCTGCATGGCTTTGAATTTCGGCATGACGAGGGCCATGAGGATGACGACGGCTCCGAGCAGTATGACGACGGCGATGCCGGTGGCGAAGGTCCATTCGAAGCCGTCGGAGGCGATTTTCGCGACGGCCCATATGGCCATGATCGGCGATCTGACGATGAGCTGGAGGCCCATGGTGATGAACATCTGGATCTGCGTGATGTCGTTGGTGGAGCGGGTGATGAGGCTTGCGGTGGAGAAGCGGCTCATTTCCGCGGGTCCGAATGATTCGACCCGGGCGAATTCGAGGGAGCGCAGGCGTTGGCCGAAGCTGGCGGCGACGCGTGCGGCGATGAAGCCGGTGACGACGGCGCAGGCGACGGAGCCGAGCGAGACGAGCAGCATCTTGCCGCCGGCGATCCAGATGTCGCTCATGGCGCTGCCGGGGGTTTCGACGAGGGTGGTGATGTCGGACATGTAGTCGGGCAGCTTCAGGTCGAACCAGACCTGCCCGACGATGGTCGCCAAAGCGACGAGCATCTGCCCGATCTCCGCTTTGGAAAGGTATTTCATGATGCGGAACAATGGATTCCCCTTGGTGTTGGTTGCGGCGGCGTAGCGGTGATGGCCTGCGGTTTTCACCGGCACGCAATTTATCTTTCAGCGTTCAATTACTTACAGTGTAAGATAATATGCCCGGCTCTGTACATCCGCTGCAGGCAACGGCTATTACGCTGACCGCGCAACCCCCGTTGAACACCGCGATCACGCCCTTCCCTTTGGCACCCGCCAGAGGAGCCGGCGCCGGCAAGACGAGATGCACCCGCCTCGGCTCACCACCCGGGAGCCGGCCACGCGAATGTACGCCCGACGATGGCGGGGACACTGAGCTCCCCTCGCCTTTGCCCGAGGAGCCACCTCGGGCGGGTTCCAGTAATCGTCGCAACGTCTGGCCGACTGACGGGAGGAACAGGCGGCGTCGAGAGCGCTGCAAACGCGGCGCTCTCGGCGCTAATTCCCACGCCCGGACTCTGAGCGGCGCTCCCGCTCGGCGAACGCGGCCTGCACCTCCTGCGGCGTGGGGCGAGGCTTGCCGGGCCGGCAGATCGACATGTAGGTCATGAATTCGCCGGTGAGGTCAAGGAATTCGCGGGTCCGACGCTCCCCCATCTGCGCGAAGATCCAGCAGACCGCATCGCGCATCTCCTTCATGTCGGAGCGACCGCGCTCGCGCCCGGCATCAGTGAGGCTCACGCGGACCACGCGGCGGTCGTCAGGATCGGCTTCGCGCGTCACCAGCCCCTTCTTCTCCATGGAAGACAGCAATGTGGAGACGCGGCCGGAAGTGGCGTGCATGGCGTCGGCCAGCTGCGAGGGCGTCATCGTGCCGACGTGCGCCAACTGGCGGATGGCGAACGCCTCGCCGTGCGCGCCGCGCATCATCTCACGCTGCATCGCCGACTTGTGCCCCCACATCGTGGACCACAACTCGTGCACCGCCTCATCCTCGAACCCCATGCCATCACCATCCGTTCCCTTATGGCGCGCCCTTGCCGCACGCCACGAAATAGCTCAAGATTACCTCACACCGTAAACAATATGACTTGGCTTTTGCTGTTTTGAATTGTCCCGCCCAACCATCAGACCGGAGGCACACTCAACACATCGACCACCTCAACGTTTGACCGACCGGGCAATCTGCGTTTGATGGGCGAGTATCCCCTATGTTTGGCCGGCCGAGCGCCCTTGCTGTCGCGAACCTGCGCGATTCGGGGCACAACCTGCGCAGTTGGGCGGCCAACCTGCGCAATCCTGGCCCCAACCTGCGCAATCCAAGCCCGAACCTGCGCACAGGGGTGCTGAAAGAAGTCCTCCACAAGGCTCAGGAACGCATGCACCGCATCGCCAAAAGCCCGGAATTCCGGGGAAACACCCGGTGTCGCCCCGCCCGGCACGAGCCGGTCTTCACGACCCCTATGCGCAGGTTCGCCCTCCGACTGTGCAGGTTCGGGGGCAAATCGCGCAGGTTCGCCACCGGACTGCGCAGGTTCGAAGCCCGATTGCGCAAGTTCGCCATCGGACCACCCCGGTTCGAAGCCCGATCGCGCAGGCCCATCGATTCTGCCCAAGCCCCGTCAAAATCCCATCCCGTTAATCACGCCAAACCCAGTCTGCGCTTATTCATGTGCCTATTCCATAGAAAGCAGGCCGCGACCTACATCAACTCGACAAACACCCTCGTCAATCCCTCAGCCAACCCCACTCCCACTGATTCTTCCCTCAACGCATTCCACCCAACCACGCTCCCACCATCATCAACCTCGTCCGGCTGCATAGACCGGCCATCCCTCCCACCCCACTGCATAAGTCGACTCGCCCGACCGCCATCGCAGACACCGACCGGGCCGCCGCCGACAGCCCCACCGCCCGCCGCACGGCCTATACACGCCGAAGAGCAAATCACCACCAACCGACACGCCGATACACTGGCGCTCTAATGTGACTTGTGTTACACATTCAACCGTTTTCTTTGGTTCCGTCAGTCATTGCGCGTACACTGGGAAGTGCTCGAAAGCGGAGAAGCTTTCGGACCTACGAGAAGGCGAAGTAGATAAAGGCCCAAAGAAGGGGAAGAACCCATGTCACAGCATATTTGCAGCATCGCGGGATGCACTCACGAAGCGGAGGAAGCCGGCTTGTGCGGCGCCCACTTCACGGCGGCTCTGGTCCATGGGGCCTTCCAATACAGCACCACCAGCCGGGCCCACAACTGATTCGCAGCCGACGGCCGCACCTGCTGGCGACAAACGTCAACAACGTCAACACGCCAAAATGGCGATGACCAGTGATCAACACCTCAAGTCCGGGCCAGCAACATCAGCGGATACACACGCAATGCCAGCCAGCCGCACGGAACGGAATCGTTCCCGGCACCCCGGTGATTGTCGCAGCACCATATAACAGAACATAGAACATCACCTATCGAGACCACCGCCGGAGCATGACCGGCTGCACAGCGAACATTCGTCAGGACGTACACACGACATGCGATGCCTACACCGCCCAAGCACATTGGGGGATGCGCATTGGTTGTTTGTAGGCTCGTAACCACCGTTCGCCACACCGCAGCAGTCATATCAGGCGGTTTTTCTATGCCTCGAGTCACCGAGCCCAAGGCACCCAAGCTTCTAGGCCCACGCCCATACGCCGTCTCAGCCGCACCTCAGCCGCACCTTACGCGCGATTCTCATGCGCTACAAGGCCGTTTTGCGCACGAAAATCGCGCATAGGAATAGGAGCGGGGCGCCTCGATCGGCCCCGGCGCCCAACGCTCAAATACCCAAGTATCCGACGCCCAACGCCTCAATGTCTCAACACTTCAGCGCCCCGATACCTCAACGTTTCAGCGCCTCAACACTGCTCACCGCTCAACATCTCAACACCCTCAACGCGCCCTCAACACCTCAACACCTCAGCGCCCCGCCACCCCGGCGTCCAGCAATGCCAGTTCGTCATCTTCCAACCGCATGCCGGTTGCGGAGAACGAATCGCGGATCTCATGCGGATTGCGCGCGCTGGGAATCGTGAACAGACGATCGTACCGTGTCATCTCCCATGCGAGCACGACCCGCTGGTAGGAGCATCCGCGCGCGGCCGCCACACGCTTGAACGGCTCGTAGGCGCGCGCGTCGACCGGATCCAGGAACCCGCCGAGCGGCGACCAGCACACGAAGTCGAGTCCGAGCGCCGCGCAATGCGCCATCGTCCCCTCCGGATCGGGGTGCGACGGCGAGAACTGGTTCTGTACGGCGATCAGACCGTCGCCGAGCATCGCGTGCGCCACGTCGATCTGCTCGTTGTTCACGCGAGACACGCCCGCGTACCGAATCACGCCTTCGTCGAGCAGCGTCTTCAACGCACCGACCGTCTCCTCGTAAGGCACGGACGGGTCCGGCCCGTGCGAGTACAGCAGGTCGAGCGCGTCGACGCCGAGGTGCCGCGCGGATTCCTTCGCGTCGCGGATCATCGTCTCCGGGCGCGAGTCCGCCATCCACCCGTACCGGCTGCCCGCGGCCTGCAGCCGCTGGCGGGACTGCGCGGGCGGCTCGCCCGAAGCGTTCGGCACGGGCGCGGAGGTTCCGGCAGGCGCGGGGAATTCGGGATGCTCGGCGGACTCACCGATGTGGGTGATGTGGGCACCAGGCACATCCGGCGAGCTTGTCTCTTCCTCGGGCTCGTTCGGCGTACGCGGACCGTCCGGCGTCACGTCGATCGTCCGACGATACCCGGTTTTCGTGGCGACGAGCACCTCGTCGCGCGGGCCGTCCCAACTGGCGAGCGCGTCACGCACGAGCAGTTCGCCATAGCCGAAGTCGGCCGCGACGCCGGTGCCGTCCGCGCCGGGCACGCTCGGCAGGTAGTACGACCATGCGGTATCGAGGTAGCGTACGCCGGCGTCAAGCGCCGCATGGATGGTGCCGATGGCGGTATTCCGGTCGGGCCGCCCCTCGATGGCGAGCGCCATCGTGCCCATGCCGAGACGTGGCACCCGTTTGCCCGCGAACGGCACGGCGACAGCCGGTGCGGCATTGGCATCAGTCACGGCGTTGCCCGGCCCGGCGCCGGCCTGTCCCACACGGGCCGATTCATCGTTGACCGGTCGCGCGTTGACAATGCTTGCGTTCACCGGGCTTGCGTTGACGTCCTTCATGCTTCCGATGCTCCCTTCGTCACGGATGGTTCCATCATGGCACGCCCGATGCCGCAATGCGCGCGATTGTGGGCCACAACACCCCGAACAAACCAAAAACAACACTGAAACCCAAACCCCTTGGGCCACAGGCGCAACATCCAGCCAAATCCGCACTGTGACCCACAGCCCCGTGGGCCATAACACCATATCCAGCCAATCCCGCCACTGGAACCCAAACCAGACAACCCGACCAGACAACACCGCAGCCATGCGACACCGTAACCGAACAACACCGGCTCCGCCCGGCCCACACCCCGCAACAACAGATGGTCCGGGCCTATTTTGCAGTTGTGTGTAGCTTGCCGTGGCACACGGCGGGAACGCTGGTATCAGCATGGTGCGGAATGGCCATTTTCAGCGGTTCTGAACCCCAGGATGTCCGTGGCGCGCCCGTGCCGCTACACACAACTGCGAGATAGGCTGTGAGAAGATGAAAAAACTCGCGGCCGAAACGCTTACCCCATGCTCACGCCCGCGTTCGGCATCCCCATGCACCACGGCACCGGCATCGACTGGAACGAGTTCCACACCCGGACCGAATAGCCATCCCACGACCAGACCACCAGACACACAATTTGGCCTATAACCCAACAGATGGCCCGGGCCACGGACCTCCCCGAAAGAAAATCCACGACCCGGGCCATCACCCGGCGCACACCCCGCGCCACGCAAAACAACACGAATGGCCCGGACAGCCCGGACCGCGAACCCCCTCCCAAACCAAAGAGAGGAACCGCAATCCGGACCATCCATCATCAAAGCATCGAAGGCCTACGCGTCTTCAACGAGCCGGAAGAAACGGAAGAGCCGAAAGAGCCGACCGGGCGGCAGTCCGGCCTACGTCAAATCACAGCGACATGGAACAGCCGCAAGCCGCCATGACTGGTATACGTTGACCCCGGAGTTTCATGATGTTTCGCATGAGTGACTTTCACGGGGCCTTGCATTCGTTAGTATAGGCTCCATGGCCGATAACATGCAAGCCACCGTCGCCGATCTGCGCAACTGGTTCTCCGCGGAGCGCATGCACCGATACGAAGAATCAGCGTTGGACCCGGTCGCGCTGTACGTGTGGAACACACGTATGTCCAAAGCGTATCTTGAGGACATCGCGCATGCCGAAGTCATGTTGCGCAACTTCATCGCCGAACGTCTCGCGTCCGACTGCGATCGGGAGGATTGGTTCGACCAAGCCGATTATTTCGGTTTCGACTACGAGTTCCGCAAGGCCGTCGAACGTGTCAAACGGCGCGTCCGTCATGCCGGCCACAGCATCACCCCGGACCGCGTGGTTGCGGGACTGTCTCTGGATTCATGGCGGTTCCTTCTGGTGCGCAAACTGGAGCCGACCGTATGGAAGGCATTGCGCGACCGCGCCAACGGTGGCATGCCATACTACAAATCGCGTCGACGCAGGGAGTTCGAGGCACACGTCGTTCAGCTGTTGGATATGCGTAATCGTTGCAGTCATCAGGAACCGCTTATCCAATCGGATGCGGACGCCGAACGGCAATATCTTGATGCCCAGTGGCAGAACCTGCTGTGGGTCGTTCGCGCCATCGACCCACAGGCCGCCGATTGGATTCATAGCCGGTCCCGCGTACCTGCGTTACGTGGACTACGTCCGATACGCTCGACATCGGACCTCGCGAACCTGCCGAAATCCGAGTTCATGATGCCCGAACCAGAACGCGACCGACTGGTCAGACTCATCCTCGACGGTACGAAAACCGCCACCGCAGCGTTGCTCATCGATTACACCGAGTCCGCCGACCCATTGCCGCGGATCGGCGACCGGTCCGTACTGATGGATTCCGACGGACGCGGGGTGGCCGTGCTGACCACCACCGATGCGGCTGTAGTACGACTGGCCGATGTCTCCGACCAGCATGCAATCGACGAAGGCGAGGGCGATACGACCGCGGCACAATGGCGATCCAAGCACGAAACCTTCTGGAATTCCAGCGACTACCGAAACGAGTTTTCAGATTCGACGTTCCCCTTGAATGATGACACACTCGTGGTCTTGGAACGATTCATGGTGACGGAACGATGGTGACAGAACGATTGCGCACCTGGCGCACATCTAGAAAACACACCACCCGCAACATGAGGCCAGCTTTCAGGCACCGGCCTCGTCCGCTTCCACTGTGCCCTCAACCTTAATGGCCTTGGGGCAGGCCAAGGCTCCCCCCCAAGATCGCCCCGCGCCGCAGAACAACACGAATGGCCCGGACCGCGAACCCCTCCCAAACCAAAGGAAGGAACCGCAATCCGGGCCATCCATCATCGAATCATCGAAGGCCCGTACCCTCAACGGGCCGGGAATCCAGAAGAATCGGGGGATCCGGGAAATCCAGAGAAACCCAGAGAAGCCGGGGAAACCGGGGAAGCCGGCAGGCCCGGCCGGGCCGAAGCCCGTCCGAACCATGCCGGCAAACCACAGAGGCACGGGACAGCCGCCGACACACCCGCCGACGGCCAATCCCAAAGCCTCATCAGCCACGACGCCTGCGGGTGATGAACACCACGCCCGCCGCGGCCACCAGCAGCGCGATCACACCGACCACGCCGGCGACCGACGCGCCGGTCTTGGACAGCCCGGCAGACGGCTTGGGCTCAGGCTTGGGCTCAGCGGCCTTCTCCTTCACCGTCACCGTGCGCACCACCGTGCACTTCGCACCCTGCTTGTCGGCCACGGAATACGTCAGCTTGTACACGCCGGCCTTCGCGGCATCCACCGAACCAGACACCTTGATCGACTTGGTCAGGTCACCATCCTCCTTATCGGAAGCGGTCACACCAGCCAGCGCATCGAACTTCGCACCAACCGTCAGTGTCACATCCTCCGCACCGGAGATCGTCGGCGCGGCGTTCAGCGGGGTCGGAGGAACCGTCGTGCCGGGATCGGTGAGGGTGACCACGGCCTTCGCGCGCAGCACGGACTTGTCGATGCCCTCAAGGTCACCGCGAAGCTCGACCGTACCGGCCTTCTTCTCAGCGGCCCAGTCGTGCTCGTTCCACGTCACCTTGACGTCCTTGTCGGAATTGTCGGAGTACGTCACCTTCACCGTCTCCGGCAGCTTCGGCGTCTCGCCGGCCTTCACCGTAAGCTTCACGGTTTCGGCCGACACCGGCTTTGCCGGCTCCGGCTCAGGCTCGGGCTCGCCGCCCTGCTTCGTGGAGGCCACCCAGTTGAGCACCGGGCCAGTGCCTTCGGAGGACGTGAGCGTGACGGTGACGACCTTCGCCTCGCCCGCCGGAATCTCGATGGTTCCGGAGACGACGCTGTTGCCGCCGTTGGCGTTGCCGGTGCCCAGCGTGGCGGCCTTGTCGAGGCCGTCGTACTGGTAGGTGACGGTGGTGGGACGGGTCACGTTCCACCAGTCGTGCAGGCCCACGGAGACGGTGTGCTTGCCGGGGGCGAGCGTGAGCTTGTAGCTCAGCGCGCCCTCGTCGCCGTCCGCTCCGGCGTAGATACCGGAGGCGTACGGGTCGGCGTTGCCGTCGTTCTGCTTGCCGTAGTTGGTGGACGCGTTGCCCCAGCCGTCGGCTTCGGCGAAGGTCTGATCGGCCTTCGCGTTCTTGAGCCCATCCTTGGTGAGCGACTTGGCCGTCTCGTACGTGGCGGAGGAGTCGCCGCCGTTCACGTCGATGAAGTACTCGAGGTTCGCGGGGATGCGCTGCACGGTGGCGGTGGCGGGCAGGGTGGTGCCTTCCACCACGCCGCGCACGGCGGTGGGGGCGAAGTCGGCGAGCGACTTGGCGTCATACTGCCACGTCACCTTGCGCTCCTCGGTCTTGCCGTCGGCGCGGGTCACGGTCACCTTCGCGGGCAGGTCGGGGCCGTTCTCGGCGCCCTCGAGGAACGCCTTGACGCCGTCCACGGGCGCGACGGACACCGCCTGGTCGGCGGTGACCTTGGCCACGCCGATCCAGCTGAGCAGCGGGTCGCCGCCGGAGGTGGACTTGGTCAGGAACGTCACGGTGGCGTCCTTGTCGAGCGTGAACTTCACCTGGTCGGTGGCGTTGCCGGAACCGGACGGCACGATCTTGGTCTCGCCCAGGGTCTTGCCGTCGGCGGACACGCTGAATACGGTCTGGCGCTTGTTGCTCCACCATTCCTTGTATCCGGCCTGCACCGTGTAGGTGCCGGCCTTGAGGTCGGCCTTGTACTCGATGCTCTTGCCGCCCTTGGCCCAGTATCCGGTCTGGTAGATGTCGCTGTCGCCGGTGTCGTAGGCTTCCACGTCGGTGCCCTTCACGCTGGACAGACCCCACGCGTTCTCGGCGCCGGACTTGTACTGCTGGTCGCTGACCTTGGTGTTGATGAGGTCGTCGGCGTGCTTGACGAGCGTCTTGTAGTAGGCGGACTCGTTGTCCGGATCGCTGCCGGCATCCATGAAGAGCACGGCGCTCTTCGGGTAGATGGTGGCGGTGGCGTTCACGGTGATGCCGTCCAGCTCGGGGAGCGTGCCTTTGATGGTCACCTGGCCGAAGCTCTGGTCCGTGCCGAAGTACGGGGTCCAGGAGACAGGCGTCTTGACAGTCTTGTCGCCCACGCGCACTTCGAGCGTCTTGGGCAGGGAGGCGACGAGTTCGGAGGCTGATCCGGCTTCGGTGGGCAGCTTGGTGACCACTTCCACGGACTGATACTTGTCGAGCAGGTCGGTGGTCCAGTCGGCGGCGGGCAGCACGCGCAGGCTGCCTCCCACGAACTGGATGGGCGTCATCACGTAGCGCGACTGGCTGATGTCACGGTTGTCATCCGGGTTGAACCAGCGGTCCGCGAAGTAGATGTACTGTCCCTTGGCGGTGTCGTACGGGATGACGTAGCTGCTCTGCGTGGTGAACGCGTTGCCGCGGCTCTGGTTGGTGCCGTCGCCGGAGACGAACGGGTTGCCGACCTCCTTGTAGGGTCCGAGGATGCTGTCGTTCTCACTGACGGCCACCTTGTTCTCGTTCGGGGACCAGCCGGTGGTTCCCGAGTAGATGATGTAGTAGTGGCCTTGGTACTTCACGGGGGCCGGAGCCTCCTTGGAGTTGGTGGCGGCGATCGCGTAGGTGGCGCCGTCCTTGACGGACGTGCCCTGCTTCTGCTCGGCCTGCGGCACGACCAGCTTGGTGTACGTCTTGTCAAGCAGGGAGATGGTCAGGTCCCTGTTGTCGTTGCTGGCGTAGATGAGGTACGCGTCGTCCACGCCGTCGCCGTTGTCGTCCTTGCCTTCGTCCACGTACAGGTTCATGTCTCGGGCCATGCCTGGGTTGCCGGAGTTGCGGCCCGGGCTCATGCGGAACGAGCCGAGGTACTTGTACGGGCCCGCCGGGTCGGAGCCTTCGGAGATGGCGACGCCCGCCTTGGCCTTCGAGTAGCTGCCGGAGGTGGGGTTGCCGCGGATCGGGCCGTCGGCGTGGTACCAGATGACCCAACGCTTGGTGGCCTTGTTGTAGACCATCTTCGGGCGTTCGTACACGGCGCTGTCCGCCACGGACAGGTCGTACTTCACGTTGGCGAGCGCATCTTCCGGCGAGCTCATGTTGTAGTTGGACTTGTCGTCGGCGAAGGCCTTGAAGTCCTTGCCGTACACGTTCTGGAAGTCGGGGTCGTTCTTGATCTTCTCGACCGTGTAGTACTTGCTGTACGGGTCGTTCGGGTCCTTGACCTTCTTCTCGAAGTCGGCCTCATCCTGATAGGTGGCGAAGCCGAGGCCCTTGTCCACCCAGTTGTAGAGGTCGTCCGAGTAGTAGATGTGCACGCCGCTGGGCAGCAGGCCGTTGGTCTTGTCCTCGCCGTCCCACACCCAGATCTTGCCGTCCTTGTTGGCGTCGAGCTTCTTGTCCGCATCGGCGAGCAGGTCGACGGAGACCGGCTGGATCTGCGGGCCGTGGGCCTGGATGAGCGTGCCGTTGTCGTCGAAGATCTTGGCGCCGTTGGTGCCGGTGATGCCGGTGTAGTGGTAGATGAAGCGCACGTTGTCGAACGCCTTCTTCAGGCCGTCGTAGGCGTCGAAGATCTCGTCGGAGGTGGCGTTCGCGTCGGCGTTGACCTTCTCGGCGGTGGCGCGCGCGGCGGCGAGCTTCTTGAGGTTGCTCGCGTTGGGGGTCACCTTGTCGTAGGGCGCGGTGTAGTTCTTGGTGCCCTGGCCGTCGGCCTGGTACCCGGACTTGAGCGGCGTGAGCTTGGCGTCCTGCGTGTCCTCGATGAGCTTGGGCAGGTTGTCCTTGGTGTAGACCGGTTCGGCGGAGACCTCGATGTACTTGACCTGCACGTCGTTGTTGGCGTCGATCCAGTCCTCGAGCGGGGTATCGGCTTGGACGCGCACGTCGATGACCTGCTTGCCGGTGGCGGGGTCGGTCTTGGCTTCGGTCTGGAAGCCTTCCACGTACTTGACGTTGGCCACGAGTAGGAGGCTGTCGATCTTCTTCACGTCGTTGGCGTACACGTTGAGGAAGCGGTTGCGGCCGCCGGTGTGGAAGCCGAGGCGCACGTTGTACTTGTTGACTGCGTTGGCGTCCTCGCGCTGCGGGATCTCGAAGCGGTAGGTCACGCCGCCCTTGGTGTCGTAGTCGGGGTTGGCCTTGAGCAGGTTGTTGGCGCCGTCCTTGTTGCCGACGTTGGTCTGCCAGTAGGTGTTGTACGGCCAGCTATTGCCGCTGCCGCCGCGCTTGACGGGGTTGGTGGTGCTGTCCGGGTCGACGATGCCCCACGAGTAGGGGCTGTTCGCGTCGGAATCCGCGGCGGCGTCCGCGTTGTAGGTCTGGTCCGGGATGGTGTTGGCCACGCGGTCCGGGAACTTGGGCTCGGCGACGCCCTGGTACTGTTCGGCGCGGTCGATGGAGTTCGACGGGAACGAGCTTTCGTTGGCGCCGGCGTTGACGGCGTAGAGGATGTAGTTCTTGTCCTTGAGCTGGTCCTCGCTGATGGCGGGGGCGGATGCCTTGGCGTTCGCGTCAGCGTCAGCGTCAGCGTTCGCGTCAGCGTCAGCGTCAGCGTCAGCGTCAGCGTCAGCGTCAGCGTTCGCGTCCGCGTCAGCGTTCGCGGCGTCGGCGTTCGCGTCGGCGTCCGCGTCGGCGTTCGCGGCGGAATCGGAGGCACTTTGCTGTGCGGTGAGCTGGTCAAGCGTGGCCTGCTCCTGCTCGGTGACTTTCGGCGTGGTGTCTGCTGTGCCGTCGGTGCCGCCGGTGCTTGAATCGCCGGATGCGGCGGCCGCTGCCACGGCCTGCTGGGCGGTCGGCGCAGCGTCTTGCGCGAGCGCCGCCGGTGCCGCAAGCATGCCGCCTCCAGCCATGATGGCGGCTGCTGCGAACGCGGCCACCCATCGGGTTGTTGCTGTCATACTTATTTTCCTTCCTATGGTGTGCCGGAGTCGCGCATCCTTGACGCGTGCCGCATCACTGCGGCGGCTCGTTTGCCGATGGTCCCCCGGTGGGCCGTCCTTCATCGGCCCACGTCATGTTCGATGTTTGCGCAAACATAACGACGGTCTCCATTGTACCAGCCGCCTACGTTTGCACGCACCTTTCGGATTCAATTTGCAAGTGCAACATCCGGCCACATCCACGCCGAAACCCACAGACCCGTGGGCCGCAACACCGCATCCCGTAACGACGAATGGCCCGGACCGCGAATCCCTTCCAAAGGAAGGAAACGCGATCCGGGCCATCCACCATCGAAGGCCTACGCCATCAACGAGCCGGAAACCGGCAGGCCCGACCGGACAGCAGTCCGGCCGAACCATGCCAGCCCAACACGGGCCGCCATCAGGCGCGGCGCTTGCGCAGCACGAGAGCCGCGCCACCGGCGAGCGCGGCCATCACGGCCACACCGGCCAGAGCGGCCACAGCCGAACCGGTCTCCGACAGACCAGGCTGCTTGCTGGACGGCTTGGCGCCCGGCTTCGCCTTCACGGTCACCGTGCGCTGCTTCGTCGCGGATGCGCCCTGCTTGTCGGTCACGGAATACGTGAGCCTGTACACGCCGGCCTTCGAGGTATCCACCGAACCGGACACCTCAATCGACCCGGTCAGGTCGCCATCCTCCTTATCGGAGGCCGTCACACCGGCCAGCGCATCGAACTTCGCACCAACCTCGACCGTCACATCCTCCGCACCGGAAATCGTCGGCGCAGCATTGACGACGGCGGGCTTCGGAGTCACCGTCACCGCAAACTCGGCGCTCAGGCCACGGTAGGAAACCGTGACGGTCTTCGTGCCGTCGCTGGAGGAATCGAAGCCGGTGAACGTGAGATCAGCGTCGCCGGAGTCGATCAAATCGCTCGCGGTCTCCTTGTCACCGATCTTGTACACGGCATACACCTTCACACCGGAGGCGGTGCGGTCGAACTCCTCACCCACCTGGTAGGTGCTCTTGACGACCTCCACCCGAAGTTCGGCGAGCTTCGGCAGCGCGCCGAACGCCACGGTGTAGGTCTTCGTCGTACCGTCCTCGGCGGTCACGGTCACGGTGGCGGTGCCGCCGTTGTCCGCGGTCGCCTGTTCGATGGCGACCTTCGCCTTGTCGGCGTCGGCGGCCGTCGCGCCCACCTGCGGGTAGGCGGAGGCGTCGCCGGCGAGCAGGGACGCGGCGTCATACTTGGTCTCGGAGGCGGTGAAGCCTTCCAGATCCTTGCCGTCCACGGTCAGCGAGGCGAGATCGGCGTTGCTGGAGGGCGTGGGCTCGGGCTCGCTGCCGCCCTGCTGTTCGCTGATCTTCACTTCGGCGACCTTCGCGTAGTCGTTGCCGTCCGCGTAGGTGAGGTTGAGACGCAGACCCTTGGTGGCGGGCAACTTGCTCAGGTCGGCTTCGGTGGAGGCGCCGGCGGCGGTGTTGACGGTCACGGCCGGAACCTGCGCGTCGGTGGCGTCCGTCCACGTGGCGCCGTCCTCACCGAGGTAGGAGACGGTGAGGCTCTTCGGCGCGGCTTCGCCCTTGGCCTTGTCCACGGTGAACGTGAGCTTGTCGAGCTTGCGCTCGGCGTTGCCGAACGTGTAGCTCAGCCACGGGGTCTTGTCGCCGGTGCCCCAGTTCGACCAGTTGGTGGCCGGATCGTTGTCGCACGTGAGCGACGGCAGCGAGGCGGAGGCCCAGTTGCTGGCCGGTTCGTACTTCGACGCGGCTGCGGTGGCGCAGTAGAGGCGCGCGAGGTTGCTTTCCACGGTCACGGTGGTCTTGGCGGTCACGGTCTTGTCGGCCACGAGCGTGACGGTGACGTCCTGCTTGCCGAGTTTGGAGGTGTCCGCTGCGATCGTGTATTCGGCCGGTTCGAGCACGCGAGTCTTGCCGTTGGTCAGCGTGGCGGTGACGGTCACATCCTTCGGTTCCAGCGTCTGGCCCTGCGGGATGGTGGATTGCGGGCCGGCTGCGGTGATGGACTTCACCGCGGCGGTCTGCGAGCCGAACGCGGTGCCGTTGAACAGCACGGTGAACGCGCCCTTGTTGTTGTTGGACGTGGCGAACACGCCGGCATCAAGGCCGGCGGCGTCCGCGCCGCTCAGGGTCACGGTGGCGACGTCCTGCCACTCAGCATCGGCGGCCGCATCGCCGGCACGCCAGTAGCCCTTGAGCTGGTCCTCGGAGATGCGTTCCAGCTTGAGCTGGACGCCGGTGCCGGTGCTGGTGCCGAAGCCGGAGCCCACGTGGCCGCTTTCCTTGTCGATGTAGCCGTTGCCGTCGGAATCGTACTGCATGTAGATGCCGCTCGGGCTGGCGAGGAGCGTGGCGTACCCCTTGCCGCCGTTCGCGTAGTCAAGGCTGTTGCGCACGACGAGGCCGGCGCGCGGATCGTTGTTGCCGCCCAAATCGGCCGGCTTGACGGTGGTCACGAGCGTCTCACCGGCTTCCAGCACATCCCACTGGTAGACGGAGCTGCCTTCGTTGCGGTCGGTCCACACGCCGTTGTTGGCGTTGTCGGTGATGGAGAAATCGTAGGAACCGTTGGCCGCGGCCACCTTGCAGGCGCTGCCGCCCTTCCAGTGGATTTCCTTCCACGGGCTGGCGACCGGGTCGGAGCAGGTCACGGAAACCTGGCGGCGGAACGTGCGTCCGGGGTTGAAGTTCGTGTCTTCGGCGAGCGTGCCGGTGACGGTGTACGTGCCGGGCGCGTTGAACACGTAGGTGCCGGTCTTGCCGGCGACGGGCGTGCCGCCGTCAACGGTCCACGTGGTCTTGACCTTCACGGTCTTGGCCGCGTCGCCCTTGCCTTCGGTGACGTCGACCTCGCCGGGCAGACTCACCGTGCCGCCGGTGCTGACGGATTCGGGCACGTCATCGTTCACGGTCCAATCCACCACGGAGCCCTTGGCGCCGCCGTGGTTGTCCCAGTAGTCCAGACCCCAGCCGTCCGGCTCGCCTTCCTGCGCGGGGTTGTGCATTTCGATGGAGCCGTTCTCGCCGATGGTCAACGGCAGCCACACGTAGGTGGAATCGGCCTTGCCGTCGTCCCAACGATCGCCGAGGTAGATGAAGTGGCCCTTGGCCTGGTCCACGGCGAGCACGCTGGCGGATTGCGAGCCGAACGTGGTGCCGCGGCTGTCGCCTACGGACAGGAGGCCATCGGCGCCTTCGGGCATGCTGTTGTACCAGGTGTTCTCGTGTGCGTCGTTCTTCTCCACGCCACGGGTCCAGCTGCCGAGCATGGAGTCGGCGGTGTAGTAGGTCTGCTTGTTCGGAGCCCAGCCGGTGGCGCCGGAGGCGATGATGTTGTATCGGCCGTTGTATTGGAAGACGGCCGGGGCTTCGAGCGAGCCGTTCTGCTTGACGATCTGGAAGTCCTCGCCACGCACGGGCGCGCCATCCTTGCCGTCGGCGAGGATGTACGGGTACTTGCCGTCCGCCGAGTACTGCTTCTCGCCTTCGGACTGGTCCACGGTGGTGGTCTTGACCACGTTCGTGTAGTCGTCGTTGAGCTTGGCGATGTACAAGGTGGCGTTCGCTTCGGAGGAGTACAGCACGTAGGCGCTCTTATCCTTCGGGTCGACGAACACGGTCATGTCGCGGCTGTCGCCGTTCTCGCCCCAGCTGGGGTTGCCGGCCGCTTCCTTCCAGTTGTTCTGGTTGGGCAGACGGTAGGCGCCGATCATGGTGAACGGGCCGGCCGGGTTGTCGGAGACGGCCACGCCGGCGAGCGCACGCGCGTAGTTGGATCCGCCGGGCGTGGTGCTGCCGTCGGAGTGCCACCAGAGCACGTACTGCTTGTTCTTCTCGTTGTAGATGATCTTCGGGCGTTCGAAGATGCCTTGTACGGAGTCCTTCTTGCCGTCGCCGTCCTGATCGGGGTTGGTGTTGAGGTATGGGAAGATGGCGTCCGCCTTGGCGGTGTCCACGGTGCCGTCGTCCTTGGTCAGGTTGTAGGCCTTGTCGAAGTAGACGTAGTCGGCGTTGGTCTTGTCGGTGAGCTGGGCCTTGCTGGTCACGGCTCGCAGGGCGACGCCGAGGTCGGTCCAGTTGTAGAGGTCCTTGGACATGTACGCGTGGACGCCGGGGCTGTTGTCGTAGCCGTTGGAGCGGTCTTCGCCGTACCAGTAGTAGGCGTCGCCGACCTTGACGACCTGGCCGCCGTGCGCTTGGATGTGGGTGCCGCCGTTGCCGTCGGCGTTCTTGGCGTACCAGTACGGCTTGAAGTAGTCGTTGGAGCCGCTGCCGGGGTCGGTGGTGGGTTGGAAGTTGGTGTAGGTGGGTACTTGGTCGATGGTCGGCAGATAGTCGACGCCGGCCGCGCTGGCGCTGGATGCGGCGAGTCCGCATGACAGCAGCGTCGCCGCCGCGGCGATCGCCGCGATCAACGTCCTTTTGCCGTTGTTGCTCTTCATTGAGATGATTCTTCCCCTGAGAAAATCTGTGATTGGAATGTGCGGCACTGCGTGGGTATGTGAATAGGTGAACGTCGGTTGCGTGACAGTCACGTATGGTGCGCGCGGTGCCGCACGGTCGGCCGGGAATCCCGAATGTGCGGGGATTCCCGGTGTCGCTGATGGTCTACGGGCCGGTGCGGCCGCGTAAGCCGCGCGACCGGGTCGGCCCGTAGGCCGACGCCGGTTGTGCGCGGCGTTCGCGCGGCTTACGAGCGGCGCTTGCGGGTGATGAGCACCACTCCCGCAGCGGCGACGAGCAGGGCGATGACGCCCACCACGCCGCTTACGGATGCGCCGGTCGCGGACAGTCCACCGGCGGGCTTGGCGCCAGGCGCGGGCTGCGGCTTCGGCTCGGGAGTGACGGGGGCGGGCTTGATCGTCACGTTGAACGTGGCGGACTTGCCACGGTAGGTGACGGTGACGGGCTTGTTCTCTCCCGCGACGGTGGAGTCGAATCCGGAGACCACATAACCGGCGCTCGCATCGTCGGACGGCTGGAGTTCGACCGTCTCACCGCTCTCGTAGACGGCGTTGACCTTGAGACCGGTGAGGTCGAGCGCTTCGCCGATCTCGTATTCGGTCTTGGTCGGGCCGGTCACGGTAAGGCCGGTGAGCTCGTCCACGTTGAACGTCACCGTGTACTGCTTGGTGGTGGCGCCGTCCGCGGCGGTCACGTCGATGACGGCCGTGCCGCCCAGCTTGCCGGCTTCCACGACATCGCCGGTCACCTTGACGGTGGCGGCGTTGTCCGTGGCGAAGGCCTGCAGCACCGGGTTGGCCTGCGCGTCATACGGCAGGTCGACGGTGTACTTGCCGGTCTCGTTCTTCGGATCGAGGATGCTCTTACCGTCGACACGCAGGTCGCCGAGCGTGGCGTCAGAGGCCGGCTTCGCGGTCTGCTGCGCCTGGAAGATGCGCACTTCGGCGATCTTGGCGTAGTAGTTGGCGTTGTCGGCGTAGGTGAGCTTGAGGCGCACGCCCTTGGTGGCGGGCAGCGCGTTCAGGTTCGCCGTGGTGACGTCGCCGCCGTTGATCTTGGCGCCGGTCTCGACCTTGACGTCGGAGTCCTTCCACGTCATGCCGTCCTCGTCGAGGTACTGCACGGTGAACGCCTTCGGCGTGGCCTCGCCGTACGAGACGAAGTCGAGGTCGTTGAGCTTGTACGCGTTGTCGAAGGTGTAGCTCACCCACGGGTCCTTGTCGTCGGCACTGGACTGATTCTTCCAGTTCGACCAGGAGGTGCCGTTGTCGCCGTCGCAGGTCTTCTGCACGGTGTTCGAGCCTTCGGTGGACGACGCCTCGGAGGCGCTGCAGAACTTGGCGGCGAGGTTCTCGCCGTTCACGGTCTCGCCTTCGGTCACGTATACGGTCAGCTTGGCGGCGATCGTCTTGCCGGTGCCGTCGTCGGTGTCGACGGCACCGGTGACGGTCACGGTCTCGCCGGCTTCGGCGAAATCGGTATCCGCGAGCTTCGTCCAATCCCACGTGACGCCGCGCGCGAACGCCGGCGAAGCGCCGACGTGCGCGTCGACGGTCGTGGGTGCCGCGGCCTTGACCGCGTCAAGCGTGGCGCCCGCGGCGAGCGTCACGGAGGCGGGATCGGTCACGTCGAACGCGCCGACGTAGACCTTCGCGGTGACCTTGAACTCGTTGCCGTAGATGTCCTTGGCGGTGCCGGTGGCCTCATAGGTGCCGGTCTTGGCCGTGTCGACCTTCGTCACGTCCCAATCGGAGACAGTGGCCGGGCCTTCGCCCCACGCGTAGTAGAGTGTCACGGTCTCGGGCAGCTGGGCGGGGGCGTTGACGGCGGTCTGCACGTTCACGGGCTTAGCGCCGGTCGGAACGACGTCGCGCAGCGTCCAGGTCTGGTTCGAGGCGGGCGAGGTGCCGCTCGGCGACTGCCACAGGCCGACCTTGGTGCCGACGGCGGTCTTGGAGCCGTCCACGTCAAGGTTCTGCTTGGCGGCCGCGTTGAGCAGCTGGTAGGTGGAGCCGTTGGACGTGTTGAGGATCCATTCGGCGGTCTTGTCGCTCTTGGCCTGCTCGACCGTCAGCGAATCGGAGAAGGCGTTGGTGCCGTCCTTGGAGACGAGCACCTTGCCGTCAGCGTTGGTGATCACGAACGCCTTGAGGTCGGGGCGCTCGGAATCGGCGGGCTGCTCGATCGGGGTGAACGTGAAGGTCTGCTGCTTGGCGGCGTCGGCGGTGGTGGCCGCATCGGCGAGGGACAGCGCGGAGTCGCCGGCGGCGACGTTCGCGAGAACCTTGCCGGACTGCTTGCCGACGAGCTGGTACGCGTGGCCGGACTGCACGCCCGCGTCCTTGGCGACGCCGGAGACGCCCTTGAGCTGGATGGAGGCGATGGAGCGAGCCGGAACCGTCACGGTGGCGGTCTTGGCGGCCTTGTCGATTACGACGGAGCCCGCGGCCTGCTTGACGTTGCTGGTCTTGGCGAACACCTCCGGAGTGGCGGCGTCCACGCCCTTGTCCTTGTCCTCCTGGGCGGTCTCAGTGGTCAGGTACAGGTCGCCGGACGCGTCGTCGGCGATCTCGCCGTACTTGGAGAGGTCGATGACGAACGTCTGCGCGGCGGTGCCGGAGTTGCGGTGCACGATGGTCTGCGTGGTGCCGTCCGCAGCGGTGGCGGTCATCGTATTGTTCTCGTCGTTGTTCGCGATGACCTTGTCACCGGGGTGGATGAAGTGCGTGATGGCCTTCACGCCGTTGTACTTGGCGTTCGCGATGACGGTGCACGGGGCGATGCCGTCGGTCTTGCCGCCGTTGTTGTTGACGCGGCGCTCGGAGTAGAGCTTGCCGTCCGCGCCGGCCACGGTGCAGTCGAAGTCGATGAGCACGGTGCCCCAGTTGGTGTTCTCGCCGGCCGGGTTGACGTTCGAGCCCATCTGCATGTTGTAGAGGTCCTCGACGACCTGCCAGAAGGTGAAGTCCTTGGACTGCAGGCGGGTCACGTTGGAGCTGATCTTGCTCATCATGCCGAGCGCGTTGTCGAAGCCGTACGGGTTGTAGGAGCCGGACTGCCAGGAGCCGTCCACCTCGCTCATCGAGAGCTTCTTGCCGTCGGCTTGGGCGACGTCGCGGGCCTGCATCTGGCCGCCGTCGCCGTACGCGTGCACGTTGTACTGGTCGACGAGGTCACGCACCTCCTGCGGGTACGCGTTGTACGACTTGATGAAGTCGCTGGCGTTCGTGGCGTCGGTGGCGGCGATGATCGTGTCCTCGTTGCCGTTCAGCGCGGCGGCGAGGGCGTTGAGGGTCTGCTGCTGCTGGGCGTTGTCGACGTGCATGCCCTCCTGCGGCTTCTTCAGGCCGGTCGAGTACGGGGTGGCTTCGGCGTTCTTGTCCTTGTAGTACTTGTTCCAGTAGCGCTTGACGAGCTGGCCGTTGGCGCCGCTCCATGCATCGCTGAGGCCATCGGCCGCGGTGTCGCCGGGCGTGCCCCAATAGCTGGTCTCGGACTCGTTGAACGGCTCGACGGTGTCGACGTTCGCGCCGAGGCTTTCGAGATGCTCTACGTTCTTGGCGAGGTATTGGGCGAACTTCTCCGGATCCTTGAGGTTGTTCTTGCCGGAGTTGTAGCCGCCGGTCGCGTAGCCGCTTTCGGTGAGGAACCACGGCGCGGAGTTGGAGAACGCCTCGATGTCGGTGATGTCCGGGTTGTCGCCGGTGGCGCCGCGGCTGATCCACCAGTCCTGCGCGGAGGACTTGGAGAAGTCGTACTGGCTGCTGTCGGTCGGGTCGAACGCGGCGGCGAGCTTGTCCTTGTCCGCCTGCTTGGTGGTGACGCCGTCGCCGTAGGTCTTGGCCGAACCGTCGGCGTCGTCCTTCCACGTACCGGGCACGGCGGCGCCCTGACGCATGAACGGGTAGCCGTAGGCCACGTCGGAGGCGTTGCCGCCGCCCACGTTGTAGCGGGCCATGTTGAGGTCGAGGCCGGTCTCGCCGAAAACGGACTGGTAGAACTGCTCACGCAGTTGCTTGCCGTATTCCACGGCCTTCTTCTTGGACGCCTCGTCGCCGAGGTTGTCGGTGATGGACGATTCCTCGCCCAGGCTGCCGGTGGCGTTGGCGAACCAGGCGAGCGAGGTGCCCCATCCTTCGAATGAGTTGGCGTTCCATGGGTTCGGCGTCACGGTAATGGTGGCGTTGCCATCTGCGGCATACGCGGTGCTCGTCGTGGCGAGCGCCCCTCCCCCCAACAAAGTTGCCGCCGCAACCATTGCGGCCAGCGATGTTCGAATAGCCTTCATAATGCTCCTTACTTCCAGCTTTTCGCTTATTCGCGCCCTCGTCGGCCCGATGACCGCTTCGCTGCAATACCATGCGTCTCCGCCACCATGCGACTCGGGCACGCACCGGCTCCTTCACCCGGCGCATCGATTTGCCACGCAAGAAATGTTTGCGCAAACATCCCGATAGGGGTCATTTTACCACAACAACCGACATTTTTTGCCTGTGATGAGCCTGCCGACTGAGACAATGGAAACCATGGCGAAAAAGCCATCGGCCAGCGGCGGATTGCACGGATTTGAGCCCATTGCTCCGTATTTTCGGTCGCTGACGTCCGCTCAGCGGCGGATTGCACGGAGCAGTGGGTCTTTCTCCGTAATATCCGCCGATGAGTTGTTCTGAGCGGCGGTTTGCACGGAACAATGGATCCATCTCCGTATTTTCCGCCGCAGGGATTGCCACGGTGGCCACGGTGGCATTGCCGACCTACCCACTGCTTTCCCTTGTTGTCGCGAACCTGCGCGGTTCAGGGCATGACTTGCGCGATTGGACGGCGAACCTGCGCAGTCGGCGGGCGAACCTGCGCAGTCCAAGCCCCAATCTGCGCACAGGGGTGCTGAAAGAAGCCCTCCGCAAGACATTGGAGCATATGCGCCATATTCCGAAAAGCCCGGAATACCAAGGAAACCACCGACGACACCCCACCCGTCGCAAACCGGCCTTCACGACCCCCACGCACAGGTTCGCCGTAGGACTGCACAGGTTCGGAGCCAAACTGCGCAGGTTCATACCCAAACCGCGCAAGTTCACGCGCCAACTACACAGGTTCGAGACCGAACCGCGCAAGTTCGAGACCGAACCGCACAGGTTCATACCCCGACCCGACCGCACAGGTCCGACACCACTCTTGCAATCATGGACACGCCACGCACGCATTCGTCTGGTCCCGTCGCATAAGACCGCCCGATCACCACCATGCGAGTCGGCCGACTCGCCGCCGCCCTCCTGTCGACCGCCGTCACGTAAGCCGACCATACCACCGTCGGCGGCCGCAGCAAGACAACCCGAATACCACCCGACACGCCGATACACTGGCGCTCTAATGTGACTTGTGTTACACATTCAACCGTTTTCTTTGGTTCCGTCAGTCATCGCGCGTACACTGGGAAGTGCTCGAAAGCGGAGAAGCTTCCGGACCTACGAGAAGGCGAAGTAGATAAAGGCCCAAAGAAGGGGAAGAACCCATGTCACAGCATATTTGCAGCATCGCGGGATGCACTCACGAAGCGGAGGAAGCCGGCCTGTGCGGCGCCCACTTCACGGCGGCTCTGGTCCATGGGGCCTTCCAATACAGCACCACCAGCCGGGCCCACAACTGACCCACAGTCGACGGCCACGTAGCGGCCACACCTGCCCGGTCATGAACGTCACAGCGTCACAATGTAAGAGCGCAACAACGTAACAACGTCCATAACCACAGGGCAGCGTTCCGACACCGGAACCCGCCCGGCCAACGGCATCAGTGGACCGCAACGACTCCTCGCAGGACCCGCCAGCCACACGGCACGGAATCGCCCCATTCACCGGCGCCCCGGCGCCCCAGCGATTCGCCGCAGCAACATATAACAGAACATAGAACATCACCCATCGAGACCACCGCCGGAGTGACCGGCTGCACAGCGAACATTCGTCAGGACGTACACACGACATGCGATGCCTACACCACCCAAGCACATTGGGGGATGCGCATTGGTTGTTTGTAGGCTCGTAACCACCGTTCGCCGCACCGCAGCAGTCATATCAGGCGGTTTTTCTATGTCCGAGGTAACAGGGTGCCGTAGCGCCGAGATGCCCCGTAGTACCAAGGGGCCGTAACGCCAAGGCATTGAACCCCAACCGCGACCACCCTCTATGCGCGATTCTCATGCGCTGCAAGGCCGATTGCCGCACGATAATCGCGCATAGGAACGGTGCACGCCTCAGTCAGCCCAGTCACCCAGCGCTCAAATACCCAAGTACCCGACGCCCAGTGTCTCAGCACCTTAACGCCCCGACGCCCAGCACTCAATGCCCCGGTACGGCGGCGCCGAGCGACGTGCGGGCGTTCTCCGACCGGCTCGCCCCCTCAGCGCCCCGCCACTCCGGCGCCCAGCAGCGCCAGTTCGTCGTCATCCAGCCGCATGTCGATCGCGGCGAACGAATCGCGGATCTCATGCGGATTGCGCGCGCTGGGAATCGTGAACAGGCGATCGTAGCGCGTCATCTCCCATGCGAGCACGACCCGCTGGTAGGAGCATCCGCGCGCGGCCGCGACCGCGCGGAACGGGTCGTAGGCGTGCGCGTCGAACGGGTCGAGGAATCCACCGAGCGGCGACCAGCAGACAAAATCGAGTCCGAGCGCCGCGCAATGCGCCATCGTCCCTTCCGGATCGGGGTGCGACGGCGAGAACTGGTTCTGTACGGCGATCAGGCCGTCGCCGAGTATCGCGTGCGCCACGTCGATCTGCTCGTTGTTCACGCGGGACACGCCCGCGTACCGGATCACGCCTTCGTCGAGCAGTGTCTTCAACGCGCCGACCGTCTCCTCGTACGGCACGGACGGGTCCGGTCCGTGCGAGTACAGCAGGTCGAGCGCGTCGACGCCGAGGTGCCGCGCGGATTCCTTCGCGTCGCGAATCATCGCCTCCGGGCGCGAATCCGCCATCCACCCGTACCGGCTGCCGGCTGCTTGCAGCCGCTGCCGACCGGCCGCGCCGGCACCGGCAGTGCGTGCGCCGTCAACGACTTCCGTGCCGGCATCGTCCGCGGCCCCTGCGCCACTGCCTGCCGCGCCGGTACCGGCCGCGCCGTCCGCATCGTCCGTCACTGCCGGCTCCGGCGCCGCGCTGATCGTGCGCCGGTAGCCGGTCTTCGTCGCGACGATGACCTCGTCGCGCGGCCCGTTCCACGTGGCGAGCGAGTCGCGCACGAGCGTTTCGCCGTACCCGAAATCCACGGGCGCGCCGGTGCCGTCCGGTCCGGGCGCGGACGGCAGGTAGTACGACCATGCGGTGTCGAGGTATCGCACGCCGGCGTCGAGCGCGGCGTGGATCGTCGCGATGGCGGTGTCGCGGCTTGGACGGCCTTCGATGGCGAGCGCCATCGTGCCCATGCCGAGCCGCGGCACGCGCCCGTGCCCCGCGAAGTCGACGATGTTCGACGATTGCGTTGTGTTGCCGCTCATGTTCGTTCTCCTGACTGCGCGCCTGTGCGCCTGTTCCCTCACGATTCTGTTCATCCGCTACCCATTATTCTCATACACCCCCGAACCGCAAACTTCGTACTCCAGCCAGCCTCCAGACTACGGTCTCATGTCTGCAAGCAGACCGCGCAAGTACGACACGCCAATGAGGATTTGCCTCAGGCGAAGAAGACGGCTATGTTAATCAGTTTACCCATACGAAGTGGTACCCTCGGCAGTATATTTTTATCGCGCAGCATGCGAGAGACGTTAGGAGCAGCACAATGCTGGTAGTTGGTTTGGCCAGCCGCAAGGCGAGCGCATACACGTTATGGAGGCAGGCATGACCGCATCAGGTATTTCCGATCCTTTGCTCCAGTGGCAGCGGGAGCAGCATTACCGCCCTAAGGCGAAGCGCGCGACCTTGTCAAGCTCGACCAATCGAGGGTTAATCATTACATCCGCTCAATCGAACGACATAGAGCTTGTCAAGGGCATCAAGGCCATACAGGAGAGGGGAGAACGCGGAAAAAGAATTGCCGAGCTTCCTTTCAATGCATATAAGAGTTTTTAATTGTCTTATTGCCAGCGGCATGATTAATTCATCTATAGAGCACGTGCTTGTCCACGGACGGTAAGTTCCAGGATTGTGATCGTAAAGGCGTATGACGGTCACAATCCTCCTGCCAATCCGGCGTGGATGCAAGACGATGAAGTCATAAAGGGGAAGGGCACGGTGGCCCATTTCGAGAATCTCGCATCAGGTGAGTATATATCAACACATTTCAATTCGCTGCTGTTGTCCGGGGAAATGGAGTTCCTATACAGACTGCAAACCAACGAATGCCTGAGGTACGGAGAACGCCGCGTCTCCTTCAAGGAGGACCGCCCTTGGCTGAAACAGCTACGCCGCACCGTCGATATCAGCAATCTTGGACGGCAGGATGAAACATGGACATTTGAAGTTGATTGGTCGGTTCTGCAAAACATTGCCCAGGATTGTTGGCTGGAAAGATTCCAAGAAGGCGAGTCTGTTCCCCTTCCCCTCCTGCTTATCCGCAGATATGTTGCCACCGATTACAATTGCCTCACGAAGAGCAACGATGGTTCTTCATATTTAACGCACCGTAAAGCCAATAATGCTTTTGCTGCTTTAGTGGCATCGTACTTCCTCTCCGCCC
Source organism: Bifidobacterium aesculapii (assembly GCF_001417815.1). Classification (GTDB taxonomy): domain Bacteria; phylum Actinomycetota; class Actinomycetes; order Actinomycetales; family Bifidobacteriaceae; genus Bifidobacterium; species Bifidobacterium aesculapii. Next base: position 69,467 of record NZ_BCFK01000037.1, read on the forward strand.
GCATTTCATCTCTCCATAAACCACCATATCCATCTGACGAAATTAGGGTTGAGGTCTTCCACGTTCCTGGTTCATCGTTTCGCCAAGGATGTGCGGCCTGTTCTTGTCCACGACAAGTACCCCGGCATGGAGCAGAGCATTCAGAGCGATACCGAACTGTTCAGCTCATTGCACTGGAATGGTGAGGGGAATACGGTCGGCACGAATCCCGCAAATGCTGCGGCAGCCGTGTTGGGCGCCATACTCGGCACCTGGCTCATCGTGTACCTGCTGCTGCGAATCGTCGGCTAGACGGACACGCGGCCTCAACATCTCACGAAAGAGCCCCCGCCAAAGGCCGACCCGCACCGGCCACGCAGCCGGCCACCAGCCATTAGCCAGCCCCGGCCGCATCAGCCACTAATCGCTGACACTAGTCGCTGATGTCGCGGAGTTTTTCGTCGATGCCGGGTTCGAACTGTTTGGTGCCCATGCCGGCGACGGTCCGTGCCTGCCGACGCCGCCCCTGCCGAGCGCCACCAGCACCACCAGCGCCACCAGCCGCGCCAGCGCCACCGCCGGCCACGTCTGCAGCACCGATGCCGGCACCCGAGCCACCAGAGCCCGAGTCGAATCCAGAACCGGCGTCACCGCCATCAGAGCCACCTACACCGGTACCGCCGCCAGAACCCGCAGCGCCACCAGCCACTACTCCCCCAATCGTCCCCGCCACGCTGGCCGCGACGACGCGCGCGACCGCCTCACGCCGCCGCTTCCGCCGCCACCAGCGCCACAGCGCAATCGCGAGCAGTGTCACGACGGCCGCGAGTCCGCCGAAGCGGAACCATGTGTCGGGCGAGTTGGGTGAGAACGACACGACGGGCTCCTTCACTTGGTCCGGATGGTAGGCGGTGCGTTCGCCGGTGACGAGGAGTCGGTGCGTGTTGATGCCGTATGGCGTGCAGGTGACGAGGGTTATGAGGTCACGTCCCGCTTCGGCGCGGATTTTGTCGAGGTCGTCGGGTTTCACGGTTTCGATTTCGACGACTTTGTACGCGTGTGTTTCATCGAGCACGCTGATGGTGAAGATGTCGCCTTTGTCGAGTTCGTCGAGTCGGGTGAAGAGTTCGGCGGAGGGCAGTCCGCGGTGTCCGGTGAGTACGCTGCGGTTGCCTTTCCCTCCGATGGGGAGTGAGGTCTGCCGCATGTGTCCGATGCCTTTGGCGAGGACTTCGTCGTCGGTTCCGTGGTAGATGGGCAGGTTGAGTTTGATTTTGGGGATGCTGATGTATCCCATGACGCCGTCGCCGTTGAGGTTGAGCACGTCGGTGTAGTTGGTGGGGAGTGCGTATCCGCTGCCTTCGACGAAGGGGTCATGGAGTGGCTCGCCGGTGAGGTTGTCGTTGTATTCTTTGGCGAGTTTGAGCTGTTTCTGCTTTTCGGCGGCGCTGAGGGTGGATACGGTTTCGCTGTAGTTGGTGATGACTTGATTGTGTTGTTGGTTGGAGACGAGGTCGGCGAAGATCGGGTAGGAGAAGACGAGTACGCCGGCGAGGATGAGGATGGCCGCGAGGATGGTGTTGAGTTTGTTCTGCTGTGGTTGCGTTGTACTGCGCGCGCGGCGTGCGTGCATGTTCCGCCGTCTCACTGCCATTTCCGCTCCCTGATTGTTCCGTTCCCCCGATGATGATACACGTTGCGTTTCCGGTCCTGTCATGCCAGAAACCCCCGCTCGTAGATTCGCGGGTGGGTTCCGTTCGGAACCCACCCGCGAATCTACGAGCGGGGGTTGGGTGAGGCGATCGGCGTGCGAAGGGTTTTCACTCCGATTGTCTCGTTATGGTTCAGGCGCGACGCTTGCGGGTCAGTACGGTGACGCCCGCCGCGACGAGCAGCACGCCGGCCACGGTCATAAGGACCATGCCCGCGCTACCGGTCTTCGGCAGCCAGCCCTTGGTGTTGTTGACGGTGGTGGAGACGAAGCCGAGTTCGCTCTCGCCTTCGACGTGACCGTTGAAGTCTTCACCGTCCTTCAGAGCGGTGATGGTGACGGAAACACGGCCGTTCAGCTTGATGTAGCCGGCCGGAGCCTTGGTTTCTTCAAGCTCGTAGGTGCCCTCGTCGAGACCATAGACGCTGAGGTGTCCTTTGGAGTCCACAGGCAGGCTGGTGACGCCGGCTTCACCGGACTTCGCCGGGCGGTACCCCTTGTCATCCTTCACGAAGCTGAGCTCGTTATCGCCGCCCTGCTTGTACACGGCGAACTCGGCGCCAGCAGGCAGGTTGTCCTTCTGCAGAACACCGTTCTCGAAGAACTGCTTCAGGACCTTGATGCCGAAGGTGTACACCTTGACCTTGTCCGGCACGGTGCGGTGAGAGTCCTTCTCATACGGGTTGTTGGTGTACTGAAGCTTCACGTTGTTGTAAATCGGCTCGCCGACAATGGCCTTCTCGTTCACCGTGGCGGTGTACTGCACGTGAATCTTGTCGAACTGGCGAACCTTCTCATAGTTGAAGTCCAGAACCCAAGTAACGGCATTGCCATCAAGATCCTCGGCGTTTTCAGTGGTCAGCGTGTAGTAGTCGTTGCTGGCACCCTCACCGATCTTGGTTTCGGTTCCCTTATCGTCAACGCCGTAGACGATGAACTTGTGACCGCCCCCGTTCGTGTAGTTCGGGGTCAGGGCCTCATCCATCGTATCGGCAATGACGTACTTCTTCTCGATGGCATCCTTCGGGAAAACGGGCACGTTGGAGCGGGTGTCATAAGTCACGATGCTGCCGATTCCGACGGTGTCGGAACCGGTGTCTGTCTGGTCCTTGCCGCTGTTGTGGCCGTCATCATTCTGCTCGTTGATGCTCTTATCGATGGTGGCCTTGCTGCGCTTGGCCTCAATGTCGGCATCCGCGATCTTCCACGGTTCTCCCTCTTCCTGGGAGAACCCGACGGTCACTACGACAGGACGATAGGAGTAGTCGGCGACGACCCCAGGTTTGTTTCCGTTACCTTCAGTATTACCGCTCTTGTTGGTAATCTTCACCAGGTAACCGGCGACAGTCAAATCCTTGAGAGTGACCGTATTCGCATCCGCGGTACCTTCAACAGTGACTTGCCTCGCTTCAGTCAGCTTGACAGTGCCGTTGCCGACTGCGTTGGACAGTCCGTCGTAGAACTTCGCGATGTCGGACGAGTAGTTGCCGTTCTTGTCCGGCGCGCCGCTCAGATCATCCTTCAGATTCGCATACTCGTTGCTGACAACGTTCTTCTCGCCGATGTATCCGGAGTAGTTGCCACGCACCCATTCGGCCACGGCATTATCCCAAGTGTACTCCGGAGTGGCGGGCACGTAGGACGGAGCCTCAGCCGTGCCTTCGTTCGTGTAGTTGACGTTGATGACCTTGTACGCGGTCACGGTGGCGCCACCCTGCACGTTGCTGATAGTGATGGAACCCTTGTCCGTGGTGGCACCATTCGGCGTATCCGCTGCCATGGCCGGGGCGGCGAGGCCGAAGGAGCCGAGCATGGCGGCGACCGCCGCGACGGCCACGGCTGCGATGCCGCTCTTCTTCAAACTGAACATTTTGCTTTTCCTTCTCTTAAGTATTGATTTGTGAATCAATGGGCGGCCACGCCGCGTATGTGCAACGCGGCCGCCCGAGAAAACCTAGTTACTGCAGATTCGCCTTCCTCCTCGCTTCAGCGGTCAATACCGTCACACCCGCGAGCAGCAAAGCGCCACCCAGCGAAGCGAACACAATCAGACCACGCCCACCAGTGGAGGGAACAGACATGTGCTTGTTGTTGCCCAAACCAAGCAGTCCGCCGTTCTTGTCATCCGTGTGGAAGGCGGGCGGCAGGTTGCCGTCCTTATCCGCAACCGCCTCGGGTCTCTCGATCGAGCCTTCCTTGACGATGACCCGCCACTGGCCGGCCGGAAGCGTGTAGCCACTCGGCGCCTTGGTTTCGACCAGACGGTATTCGCCATCGGCGAGACCGGAGAACTCAATCTTGCCGTTCGTGCCACTCGTCTGAGTGGCGAACATGGACCAAGCCTTATCCGGGCCGACATTACTGCCGTTCCGCCAGTCGACCAAGCCTTCCGGGCAGCTCTCACTGTTGCAACGGAACAGGGAGAACGTCGCACCCTGCAGCAGGAACTTGTAGTCGTCGCCATCGGTCTTGACGAACTCGAACGACGGCTTGAGCACGTTCTCGAACTGGAAGTCCTCCGTCTTCACTTGCCCCGGCTTGGGCTGGTAGGTCACGTTGCCCTTGTCGTCAGTAGAGTTGCCGTTCGTCTCCTTGCTGGTGAACGCGCGGTTGAAGACCTGGGTCTTGTCTTCCACGCCATCCTGACCAGTCGCGACCTTGGTAACAGTCACTTCCGCGCGATAGCCGTAGCCGTCGCTGGTGGTGCCGTCGAGCGCGGTTACGTGAACCGCCATCTCGTAGTACACACCATCGGGGTTGTAGGTCACGTCAGGGTCGTTGCCCGACTCTTCGGTGATCTTGTACGTGAAGGTCTTGTCCGTGACGGGCTGACCGTTCGCGTCCATACCGAGGGCATCCGCATCGTACTTCAGCATGTCGAAGGCGGCGATGCCAACCGAGGCGGCCTTACCGGTCTTCTTGAGTTCGACAGAAGCGGTCTGGTCCACGCCTTCACCGGAAAGCCTGAACGTGAACGTCTTCGACTCGTCCTTGCCGAGCACAGCGTCACCGGAAAGGAGCTTCGTCACCGACGGCTGAATATACACCGGCAGCTTCTTGTTCGTGACCTGCGTCTCCGACGCGTTCTTGCCAGGAGCGTAGTAGACGCGCTTGCCGGTGTTGACGGTAATCACCGCATTATCGGCATCAAGCTTCTTCTCCGCGATGAGCTTGTTGATGGCGTCCTGAGCATCCTGAAGGGTCTTGAACGTTCCCTTGGTGCCGTCACTATCGGTCATCGTATATGTCGGAGCACCGCTGAGAAGCTGCACACCATCACCGGTAACGGAAGCATCGTTCAATGTGACCGAATTGCCACTGTTCTTGATATACACGCCGTTGTTCACGGTGATTTTTTGCGTGCCAGAGGTAAGAGTAACGTTACCCTTACCTTTATTCCATGCAACATCCCAATCAAGAATGCCTTTGAAGTCATCAGCGACAGCAGTGTTCTTGTCCTTAAGGACCTCTGCAGACTTGCCTTCACCGTTAAGAACGTCTGCCTCAGTCACAGTGGCGTTGGCAGTGACCTTAACCGGCTTGGACTTGGAATCGATTTGGTAGCCAGCGGGCACTGCGACTTCCTTCACGTAATACGTCTTGCCTGCAAGCATGTACGGAACCGTGATTTCACCATTGGAGTCGGTGGTGTAGATTCCGGTGTCCTGCATTATGATGGAACCGTCCTGCTTCAGCTGAACCTTGCCGTCTTTGACAACAGCCTGCTGCGCGGTCTGGGTACCCCCCTCATCTGCATACACTTTGAACTGCACGCCCGGAATGGGCTTGCCGGTAGTCGCATCCACCTTCTGGAAGCTCAAATCGGACAGCACGGTGTCATTGGACTCGATCTTCACCGTATTGAGATACGTGACATCAGCACGATAGAAGTAATCAAGTGACGTGTAAGTCTTAACCGTATTATTGTAGAACCCATAAATGCTTTGGAATCCGATACGCTCCTCATACCGCCCATCTTGACCGCTATTGGGTATGGACAAGACTACGCTATTGCCCGAAGCAGTAAACCGATCGGTTCCCGAGTAGCTGCCATCAATTGAACTTGTAAACGACGGCTCTACCTCGGTAGGATGTATCGCATTATCCGCATTACGAGCAGCAGTCACACTACCCAAATCAACATCTGCCGAACGGCCTGTTAAAGTTGTATCTATCGCAATTTCTGTATTCCCACTACCAGAATGACGAAGAATAGCCACCGGCATATCATTATATGCGGTAGTTTGAAAATAATGAATATTACCCAAAGTTCGTGTCAGATTAAGCTGATACGGGTTCTTCGGGAGTACGGTAATACCGATAGAATCCACAGACACCGCCGGCCCCAAATCTTTATCAGCCGGGAAGGGCTTGGTGGACACTTCCTGATAGGCATCTTCAATAAAACCGAGGCTCTTCCAAGAACCCACATCCTCGATGGAAAGTCTCTTTGTCCTGACAAGCAGAAGAATACCTCTGAGGACAGCATTATTCTCCAGTGTATTCGTTATACGAATTTCACTCGACGCATCGCCAGAACCGTAATACTTAATCACATCGGCAGCAGTACGCGGCGTGTATCCACCATACTTATCGCTGTCAGTGTAATCCTGCCCCGACGCGTAAATCGTGTTGTAAACGGCATCGGCGAAGACCTTGGAGCCAGTGAAATTGGCATCGATATAGCTGCGCACATCGGCCCACGAGACACCATCGGGAAGCTTGGTGGAGGACGGGGCGTTTTCGGCCACCATTTGGGCGGCGTAGATGGCCCAGTCGTGGCTGTACTTGTTGACCTTCTGGATGAGCACGTCGGCTCGCGTGGTATCGAGCTTCTGGACCTCATCAGTGGAGAGGGCGTTGACCTTGGCGTTGACCTTGGCGATCTGGTCGTTGAGTTCGCCCACGTTGTTGGCGTCAACGGTGAAATCGTCGGCGGAGGCGTCCGGCAGGGCGTTGATCGCATCCTGCGCCTTCTGCGCCTTATTGCTCAGCTGCGTGGCCTGCGCGGTCCGATTGCCGGCCGCAGCGGCGTTCGCATCGGTCGTACCGTCGGCGACGACGGTGGCCGCGTTGGAATCCTGTGCCGTGTCGGCGAGCGCGGTGCCTGCCGTGAAGCTCACGGAGCCCAGCATCACCAGGGACACTATGGCGGCTACCACACGGCCGGCTATGCCGCGTCCCTTCTTCGCCGCGAATCCGCGACGGGATTCATCGTTCTGGTGTTCGTGCAACATCATGCGCTTCTTCGTCTTCCTCTTCTTTTCGACTGCGCTGACATCTTCTCTCTGTCAACTCTACTAGGAACCGTTCATACTCCTTCCGTGTGACTCCTTTGGTACGACCCACGCATTCCTCGTGTAGTTTTTACAGTAGCATGACCAACTTGAGAACCGCTGCCTTCCGCTTGATACCAAGGAAAACAGCACCCCCCCCCCCGGAAAATCGAGTCAGCAGGCGCGACACGCCCACGAACGACGTCTCACCTATCGGACAACTACTGAAACGCTCAAGTGTCCGATTGTGTGACCGTAAACACTATCGCCGTCTCATTTCCGCGCCGTCAATCTTCGCCAACGCGGCATCCAACGCCACCGCAGCGGCGTTCAGCAACGCCGTCCTGCCGGACGGTCATCTCCTGCGATGACCGTCATCTTCGGGTCGAGGGCAATACCGAAATCAGAGAACCGTCGGAAGTCCCGCGACGAACAGAACCGACCTGCGGCCGATGCTACTCGAAAAGCATCGGCCGCAGGTCGATTCCGCGTCCACAGAACCAACACACCGCCGTACCCGCTACCGTTTCAGCGCAGCCCTGAGGTCGCGGTTCTGGAATCGCTCGTGCAGCAGACAGTAGCCGCCGAACGCCGCGAGCCACACCAGACCGGCGATCGCGGAACCGCGCGTATCGTCCGCGAGGAACAGCGTCGCGTACACGAACACGAAGAACACAATCGCGAACGTGTTCGTGAACCGGTAGGCGGGCATCACGAAACCGTCGCTGATGAAATCAGCCGAACGACGGTACTTCTGGTGCGCGATCATCGTGAGGATGTAGATGAAGATGATCACCGCGCTCGACGCGGACGAGAACAGCACGAACGCGCTCGACATGCCCGGAATCGCGTTGATGATCGGCGACAGCAGGATCAGCGCGGCGGAAACGAGAATCGCGCGCGCCGGCACGTGGCGTTTCGACACGACGCCCACCTTGCCGAACACCGGGGAGTCCGATTCGTGCGCGAGCTGGTACAGGTGACGCCCAGCGGAGTACAGCAGCGAGTTCAGCGCGCTCGACGCGGCCGTGATCACCACGAAGAACACGAGCGCAGCCGCCCAGTTCAATCCCGCGTACTGGAACACCATGATGAACGGCGAGGCGAACGAACCGTCCTTGTTCGGCGTGAACGACGTCCACGGCACGATCACCATGATCGCGACCAGCGCACCCACGTAGAAGATGAGCACGCGCACGATGATCTCGTTGACGGCTTTCGGCAGCACCTTGCGCGGATTCTGCGTTTCGGACACGGTCACGCCCACGAATTCGATCATCTCGTATGCGAAGAACACCATCTGGAAGCTCATCAGGAACGCGAGCCAGCCGTTCGGCGCGAGCGAGAACCCGTTGAGGATGTTGTCGAAACCGGCGTGCCCGGCCGGGGAGACGCCGTCGCGGCCGGTGATCTGCACCGCGTCGTAATGGTAGCCGATCACGACCATCACGACGGCGGTGGCGATCATCGCGCAGATCAGCGTGATCTTGATCATCGAGAACCAGAATTCGGCTTCGCCGAACGCCTTCACGGCAATCAGGTTGATGGTGACCAACGCGGCGAGGAAGCACAGTTCGATCAGCCACTTCCAATGCGACAGGTCCATGCCGAACGTGTCGAAGAACGTGATGAAATACGTGGAGACGGCGGTGATCTCACTCATGCCGATCAGCACGAGCACGATCCAATACGACCATCCGGCGAATTTGCCCCAGCCGTTGCCCAGATAGCGGGTGATGAAGTTGATGAACGTGTGCTGGCTCGGATCGCGGTACATGAGTTCGCCGATCGCGCGCATCAGCATGAACATCACGATGCCGACGCCGATGTACACGAAGATGATGCTCGGGCCCGTCAACGCGATCGACTTGCCGGAGCCCAGGAACAGGCCGGTGCCGATCGTGCCGCCGATCGCGATGAACTGCACGTGGCGATTGTTGAGGCCACGCGCCATTTCGTTGTTCTGGTCAAGCGATTCGACCGATTGGAGGGAAGTGGGGCCGGCATCGAGGCCGGTACTGTCGCCGGGCGCCGCAGTCACGCCCGTACCGCTGGTTTCATTCTTCACTTCAGACATAGTGGGCGAGTTTACCGCCCGTTTGTTTCATCGACAAGAGTCGCCCGCAGCCGCGGTACGCCGTCACCCGACTGGACACTCTCCCGTTCCCCGTCGGGCAGTCTTCTCCCACACATCCTTGATGGCATCCATCAGCTCGAGCACCTCGGATGAGGGACGATTCTCAGGATACGCCAGATTATCAGAGCGCAGCTTCGCGTCGGCTTCACGTGCCCGCCGGGATGCTTCGTGCAGTCCGTCCTTACGAAGCCCAGTCCACAATGCCGCCCAAGGATTGTCGGCACCTTTCGAATAGGAAGGCCATACCTTCTTCAGTTCCGCATCGGTCTGTTTCGCCAAACATCCGACACGCATATAGTCCTCTAGATGCCAAATCAGCCAGACATCAAAGCAAGGGTTGGACAGTGCCACGTGAATGCCTAATCGCTCCGCCTCCTTCCGGGCGCGTACGACCTCACCGGTGTGCTCATCCCAATCGAACACAACCCATACCTGGTCCTGCTTCTCGACCGCTTCGATACCTCGCTTGGGATTGCCGGTAATGTAGTCTTTCGCCCTATCGACGATGGCCAGCGGGGACACCTCGTCCTGTACTGCCTTCACGGATATCCCCGCCAGTCGAAGCAGCTGGTTGACGGCTTGGAAGTAACCTCTCTCCGTTTGCCCCTCGCACACCAGTATGAATCGTGGCGGCACCTGGCGTTTGCCAACGCCCCTCTTCTTGCTCATGACCGTTTCCCTTACCGTCATCCCCGTCGTTCGGACTATTCCCGTGGCGCTTCCCGCACGAGGTCTCCGAGAATCGGAGTCGCACCGAGACGTCCCTGAAGATACAGCTTCTCGATGTTCTCCTCGCTGCGCGGCGAGAAGTCAGTCAACGGATACAGCTGAGTGATACCGTCATTGCCCTTCTCAGTGAACCAGATCTGATCACGGTCAAGCAGAAAACCGAGACCACCCCAGTTCCCAAGCAAGGTGACATCATGGGAGGAGAACAGCAACTGCGCCCCGTTGGGGTTGGTGCTCTTCCGTTGGAAGAGCATGATGATCTCCTTCAGCAGCAATGGGTGCAGTCCGGTAATCTCGTCCAGCAGCAACAGCGTGCCGTTTTTCAGCGCCGAATAGATTCCGCCGGCGTATTCCCAGAGCTGTCGGGTGCCCAAGGACTCATAGTTCCACGGAATCTCCTCGGCCGTAAGAACACCGTCAACGATGGCTCGGTGCGAAAGCGTCGGTCGACGATTGGCCTTCATCAGACGCTGTTCGGCGTCGGCCAGCGACTCCGAATCATCGTCTTCGGCGAGCATCTTGACCAATTCCTGAGGGGGACGCTGCGACGGCGGTTTAATCCGAATACCCGAAACGCCCAAATCGGCGCTTCCCAGCAACTGGAGAACCCACTCGCAGAACTTCGGATCCTCGTCGAAAAGATTGACGGGGTCCGTGGATGAGTCCGCTGGGATAAACCAGTGGTACGCGTCCATAAGCGGCTCGAAATTCTCCTTCGCCGCTTTGGACAGAAATAGCATGTTGTCACGGGTGGCGTCGATGATGGCTTTCTTCGATCCACGCAGTTTGGCCGACACCGTGATAGCGCTTTTCCCGTCCGCCACGCGACGAGAGAACAATGTGCGCACAGAACGACGCGTCGTATTCCGAACGTGTTCGCCAAGCCATTCGGAAACGACTATTCCATCCTGCAGCGAGACCTCGTACTCGTATTCGTGCGCAGCCGTGGAGAAACGGATACGGAACGACGACGGTGCCTCGCGTGACTTCTCGTCAAGTCTGAACGTCTGCACAGGCAGAGGTTTGCCCACTTCCCTGTCTGCGGATCCCAACACCAATGCCCGTACGTATTTCAAGGCGTCCAAGACGTTGGACTTGCCGGACGCATTGGCGCCGAACAAGACGACGACCGGAGTGAGGTCGCCACCGGCGGTGTCGCTTCCAAGATCGAGCCTGGATTCAGAACCATTGCCGGCACGTTGGAAGGTAAGAGCCTGCCGCTCCTTGATTGAACGGAAATTCTCCACTTCAAGTGAGAAGAACATACGCCCCCCCCTTTCTGCAATATGCAGATTATCACTTAAGGCAATCAATGCAAAAAAATCTCATAAAATCATCTTATCGACGGCTCTATTGATTTCGAAGCTTTACAGTTCCGACAGACATCAGCCCGATTCCGTCCCACCCTTCGGTCGCCGAGCGGGCGGCTACGCTGTGGCGAGACCCGATGGCCGGGAGCTACACGCGGCATTGCCGACCCGCTTCGCAGGAAGCCGATACCTATCGACAACCGATTCGATTGCGCAACACATCACGTCACACATGCGACGCGGCGCGGCACCGTGTGGAGCCGCGCCGCGCAGCGTCACCTCGCGCCGAGCGTCAACTCACTTCGCGAGCAGCGGGGCGACCTGCTCCTCGTAGGCGGTGAGCGCGGTGTCGATCACGTTGTGCATGTCGTAGTACTTGTACGTGCCGAGACGACCACCGAACACGGTCTTCGGCTCGGCGGCGGCCTTCGCCTCGTACTGGGCGTACAGGGCCTTGTCCTCGTCCGTGTTGATCGGGTAGTACGGTTCGTCGCCGCGCTCGGCGAAGCGGGAGTACTCCTCCCACACGACCGTCTTGTCCGGATTCTGCTGTTCACGGCGCTCCGGGTTGAAATTCTTGAACTCGATGGCGCGGGTGTACGGCACGTCCGCGTCGGAGAAGTTCATCACCGGGCAGCCGAAGTGATCGCCCTCGTCGTAGCGGACTTCCTTGAAGTCCACGGTGCGCCACTTGAGGTCGCCGAGCTCGTAGTCGAAGTAGCGGTCCACCGGGCCCGTGTACACGACCGGCACGCCGGCCGCGCGCAGCGCCTTCTTGTTGTACGGCTGCGACTCGTCGAAGAAATCAACCCCGAGGGACACGGTGATGCGCGGATCGTCGATCATGCGCTCCATCCACTTGGTGTAGCCGTCCTTCGGCAGGCCTTCCCACGTGTCCTTGAAGTAGCGGTTATCGTAGTTGAAACGCACCGGCAGGCGCTTGATGATCGACGCAGGCAGCTCGCTCGGATCCGTCTGCCACTGCTTGCCCGTGTAGTTCTTGATGAACGCCTCGTACAGCGGGCGACCGATCAGCTGGATGCCCTTGTCGTTGAGGTTCTGCGGATCGGTGCCGGCCAGCTCGCCGGCCTGCTCCTCGATGACCTTGCGCGCCTCGGCCGGCGTGTACGCCTTGCCGAAGAACTGGTTGATGGTGCCGAGGTTGATGGGCAGCGGGTACACGACGCCGTCATGCGTGGCGTACACGCGGTGCACGTAGTCGGTGAACTCGGTGAAACGGTTCACGTAGTCCCACACGCGCTTGTTGGACGTGTGGAACAGGTGCGCGCCGTATTTGTGGATCTCCGCGCCGGTCTCCTCGTCGAAGTACGAGTACGCGTTGCCGCCGATGTGGTCGCGCACGTCGATGATGTGCACGCGCGCGCCCGCATGCTCGACCGCCTGCTGCGCGACGGTCAGGCCGAACAGGCCCGCGCCGACAATCACCAGATCCGGGTACTGCACGTCACCTCGCGCGTCACCCGCAGCGTCCTGCGTCTTGTCCTGCGTTTGCTCCACCACGTTCGCCACGGTCTCAAACCTTTCATCGTTGATGTGCGATTACCCGCACCATGCTAGCGGCAATCATGGAACTCCGTCACGCGCCGGCGGAAGGCAGCCGGTATCGCGTGGACGGCCCGCGGCCATCCCGCGCCAGCATCCCTCGTTCCACCATGTCCCTGATGATGGCGGCCGCAGTGGATTGCGACAGTCCCGTGACCTCCTGCACCTTGCGGCGTGTGACGCTCCCGTTCCCGCGCACGTAGTCGAGAACGACGCGCTGCCGCTCCGCCGCGGCAGCACCGACATCAGGCACCGCCGCCACCGAGTCGGCCCCAGCCGATACCTCGGGCTTCGGCTCGAACACGCCCGGCCCAAACACCCCCGGCCCCAACATGCCCGTCATCGATGTCGCCTTCGTCCCCGATGTCGCCTTGCCCTCCTCACTCGACAAACGGCTGTAGCGATGATTCGGCAAGGTGAGCCGGAATGAGTGGTCGCTGATGTCGAATTCCGGCTTGACCGAATCATTGCGATAATCGCCCATGATGCGTCGCACACCGGTTCCGTAAGCCTCCACCAACCGCAACCGGTAGAAGATGTTCGCAAGTTTCGGGTTACGTTGGGAGGAGATGCCGTTCATCATATCCTCGCGGGTGAATCGGTCCGGGAGCCCGCCGAGATTCAGGAATTCCATGCGGTCGTCGAATATGCTGATCAGCGACGGTCCGGACAGACCGTAGTCTCGGTGTACCAGCAGGTTCAGCAGCACTTCGCGCAGCACCAGCGGGGAGTAGTCGTATTCATCGACACGCCGCATGGATTGCCCGGTATGGGATTGCACGACGTTATGCCTGGCAATGAATTCGCCGACCTGATCGAACTGCGTGAGCAGCGATCCGGAGAATTCCTGACGATTGACGAACACCTCCTTGCGGCCATCGGCGAATACCGCCGCTTTGACCGATGCCGTGCATTGGTCCGAGAGCAACCAAGCAAGGTTCGTATACGTTCCGTCCGCGTCCAGCAGTCCCAGTGTGCGCTGTGACGATTCGGTGAATCCGATTCCAGCGTCCGCGAAGGCGCTGCGAGCTGCAGCGAACGTCAGATTCTGTTCCAGCGAGAGCGCGTCCTCAAAGGAGTCGCCGGCCGTCTGCCGGATCATGTCCACGATTGCGGATTCGGATGCGGGTATCGAGGCGGCACCTGAACGGATGTACACTCCGGCGGAGCGGATGCCCTTATCCGCCAGATAGTACGGCCGGTGCGAGCCACGTTGCACGTGCACTGCGACGATGGGAACACCCTGAACGGTTTCCGGTTCGACCGAGACGAAACTCATCACATCAGGACGGATGCCATCGGACACCGCCTGCGTGGCACGCCGCATGGTCTCGTCGGGATTGTCCAATCCCACCGCAGTGCCGTCATCATCAATGCCGATATAAATGACGCCGCCGTCCGTGTTCGCAAAGGCTACCGCCGAACGCTTCGCCCCATCGGTCCACGTCCGTTTGAACTCGGTGCGCAATCCTTCCATGAACGACATAGACATGGTGACCTCTTTCGCAGCATTGACGGTATCGCGCATCGCATCGATTATCGCGGTATCTATCTTACGGTTATCTTCTATCTTATCTTATCATCTTACAATTATCTTCCAATATCTTATTGTCTATCTTACGATCGCCTTTCCGACGGCAGCACCTCTTGCCGACCGTCCATCGAGGCGCCGCGCGCGTACAGACCGGCACGGTCGCGGCGAATCACGTCGACGCGATGACGAACGACCCGCGCATAGTGAACGAAAGGTAAATTCGTCCTGAACCTACGTTTACAATGTCCCGGAATGCCACCGGAGTAGGAATAGGTGTAGACAGTGAGCGCATCGCAGGGTATGGACGAGCCACAGCACAACCCGGAAACTTCCGACGTACAGAAGACTCCCAGCAAACAGGAAGCTGCGGGCACACCCCGTACACAATCGGACTCCGACGCACAGGAGACCGCCAGAGCACCGGAAATCCACGGCACGCAGAAAGACCTCACCGTGCAGCCGGACTCCGACGCACAGGGAATCCCCTGCATTCAGGAAACGGAGACTTCCAGCGCCCCGGTAACCCCCAGCGCCCAAAAGCCCGTCGACACGACGCTCACCGGCACACCTGGCCCAACGGATACGCCCGTCGACACAGCCAATCCAACGGGCATGCCTGCGGCGACTACATTCCTGCCCACCGGCACACCCGATTCGACGGAGGCACCCACCGGCACACCCGCCCCGGCGATTGCGCCCACCCCGACCACATCCTCGGGCGACGCGGCACGCGGGGCGCGCAGCGTCGCCCGAGCGGCGGTTGCG
>NZ_BCFK01000038.1 GCF_001417815.1 Bifidobacterium aesculapii
ACGGCACGATCCGCGATACTCCCCATTCGCCGCACCGCCGCGAAGCTCGCCGCGACCGCAGTCGCACTCGCCCCGGCCCAAGCCGCCAACACCACCGCCCACGCCATCATCCGCACCGTCATCAACACCATCACCCGCGCGGCTGCCGTACTCCGCGTCGCGTGGCGCAAACGCCCGAAACTCCCGTACACCCTGTACGTGCTCGTGATGGCGCTGATGACCGCGGCGGCCACGATCTTCATCCAGTGGGGCATGTACTCGGAACCCACTTACGACGACCCCGACGCGGTGGACCAGACCACGAAGATCATGAACAGCGTGAACGGCCAGCTCACCCGGTTCATCTCGCAGATGTGGCTGGAGGAGTCCCAGCTCAACTGGCTGTTGAACTTCCTCGCGTTGGGCATGGTCTACCTGGTGCTCGTGTTCGTGTTGAACCGATTCTGGGTGGCGACGGCCATATTCGGCATCGTGATGAGCGTGTACGCGGTGGCGAACGCCATCAAGGTGGAATTGCGCAACGAGCCGATCCTGCCGTCCGACCTGAGCTTCCTCACGAGCGGCAACGGCGGCGAAATCACGTCGTTCATCCCCGACGACCGTGTGGCGTTGGTACACGGCACCGTGAGCATGCTGATCTGGCTGACCGCCATCTGCCTCGCGCTCCAGCTGGCCGACGGCCGCCGCTGCGTGATCCCGTTCCACTGGAAGCACCCGTTCCGCAACTGGAAGACCATCGCGGGCAACGTCACGCGCCTCGTCGCCGCCGGAACGAGCGTCGCGCTGCTGTGCTCGTTCACGTTCACGCTCAGCGTGCCGAGCGCGTGGGGCTACGAGTGGGCGAAATCGTGGGGCGATTCGCCGCAGTTGTGGAACGCGATGGGCGACGCGCAAAGCAACGGCCCGACCGTCAACTTCCTGCGTCTCACACACCCGAAAATCATGGAGAAACCGGACGGCTACAGCCGCGAGACCATGGAAGCGCTGGCACGCAAGTACACGAAAACGGCGCGCGCCACGAACGCCACCCGCGCGAGCGAGCTGACCGACAGCACCGTCATCATGATCCTGTCGGAGACGTTCTCCGATCCGACGCGCGTGCCCGGCATCACACTCACCGAGGATCCGATGCCGAACATCCGCGCGCTCAAAGACACGACCACGTCCGGGCTGATGCTTTCGCCCGGCTACGGCGGCGGCACGGCGAACATCGAATACCAGACGCTGACCGGGCTGGATCTCGCGCTGTTCGATGATTCCATGCAGTCGATGTACCAGGAGCTGGTGCCGCACCAGAAGAACCCGTTCGCGTGGAACCGGATCTGGAACGCGAAATACGGCAAGGGCGCGTCCACCGCGTTCCACCCGTACTACAAGAACATGTATCTGCGCGACGCGAACTACAAGAAGTTCGGCTTCAGCAGGTTCTACACGTTGGACAGCACGCCGGCGATCACGCATCAGGACCGCATCGACAATTCGCCGTACGTAAGCGACGCGGCCTCCTACCAGAACGTGCTCGACCAGTTGAACGCGCAGGAGCACCCGCAGTTCCTGCAACTGGTCACCATGCAGAACCACATGACGTACGACGGCTGGTACAACGACAACCAGTTCGACGCGGCGAACATCTCCGACAATCTCAACGACTATGAGCGCGGGCAGATCAACACGTACATGAAGGGCGTGAGCATCACCGACCAGACGACCATCGACTTCCTCAACCAGCTGAACGCGTTGGACAAGCCGGTCACGGTGGTCTTCTACGGCGACCACCTGCCAAGCGCGTACCAAACCGCCGCGGAGGACGAGCACAACACGCTCACCCTGCATGAGACGGACTATTTCATCTGGTCGAATCAGGCGTCCGGCGCAGCGGGCGCGGGAGGTTCCGGCGTGAAGCTGGATCCGGCGGCCTCGAAGACTGCGGTCACGTCACCGAACTACTTCATGAGCCTCGCGGCGGAGCATATGAACGCGAAGGTCACCCCGTATCTCGCGTTCCTCGACGCGGCGCGCGGCGACATTCCCGCGATGGAACGACTCGTGCTCGGAGCGGGCGGATTCGCCGATGATACGTCCACCACGTACCTGGATGCGGAGGGCAACGCTATGAAGCGCAGAAACCTTTCGAAGCAGGCGAAGCGGACGCTGCGCGACTACCGCCTCATCCAATACGACATGACCGCAGGCAAGGGCTATCTCGCCGAAACCGGCTTCTTCGACGCACAGTGACGGCGCATTGCAGGTACCGTACGACGCGCATACGACGCGCAGCGACGGCAGGCTGGCGCACGTCAACTGGCGCTGCGACGCAACGCTTCGCGGTTCCACCTCGCAAGGCGTGCACGCCACGCGCCGTTCACGCCTTGCGATAACTGATGAAGTCTACAGCCTCTCGCCGGGAAACTACGCTGTCCTGATACCGGGTCCATATTCCGCAGCGCAGAGACCAGGCAACCCCACGTGTGTTGCGAACCTGCGCGGTTCAGGGCACAACTTGCGCGATTGGACGGCCAACCTGCGCAGTCGATGACCGAACGTGCGCAATTCGGAACCCAACCTGCGCAGTCGGAGGCCCAACCTGCGCACAGGGGTGCTGAAAGAAGCCCTCCACAAGGTAGTGGAGCATGTACGCCATATTCTGAAAAGCCCGGAATATCAGGGAAATCACCGACGCCATCCCATCCGGCGCAAGCCGGCTTTCACGACCCCTATGCGCAGGTTCACCATCAGACTGCGCAGGTTCTAAGCCCAATCGCGCAGGTTCGCCGTCAGATTGCACAGGTTGAGACCAAACCGCGCAGGTTCGTCATCAGACCGCGCAGGTTCATACCCCAACTGCGTAGCCCAGACATCAAACCGCAGGGTTGGGTGAAAACAGAGCGACTTCCGCCGAATGAATCGGGACTGTTTCGAACCATACCGCCCTATTCGGCCACCTGGCCGCTAATCCAGCAGCCAGCACCACGCCGGGATGACGTCGATCCGCCCTTCCGGCACGTCGAGGCGCTCCTCCTGATCCGCGATGACGATGGCTCCGGAATCCAGCCGGAAACAGTGCATTGCCGCATATACACAATCTTGCAGTGGTGGACGGCAAGATTGCTATGAATCTTGACGTTCACGAAGTCAAGATTGCCGCATGCCCGGCATGTACGAGATCCCACGCTGGCCAAACGCGAGTCGCACCGCAGTGTAGGCGCCGATTGCGGGGGTCCATTACGATTGAGCGTATGAGTGATTGCGAGAAGAGGGGACAGCGGGAGGCGTGCGTCCGCGGCGGCGACACTGCGGACGCCGGCACCACCAACCCCGACGCCGATGCCGACACCACCTACGCTGACTCCAGCACCACCACACCAGCTAACACCATCGCACCGGCCGACACCAGCAGACCAGCCGACACCACCGCCGGCACTGCGGGCGCCGCCCCCACCGCCCCGTTCGCCCCGCGGCACCTTCTGGTGACGGGCGGCGCGGGCTTCATCGGCGCGAATTTCGTGCACTGGGTGGCGCGCGAGCAGCCGGGCGTGCGCGTCACCGTGTTGGACAAGCTCACGTATGCGGGCAAACGCGAGAACCTTGACGGTGTGCCGGCGAATCGCCTCACGTTCGTGCAGGGCGACATCTGCGACGCCGCGCTGGTGGAACAGATTCTGTCCGCACATCGCACGCTGCCGCCCGTCGACGCAATCGTCCATTTCGCGGCGGAATCGCACAACGACAATTCGATTCTGGACGCCTCCCCGTTCCTGCGCACGAACATCGATGGTACGTATGTGCTGCTGGAGGCGGCGCGACGCCACAATCTGCGGTTCCACCACATCAGCACGGACGAGGTGTACGGCGACCTGCAGCTCGACGAGCCGCGCAAGTTCACCGAGGAGAGCCCGTACAGGCCGTCGAGCCCGTATTCCGCGTCGAAGGCGGCGAGCGATCATCTGGTGCGCGCGTGGCACCGCACGTATGGCGTGCGCGCGACGATCAGCAATTGCAGCAATAATTATGGTCCGTACCAGCATGTGGAGAAGTTCATTCCGCGGCAGGTCACGAATATTCTCGCGGGTATCCGTCCGAAACTGTACGGCGCGGGTCTCGCGGTGCGTGACTGGATCAGCGTGGAGGACCATTGCAGTGCGGTCTGGGCGATTCTGACGCGCGGGCGCATCGGCGAAACGTATCTGGTGGGTGCGGACGGCGAGATGAGCAACATCGACGTGCTGCGCATGATTCTCGCGCGCATGGGCCGCGACGCCGACGACTTCGATCATGTGAACGACCGGCCGGGCGGCGACAAGCGGTATGCGATCGACGCCGCGAAGATCATGCGCGAGCTCGGTTGGCGGCCGCGTTACACGGATTTCGCCGAGGGCCTCGACCGGACAATCGACTGGTACCGCACCCACGAGAGCTGGTGGCTTCCGGACAAGCAGGCCACCGAGGAGAAGTATCGCCTCCAGGGCCACTGAGCGCGGGAGCGTGCCGCCACTGAGCGCCGGCTCAACCGTCTCTGTCCGCGCCTACGCCTCCTCTGCCTCCTCGAGCAAAGCACCGTTGCGGATCACGGGCGCGTTCCTGACCGCCGGGCGCAACGCGTCCAGCTGGGCGGCGAGCTTCGACTCGTCCACCACGGGAATGTCGAGCAGTGAGCGGGACGCGGCGTGCAGGTACTCGTTCAACGCTTCGATGCGGCCGTCCTCAAGCGGGTATGCCGGATCGTTCTCCAACGTGACATCCAACGCCCTGCGCAGCATCTCATGCTGCGCGGCCCCCATGATGCTCGCGCACTGGTCACGGAACGTCATGCGCGAGTTCGACGGCTGGCGCTCCTCCAGCACCTTCGGCGTCCATGCGCCATGTTCCCAGTCGGAACGCATGTCGTTCTTGAACAGCGACATGTTGTGGTCGAACAGAGGGGCCGGTCCAAGGATGCGCCCGGTATGGTTGTCTCGCAGGAAACCGTGGTTGTTGGCGTGGCGGTCCTGGTTGACGATGAGCGCGTCGAACACGAGCATCGTGCGCATCGCCTCGAACGACGCTTCCGACACGGCGCGGGCGGCGGCCAGAATCTCCGGGAACGAAGCCAGTTGCGTGGCCGCGTAGAACGGCACGAACGACACGTCCTTCGTGTTCATCGAACCGCACACCGATGCCAGTTTGCCTTTCCAGCGGGCGATGCGGTAATCGACCGCGTTCACGCCGAGTTTTTGTGCCAGCTGCGAGGCAAGGTACTCGGAATACGGTTCCAGTCCGGCGTTCGCATACCCTTCGGAACCTGCCTTCCACAGTTCCAGACCATGTTGCATATGTCGCCACGCCTTCGGGAACTGCCCGTCCGTCGTCCATTCGCTTGACAGGCCGATCGCATGTTTCTCGCTTGATGTGTACCCGGTGTAGGCGACGATGGCGAGCGTGTCATCCAATGGATTGTCGTATAGGTTGATGTCCGCGAACTTCAGATTCTCATCGTCACGTTCCACCCAAAACGAATCGTTGACCGACAGCCCTTTGCACAGGTCGATGATGCCGAGGGTGTCCGAGATGTTCAACCCGGCCTGCGCGAGAATCTGGGCGGCGAACTCGCGGTTTTTCGGGATGGTTCGCCGCTCCAGCCAAGTGGTGAGCTTCGCGTCATCCGGCTCGGGGGCCAACGGGAATGGGAGCAATGCCCGTTTCGACTTGTCATACCAGCGGATGTGGGCTTCGACCTTGCCTGCCAACAGTCCCTCACCGTAAGCGGCGTCGAATCGAAGCAGCGGAGCGTCATACAGACGCAACACATAACCGGTCATGACTGCTCCTTCCGCCCCAAACGTCAGAACGCCCGCATGCGCACACAATCGAACGCGCGCACGCGCACCTTCATCGGCTTCGGCACAATCCCATACGCCGACGACTGCGTACAGTATAGGCAAATCCCGTGGAGACAAAGACCTCGGAACCGTAACGATTCCAAGGTCACGACGCTACGAGCCGATAGCGCCACGCCCACACCCACGCCCGCTACTCCTTGCCCACGCCCAGCAGGAACGGGCTGGCAGGCAGACCCGCCGCATCGTACAGCATGCTGGAGCTGTTCGGCGCGAGCCCCCACAGGTAGCGCACCTGCGCGACGGCCGCGACCGCGTCGGAGTGGACGATCACCATATTGCCTTGCACGGCGGCGTCGGCGGCGTGGAACACACCGTCCGCGCCGGCCACTTCGAAGCCTTGCAGCGGCGCGGTCGACGCGGCGGCGAGGTTCGACGTGGTCGCTTTCATGGTGTAGTTCGGGGTCATTGCGCGTAGTCCGTTCGCCGTGCCCGCGGCGAATGTCACGGTGACGGTGGAGGCGTCGCCCTTCACGGCCGACGCGCCTCGCGCCAGCGGCCCGGACGGCACCGCCGACGCGCCCGTTCCAGCAGACGCGCCTGAACCACCCGACGAACCTGATTCAGACGATTCGGACGACTCAGACGATTCGGACGACTCTGCCGATCCAGAAGAACTACCCGCCCCAGACGCCCCAGAAGCTCCGCCCGCTTCTCCCGCCTCCGTCATGGCGAGCCACTGCGCCGCCATGCGCGCGGCGAGGATGTCCTTGCCGAGCGGGTGGATGACCTTCGCCGTGCCTTTGTCCGTGTCGATCGAGACGGTCATCGCCAGATGTTTCGTGGTGTTCACGGCGGCGCTGCTTAACACGTCGAGCTGCGCCTGCCGCACGATGGGCGTGTAGCGGTTCCCGCCCGAATATCGTGCGAGCTGCACGTATAGGAACGGCAGATCATCCTCGCCGAACACGGTGCGGTATTGGTTGATGAGCGCGGCGAACCGGCTTTCGTACCGCAATGCCGTGGCTTCGGTGATGGCGTCGTCTTCGCCTTGGTACCACAGCACGCCGGCGACGCGGTACCCGGTCAGCGGTATGACGTGGTTGGCGTAGATGGATCCGCCTTTCATGTGCAGTGCGATGGCGGTGCCACCCCACGCGATCTGGATGATGCCGACGGGCACGTTGGGGTGTTTCGCGCGCAGTTGCGCGGCGAACAGTTGCGGCAGGTAGCCGAGGTATTGCGTGTTGGAGCCGGTGGCGGTGGCCCATGCGGTTGTGCTCACCGAGCGTAGCGGCAGCGTCGAGCCGCCGAGTTTGCGGTCGACGGCGAGGAAGTGGATGCCGCTGTCGTCCACGGTTTTCGGCAGGTCGCTTGCGGCGAACGCGCCGGCGATGTTCGCGTTTTTCAGCGCGTCGGTGCCGTAGTAGTCGACGTGGTTGAGTTCCATGTTGGATTGCCCCGCGGCCACGAACACGTCGCCTACGTAGACGTCGCGTACGGTGCGCACGACTTGGTCGCTGATGAGGAACGCGAGCGTGTATGCGTCCTTGTGCGTGGGTACGTCGTTCACGGCGATGTCGAAGGTGCTGCCGGCTTTCACCTGTTTCGTGGTTTCGTAGCGTTTGTCGCCGTGTACGAAACGGACGGTGAGCGGCACGGCGGCGCTGCTGCCGCCCGCGCCGCCGCCGTCCGCGCTCACCGTGCCGCGGACGTGGATGGGTTTGCCGCGTTGGAACACGATTCCCGGCATGATGTAGTCGGGCAGTGTGACGCCGAGTCCGTCGACGCTGCCCCCGCTGGCGGACGATGTGCCTGAACCGCCGGCGCCGGATGTGGCGCATCCGGCGAGCATGGCCATGCCGGCGAGCAGCGCGATGATGGTTCGTGCGAACCGCAGCATCGTGCGCGACATAGTACGCGAGATCATACGCAACGCCACGCGGGTCGGCATTGTGCGGAGCGTTATGCGCGACGTCACGCGTAGCATCGTATGGAACACTGCGCGGCGTACCGCACGGATGACATCACTCGACAAGCTGACCCTCCCGTTCCTGCCCCGGCTACCCTTCGTAAGCCGATTTGTATACTGACTGGTATGGTACAGGCACAGACTTCAGCTTCGGCCACGACGTTAGGCGCGGCTTCCCCCAGCGACCAAAGCACACCGGGCGACACGCGCTGGGAGACGGTGAACCGGGTCGTCTACCCGCTGCGCGATGCCGATCAGACGATGCCGTTGTACGCGGTGAACTGGCATCCCGCGCATTTCGACCCGAGCGTGTTCGATGAGCGTGACAATCTGTACAGCGCGAATCCGAATGGAATGACGCGTTCCGAGCTTGCGCGGCTCATCGCGCAGGGGCGGTGTGCGACGAGCGAGGAGCCGCACGGTTTCACGGTCGATTCGCGGAACACGATCACGCTGACGGCGGGCACGCACCTGTCACTTTGTACATATTTCAACGCGTTCCCGGCCGGCTATTGGCGGTATTGGACGCGGGTCAAGAGCGTGCGCTTCTCCGCGTGGACGGCGGGCAAGGGCACGGTGACCGTGTTCCGTTCCACGGCGCGCGGCTTGGCGGCGCCGGTGAGGTCGTTCTCCATCGACACGAAACATGGTGACGGCGACCCGCAGCGCGTCGAGGTGATGCTTTCGTTGAAGGGCATGCTGGACGGCGGCTTCTACTGGTTCGATGCGCGCGCTGATGAGGACGCGTCACTGACCGTGGGCGACGCGATTTGGCAGGTCCCGTCGCATGATCGCCGCACACCGAATCCGGGCACGGTGTCCGTGGCAATCACCACGTTCAACCGTCCGTCGTACTGTTTGGATCAGTTGCGCTCGATTGCCGGGGAGTCGGAGCTGCGGGCCCGCCTGGACACCGTATACTGCACGGATCAGGGCACGGATCTGGTGCGCGACCAGGATGGGTTCGCTACCACCGCCAGCGACTTGGGCGAGCAGCTGACGTATGTCCGGCAGGCGAATCTCGGCGGCTCCGGCGGGTTCTCGCGCGGCATGTTCGAGACGGTGAAGGCGGGGCGTAGCGACTACACGCTGCTGCTTGATGATGATGCGATCAGCGAGCCGGAGTCGATTCTGCGCGCCGTGCAGTTCGCGGATTACACGGCACGTCCTGTGCTGGTGGGCGGCGGCATGTTCCATATCGACCACAGGACGGTGCTGCACGTGCAGGGCGAGCGGTTCGACCCACGTTCGATGTGGATGTACCCGTCGCGTGGTGCGGAATTCAACCATGATTTTCGTTCGGAGCCGTTGGCGGACAGCCCATCCCTGCATGGTGTGAAGTTCTCCGATTTCAACGGCTGGTGGTTCTGCCTGATTCCCACGGAGACGATGCGCGCCATCGGGTTGGGGTTGCCCGCGTTCATCAAGTTCGATGACATCGAATACGGCGTGCGTGCGAAGAAGCATGGGTTCCCGACGGTGAGCCTGCCCGGTGTGGCCGTCTGGCATATGGGGTGGCATGACAAGGATCCAGCGCGCAGCTGGGAGGAGTATTTCCAAGTGCGCAACCGGTGGGTGTGCGCGTTGCTGCACTATCCGAATGCGGGCCGTGCGGCCGCGTTCCGCATGTTGTATGAGGAGGCGAATCTGGGGTTGCGCATGCTGTATTCGGGCATGGCGTTGAGCCAGATGGCCCTCGTCGATGTGTTGAAGGGGCCGGCGTATCTGGTGGATTCGCTGCCAACGAAGCTGGGCGAAGTGCGTAAGGCACGCGCCGGTTTCGCGGACAGCACCACGTTCGCCAGCCCGTTGGAGCTGCCGGAGCCCGGCGATCATGCCGAACGCGAGTGGGCGCCGCAGAGTGCGCGCGACGTGACGAAGCGGGGTATGAAGGCGGTGCTCGCCGCACTGCGGTCCCGCGTGGATGGCTCGAAGGACGAAGCACCTCAGGTGGCGATTCCGGCGAGGTTTTCCATCTGGCCGTCGTTCCTCGGTGTCAGTTCCGCGATGGTCACGTCGGCCGACGGTGATTCGGTGGCGTGGTTCCGACGCGGCAGCAGGCTCTATCGCCGCAACATGCGTGTGTGCTTCGGTCTCGCGCGCAAACTGGCGCGGAGCTGGAAGCGCCTCTCGCGCGAATACCGTGACTACGGCGTCGCCTCCGTGGACACGTGGGAACGTATCTTCAAGGATGCGGAACGGCAGTAGACTCGATTGACGGAATATGCCGGAACGTGTGATGCCCGTTGTCTTTGACGGAATCAAAGACAACGGGCATCACCGTAAGCTCACCTCAACTCCATTCGGTTCAGGCTTCCGGCTGCTGCGGGAAGTCGACCTTTGGGTTGAACGAGATGGCCTTGACCAGCTGGCTGTAGATCTTACGGCGCAACGGCATGGCCACATTGCCGCGGCGCATGGCGTTGTGTACCACGAGGCAGAAGTACAGATACTGCCACACGTTCTGGTGGTGCAGATGGTATGAGCCTTCGTTGCGCGCACCGTAGGAGAATTTCCACACGTTCTTGTCGTTCACCATGGAGTAGTTGACGCCCTGATTCACGCCCATGTCGTGGAGCACGATGCTGTCGGTGACTTCCACGCCGGGGCACGACTGGGTGATGCGCCGCGTGTATTCGGCGTCATCGAACCAGATGAAGTACTCCTTGTACGGCAGGCCGAACACCTCCATCACCCACCGGGGGATGAGCACAGACACGAACGAGCAGGCGGTGACCATGACCAGGTTGTCGTAGCCTTTGGCCTGCAGTCGGCCCCAATCCCATGTGGGGATGGGGTTGTTCATTTCGGAGATGGAACCGTCGATGAACTTGACCATGGAGCACACGTACGGCACGTCGGTGCCAAGCCCGTCGACCGCATTGTCGTAGCCTTCGAGCAGCTTCTCCAGTGCAGTGGGCTGCGGGTAGCCGTCGTCGTCGAAGATCCACACGAAGTCGGCGCCGAGCTCGTAGCCTTTTCGCATGCCGGCGGAGAAGCCGCCAGCGCCACCAGCGTTCTCCGGCAGGGTGACGATGGTGATACGGACCTTGTCCTTCAACGCAAAGTCGTGTTCGTATTCGGTCAGGTATGCGGCGGTGTCGTCCGTGGAGGCGTTGTTGACGATGACGAGATGCTCGGGCAGCCGCGTCTGCGCTTCCAGCGATGCGAGGACCTTCTTGAGTTTTTCAAGACGGTTGTAGGTGACGACGATCGCGGCGACCGTAGCGGTGTTTGCGGATGGCATGACTACTTGCTCCATTCGTTGAGAAGCTGGCGGAACAGACTGTTGGCGGTTTGCTTGTGCGAGAAGGTTTCAAGGCGGTTCTTCTCGACTTCCCACAGTTTGCGCCGATCCGCCTCATTGTCGTTGAGGTGCGTGAGCGAACGTTTCGCGTCATGGATGAACGAGGAAGTCATGCGGCGCAGCAATCCTTGCGGCGGCACGAGCGTATCCTGCGATCCGACGTTCGCGGAGAGCACGGGGATGCCGGCGCTGATGGCTTCGATGGTGGTGAGCGTGATGCCTTCGTTCACGGAGGATACGAGCAGTACGTCGGCATCGGCATAGGTTCGCGATACGGGGATGCTCATGGGTCGGCGTTCGATGACGCCCTCGAGGCCGTAGCGTTTGATGAGCCCATCGGTGAAGGTGTCCATATCGCCGCTGCCGTGCATGATGAAATGGTATTTGCCGGGCGCGGCCTGTTCCATCGCTTTGGCGACGAGGATGAACGCGTCGGGTCGCTTCTGGCGGGACATACGTCCGACGAACGCCACATTGAGCACCTGCGGGTCGCGTCGTTCCGCATAGCTTACATGTTCGGAGTCGGCGGTGAGCCCAACGAGAGGAGCATCGATGACCTTGGAGGCGGGGATGTGGTGGATGTCTTCCATCCAGTGTTCCAGCTGCGGGGAGATCACGTGGTGCAGGTCGATCCACTCGTCGTGTGCGAGCGATTCGCGAGGGAAGCCTCCTCGGAACATGTATTCCACGATGTGCAGCGAATCCACGATCTTGACATCCGGGAAGTACTTCTTCACCCACCAGGCGTTGTCATACATCCACTGGCAGTGGTGGATCATGATGCCGCGGATGTCGAACTGTTCGAACAGGGCGCGAAGGATCGGGGCGTCACCGACGCGGTATTGCAACGGCTGGGTCAGGGGGATCACGAGCGCGCCATCGCAGATGGGGTCGGTGATCCACGGCTGGTGGCCGTCGGAGTCGGTGAGAACAATGGGCAGGAAGCCCGCTTCTTTGGCGAGCTGAATGGTTTCCATGCCCCAGCGTTCCGCGCCGCCCGCCTGAAGCCAGTGCATGGCGACGATGACGGCCTTGGGCGCATCGGCGACGCGCGCTCCTGGCTTCACTTCAACCCACGGGTGGTGATTCTTCTCGTTGGCGTTCGCTCTCTCGACTGTGAATGGCTCATACAGCCGGACTTCCCCACGGGCCTTTCGCTCACGCTCCTCACGCTGCACTTCACGGATGCGGTCGAACGCCACAGGCCAACGGTATTCCAGTTCGTTGTACAGTTTGACGGCGCGGCTTGCATTAGGCGCATGCTCCCACACATCTTCGTCCGTGGCATCATCCGGTGTGAGCAGGATGTAGCGGATGTTGTGGTCGAGCAGCTGCTCGTCCCCTGCGAAGTAGTGGGGGGAGAACTCTGACTGTGCGTTCACCGTGGAAGCGGCATCAAACTCTCCGATGGGTTCGCGTCCGTCATTCTCCGTGCACGACCCGTTGAGGGTGGAGGTGTCGGTCAGGCGGGGGTACTGCCACTTCTCACCCATGTAGATTCGGTAGTGGAGGGTGCGCCCGGGCTGGATGAGCGAATGATAGTTGACCGCCGCCACGACAAGGCTGCGTTGACGGCGGCTCAGCGAGTCCAGAAACTCACATGCGTCTTGATCAAGTTGGAAGAATCGGCACATGCGTTTCATTGTACGCACGCGGGGCGAAGTGCAACTAGCCATCCAGCCTGAAGGGACTTACTCCACAGATTCATCTTGTTTCATATGGTTGACATAATCATCAAACCGATTAGCAAACAAATCTGGAGAATCCGAATACCATTTATTGAAATAATCTTTCAAAGTCCTAACATCTTCGACTTCAATAGGGGACACTTTCTCATAAACATGAACCTCAACAGGGCCATCAAACTGAAACGATTTACGTTCAATATAATGGCGTCCAAGAAAACTAGAGGAATCCTGCACAAGACTATTAAGCGCGACAACAACTCTTTCGTTTTCTTCATTCATATGCAAGGAAACTGGAGTAGATGTAACAACAAAGCGAGCATCAAAGAATCCAGTATTAAAACCATCACGCGAATCGACATCAGCTGCAATAACGGGGAATGCCGATCCTACTACATCCGGAAGCAAAGTCGTATCAGCAAGAGAATAGTTTAAGTTCGCACTCGCAGCAGCAAAATATACCGTCCCTCCGTTCATGGTCTGTTGGCGAAGGTATGTAATCAACTCATGCTTCTCCGTAACATCATGTTGCCTGATAGGACGAACTATACCTTGCTTACCCAGTAGAAGACTAATCTGAGAAGGAGCAGACACGATAGAAAAACCCTGCAACAAAGAAACAATGGATAGAGCAACTACTATTGGATTAATAACAGTACGTGCAACCCCATTCTTCAACAAATTGGCGCAAGCAAAGAATGGGACCATAGAAAAAATCTCAACGAAGAAGAGAATAACATACCAGTGCTGCTCTCCAAAATCTTGAACATGCCAAAAAACTACAGAAGCTAACACCGCACCCAGAAAGGCAGCCACAGGCAAAATAACCAACTCACTGAAGCTTGATTTATTCACAACCGATACGCGAGAATAAACCACAACTAATATTACAATACTAATTAGACCAACAATAAACCAAAGCAATCCGATTCTGTTGACAACATTAAGAGCTTTTTCAAAATAAGAGTCATAGACGGTCCAAGCACTATAGGATTGCGAGTACTGCCCTCCAGTGGATCTGAACACAAAAGGACGGAAGATAGACACAAGAGGAAGCGCGAAGACAATAGCCATCGTAGCTACACGGAAGCATAACGACTTAAAAAGCGCAATGCGACTGCCACTTGCACTGATAGCAATCACGCCTACCCAATATATCAAACAGCATAAAACCAGCCCGATAACACCGAAGATAAACCACCTTCTAAGCAAAAATACCCCACACAAGCCCAAGCCAACAGAAACAGCACCAAAATGTCTCTTCGGAAAGTTGCCGTCCATCAACGCAACGAGCAAAGCAACAAACAAAACTGCAGGTATAGCATCATAATAGCCTAAAAATATAGGCGCAAGAAACGAAGAAGCGAGCAAAGAAACAGCATATGAGGCAATAAACACTCCGGACGAATCCTCGGGCATACTCAGTTGCGTTGATTTGGACACAATGAACCCTGCCATAAGCAATGCGGTAGGAACAGCCGCAATGCATAACTCAATAAACACAGCCCCTTTCCATGACGGAAAAATATATACAGGGAAAGACATTATCCACGACAACAGCAAATTATAATCTGAGTAATTCACACTGTAGACAACTTGTCTAAACGTATCCACAGCACCATTCTGCAGACTGTGATTAAAACCTAGCGTATTATTCCAATAATTGGCATAATCCCATATAGGAATAAAGTTGTATCGAGATAAGTATATGCCGGCAAATATAAGAAAGGCGAACGTAAGGGCAATTATAGAAAATAATTCTCGGAATTGTAATTCAGCGACAACTTTCAATGCCCGAGTATTCCGCACTATTAAATATACAATAAAGTAAAACCCGGCAATGCCGCTTATACTCAATACAACAAATCGCCCTTCATGAAAGGACATCATGGAGACGACAACTCCGACTAGTGTCAATAGAGCCAAAGAAGCTCGATTATCGACAGCCAATTTACCTGCAATCATCTTCATTCTCTTTCCCCCATACATCTATTATATTCACA
The DNA here is from genome assembly GCF_001417815.1 of Bifidobacterium aesculapii. Taxonomy (GTDB): domain Bacteria; phylum Actinomycetota; class Actinomycetes; order Actinomycetales; family Bifidobacteriaceae; genus Bifidobacterium; species Bifidobacterium aesculapii. The sequence continues at coordinate 14,781 of NZ_BCFK01000038.1, forward strand.
TTTGCGAAAGCATCGTCTTCTCTATGGGATGTACAATTATTGTATCAATTAACCAGGAAATACAACTTAGAATAATAAACACAGCAACAATGATACATATTCCCACCAAAGGGCGCAAAATAGGCGCGGATGGAGGATAACTCATTTTTGAAACGTAATCCCATACGATGCGGAAACCGAACCAGTTTTCGTGGATGAGGTAGATGCCGAACGTGGTAGGCGCGATGGTACAGATAACCCTCTGTGCCATCGCCGGAGATTGGTTCATATCGATACGGCTTATCATAATGAACACCAATGCGCCGATGACGATGGGGAAGGGCACGATGCCATCATGAATCCGATCTTTCCACCCCATAAAATCCACCAGCCATGACGGTTCTGAAATGTAATGGTTGAAAGCGACCATGAATGCCGTCAAGACTGCAATTATTCCAATCATTGGGAAAGTCTTGAACCTATCCGCATAATCCTGATAATACTTGCGCAACCATCCGCCTATCAGATATCCCAACATGGCATAGACGAGATTATTCCAGTTCGAGGTTCGACCGAAAATGAGAATCTGAATGCTGAAGAACCCCAGCAGCACAATCAACAATCCCATGGATCGTCTCGGCAACGTATCGAACAGTGCATTAAGATATGGCGCAACTAAAAGCATCAGCAGATACGCGCCAATGAACCAGTAACTGTTGTAGAAGAACGGGAATACGCTGGCCAATATCGACCGATACAAATCCGGCCCGCGCATTACCGGTTCCACCGCCATAGGATAATGATGGAATGTTCCCAGCAAAAGCACGATAATGAGAAAGACCACGGAATAGCAGAACATCTGTAACCAGGTCTTTACCAGACGACTCCATTTGAATGATTTCTCTACAAGGAAATACCCAGAGATGATGAAGAATATGGACACGCCCACCTGCCCATACTGGACAATAAGAAACCGGAACGCGGAACGCCAACCCGGTTCTTGTGGAAGAACCATTCTGAGATGATGCGAATCCCAATCAAAGTGAATGATGAAATGACATGCAAGAATCAGGAACATCGCGACAATGCGTAATAGTTCAATCGACACGTTCCTCGCATGGGTTTTAATGGGCATTCCCATCTCTCCTTCCATTCACAACCAACTGTATCGAAGCGATGGCCCACTTCCCTGCGATAACGCATGCAACTGTCACCAGATAGACCACGACAAGGCGCAGCAACGGGAACCGGGAAAGAGCCGCACCCGCCGCACCGTGTACGTTCACCGCAAGCCAGTTGAGCGTCAGCAGATGGAACAAATACACGCCGAGCACCGCACCTGACAATGTGCGAGTCAGACTGCGCGCACGTTCCGGCAAAGCGCGCAGTCTCGGTTCGAGCTCTCTGAACACCATGAACACGGCAGCAGATTCCACCACTCGCACCGGCGAACCGTTGATCGCGTAATTGTGGTATTCACCTGACACGCCCGCATTGCCGAAATACCCGTTCGTCCACAACGCCGTGACGAACATCACCACCGCAGCGGAAGCGGCTATCAGCAGCCACACCCACACGGGGAAACGCCACTCGACATGGTGGACAAGATAGTAGCCGAGCAGGAAGTACAGCATGTCCTGCGACATGTACAGCGGCCAATGCAGCGACGACGTGAAATACTGTTCAGCCACACCTAACCGTTCCACCAGCGGCACGCCCCAGGCGATGGCGAAGTTCACCACGATGAGATAGCGCATGAGCCGCTTGTCATCGGTGGCCAGCGAGAGCAACGGCGTAATCATGTACAGGTAGATGATGGAGTACAGGAACCAGTAGAAGCCATTGATGTCATCAGTAAGGAACCTGCGAATGAAGTCAGCCGGACCGAACGAGTCTGCGACCGCCTGCGTGCCAAATGCCGACGGGAACAATCCGAACAGCAGGTAGCACACGAGACTGGCCAAAATCAGAGCTCTGCCCACGCGCCATAGACGCTTCTTGAAGAACGTCTTCGTGGAGTATCGGTGCCGATATCCCAACAGATTCATGCCGCTAATCATGAAATACACCGGCACGGCGAAAATGCCTATTGCTTGGAACGCCACGGCTTTGCCCCATGCATGCGATGGTTCAGGCGAGAAAGCGTTCAATGAGACATGCAGCAGGATGACAGCAAGGCACGCCACCACATTCAGCACATCAACAAATTCCCAATGCTTTGCGGCTGTCTGCCGGGTGGTATCAACGGCCAAGCCGGTTGTATCAGCCCTAGTGTTGGCCGTGATCGTCATTCGCACCATCTCCCGTAGATCCCTACCTAATATAAAGGAGGCCTTCGAAGTGATGACCAACTACGGGGCTATACTGTCCGCATATTAAGTTCCTTGGAAGAAGCGGAGGCGGCGTGGAAGCAGTGTCATCAACCCCTCTCGTTTCGGTCATCATCCCCGCGTACAACGCGCAGGATTATGTCGCCGAGTGCGTAACCAGCGTCACCGGGCAGACGCTGGAGAACATCGAAATCCTGGTGGTCGATGACGGCTCCACCGACGGCACCCGCGCAATCGTGCAGGATATAGCAGACCACGACAACCGCGTCACACTACTCACGCAGGCCAACCAGTACGCGGGAGTAGCACGCAACAACGGTATGGACCACGCGTCCGGCGAATACCTGTACTTCCTTGACGCGGACGATTTCATCGAGCCGGACGCGTTGGAGAAGCTGACCGGCATCGCGGAACGCACGGGCGTCGACATCGTCGTCGCCCGTTCCAACAGCCACGATGCGGATACGCATGAGGAATCACTCATCGACTACACCATCAAGGATGTACCGACCGAAACGGTGCTTTCCAATAAGGATTACGCCGGCACCACGTTCCAGAGTTTCATCGGCTGGCCATGGGACAAGCTCTTCCGAGCATCCTTCATCCACGAGCATGACCTGAGTTTCCAAGCTCTGCGCACCACCAATGACGCGTTCTTCACGTTCGTGGCACTGGCCATAGCGGACTCTATCTACTGCACGGATGCAGCGCTGTTCCATCACCGTACGCATAACGCCACCTCCCTGGAGGCGACACGCAGCAAGAGCTGGGAGAACGCACTGACTGCGGTCAGGGCAATCGGCGAATATCTGAAGTCCACGAATGAGCACTCGCTCATAGAGCGCAGCTACAACAATTGGGTATCCCACTTCATCCTGTGGAACGTGCAGTCATTGGACCGTTCGACAGCCGTCACGATGATGGATGCTTCGTACCCCTTGCTGGAGATGTTGCCGACCGACAAAGACTATTACTACGAGGAACGCGATTACCGTTTCGTGGAACTCGTGCGCCAAAGTCGTTCCCAGCTGATTCTCACCGCATTGGACGGCGATTGGCATGTCGGCGATCTGTGGCGCCAGCTGTGCGAAACCCGCGACTGGGTGAAGGTGTTGGAGAAGCGCATCGCCGACCGTGACAACACCATCGAGGCGCAGGCCCGGCAAATCCATGATCTGGACCAGCACGAACGTGAGATCTACCGTTCGGCTTCGTACCGAGTCGGCAACATCGCGATCAAACCGCTGTCCCTCGCCAAGCGTTTCCTGCATAAACGGTGAGTCACTCGCATACGTTCCTACCCACTGCACCGTCTACGCGCGTGATACCACGCCACCACTAGAATGTGTGAGAACGCTGGGCAGAGACACTGGCGGCATCTGCCATGTTGTCTCGCATGAGTAGGATAGGACGCTTGTGAAAGACGTGATCAAACGCCTCCAGGAGAGGTACCACTACGCGCTGGTCGTATTCAAGGAGCTGGTGAAGACCAACTTCAAGCTGCGCTACCAAGGCTCGTATCTTGGCGTGCTGTGGTCGGTGCTCCAGCCGCTGATGCTGTTCGCCGTCATGTACATGGTGTTCGTGAAGTTCCTCAAGTTCACGGACGGCACGCCCACCTTCCCGATTTCGCTGCTCTGCGGCACCTGCCTGTGGCAGTTCTTCACCGAATCCACGAGCATGGGCATGCGTTCCATCGTGGACCGCGGCGATTTGCTGCGTAAAATCCATTTCCCGAACTACATCATCGTGGCGGCTACCACAATGGGGTCGATGATCTCCCTCGCCATCAACCTCGGCGTGGTCATCCTCTTCGGCTTCTTCGCCCACGCGCACTACACGTGGCGTGTGTTGACCGTGATTCCGAGCATCATCCAGCTGTATGCGATCTCGCTCGGTGTCGCGCTCCTCCTCGGTTCCCTGTACGTGTACTTCCGTGACATCGGCCATATCTGGGACGTCGTCCTGCAGGCCATGTTCTACGCCACGCCTATCATCTACCCACTGTCCATGGTGCAGAAGAACCCGGAGTTCAGCTGGGCCGCCGACATCATGATGCTCATGCCGACCACGCAGACCATCATGGACATCCGCCATAATCTGCTTTCACCGGAATACGTGCCTACCGTCTGGACCGTGGTGGACAACAAGATCCTGTGCCTGGTGCCCTACGTCCTGTCCGCGCTGGTGCTGTGGCTGGGCATCCATATCTTCCGTAAGTACAGCGCCAAGTTCGCAGAGGTGCTCTGATGACCGACAACACGAAGGCAACCACGAAAGATGTCGACATGAAGACCGATAACACACTCGACGACCGCCCCGTCGTCCTCAAAGTCGACCATGTGGCAAAGTATTTCCGTCTGCCCACGGAGCAGGCCACCGGCCTGAAGATGGCATTCCTCAACTGGACGAAGGGCATCAAAGGCTACACTGAGCAACGTGTGCTCCGCGACATCAGCTTCGAAGTGCATCAGGGCGACTTCTTCGGCATCGTGGGCCGCAACGGCTCCGGCAAGTCCACACTGTTGAAGATCATCTCGCAGATTTATGTACCTGAAAAAGGCACTGTAACCGTCAAGGGCAAGCTGGTGCCGTTCATCGAATTGGGCGTAGGCTTCAACCCGGAGCTCACCGGCCGCGAGAACGTGTACCTGAACGGCGCGCTGCTCGGCTTCACCAGCGAGGAGATCGACGCGATGTACGACGACATCGTGGAGTTCGCAGAGCTTGAGGACTTCATGGATCAGAAGCTCAAGAACTACTCCTCCGGCATGCAGGTGCGTCTCGCCTTCTCCGTGGCCATCAAGGCACAGGGCGACATCCTCGTGCTCGACGAGGTGCTCGCGGTGGGTGATGAGGCGTTCCAGCGCAAGTGCGACAACTTCTTCGCACAGATGAAGAAGGACCCGACGAAGACCATCATCCTCGTCACGCATTCCATGGACGCAGTGAAACGCTACTGTAACAAGGCGATTCTCATCAAGGACGGCGAAATCGTCGTCGCCGGCGACAAGAACGACGTGGCCGACCAGTATACGCTGGAGAACCTCAAAGTTCAGGAGGCCGAACAGAAGGCCCGCGCCGCCGCGAACACCGACAGCGAAGGACACACTTACCCGGCCGGCTTGAGCGAGCGCGTGCCCGCGCTCAACGTGCGCGCGAAGGACTCCCAGCTGGTGAAGACCACGGACCCGTTCCGGTTCCTTGTGGACTACGAGTTCAACGAGGATGTGGAGTTCTACCTGACGATTACCCTGCTGGACATGAAACGCGGCGGCATCATCTACGATACGGCCGCCGACCTGCGCCAGACGAAGCGTGGCCGCCAGACCGTGACGTTCGAGCTGCCGCTCGACGCGATCTGCAACGGCGATTATCGTCTCACCGCGCAACTGCGCTCCCTGCCCGACCCGAGCAACATCAAGTCGAACCAGCAGCTCGCCTACACGGACGAAAGCCGCTCCTGCGACTTCGCCGTGCGCATCCCCGGCAACGAAGGCTACGGCCTGCTGAACAAGAGTGCGATGCAGGTCAAGCAGCTGAATTAGCTCAGCTGCAATCACTCCTTCAGCAATCGCACAGGAGAAACACCCTCGGTGTGACTTAAGGGCGACGCCAAAATAGAACTACTTCGTGCTGACGTCGTCCTTTAAGTCACACCGAGCTATTACTGAACTGGACACACGCTATCCTATGTGTTTATGGACATAAGCACAGGCCTCCGCACGTGGATTTGGGAATCAAAGAATAAGGTACGTCGAACGGCGACGCATCTTGGACGACGAATCATGGGCAAGCAACGCATCATCGCCTCATTGACGTCATACCCGCCACGTATGGCCACCATTCATCTGGCCATACGATCTATCCTCGCACAACGCATGCTACCGGATAAGGTGGTCCTGTGGCTGTACGAAGGTGATTTCCCGAATCGTGAGAAAGATCTTCCGGATACGCTTATGCACCTTGTTGGGCATGATGTCGTAATCCGATGGGTTTCGGAGAATCTCAAACCACATAAGAAATACTATTGGGCTCTACAAGAGTTTTCGAAGGATCTGGTAATCACTTTCGACGACGACTTGGTATATCCCAATACGTATATTGCCGAACTCATGAAGGCACATCAGACTCATCCCAAGGCGGTAGTCGCCGCTCGCACTCATCTGATGATGTTCAACAAGGATGGTTCCCTGAAACCCTATGATCAGTGGATTTACGAAGCTCCCGCACGTTATCCCGACATGGTGAATCAGCCGTCGATGCGTCTGTTCGCCACCAGTGGCGCTGGAACCTTGTTCCCGCCAAATGTGATGCCTCAGGAGACTTTCAACATGGATGCGATTCGTGCTACAGCGCTGAATGCTGACGATGTTTGGCTGAAGGTCATGCAGGTTGTTGGCCACATCCCAGTAGTTCCTGCTACAGCTAATCAGGTCATCGCCAATATTCCCCTAGCGGAGGCGCAAGCTCAGAACCGTCTTGCTTATGTTCCGAACACGCAAGAGGAAGCGCTCTGCCACGTCAACACCGAGGCAGGCGGCAATGACGTCATTCTCGCGGACACACTTGCATACCCTGCAGTGCACAATGCACTTAGAGGTGAATTCTCCGCTCTTGTCCGAGACGATACCTTCGATAAATTCATCAGATAACAACTGGCCTTGGTGAACAACGTTCAGTTGAACACTGAAACTCAGTTGTTCTTGTAACTTGTGAAGCAACTGAGTTTCAATATCCTTTGTAGATTCCTATCATGGTAATTGCACCCGCCAAGGACCAGACGGGATCATTACAAGTGAAAGCAAAGAACCATGTGGAAGAACATCAGAAATTGCGCAGGAGGAGCTGCAGCAATGTTGACCAGTGCGGCCATGCTCTTATGCGCATTGCCAGCACAAGCTGCAACTGGGTGGGAATCACTCACTGTCGCTGAGAAACAATCGTCGTATGGCTATTTCATCTGGAAATCAGAAAATGCTCCTACACAAAACGAGAAAAACGCTGCTAGAAAGGCCGCAGACATACTGAAAAACGCTCCCGAGAAAGACCATACTTCCATCGGGGCTGCAACTGATGCGACAAGTTTAGTGAACTTCAAAGAAGCTGCCAATGAAGCAAAGCGCATCAACGATTTCCGATCAGCTCAAGCAGACGAACCGTGCCGCATCGATTTACCTGCCGGCAGAGGAAGGGTATGCAATGATGCGAACAAGCGGCTGACCCCGTTGAAAGTCACTGACGTGTTGATGGCAATCGCACAGTCAGACGCAAACTACTCGAAGTCGTTCTTCAACGGCCATGCACAGCAGTACAACGTTGGCGAAAACCTATCATGGGCCCCTGTCATCACATATGACGGCAACAACCTCGGCGACGATAGCATGAGGAACTGTCGAATAGGCCAGTCCCTCGCAGCTTGCAATTGGTATTGGGAAGAAAAACTGATATACAATGCCAATCCTACCGATAGCAGTGCAGGACATTATTGGAGCCTGACAAATAAAGCATGGGGCGGTAAATATCTTGATGAGAACACCCTTACCGGAGTAGCCATTAATTCCAATGCAGACTACGGCAACGTGGTCGCTCAGGAATACTCAACGGAATCGCTTGACGCATACAACAACTTGTCGGCCCCTGCTTATTCGGCTGAGGAGTATATGACGAGCGTCAGCTCTTATGTTTCCTTCGTAAACAGCCTATGCAAGGTATGCACAGTAGCATTTGATTCAAAAGGCGGGTCGCCAATCAATCCCCAAAGAGTGGAGTCTGGCAAGACTATAAGCAAGCCTGCCAATCCTACCCGCAGCGGTTATGATTTCGTCGAATGGCAATTGAACGGCAAGACATACAACTTCTCCGCACCGGTGACCAAGGACATCACACTCACAGCCAAGTGGAAGGTTCGCTCCACCAACGGTTACCTCACTCGTCTCGCTGGGGCTGGTCGTTATGGCACGATGAGCAGCATCGTGGATCATACGTTCACTGCAACCTCTCAGTATGTAGTGATTGCGTCCGGAGAGAATTTCCCCGATGCTCTATCAGCCTCTTCTCTTGCTGGTGTTTTGAACGCTCCTATCGTGCTCACGACAGGGAACTCTCTCAATGATGATGCCAAGGCACAGATTACACGTTTGAGTCCAAAGACTGCAATTATCATCGGAGGCGAATCTGCCATTTCCTCGAATGTGAAATCCGCTATCGAAAATCTCGGTATCACAGTACATCGAGCATCCGGAGATAACCGTTTTGAGACAAGCGCTAGAGCCTACCAAATCGGCAAGGAATTGAACAAAACTTGGTCAAAGCAAGCAATCATAGCGTCCGGCGACAATTTCGCAGACGCACTATCTATTTCCTCTTACGCGTATGCGAAGAAAACGCCAATCTTCCTGATACCTTCTGCAGGAGGGCTTAACGAATCGGTCTACGAGGCATTGCGAAACGGATCCTTCTCGAATGCACTTGTCATAGGAGGTGAGAACGCAGTCAGCCAACTGGCGATGAGCCAATTGACTCTCTCCTTGAAACTGAAGACTAAGCGCTTGTATGGCGATGGCCGATATGACACAAGTGTTCGAGTAGCCCAATACGGACTGGAGAACGGCATGACAATGAGCGGTGCCACATTCGCTACCGGCGAGAATTTCGCTGATGCGCTCGCCGGAGGTCCGCTTGCCGGCAAGAACAATGCTGTGATGCTTCTCGTGAATAGTCCCGACTCGCCGACACTGGAATTTGCCGGTAACAACTCCAGCAATGTGAGCAGAGCCTTTGTGCTTGGCGGACAATCTGCTGTTAATACCAACACGGCATACACCATTGCCAATAAGCTCGGCCTCCCATTATCCGAGTAAAAAACAGCAAGATTCAATAAGAATGGTCCGGTTCCACTTCGTGGAACCGGACCATCACTTAGTCAATCCTTCGCTTCCCCGAGCTTGTTTCACTCAACATCGCTAGGGAAAGCACACCCAACACCAGTGCTTGGAACGCATACCTTGTCGGCGATGAGTGGTCGTTCTGCAATTGTATGGTCACTGCGCACAGGAACAGGAACGCAGTAGAGACCCAGTACGGAACGAACCGCAGGACATCATCACGGCTTGCATGCCGTCGGATCAGCGCATACACCAGATAAACTGGCATAATCGACGTCCATACAGCGATGTACATAAACACGTTGACCACCGGAATATCCTGCAATGCACGTATCAGGCTCTTTACCGCAGCCTGTCCTTTACTTGGTTCCCTATTCGGCATGAATTGACCGAACGTGCCATCATTCAATGCGTTCGAGGTCAGCGGCTGGTACTGCAATGCGATCTCCGGGTACGGGCTCTGTGGACCCACGTTATTCGCCGGTGCACCATTGAACGCAAGCCATCCTGATTCCACACTGATGAACGCCTGTATGTATGCACGAGGATGCTTCAACCCGACCGACAACCATGTCTTAGCGAAATCAGTGGCGCTTCCTCCGGTCTTCATTGCATATCCGGTTACAGGATCCGCCGTGAACGGCACATAGTTCCTCCCCATCTCATCCCAAGACATGGGCAGATACTCGTTAAGCGTCTGCTTCTCCTTCTCGGTAACATCGGAAGGATTGATATGAGCCACACGAGCAACCATCTGAATGGGCACAACAATGGCCGCCTGACGCTCGCCGGGGATGATGTTGAGACGAGGAAACACTACCTTAGGCAGGAATACGCTGACGAAGGCGAAGCACCCAATCGCCACGATAACGCATACCGCTTTGAACCGTTTCCGATACTTGCCGACGACGAGCAACAGTATTGCTGCTACCGCTACATATAGCCCGACTTTCTTCGTCAGAGCCAATAGCACTGTCATCATCATAAAGCCCATCAGGAACCCCGGCTTCGCAATTCGAGCAAGACGTGAGTCTATCAAGCACAGGTACATGGTGAGCCAAATCAGAAACACGATAACGTTGGTGGTGTCCTTCACAATCGACGAAAACATGATGGGGAACACGGGAAAGAAGCAGAACACCGCCGTCACCACGGCAAGCGGCTTGCGCGCCAATTGCCGCTTCCGAAAGTACGTGAGCATGGAGCTCACGGCTAGACAGGCAAGGAACGCATGCAACATCGACAACATGAACAGCCCGACCTCATATCGCCCGCTGATTGCATGCCCCAGCCATATGACCGAACCGTAGAAGTACGTGTCCAAGAAAGGATGATGGTCCCAGATCTGTCCCGACTCCTGGCCAAACACCGGCATGCCGAAGAACTGCGCCAACTGGTCGCCGGTATCCCAATACAGAATTCCCGGATACATCAGAATGATGTATGGCGACCAGCAGACGAACATGCGGAGCGCGTCACGTAACAGACTGCTTACATGGAAATCATGCTCGAATCGCGCGATGGCATGAAGCCTCGGCATACGGGATGAAGAGAGATCCTTCGCCTCCTCAGCGATTGCGGGCTGTACTCTCTGCACACCACCATTCGCTACAATCCATTCCTGCAGCACATACAGCAACGAGAAAAGCACACACATCGTCACCGCATACGCAAGGCACTGCACGTACAAGGCCGAGTCACCGAACGAGACCTCACCACGCGTCGCGGAGTACCCGCCAATGCCCAGAAGTATGCCCAACAGTATAGGCAACCACATGAAACGCCTTGAGGACCTCATAACTTCACGTAGCTGCTCCACCTCATCTCCTCACGACGATTCCTTTTTGCCTCATCATACGAGTCAACGCGTATAGCACTGCCCGTGCTTGAAGCGACAAACACAATCGCCGCCACACTACTGGATGTGCTTGCCGAGTTTGCCGGCGATGCGTTCGGCCGTGTATTGGCCGAATACGTTCGTGCCGCCCAGCACATACGCCGTGGCCTTGTTACCGCTGGTCTGATTCGCGGCCGCCAATTGCACGGTACGCGCATCGGCACCATTCACCAGCGCAAGCACATTGCCCGTGCTGCCAGCGAGCGCACCACCCGCCAATGCGTCCGGATAGTTCTCGCCGGACGCCATCACCACGCCGTCCGCTTTGAGGATTTTCTTCCGCAACGCGTAATCAATCACCTCGGCCGACGTATCGTAACGGCCCGCACCGCCAAGACGCGTCTGCGTCAGGAACTTCAGCTGCGATTCCACCGTTGCAGGCACCACATTCTCACCCCCAATCAGCAGCGCCTCACGGAAACCGGATTCGCGAATCGTCTTCAACGAGTCCTTATCCAAGCCACCATCCCCGTCAGCACGACGGGCGACTTCGTCTTCCATGCGATAGGCGACGCAGACAATGCATCGTACGGCCCCTCGCCGCTCGCGATTATTGTCCTGCCCGACCAGGTGAATCCCAGCTCGACAGGCGCTTCACGTAGCACGCTCAACGACGTCTCGTAACGGTTCTCGCCGCCGAAACGATACACGACATGATCCGTCACCAGACTCTTCACCTGCGACTCCAAGCTGGTTGACAGTACGCTCGTGCTACCAATCAGCACGACCTTGCGCGCGCCCAACGCCTGAATCCGCGCCGCCAGTGTATTGTTCACCGCATCCGGCTGAGACAACAGCACCGGGGCGTGCAACGCTCCGGCCAATGCCGACGCGGATAGCGCATCCGGGAACGCCTCCCCTGAAGCGATCACCACCCAATCCGATTGCTCAAACCCCGCAGCCACAACCGCATCAGCCGTCTCATACCGTGTCGCACCAGACAGACGCGTCACGCCGCCACGCTTCGACTCGGCCTGCGACAACGTCCACGATTGGGCCACAGTTCCGTTCCACCCATACAGTTGGACCGCATTCCCCGCCGTCATGTCGCCGCCGGTCACATCAATCGCACGACCGGACTTCGCGTTGACCAAGCCGACATTACCGTTCCCCGCGTCACGCAGCGACCACCGTTGTGCAAGGCCGCCGTTCGACGGCCACTGCTGGATACGTGAACCATTGGTCATGGCGCCGGACGAGACCTCCACCAGCTTCCCGGAGTTCACACTACGCACCTCGACCAGGCCGTTGCCCACGCTCTTGAAACGGAACAGCTGAGAATCCGCCCCAGACCAATCCTGCAACTGGAGTTGCGCCCCATCATCGTACGAAGCACCAGCCACGCCAAGAGCCAGACTCCCCTGACCGGCGGAGGTCAGACGCACCACTCCGGACGGAGCCACGACCGAGGCGTCCGCAATGATGAACCGCTGTGCATCCGAGGCGTTCGGCGCATACAACTGCACCTGCGTACCGTCCGCAGTGCTACCGCCGGTCAAATCCAACACCCAATTGCCCAACACGGATTGGATATAGACGCCGCCGTTCTCCGCAACGCGTAGCCACCAGCGCTGCGCATACGTATTGTTGCGGGTCCACTGCTGTATAGCCGTGCCCTTGATCGCGCTGCCACCCTTCACATCCAATGCCAGACCGGATTTGACGTTCACGATTTCATACGAGCCGTCATCCTGCGGGATGAACTGGAACTTCATCGCATCCTGCGTGCCGGAATGCAGCCGGACCACCGCGCCGGCACCCGTCGAGTCACCGTCAGGAAGTAGAGATGAGCCTGGATTCGTCACCGAATCCACGTAGAACACGCCCTTCGGCAACGTCAGTTTCTCCAAACCGCGCACATCATAACTGGCCTGATACTCGTAGTTACCGAACGCGTTCAGATCCACGCTCCCGTTGATGCCGTTGACGTGGCCACTGCTCGTGTACTGCCAGCCGCGGTCGTTCGTGGACCATGCGGTGTACTGCATGCGAGCGCCGTACTGCGCCACCCAGCGCGTCTTCGCGTGGATACTCGCGCTGTTCAACGCGGAATCCAGATAGCTCGTGTACGAGTACACACCCAGATTGTTGTATCCCGCGGCCTGCAGCTGCCCGTACCATGCGTTCACCATGCCCTCGTACACGGCCGGACTCGTCGGGCTCACATGCCCCGTGTAGCTCCACGCCTCCAGATCGTAGAACACCGGGTAGCTCAGATCACCCGGATTCACACCCGCACGACGCAGCAGAGTCACCACGTCCGCGCCCTCGCTCGCCCCGTCCGACGCGTTCTCCGCATACGAGAACACGTACACGCCGAACGGAATCCCCAAACGCTTGCACTCGTTGATATTGCGGCGCGCCTGCGCGTCGAACCCATTG
>NZ_BCFK01000039.1 GCF_001417815.1 Bifidobacterium aesculapii
CTCCACTCCGGCGTTCTTCGCCGCCTGCCAGTCGATCGTCCCCTGCCACGTGGACACGTCGATCACACCCTTCGCCTGCTGCGCGAACAGGTTGCCGTTCGACTCGAAGAACGCGGGAGTCCCGTTATACGAACCCCAATACGCGCCATACTCGTTGTTCTGCAACGCGGCGGGAGTCACACGGGCCGAGGTTGCTGCTGTGGTTGTAGCTGTGTTTGCGGCGCGGGTATAGCTGGACGGTGTGGCAGTGACGGCATCCGACTGCGCGGAATCGTCGGCGGAACCGGCACCCGCGTTCGTGTCGCCTTCGTCCGCGTTCGTGTCGCCCGCACCGGCCTCCGCGTCGCCGCCGTTCGCCGCGACCTTCTCCTTCACGTCCGCGGCGCTCACCGGAATGAACGACTCGCCATCCGTTTTCGCCAACGGATCCGGCTGCCTGCTCTCCGTACCCACGATCTTCGGATCGGTGACCGTCTCACCCGACTCGATGTCCTTCAACTCGCCATCACCGGTGATCGCATACTGCTCCGACACCACCGTCGCATCATCCGCGATCTTCGCAGACACTTTATCCGGCAACGCCGCATGCGGATTCTCCGGCATCGCGTCGGCCGACTCGAGCGCCGTATCGGAGGAATCAGCGGCAGGGCGCGTCTTGAACGCGGACGGCGCGGGCGCCGTCGTCGCTGCTGATGTCGGTTCTGTCGCCGTTGTCGTCGCAGCAGTGTGCGCGGGCGAGGCCGCCGCGTTCGTCGGCGCCACACACACCGCACCCAGCATCGCCACCGACGTGACCGACGCCGCAACCACGCTCAACGCTCCCGCCACGCGAACCTTCTTCCCAGCCATCAATTCTCCTCCCGCAACCCGGCACCCGCACAGATCGGCACAGCACCACCCGCGCAACAGGCAATTCGGCAATACCCTCTACTGTACCGGCCGCCCACGGCGACCCAACAAGCCATCTCTTCATCTTCTCAACCGCACAACACGGATGTTCGGCAGACGGGTAGACTATCCATAGCACATGGGCGTGGGCCGGACGGATACGGACCGGCTCTGAACCAATCACGAGGATGGGAAGATGACCTTCGAGACGAACGCGCAGGAAGCGGACCTCACGAACGCCGGAACCGCCGGCACCGGCGCCGGCGAGCGCGCCGACCGCCGCGACCGGCCGGTCGTGTACTTCGTACTCCCCTGCTACAACGAGGCGGAAGGGCTCGCGCACACGGCCGACGTGCTCGCCGCCAAAGTCGCGCATCTGACCGAAACCGGGCGCATCAGCGCGCAAAGCCGCATCCTGTTCGTCGACGACGGATCCAAAGACGCCACCTGGAGCATCATCCACAGTCTGCACGAACGCGACGCACGCCTGTTCGGCGGCGTGAAGCTCTCCCACAACCGCGGTCACCAGAACGCGCTCCTCGCCGGGCTCATGACCGCGCGCGCCCACGGCTGCGACGCCGCCATCTCCATGGACGCCGACCTGCAGGACGACGTCAACGCCGTCGACGGATTCATCGACGGATTCCGCAACGGCGACGAAATCGTCTACGGCGTGCGCTCCGCACGCAAGAAGGATACCTGGTTCAAACGCACCACCGCCGAAGCCTTCTACAAAGTGTTCGAATGGATGGGCGCAGAAACCGTGCCCGACCACGCCGACTACCGGCTCATGAGCCGCGAGGCGCTCGACGCGCTCAGCGAATACCACGAAGTCAACCTGTTCCTGCGCGGCATCGTGCCCACGCTCGGCTACCAGACCAGCAAGGTCTACTACGAGCGCGGCGAACGCGAGGCCGGCGAATCCAAATACCCGTTGAAGAAGATGATCGCCTTCGCCATCCAGGGCATCACCTCGTTCTCCACGAAACCGTTGAGCTTCGTCACCGGGGCCGGGCTCCTGTCCATCCTCGTGGCCGTCGGCATGTTCGTGTACGTGCTCGTCTCGCTCGGATTCGGCCACGCCATCGCCGGTTGGGGATCCATGATGATCTCCATCTGGCTCATCGGCGGGCTCATCATGCTCTCCCTCGGCATCGTCGGCGAATACGTCGGCAAAATCTACATGGAATCCAAACACCGCCCCCGCTACCGCATCGAAACCACGCTGTAGGGAGCGGCAGGAGGCGGGAGGCGTTACATCGCCATCCATGACCGGGCCCGCCAACTATGGGCACTCCACCCATGGACAGCACTGGACTGCATCATTGAATCGTCATAACTTCAACGGAGTCAATACTTGATCAGACGGCTCTTCGTATCCGATCGTTCCTTCCGTTCCGGCACGTTGAGTCCATCAACAAACCCGTCTTCGGCGAGCGCTTTGTATGCAACATCCGGAAATTCGCGTACAAGAGCCTCCAACTGACGAGTGCGATATTCCGCTCGCGAACTCTCCAGTTGTTCTTCCCAATCCGGTTCCGCATCGACGTGAAACTCATAGATGACCATCTGCAGTACATCCTCGATACCGGGACGGAACCTGTCGCCACCTACCGGAAAATGCAGAGTGGAAAACGTGGGGAAAGCACCTTTGTCAACATACTCCTTCCGACGGCTCTTGCCGCGCTTTCCCAAGCCACAGGCCAGCATGATGCGGGTTGCGGCATCATTAGAACCGAATATGTTGATATGTGCCCCCGGAATTTCGGACGTAGTTACTCGGTTGAAATCGTAGTGGAACAGTGGCACACGCTCAGGCTCAGCACTAATCATGATGACGGACTTATCAACCTGTAGCCATCCTCCATTCGTCTTGCAGGAACAGACGAAACCGAACGACAGGGAAGCCACAACCTCGCCGCCGGACCGAAGCATGATGCCACGGCTTTCATGCTGCGTAATCCTGTAGCCGGTTCTGCCGCCTCGCAACCTTTTATCGGTAGGTTCCGCCACATAACCGTCTTTGGCTTCGCCTAGAACCTGTTGCAGCAGCGTCTCAATGCGCTGCGCGAATTCCGTGGCTTGTTCACCCACGTCTGAAGCGATCACTCACTCTCCAACCATTCAAGCTCGTCAAGCGCCCAGAACTGATCCGCAGACAATGGATGCAACTGTTTGAGGTGCTCCAGCTGCTCACGCGTACCATACTTCTGTTCAAGGTCGGCACGTCGTTTCGCGATATCGGCCTTCGAAAGCGTTATCGGACTACCGATCTTATGCGCATTAGGCGCCACTACCACTGCACTCATTATGTTGTCCCTCACTATGTTTACGCTCCATTACTCACAGGGTAGCATGGCTTAGTTGCCGACTATAGCCTCGGGCCTCGTGGCCGTCGGCATGTTCGTGTACGTGCTCGTCTTCCTCGGATTCGGCCACGCCATCGCCGGCTGAGGATCCATGACGACCTCCATCCGGCTCATCGGCGGACTCATCATGCTCTCTCTTCCCCGCAGCCCCTCGGCATCGTCGGCGAATACGTCGGCAAAATCATCCACACATTTTCGTATACCCTCGTCCGCGCATCAGTCACGACCAATCACCGCCGCGTCATTATGCAATTGAACAATGCAGTATGACGGCTTCGCGGCATTCACGAAGTGGGGTTGATCGGGTGTCGTGGCTCCATACGGGCCACGGGTGCCGGCTCGGAGAGCGCTGACGCTCCACACGGGTGCGAATGCCAGCTCGGGCTCGTCGTGTAGAGCTCGTCGTGTGGAGCGCCGACGCCATACGAGGGTCGGATTTTGACGTGTGGAGCGCTGACGCTCCACACGAGGGACGGGTTTCGCGTGTGGAGCATCGTTGCTCCACACAAGACTCGCGAGGGATTCACCGAGGATTGTGTGGAGCATTATCGCTCCACACAACGCGCACGGAAGACGAGAAGCGAAAGTGTGGAGAGCGGACTCTCCACACAAGACGCATACGGGGATACTGGCGGAAGTGTGGAGTAATATCGCTCCACACAAGCCGCGAATACCAGCCCGGAATCGACGTGTGGAGCACAGACGCTCCACACGACATTGCTCGAGTGCTTGTGTGGAGCATCGCTGCTCCACACAAGCGGCTGCCCCGAATATGTAGTGCAGTGCCGCTCCACACAAGATGGTGAAGCATGCATTATAAAGCGGCACCGAGTGCCTATAACGGATCATCGACTCTGAAACCATGGCCACAGGGGACTGACGCGGCGCGGCCTCGCTGCTGTGCGGCACCACACCCGCACGCCCCCGTAGCCTGACCGGGCACCTACGACACGCAATCACTCCGCAGCCTGCCCACAGTCTCACCGCAGCATCACGCCGCGGGCAGCACGGCGTGCAGCGCGGTCATCACCACCAGAGAAATGATGGCGGTGACCGTCAAGGAGAAACCGGCGAGCTTCGCGTTGCCGGTCAACGAATCGGTGAACTTCGTGGAAAAAATCGTGATCGGCGCGAACGCACCCAACACGACGATCTCACGAATGCGCATATCGAACGGGAGCAAGAACCAGGCCGCGAGCGCGATCACCACGCCGAACACCGCACGCCATGCAATCACCTTCGCGAGCTCCACACGGTCCTTGCGGTTGTCCGGAATCTCCATCATCAAACCGATCATCGCCATTGCGCAGAACGCGTTCGCATTCGCGAACGGCGTGATCAACGTGACGATCGGCTGCGGAATCGTGACATGCAGAAACATGAACACCAACATCAGCATGTAGATGTCGAAACTGATCGAACCAAGGAAATCACGTGCGATATTGCGCAACCGCAGGCGCAACGGCAAAGTCTTGAAGTTCTCGTCCATCTTCAGCAGCGTGCGCGTGATCGTCAACGAACCCGCGGTGGCGACGGTGGCGTTGCCGATATCCAGCATGATCACAGGCAGACCGGCGGACGCACCCATGAACGTCTGCACCACCGGCAGGCAGAACGCGCCGAGATTGAGGCCGGAAGCGTTGAGCATCTGGAACGCCCGATAGTTGCGCTCGTCGCCGCGCGAGCCGAAGTACACGATGAACAGCGGGATCAGACAGGCGAAGAAGCCGAACAGCACGATCCACAGCATGCGCATGTCATGCTTGTTCGTCGCGAACGAGAGGATGATCGCGCATGGCAGCGTGAGATTGAACACGAGCCCCTGCGCCACCTTGTAGTCGCGTTCGCCGAACACGTGCAGATGCTTCAACACATACGGGACGATGATGGCGAGCAGCAGCGCGCCCGACTGGAACAGCATTCCTTCCCCTCCCCTCTTCCTCCGGGACGCCGAATCTCGCCAGACCCGACGCGCGGCGGCTCCCTCGACTTTCCGACCGCCTGACACTGTAGGCCGCGCGGCGTACGCGGGCAGGCGCACGGCCACATTGCGTCCAATTGTTCGGGCAGCTGGACGGCCGGGCGTTTGAACGGCGGGGCTGAACGGCCGGGTGGTTGAACAGCCGAGCGGCTGACCGGCGGTGTCATTGGTGGAGCCGCTCACGTTGCTGGAGTATCAGCGTGCACAACTGCAGGACGAACTCGCCCCAACGGCCGCCGTCGCGCATCGTCTCATTGCTGGCGGTCACGATCTCCCACGCCACGGCGGCGAGCGCAGATTGGCGGGCGAGATCGTCGCTCCACTGCTCCGCATGATGCCGGCCGGCGTATTCGATGCCGATCTGCAGATGAGGCAACGCCATATCAAGGAACATGGCGGCGCCGTCCTCATTGACGGCCACCTTGTAGTTGATCTCCAAGGATTCAAGGTCCGGCAGCGGCTCCTGTTCCAATTTCAGCCGCAAGCGCGTCTCCATCGAGGAATCGGTGTTCTCGCGCATGCGCTCCAACGCCCACAGGCACTTCGACCGCCCCTTGAACCGTGCGGGCAGCAATTCGAGCAACGTGCGAAAATCCTCGGGCGCGAAATGCGGCATGCTCTGGTTGCGGCGCATCATCGAATCCCCGAGCACGGTCAGCTCCTCGCGGTCAAGGAAGCGGGCCATCTGGGCCCAGACCAGCAGAGGATGGGTGACGTACACGCCTTCGACGATCATGCGGGGCGCATACTCGCGACGCACGTCGGGCGGCAGCGCGGCCAGCGAGGGGTTGGCAAGCACGTGGAAGGTGCTGCCGTTCCATCGATGCCGCTTCGCGGGGTGGTCGACCACGGCGTGAAGCGCATCCAATTTCATCGAGCGCTGCGAATCGCTCCCACGCGGCATGCGCGGCAGTTCCACGCATGAGAGGCGCAATGCCGAAATCAAGCCGCATTCGAAGTCGGCATGATGACTGTTCGCCAATGCGTTGGCTTTGGCGAGTTCTTCCAGTTGGTCTTTGGCCAATCGCCGCATTGCGATGCCGGGTGTTGTGGTAGTCATGGCGTTCAGCGTAGCGGCCCGCTGCGGTGATTGCGAGGTCGGGCCGGATTCATGGGGCGACCGTGGATAACTCGGTGGACAAGCAAAGATGTAGGGCTCGCAAGGCTTCAAGCTGGTAGGGGGCCGGTGGGCGCACGAAGGCGCGTGAAGACGCTCGGGAACTTAGGCAACGGGTTTCATGCCATGACGGATCCGGTTGAGCTTCACGCGTGCCGACCACTCGCTGTACGCGGCGTTTCAGGGCCGCCTCCGAAGAATAGGCCTCACGTGTACCGTCCGCTCATGGGGGCATACGCCAATGGCCGCTCGGACGATCTGGTTCAGGCTTGTTCGGCGGGGTAGCCCCATGCTGCGTGACCGACCCCACATGCACTGTGTATAACCTCACGTACGCTCGGCTACATGGCCCACGGGCGCTCGACCACGCAACTTCATACGTGCTCAGCCTCGCAACTTCATGCGCGTTAGCCGGGCTACCCCATACGTGTCGCGAACCTGCGCGGTTCAGGGCATGACTTGTGCGATTGGACGGCGAACCTGCGAGATCCGAGCGGCAACCTGTGCGATCCAAGCCCCAACCTGCGCACAGGGGTGCTGAAAGAAGCCCTCCGCAAGGCATTGGAGCATGTACGCCATATTCCGAAAACCCCGGAATGCCAAGGAAACCACCGACACACCCCCGCCCGGCGCAAGCCGGCCTTCACGACCCCCATGCGCAGGTTCGCCACCAGACCGCACAGGTTCAAGTCCCAATCGCACAGGTGCGGAGCCAAACCGCGCAGGTTCGAGACCCAATCGCGCAGGTTCATACCCAAACCGCGCAGGTTTCACCCCACCCATTAATACGTTCAATACCCCCTGTGCATCTCGCAAAGAATTGTCGCGCCAGAGCAAGCTCACATTCCACACACCCCCCTGTTTCCATAAATACACCCCCCAAACCCCCATCAGACGAAGATGCCGGCGAACGGCGAAGCGGCGGCACCGGCCATTTCACCCGCGAGCCCAACCCCGGCAAGCCCATACCATGCAAGCCCACACCTCCACCCATCGGAAGAATGAGGCCGCCGAACAGTAAGGCGGTGATACCGGTCCGCCTCGCAAACCCCACCATGGCGTAAACCCATACCCGTCACCCCCGCTGAAAAGCACCGAGAACAGCCACCCCTTGAAGCGTGCGGACTGACGAACGACCGCACAGAACCATCACGCCCGCCTACTATCATCGACCGGGAATGGCAGCGGGAGCCTCCCACCGCTGCGAATTGGCATCGGCTTGAAGGCACCAGCCCGAAATGAGGTACTCCATGCGACCCCACCCCCACAGCAACAGCACCACGGGAACGAGCAAGACCCCCGAGCCGAACAGCACCACGGGCAGCACGATAAGGAACGCCACGGCGAACACCACGAGCAGCACCACAGCCAACACCACGGGCAACGCCACAGCCAACACTGTGAGCAACACCACGGACAGCACCACAAGCAACACCGGAAGCAGTACCGTGAGCAACACCGCAAGCAACACTATGGGCAGCACCTCGGGCGGCACCGCGGCAACAAGCATCACCAAGCAGGATTCCGACGCCGCGCCCGGCACGGCTGCCACCCCGCACCGCTTCCACCTCCGCAAGCCCACCGCTTATGGGGTTCTTCGCGTGCTGTTCCCGCTGATCGGGCTCGCATGCGCGTTCGCCATCGTTCTGACGTGGTTCCCCAAACCCGTGTTCTCGACGCCCATCCAGAGCAGCGATGCGCCGGGGCACTACTATTTCATCAGCAAACTGATGCATGAGGGGCTCGGCGCCTCGTTCCACCTGTGGCCGAATGACACGTTCTACCCCCCGTTGTTCCATATCCTCGCCTATCTATGCTCCTCGCTGGTGGGGCTGCTCACCGGCACGCCGCTATCGATCTATGCGTCATTCAGCGTCACGTGGATCCTGGCGTCGGGTCTATTGTTCCCACTCGGCATGATGCTGCTGTGCTCGTATTTCCTCCGCAGCCCCTTCGCCCGCGCCATCCGCCGCAGAGCCCTCGCCGGCAACCGTTCCGGCGACTCCCCCGAAACCGGCTCGCACAACTCACATAACTCCAGCTCCCGGAACTCCCGAAACACTCTCGACACCGGCTCCCGCAATACCCCCAACCCCTCCAACGCCCGCAACACCCCCGTTGACCCCTCGTTAAACACCCCCTACTCACCCCATCGCAGCACCGTTTCCAAGACCCTGACGCCCTCGCATACCCCCCACCCCCCTTCAGGACTCCCCCACGCCCCCCACGAATCCCAATCAACGACGACGCAAGACCCTTCACTGCCAGAGCCCTCACCCCACCCCACCCCCGACGAGCCCGCATCGGCGCTGCCGTGGGTGCGCACCGCACTGCTGACGCTCGCGCCAATCCTCGCCGTATCCTCCGTCTGCCACCCCTACACGATGCTCGACGCCGGCCCGCTCGTCTCCTACGGGTTCGCCATGTCGCTCCTGCCGTATCTGCTGACCGCTTCGCTGCACCTGTTGGACGCCATCAACGCGATGTTGCTGCGCCGTTCCACCACGCACGGCGACACCCCCCATGACGCCCCCCATAACACCCCCTTCAATACCCCCCCTACTAAACAACTCACCCCCCAAGCCAACCACTGCGGCAACAGCGCTCCCAGCCCCCACGGCGACACAACCACCACCGCCAACCCCGGCAGTCCAACCGCCACCAACCCCAGCAATCCCAACGCCACCACTAGCCCCAACGCCAACCTCGCCAACCCCAACAGACCCAACGCTCCAAGCCCCACCAACCCTTCCGCCAACCCCTCCAGCCACCCCTCCCCCTCCTCGCCACATATCCTTCCTCCGCATACCCCCTCACCGCATACCCCCCTGCAAGACACCCCCCACCCCCTACGCGCAGTACTCGCATGGGTCGCCGTCACCGCAGCGTGCGGCGCGGTCATGCTGCTCGCCCACCCCCGCGCCCTGTTCACGTATGCGATGCTGATGCTGCCGTTCATCATCCTCCGCCTGCCGTGGCGGTTCGTCGCCGCGGCGTTCGGCGCGATCATGGCTGGCGGCGCCGCGTTCGTCGTGTTCATGTTCGCCACGTTCAAGTCCGAGCGATACGCGGACCCCGCCTCCTGGTTCCATTCGCACATGCCGTCGAAGACCCTCGCCGACGCCATCCTGTACGGTCTGTCCAACGGTTTGGACGGCGCGGCCGGCATCCTGTTCGCGTTGCTGCTGCTGGCGTCTGCGGCGGCGGGAATCCGTTTCGCGTCGGCGGGACTCGCACGGCGCAACATCATTGCGCTGGTCGTCGCGTTCGCACTCGTCGTCATCGTGTACGTGTCGACGGTGACGCTCACCGGCGCGCTGCCGAACATGCTGTCCGCGCCGTGGTACCGCGACGAAAACCGTATCGTCGCGATGCTGCCGCTCACCGCGGTGCCGCTCGTCGTCGCCGGCGTGGGTGCCACGCTGATGGCGATGCTCGGGAGGCGGTCCGGCAACATGCGCCCGGCTCCCGTCGTCGGCAGCGGCGACAGCGACGCGTCCGGCCGCGACGTTTCGCCCGAAACCGGGCGCGTCGCGCGCGTTTCGGCGACCGGCACGGCCGCGACGGGCGCGGCAGACGTCAATGCGGACGGACGGCGTCACGCCGACGCCGCGGTGCGCGTGGCGAGCGCGGCGACGGTCGTGCTGCTGCTCGCCGCGACGGCCGCCGCGCAGGTAACGCCGCGTTCGCGCGCGGCGACGGCGGCGCGCATCGCGGCGAACACGTCGTTGACGGCGGGCGTCGATCCGGTCGAACAGTTGACGGAGGCGAAGGTCGCGGTGCTGGGGCGCGTGGTCGCGCGCACCGGCACGGCGGCGACGATCGTGTCCGATCCGATGAACGGGTCCATGTACGCGACGTCGATGTTCGGCGCGACGATGCTGTATCCGATCATGAACGCGCAAAGTACGGGCGACGCGTGGCGGCTCGGCGCGACGGAGGAGGCGTTCGCGTCGGGTGATGGCGCGCGGCTGTTGGAGACGGTGTGCCCGATCGGCGCGGACCTGCCGGAGTATTTCCTTGCGATGGGCGATCAGGCGACGAGCCTGCAGTCGTTCCCGTACAAGGCGCAGTATGATGCGTTCCACAACGCGGATCTGATCGGCGCGTACGAGCGCGGCGGTGTGCTCGTGAAGGTCGCCGATTATGGGTCGTACGGCGAGGGATGGGCGCTATACCGGTTCGGCTGCGGCGACTGACGCCGGTCGCAGTGGTGGCGCGGCGCGCGTGGAGGGCGCCGCGTGTGGTGACGCCCGCCGTGTGGTGACTCGCCACGTGTGGTGACGCCCACCCGTCGCCGCCCGCCGTTCCCATGGTGCGGTAAACAACCCATAGTGCGGTGTGCGAAAACCGCATGATTCCAACGTTATGAAGGAATTGTGTTACCGCACCATGGGAAGGGGTGCCATGGGAAGGTGGGGCCACGGGAAGGCGGGCGCCTCGGGAAGGGAAGCGCCAGGAGGCTGGCGCCAGGATGGTGGAAGTGGGTCAGTCGTCGAGCGGGGCGGGCATGGGGCGCCACGCGTTGTCGTGCAGGAGCTTGCGGGAATCCCACCAGCCCTTCGCGATCTGAACGACGCCCGTCTTGAGGTGTTCGCGATCGACCATGACGAGGCGGATGAGCTCCTTCGCGGCGGTGGCGATCGTGCCGAGGCCGAAGAGGAACGGACGGTAGTCGCCGTACACCATGAAGTAGCGGGCCATGTAGCCGCGGTTGCGCATGATGTGGTAACGGTTCATGTCGGACGTGGAGTTGAGCTGGCGCAGGCCGGCGATGTCCCAATTGCCGATTTCGCGCGTGCGGCGCAGCACGACGTCCGGGACGACGATCGGCGTGGTGACCTTGCTCGCGCGGTAGCCGTAGATCGTGTCGTCCCAGTAGATGAAGAAACGCGGATCCGGCAGGCCGATCTCCTTGACGACGCGACGGTTGAACAGGCCACCCTCGAAGCACAGCGTGTTCATCGTGCGGTAGCCGGCGCGGCCGAACGCGGCCGGGGCGATCGGATTCGGGATACCGAGGCCGATGCGGAAATCGTACTGCCAGTAGAACGGGCCGCCATCGTAGTCGAAGCGGCTGCCCTGGATGACCTCGTGGCGGCGGGTCCACGGGGCGAGCTTGGCGATGCCGTCGGGCAGGACGGCGACGTCGTCGTCCATCACCCAGAACCATGCGGCGCCGAGCTCGTACGCCTTCTTCACGCCGGCGGAGAAGCCGCCCGCGCCGCCGAGATTCTCGGTCTGCGGCGCGTAGACGACGCGCGACTGGTTGCCGGATTTGTCGGCGATGGTCTTGCCCCATTGTGCGGTGACTTTGGATTCGAAATCCTCGACCATGGACGCGGTTTCGTCGGAATGCTCGTTGTCGACGACGACGACGCGCCACGGCGCCTGTTCGAGCGCGAGAATCGACTCGAACAGGGTGGCGAGCAGGTTCTGGCGCTTATAGGTGGTGATGACCATTGCGAGCTTGTCGATGGTCGTGGAGGATTGGGCGCTGGTGGTGGGGGCATTGGGGGTGCCGGAGGCGGTGGAGGCGGTGGGCTTGAGGGCGATTGCGGGGTTGGCGGTATTGGACTTGGGGGTCTTGGATGCCTTGAGGGTCTTGGATGCCGCGGAAGCCTTGGAAGCCGCGGGCTTGGCGGCTGCGACGGCGCCCGTTTCGGAATCTGCGTGGTTCTGGTTCTGCACTTCGGTCATGGGGCTCATTCTCTCACTACCCGCCGAACGCGGTGAACGCCCAGGGTCTAGATAGAAGCGCAACACCCGCTCTGTGGTTGGAAGTGTTCAGATTCTAACTGGAGAAGGCGTTGCGCTCATGAGGAAAGTGCATTCCCGCCTGTCGGCCGCCGAACGCGGCGCGGCGTAGGAAGGGCGCGGCGTAGGAAACGCGGATAGTTACGTAACCATCCGGCAATTGACGAATATCCACGGCACATAACATGGCACCCGTAAGCTGAATACGGGGAGGCTCCATGACGCACCGTGCCCGGCATGCGGCCGTGTTTCGCAGGAAGGGGATTGCGGAGCACGGCATGGGATTGCGCGGAGACGGCACCACGCGGTGTCGAGGCGAAACGGCGACGCGACGTGCGGCGGAAGAGTCCCCCAAAAACAGCGCGACACGCCCACGCCACGCCGATGAGGTACATATCCCGAATCCATGCTATGCTCTCTCAATTGTGTGCTGAGCTTGCTTGTTCAGGAGTTCAGGGAAGCACATGGAGGATTCGCCTAGTGGTCTATGGCGCACGCTTGGAAAGCGTGTTGGTGTAACAGCCTCACGAGTTCGAATCTCGTATCCTCCGCCATCGCCCTTTTCCCGCCCAAAGGAAAAGGGCTTTTTCATTGCCAAAACGGCGGTATTTGGGGGTTATAGGAA
>NZ_BCFK01000040.1 GCF_001417815.1 Bifidobacterium aesculapii
GACGACGGAGCTTATCCCCCGCCGACTCACTGCCGGGATACACCTGACGGGTATTCGGAGTTTGGTTGCTGTCGGTACCCGGTATGGGCCCTCAAGCATCCAGTAGCTCTACCCCCCGCAGGCAACCCCCGACGCTGCACCCAAATGCATTTCGGAGAGAACCAGCTATCACGGAATTTGATTGGCCTTTCACCCCCAGCCCCAGTTCATCCCCCCGGTTTTCAACCCAGGTGGGTGCGGTCCTCCACACGGTCCTACCCGCGCTTCAACCTGACCAGGGCTAGATCATCCCGCTTCGGGTCCAGGACACGCGACTGAAAACGCCCTATTCGGACTCGCCTTCGCTACGCGTACCCCACACGGGTTACGCTCGCCACGCACCACTGACTCGCAGACTCATTTTTCGATAGGCACGCCGTCACCCCACAAGAAGGCTCCGACGGATCGTAGGCGCACGGTTTCAGGAACTCTTTCACTCCCCTCCCGGGGTGCTTTTCACCTTTCCCTCACGGTACTAGTGCACTATCGGTCGGACAGGCATATCTAGGCTTACCCCACGGTCGGGGCGGATTCACACGGGATTCCACGAGGCCCGCGCTACTTGGGACACACATCCACGAGACCATGCGCAACCGGCTACGGGGCCATCACCCACTACGGCCAGGCATCCAATCCTGTT
>NZ_BCFK01000041.1 GCF_001417815.1 Bifidobacterium aesculapii
GACGACGGAGCTTATCCCCCGCCGACTCACTGCCGGGATACACCTGACGGGTATTCGGAGTTTGGTTGCTGTCGGTACCCGGTATGGGCCCTCAAGCATCCAGTAGCTCTACCCCCCGCAGGCAACCCCCGACGCTGCACCCAAATGCATTTCGGAGAGAACCAGCTATCACGGAATTTGATTGGCCTTTCACCCCCAGCCCCAGTTCATCCCCCCGGTTTTCAACCCAGGTGGGTGCGGTCCTCCACACGGTCCTACCCGCGCTTCAACCTGACCAGGGCTAGATCATCCCGCTTCGGGTCCAGGACACGCGACTGAAAACGCCCTATTCGGACTCGCCTTCGCTACGCGTACCCCACACGGGTTACGCTCGCCACGCACCACTGACTCGCAGACTCATTTTTCGATAGGCACGCCGTCACCCCACAAGAAGGCTCCGACGGATCGTAGGCGCACGGTTTCAGGAACTCTTTCACTCCCCTCCCGGGGTGCTTTTCACCTTTCCCTCACGGTACTAGTGCACTATCGGTCGGACAGGCATATCTAGGCTTACCCCACGGTCGGGGCGGATTCACACGGGATTCCACGAGGCCC
>NZ_BCFK01000042.1 GCF_001417815.1 Bifidobacterium aesculapii
ACCCCACACAGGGCAGCCAGGCGGGAGACGGACTGGCAATCAAAAAGACATAAAAGAAGTAGTACAAACACACTCTTGAGTTCTCAAACCACCACACACACCAAACCAACCCGAACACCCCAACCGGAGCACCCGGACCGCTCAGCGGCAGCGAAAGAACAACTTACACCACCCCACCCACCAACGCAAACCCACACCACAAAACAACCCCAAAACCCCCGGAAACACACGCCTCCACCGGCGTGTCGAAAACACACACCAAACACCACGCTACAACCAGCCTACAAACACACACCACACCCCCAACCCCACCATCTCCCATACCAAGACACCACACACAACAATTCACCCACCAGCAACCCAAACAACCAAAACCACCAACAACCCACCACCGGCAACACCAACACCGGCAACACCAACCCCCATGGTGCGGTAACGCAAAACCACCACAACCCCGGAAAACCAACGTTTTCACCACCCACCACACCAGCCAAACACCGCACCATGGGAATATAACAACCAACGCCACAACACGGCGATTACGCAACCGGTGATTACGTGGATGGGGATACGAGAAAGCCACGACGACAACGTCTCGGTGCGTAAAACACGTAAAACCCTGACATGCAACAGGCCACGAAGGACATGACGAGCGAAACTCATCAAGGGATGAAATTCATGACGAGTGACGTTTTGAAAAACATGTCTGGCACAACATCAATGCACAGACGGAACAAGCGGTGTCGGACCCCATTGTCCGCATCTGCCTTTTCATTATGCGTGATTCACGAATCTCTCGGCGCCGCTTTCGGCGCCCGAAGACGATCCGCTACCTGATGTGGCCGGTCTACCGGCCTGTCCGATACTGTGAAACGACTCAGCGATCGCCGTGACGACGGGCGGACTCGGCCATCTTCTCGCGGATGACGCTCTCCGGCACCATGTTGTCGGCGCAGTAGCTGATGAAGCTGGTGAAGATGTTCTTGTTGGTCATGGTTTCCACCTTTCCTTGATTGTGTTCACCAGCAAGCCCTTCGCTTGCTGACACTTCATATGGTAGCCACGTCGCCCCCGTTTTGCAAACGTATGCAGAAACCGGTTTCAAAATCGAATCATACAGCCGAATCTACGGCGTGTCGCGCCTTGCCCGAGACGGCGCGCGTCCACGATGCGACGGTTGCGTTGAACCGTACTTGAAGTGGTTTGATGGGTTAGGGAGACAATGATCCGCGGTGGCATACGCGACCGGCATGCAACGGAACATGCCGGTTGTGCATGCCACCGCACGACGATGCAGACAGGAGCGACGACATGCGTTACCGCAACGTGGGCAAATCGGGACTGAAGATCAGCGAAATCGCGCTGGGCAGTTGGGTGACCGACCTCAAAGGCACCGCCGCCGAGGACGTGGCCAGAAAGACCGTCGAACTCGCGTACGACAACGGCGTGAACTTCTTCGACTGCGCCGACGCCTACTCGGCTGGCGCCGCCGAACGGTTCTTCGGCGAAGTGCTCAACGAGTTCCCCCGCCGCGAACTGGTCATCTCCTCGAAGGTGTTCTTCCCCACCGGCGACGGCGTGAACGACCGCGGCCTGAGCCGCAAGCACATCTTCGAAAGCTGCGAGCAGAGCCTGAAGAACATTAGGACCGACTACCTCGACCTCTACTACTGCCACCGTTTCGACGAATCCACCGATCTGGAGGAGACGCTGCGCGCGATGAGCGACCTCGTCGCCCAGGGCAAGGTGCTCTACTATGGCGTATCCGAGGAATGGGGCGGCGCACGCCTTCAGGAGGCGCAGCGGATCATCGAACGGCTCGGACTCTACCCGATCACCGTCGTGCAGCCGCAATACAACCTCGCCGACCGCTACATCGAGCACGAAATCATGGGCGTGTGCGACCGTCTCGGCATCGGCATCACCACGTTCTCGCCGCTTGCGCAGGGCCTGCTGACCGGCAAATACCGCAAGGGCGAACCGCTTCCCGCAGGCTCGCGCGCCACGTGGCAGGCCGACCACCAGATCAATGACCTGCTCACCGACGCGAACCTCGACATGGTCGAGCGACTGCGCAAGGTCGCCGACGAGCTCGGCACGAACCTGCCGGTGCTCTCGCTCGCATGGATCCTCCAGCACAGGGAGATCAGCTGCGTGATCGCGGGCGCGAGCAAGCCCAGCCAGCTCGAGAACAACCTCAAGGCCTCCGGCTTCGAGATTCCCGCAGACGCGATGGCCGAGATCGACAGGATCACCGGCTTCCACCGCTTCGAGCGCCACGTCGGCTAGGCGCGGTACTCCCTGTCGGCGATCATCCTGCCCGACTGGTCGAGTGCGGTGGAAAACCTGCCGTAGTCGGACAGGATGACGCCCATGTAGAGCATGTCCACGAGCGCGACATTGGCAACGCGTGAGAAGATCGCGTTGCCGTAGATCGTATGCGAGCCCGACCCGGTAATCAGCGTCACATCGGCGGTGCCGGCCAGCGGCGAGCCGACGTGATTCGTCACCGCGATCGTGTGCGCGCCCGCCATCTTCGCGAAACGCAGCGCCTTGACCGTGTCCGACGAGGAACCGGAATGTGAGAACGCGATCGCCACGTCGTCGCCGTCGAGGTGCCCCGCTCCGATCTGCTGCAGGTACGCGTCCATGTTGAGACGGCAATCCAGACCGAGGTACATGAGCTTGGTGAACAGATCGGTCGCCGGCACCAGCGAATTCTCCACACCATAGATGTCGATGGATTTCGCGCCGGCAAGCAGCGTCGTGGCCTTGCGGAACGCCTTGACGTCGAGCGAACGGCGCAGCTCGTCGATGAGCGACGTCGCCCCGGCGGCCGCCTTCGCGGGCACGCTTTCCGGATCGTCCCACGGATTGAGGTCGAATCCCTCCAACGGGTCGAACGTCACCTGGCGTTCCGACTCCGGGTGCCGCAGCACGTAGCGCAGCTCACGGTACCCGCCGAAACCGAGTTTGCGCGAGAAACGGATGACTGTCGGCTGGCTGACGTGCGTCGCCTCCGCAAGCTGGCCGACGGTGAGCCCCGCAGCCTCCTCGATATGGTCACGGATGTAGCGGGCCACGGCACGCTCGGCGGGCCTCAGTGACGGGTACACATGATCGATGCGTTCGCGAATTCCCACCGAAGGCTGCACGGCTTCATCTCCTGCGACAGTTCCACCATCATCTCGTATTTCCGAAGTTGAGACTAGCCTGCGCGGGTGTGCCACCGGATGACGCTACCTGACCGGCAGATGAACCATCCGTTAACATTCCGCCTTCGCCGCTACGGCTCGATGATCCAGCTCAGGCCGATGAGGACGATGAGGAACAGGACGTTGACGGCGGAGTAGACGGCGAGATAGCGCCCCTTGCGGTCCGGATACTTGCGCACGACGTTCTTATAGCCGATCAGGGATGCCATCGAGGCGATGAGCGTGCCCATGCCGCCCAGATTCGTGCCGATGATGAGCGGGCGCCACTGCTCGGTGAACCCGGACAACAGGATCGTGGTGGGCACGTTGCTGATGAACTGGCTGGAGCCGACCGACACCTCCAGCGGATGCGCGTCCACCAGCGAGGCGGCGAGCTCGTAGAATTCCGGCACGCGTTTCATGTTGCCGATGAAGACGAAGAACATCGTGAAGGTGAGCGGCAGACCCCAATCCACGTTGCGGAACGCCTTGCGGTCGCACACGAGGAACGCGGCGAACACGACCACGCACATCAGCCACAGGGGGATGACATCGCTTACCGCGAGCAGGCAGACCACAAACAGCACCGTGTAGACGACGGTGCGCCACCCGCCATAGCCGGCGCCGTAGCCGGTGATGCGGATCTCGTCGGGCCGGTGCCCGCCGCTTTCCGGCGCGAGCACGCCCTGTTCGATGCCCGCGCCGTCCAACGACTGGAATTCGGACACCGGCTTCGAGCCGAACACGACGCACGTGATGACGACGAGCAGCACGGCCGCGGTCGCCGAATACGGCGCCATGATGCCGATCATCTCCATCGTCGGCATGCCGGTGAGCGCCTTGAGATACAGGTTGTGCGCATTGCCGATCGGCGTGAGCATGCTGCCCACGTTCGCGCCGATGGTCATCAGCGTGCCGACGAGCACCGCATGCTCCTCCATATGCGCCATGACGAGCACGGAGATCGCGAACGGGATGAACGTGACGAGCGCCACGTCGTTGGTGATGAGCATCGCGGAGAAGAACGTGAGCGAGATGAGCGCGAGCACCAGACCGCGCGCGGTACGCACATGATGCAGCAGACGCGAGCCGATGATGCGGAACACGCCGATGCGCTGCAATCCGCACACGACGAGCATCAGGCACACGAGCTGGCTGATGGTGCTCATGTGCACGTAGCCTTTATAGTCGGCGTCCGGCGGGACGACGAAGCATGAAATCAGCGCCAGCACCGTGGCGACGATGAGAATCGTCTCGCTCTTCAACAGTCCGATCAACCGGCGCCGCATCGATTCCTCCATGGAACAAAGGGACTTTACCGTAAGTATCCTAACGGAAACCACACATAACTACGTAGTATCGGCGTGCTGCTTTCCGACCGTTCGCCGCAACGCCACCCGATTGCAGCTTCTCGCAATTGGCCTCGCCCGCGTTCCTTCCCGTCGCAAATACGTGAATCCCGCATAAATGAACAGTGAACAGCAACATCGTTCCTACGGCCGTTCCACGACGAAGACTACACAACTACATTCAGCCGACGTAGTTTCACTTGCTGTTCACCACGGTTTCAGGCAACTTTCCCCTCATCGCCGCCCATACCGCGACGCACGGCGGCACGATAGAGATGCAGCGCGGTTCGGCTGCCACGGTACGAGGTCCACAACCGCGATAACTGAATACCGATCCAGGCGCCACACCAGCGGCGCCACCCGCGAAGGCCGCATCCACAGCGGCCGCAGAAGAAGGCAGTTGACGCAATATGCTCGAACTCAAAGACATCACCAAGTCGTTCGGAGACACCCACGTCCTCAACGGCATCAGCCTCGAACTCGACAACGGCAAGATCATGTCGATCCTCGGCCCCTCCGGCGGCGGCAAGACCACGCTGCTCAACATCATCCTCGGCATCACCGAACCGACCAGCGGCCAGCTGATCTACAACGGCGAGGACCTCACCCACGTGCCGATGGAGAAGCGCGGCTTCAACATCGTGTTCCAGGACTACGCACTGTTCCCGAACCTCACCGCCTACGAGAACATCACCTACGGTCTGCGCAACAACCCCGGCATCTCCTCCGAGAAGGAGATCAAGGAGATGATCTCCCTGCTCGGCCTCGAAGAGCATCTCAACAAGCACATCGACGAGCTGTCCGGCGGCCAGAAGCAGCGCGTGGCGCTCGCCCGCACGCTCGTCATGAAGCCGAAGCTGCTACTGCTCGACGAACCGCTCTCCGCCCTCGACGGCGTGATCAAGGAGTCCATCAAGGCGAAGATCAAGCAGATCGTCGAACAGTACGACCTCACCACGATCATGGTCACCCACGATCCGGAAGAGGCCTGCACGATGAGCGACAAGGTCCTCATCATCAACCAGGGCAAGGTGGCGCAGTACGACTCCCCGGAGAACATCATCGAGCATCCGGCCAGCGAATTCGTACGCAAGTTCATCCTCCACCAGCTCGAGGTCAAGCGCAACAACATCTACACCCTGTTCAACGAGGGCGATCAGGACGCGGCCGCCGCCAACGCCCAGCTCGCCGCCGCAGGTCAGGAGGCCTGAGATCCATGTCGGTCGAATCCATCCAGGCGGGCAAACAGCTGCCCAGCATCCGCCCCGAGATCCACAACTACGAATCCCGCCCGTCGAAGCCCAAGCAGACCGAACTGTGGACGCTGCTAGCGATCGTGTCGGTGTGCTTCATCGGCTTCCTCGTCGTGCCGATGATCCTCGTGATCATCCGCTCGTTCACCACCGCCGGCGGGGCGGCCACGCTTGAGAACTACACGACGATCCTCTCGCGGCCCGAGTTCACCCGTTCGATCACCAACTCGCTGACCGTGGCGGCCGTCTCCGCGCTCGTCGCCGTGCTGCTCGCCTTCCTGCTGAGCTACACGATCAACTGCACGAACGTGCCGCGCGGCCTCAAGAAGGCCATCGCCCTGCTCGCGCAGCTGCCGATGCTGCTGCCGACCATCACCTACGGCTTCGCAATCATCTACTCGTTCGGCAAGAACGGCCTGATCACGCAGCTCATCGGCCACCCGCTGTTCGACATCTACGGCTTCAACGGCCTGCTCATCGGCTACGTCATCTACACGCTGCCGACCTGCTTCCTGCTGATCAACAACAGCTTCCAGTTCGTCGACAAGAAGTTCATCATCGTCTCCCACATCATGGGCGACAACCCACTGACGACGTTCCTCAACACCGTCCTGCGCCCGCTGGTCGGCACGCTGGCCGTCGCGTTCATCCAGTCGTTCTTCCTGGCGTTCACCGACTACGGCATCCCGACCTCGGTGGGCGGCACCTACGACGTGCTGGCCATGACGCTGTTCAACCAGATGCTCGGCTCGATCCCGAACTTCAACCGCGGCGCCGTGATCGCCGTGTTCATGCTCATCCCGTCGATCATCTCCATCATCCTGATGACCGTGCTGGAACGCTTCGCGATCCGCTACAAGCAGATCAGCCAGGTCGACCTGCCCAAGGGCAGGAAGCGCGACTGGATCTGCGGCATCGCCTCGGTCGTCACGCTCGTGTGCGTGCTGAGCGTGTTCCTCGTGATCCTGCTCATCCCGTTCGTCCAGGAATGGCCGGACCACCTCGGCTTCACCCTCTCGCACATCGCGAACCTGTTCACCGACTCCCAGCTCACGCAGGTGTTCACCAACTCGCTGTACGTGGCCGTGATGACCGCCATCTTCGGATGCGTGTTCGTCTACGCCGCGGGTCTGGTCACCTCCCGCTCGAAACTGCCCGCGTGGGCCCGCCGTTCGGTGGACGCGATCTCCGCGATCATCAACACGGTCCCGGGCATGGTGCTCGGCATCGCCTTCCTGTTCATGTTCTCCGGATCCCCGCTGCAGAACACGTTCTGGATCCTCATCATCGCGAACATCGTGCACTACTTCGCCACCCCGTACCAGATGATCAAGGACTCCCTGACCAAGATGAACGCGGGTTGGGAGACCACCGCCAAGCTCATGGGCGACAACTGGATCAAGACGCTGGTGCGCGTCGTCACGCCGAACGCGTGGCCGACCCTGCTGCAGATCTTCGGATACTACTTCGTCAACGCGATGGTCACCATCTCGGCCGTCGTCTTCCTGACCGGCGCCCGCACGCAGGTCATCACGACGAAGATCTCCGCCCTGCAGCACATCGCCAAGTTCGACGACGTGTTCGTGCTCTCGCTGCTCATCCTCGTCGTCAACCTCGCGGTCAAGGGCCTGATCGCCCTGTTCACCCGCGACCGTTCCGCCGAACGCGCCAAGGAGGCCCGCAAGGCCAAGGCCGCCGTGAAGACCCCGCAGGTGGCCGCCGCCGCCAGCACCGTGCGCCCCAGCAGCCAGCTCGCCGCCGCCGCGGCCACCTTCCAGCTGCCGAACAACGGCAACCGCCGCGGCCGCAGCCTCGTCACCGGCATCGCCTCGGCGGTGTGCGTGGCGCTGCTCATCGGATTCGGCGCGGTCTCCACGTCCGCCGCGGCCGCGGGCGGCAAGGTCGTCATCTACACGAACGCCGACGAGGAGGCCGTCACCGCCTTCGAGCATGCGCTTGACCGCAACGGCTACAAGGACCAGTACATCATCCAGGAGTTCGGCACCTCCGAGCTCGGCGGCAAGATGCTGGCCGAAGGCAAGGCCCTGGAAGCGGACATGCTGACGATGAGCTCCTACTACGTCGACTCCGCGCAGGAACGCAACCACATGTTCGCCGACCTGACGGACGTCCACTCCAAGCTGCTCGGCAACACGGAGAACTCGAAGGCCCCGGCCTACCGTTCCCCGACCACCGCGCAGGAGGGCGCCATCATCCTCAACACCGAGGCCCTCAAGGCCGCGGGCGTGCCCCGCCCGAAGAGCTACGCCGATCTGGCGAAGCCCGAATACAAGGGCCTGATCTCCGTGCCGGACATGGAGGGCTCCTCCACCGGCTGGCTGATGGTCCAGGCCATCGTCGACGCCTACGGCACCGGCGAGAAGGGCAAGCAGATCCTCACCGACATCTACCGCAACGCCGGCCCGCATCTTGAGCAGTCCGGTTCCGGCCCGCTCAAGGCCGTGCGCGCCAAGGAGGTGGCGATCGGCTTCGGTCTGCGCCACCAGGCCGTCGCCGACAAGAAGAAGGGTCTGCCGATCGACTACGTCGATCCGACCGAGGGCAACTACTCGCTGACCGAATCGGTGGCGGTGCTCGACAAGGGCCGTGCCACCAATCCCAAGGCGCAGAAGATGGCCGGCGTGATCATCGACCAGGGCCGCAAGGAGCTGCTCGAGACCTACCCGACCCCGCTCTACCAAGGCGAGAAGGCCCCCTCGAACGCCTCCAAGCGTTCCAAGTCCTTCCCCGAGGCGCTGACGGTCGACCTGCTCCAGAAGCATCAGGACTTCTCGTCCGGATGCAAGCGACTGGCCGAAGGCGAGGAGTGACCCCTCCCAAGTGAACGCAATCTGAACGCAACTCGCTAACTACAAACGACACTCCGCCCGCAGGGCGAAATCTACGTAGAAATTTGGTCACACTTCATACGTGATTACACTCTGCGGGCGGAGCCATATCCGGGCGCATTCCGCTGCGACGCGGCGATGAACGCCCACATAGACAGACCTCATAACTGAACACCAAGAACGAAAACCAAGACAACCGCGCCCGCCTCCCGGGCAACGACACGGAACGACCAAGGAAAGGAAACGACCATCATGGCCAACGAATACAAGCTGCT
Source organism: Bifidobacterium aesculapii (assembly GCF_001417815.1). GTDB lineage: Bacteria > Actinomycetota > Actinomycetes > Actinomycetales > Bifidobacteriaceae > Bifidobacterium > Bifidobacterium aesculapii. The sequence goes on from NZ_BCFK01000042.1 coordinate 8,921, forward strand.
CACCCCCGGCCCGCTGACGACCACCCGCACCGTCAAGGAGGAGATGCTCTTCGACCACTGCACGTGGGACGAGGACTACCAGCAGATCACGCAGAAGATCCGCCGCCAGCTGCTCGAACTCGCCCACGCCGACGACGGCGCCCACACCGTCGTGCTCATGCAGGGTTCCGGCACCTTCGGCGTCGAAAGCGTGCTCACCTCCGTGATCGGCAAGGACGAGAAGGTCCTGCTGTGCACCAACGGCGCTTACGGCGACCGTCAGGTGAAGATCTGCGAGCACGCCGGCATCGCCTACACGCAGTACGCCGAGCCGTACGACCGCATCCCCAGCGCCGAGCGCGTGGCCGAATACCTGGACGCGGACCCCTCCATCACCCACGTCTCGATGATCCACTCCGAGACCACTTCCGGCCTGCTCAACGACATCAAGGCCGTCGCGGCCGTCGCCAAGGCGCACGGCTGCACGTTCATGGTCGACGCCATGAGCTCCTTCGGCGGCGTCGACATCCCGGTGGCCGACTGGGGCATCGACTTCCTCGTCTCCTCCGCCAACAAGTGCATCCAGGGCGTGCCCGGCTTCAGCTTCATCATCTGCGACACCGAGAAGCTCAAGGCCTCCAAGGGCAAGGCCCGCTCCCTGTCCCTCGACCTGTGGGACCAGTGGAACACGCTGGAGAAGGCCAACGGCAAGTGGCGCTACACCTCCCCCACCCACGTGGTGCTCGCCTTCTCCAAGGCGCTTGACGAGATGTTCGCCGAAGGCGGCATCCCGGCCCGTTCCGCCCGCTACCAGCTCAACAACGACCTGCTCATCGCCCGCATGCGCGCGCTCGGCTTCCGCGTGTTCCTCAACGACCACCAGGGCCCGATCATCACCACGTTCCTCTACCCGGAAGGCACCACGTTCGACTTCCACGACATGTACGAGTTCATCAAGGAACGCGGCTACGCCATCTACCCGGGCAAGCTCACCGACGAGGAGACCTTCCGTCTGGGCAACATCGGCGAGATCTACGCCGACGACATCGAGAAGGTGACCGAGCTGCTGGCCCTGTACATGGGCGAGCGCGGCCTGCTCGAAGCCGCCACCGGCCTCGATTCCGTGCCGGCCGCCATCGCCGCCATGGACAAGGCGGGCGAGCCGGTCAAGGCCGCCGCCCCGGCGAACGTCAAGCTCACCGCCTGAATCCGTCGAATCCACAGTTCCTATTTCCAAGGAGACACATCATGACCAACCGTTTCGAGGCCGTCATCTTCGATTGGGCCGGCACCACCGTGGACTACGGCTGCTTCGCCCCCGTCAAGGCCTTCCAGGAGGCGTTCAAGGAGTTCGGCGTCGAGCCGACGATGGCCGAGACCCGCAAGCCCATGGGCATGCTCAAGCACGACCACATCGCCGCCATGCTGCGCATGGACCGCATCGCCCGCGCCTGGGAGGACAGGCACGGCGTCGCCCCGACCGATGCCGACACCGACGCCGTCTACGCGCATTTCGAGCCGAAGCTGCTGTCGATCCTCGACGGCTTCGCCGACCCGAAGCCGGGCGTGGTCGAGGCCGTGGCCGCCCTGCGCGAAGCCGGTCTCAAGATCGGCTCTACCACCGGCTACACCGACAGGATGATGGAGATCGTGGTGCCGAAGGCCGCCGAGAACGGCTACGCCCCCGACTTCTGGATCAGCCCTGACGGCACCAACGGATTCGGCCGCCCCTACCCGTACATGGTGTTCCGCAATCTGGAGAAGCTCGGCGTGACCGATGTGCGTCGTGCGGTCAAGGTGGGAGACACGCTTTCCGACATCCGTGAGGGCAAGAACGCCGGCGTGTTCACGATCGGCGTGACCGAAGGAAGCTCGCAAATGGCCCTGAGCCAGGCGGAGTTCGAAGCCCTGTCCGATGAGGAGAAGGCCAAGGCCCGTGCGGCCGCCCGCGACGCGTTCGTCGCCGCCGGCGCCGACGCCGTCATCGACACGATGGCCGAACTGCCTGCCCTGCTGAACCAGATCGCCTGACCCATAGGCTGCAACGGTCCTGCGAGGGGTGCATTCCGCATCTTGCGGACATCCATCCCGCTTACGAGGGGTACCTCATCAGGCGCGAATGGTCTGAAAACGGCTTTGCCGCAATGCGGCAAAGCCGTTTTCGGCCTTTTATAACGGGATAGGAACCCCCTGTAGACGAGATAGATGCTCGCAAAGGATGAAAAGCACCCCTCACAAGCAAGAAAGTGTCATCACGCACCGCGGATTACAGGCCGGTGCCATGGTCCATCCCGTTCAACGAAGCGCAGATCACACGGATGCCCTCCTCCAGGTCCGCCGCATCGGGACGAACCATATTGAGACGGATATGGGAGTCGTCGCTTTCGTCGACGTCGAAGACGCCGCCGGGCATGAATGTGACGCCCCGCTCACGGCAGGCGGAGAGCAGGTCAAGCGCGCGCACGCCGTCCGGCAGCCCTACCCACACGTAGTATCCGCCCTGGGGAACGGTCCAGCGCATACCCTGGGGCGCATACCGCTCCAAGGCCGCCAGCACCGTGTCGCGGCGCGCCCGATAGGCGCGCGCAAGCGATTCGACGTGCCCCGCGATGAGCCCCTCCTTGAGCAGCTCCAGGCATATGCGCTGCGACGACGTGCTCGTATGCTGGTCGACCATCCGGCGTAGGGCCGAGAGCCGCGTAACCACATGCGGGTCGGCGACCACCCATCCGGTGCGCAGCCCCGAGGTGACGGTCTTCGAGAATGTGGACAGGTACATCACGTAACCGGAGTTCTCCATGCCGGCGAGCGGTACGGGCCGGTCGCCGACATCCCCTCCATACCACAGATCGCCGTAGGCGTCGTCCTCGACGATGAGGCACTGGTATCGGCGGGCCATGTCGATGAGCGCGCGTCGGCGTTCGATGGGCATAGTCGTGCCGGTCGGATTGTGGAACGTGGGAATCGTGTAGATGAGTTTCGGCCGGAACCGCGCGCAATAGCCTTCGAGCAGGTCCGTGCGCATGCCGCGCCCGTCCATGGGCACGCCGATGATGCGCGCGTCGGCGGATCGGAACGTCTGCAATGCGGGGAAGAACGTGGATTGTTCGACGAGCACATGGTCACCGGGATTGACGAACGCGCGCACGATCAGGTCGATGCCCTGCTCCGAGCCGGACAGCACCATCACGTTGCGCGCCGCGCATACGACGCCACGCGAGCGCATGTGGAGCGCGAGCAGGTCGCGCAGTTCATCGAATCCCTCGATGGGCGATTCGGGTTGCCCGTCGAATTCACGCGACGCGAACGCCTCCAGGCTGACGGCGCGCAGCAGGTCGTCGGGGATGTCGCGGGGGTTCGGGGAGCCGGTGGCGAAATCCACAGTGCGCGCGGCCACGCCGACGCCGCGTTGAGCACGTTCCACTTCGGCTATGTCGTGGTAGGTGAACCTGTTCGAATATTCGCTGAACAGCACCGACCATGGAGGCGCGATGACGGTCGGCGCGGGAGGCGGTACCGACGCCGGTGACGCCACGGCGTCACGGCGTCGGCCGGCGGTTTCGCCCACGCCCGTCACGAACGTTCCCTTGCCGACCCGGGAGACGGCGAGACCATCGTCTTTGAGACGCTGATACGCCTGCAGGACGGTGGCGCGGTTGACGCCGAGACGCGCGGCCAGCTCGCGTTCCGGCGGCAGACGGAATCCCTCCGCCAACATGCCGGAGACGATCTGCTCGCGCAGCTGCGCGGCCAGCTGCCGGTACATCGGCACGCCGGAGCGACGGTCAAGCTCCAACCGCATGCGAACCACCTTCCTCGCTACGGACCGTGCCTACAGCGAGAGGAACAACTCGTGCAGACGCGTGTCGTCGGTGAGTTCGGGATGGAACGCGGTGGCGATGATGCCGCCCTGCCGCAGCGCCACCGGGTGACCGTCGACCTCAGTTTCCACCGTGGCCTCGGGGCCGACCGAGACGACGTACGGCCCGCGGATGAACACGAGGGGGAATCCCTCGATGCGGTCGGGGTCGCCGGACGCGCCGAAATCGGCGGTGGCGGCGAAGCTGCCGAGCTGGCGCCCGTACGCGTTGCGGCGCACGACGGCGTCGAGCGCGCCGAAATACACGTTCGGATCGTTGTCGAGCCTGCGCGCGAGCAGGATCATGCCGGCGCAGGTGCCGAACACCGGCTTGCCGGCGGCGATATGCGCGGCGATCGGCTCGAACAGACCCGTGGAGCGCAGCAGCTTGCCTTGCGTGGTCGACTCGCCGCCGGGAAGGATCACCCGGTCGATGGACCCGTCGAAGTCCTCGGCGGCGCGCAACAGCCTCCATGGGGCGCCGAGCCTGTCCAGCACGGCGGCGTGTTCGGCGAACGCGCCCTGGACGGCGAGGATGCCGGTCACGCCATGCTTCGCGGCCTGCACGCCATCCGATTCCTCTTTGGTGATGTATTCAACAGCTACGACCATACCGTCTTCCGCTCCCCGTCACTCGCCGCGCGCGGCCATGATGGTCTGGATCTCGTCCTCGTTGATGCCGACCATCGCCTCGCCGAGGTTTTCGGAGAGCTTGGCGAGCAGGTCGGCATCCTGCCAGTTGGCGGTCGCCTTGACGATGGCGGCGGCGCGCTTGGCCGGGTCGCCGGACTTGAAGATGCCGGAGCCCACGAACACGCCTTCGGCGCCGAGCTCCATCATCAGGGCCGCGTCGGCCGGGGTGGCCACGCCGCCGGCGGCGAAGTTGACGACGGGCAGTCGGCCGTTGTCGTGCACGTACTTGGCGAGGTCGTACGGCACGGCGAGCTGCTTGGCGGCCTCGTAGACCTCGTCGTCTCGCAGGGAGACGAGCTCGCGGATCTGCTTGTTCATCGTGCGCATGTGGCGCACCGCCTGGATGACGTCGCCGGTGCCGGGCTCGCCCTTGGTGCGGATCATCGCGGCGCCTTCGGCGATGCGGCGCAGCGCCTCGCCGAGGTTCTTCGCGCCGCACACGAACGGCACGTCGAATCGGTTCTTGTCGATGTGGTAGACGTCGTCGGCCGGGGAGAGCACTTCGGACTCGTCGATGTAGTCGATGTCGATGGCCTGCAGGATGCACGCCTCGGCGATGTGACCGATGCGCACCTTGGCCATGACGGGGATGGACACGGCCTCCTGGATGCCCTTGATCATCGCCGGGTCGCTCATACGGCTCACGCCGCCGGCAGCGCGGATGTCGGCCGGGATGCGCTCCAGCGCCATCACGGCGCAGGCGCCCGCATCCTGGGCGATCTTCGCCTGTTCGGGCGTGGTCACGTCCATGATCACGCCACCCTTAAGCATCTGGGCGAGGTTGCGGTTGAGTTCGGCACGGTTCTGCGTCATGGTTCCATTTCCCTTCGGGTGCCCGGTGCGCATATGCGTTCGCCGCGCACCATTCTTGCGAGCTGTTGTCGCGTACCATTATCGGCGCCATGCACCGCGTATAAGCCAAACCAGTCCAATTCAGACCAGTCCAATCATGGAGTTTATGACCGGGCCAATCCTCACGCGTCAGCCGACTCCGTTGCCGTAGACCTGCGCCTGCAGATCCTTGCGCCGCGTCTCCATCCGTGTGATCTCGCCCAGCAGCGCGATCTTCTCGGGGCCGTCCGCGAGCCGGTTCATCCGATGGCGCGTGACGGCGATGCGCCGCATGAGGCCGGCGTCGAGCAGCTTGGCGAGCAGTTCGTTGGCGTACTGGGTCTCCGCCTTCGTGGGAGCGCGCAGCTGCACGTCGGCTGCGCCGCCATCCCCCTCCGCCATGGCAGCGCCGTCGCCCGGATTCCCGGCGGACGGCAGCGGCAGTCTGAGCACGGCGAGCTCGTTGATGACCGGTTCCAGCATGGGACCGCCCGCCTTGGTGAGGCTGTGCATCCACAGCCCCTGCGGGGTGTCGTTCGTGGGAAGTCCGCCCGCCGCGATGACCGCCCGGAACAGGTCGCGGAACACCGGGACCTCGAAATGTCCATCCGTCAATTCGGCGAACCCATTGGCGCTGACCGCCCTCGGAATCTGGATGAGCACGGACATGAACTGCTGTTCGGCGATGAACACGGCATCGTCAATGCGGAAATACGTCTGTTCCGTCGCATCGCGATGCTCCACCTGCCGGCGCAGGGCGGAGTCGACGCCCATGCCGCCGGCCTCCCCGCGTGCTCCCCCGGCCCCGGCGAAGCGTCGGCGCGGCGTGTACGCGTCATCGGAGGGGACATGCATCCGACGACGCTCCCGCTCCACCTCACGGCGCATGATGTCGAGGTCCACGCCGATGAGTCGGGTCGCGCGGCGTGTATACAGGTCGAGCAGGGACCGGTCTCGAATCTGCGCGACGAGCGGGGCCACCGCCTTGACGGCCCCCATCTGCCCGGTGGCGTACTGGGTGTCGAACCGCCGGATTGCGGAATCGATGACGAAATCGTACAGCGGCTTCGCGTTTTCGACGAGGGAACGGACCGCTTCGTCGCCGCGTTCGATGCGCAGGTCGCACGGGTCGAGGTTGTCGTCCGCCACGGCGACGAACGTCTGCGACAGGAACGCCGAATCCAGGCCGAACGCATGAAGCGCCGCCTTCTGCCCCGCCGCGTCGCCGTCGAACGTGAACACGACGCGCGAGCTGAGGGTCTGGCCCTCGACCTTCATCGGCCCCACCAGCTGGACGGCGCCGAGCGAATCGTCCGCGATGAGCCTGCGCACGATCTTCGCATGCTCCTCGCCGAACGCGGTGCCGCATGTGGCGACGGCCGTGTCCACGCCGGCCAGATGCATGGCCATCACGTCCGTGTAGCCTTCCACGATCACCACCTGGCGCTTCCTCACTATGGACTTCTTCGCCAAGTCGATGCCGTAGAGTACCTGCGTCTTGCGGTAGAGCGCCGTATCGGGCGTGTTGATGTACTTGGCGGCGATCTGGTCGTCCTCGTACAGCTTGCGTGCGCCGAACCCGAGCGTGCGCCCGGTCGAATCGCGGATCGGCCAGGTGACGCGCCCACGGAAATAGTCGTAGACGCCGCGCTGGCCCTGACGGGCGAGACCGGCGTCGAGCATCTCCTGCTGCGTGAACCCCTTGGACGCGAGATGGCGCACCAGGTTGTCCCAGCCCTGGGGCGCATACCCGCAGCCGAAGCGCTCACAGTCCGCCTGGCTGAACGTTCGCCCGCCGAGGAGCTTCCTGGCGGCGAGCGCCTCCTTGCTCATAATCTGCGATACGAAGAACCGCTGCGCCTCCTCGTTGGCCTCGAGCAATCGCGCCCGCTTCGAGCCGGCGTGGCCGTCCGCCCGTCCGGCCCCCGTCTGCTCGTAGTGCAGTTCGATGTGGTACTTGTCGGCGAGAAGTTCGACGGCTTCACGGAAGTCGATGTTCTCCTGCTGTTCGACGAATTTGAATACGTCGCCGCCGAGGCCGCAGCCGAAGCAGTGCCATACGCCGAGCGCGGGGCGTACGTTGAAGCTGCCGGTCTTTTCGTCATGGAACGGGCATAGTCCGACGAACGAACCCGCGCCAGAGGGCTTCAACGCCACGGATGCGGATACGATGTCGTACAGGTCCGCCGCCGCGCGGACCTTCTCCACGTCTTCCTTCTTGATCATTCCGGCCATAACCCACTACCCTACCGCCTTGCACGGGCAGCGGAACATACGTACCGGCCGTATCGCGCACGGCGTGGCATGCTCCACCGGCCGCGCCCTCGGCGGCCGCGCCTTCGGAACCGTGTCTTCAGAACAGTATCGAGTGCAGCGCGAGCGCGGATGCGTCGGTGAACGAGGCGACCTGGTCGACGGCGACGCGCAGACGCTCATCGTCGTTCGCGGCGTGCTCCCAATCGTCGAGGAACTGGCTTTCGAGCACGTCCGAGGGGCGCGGCGAGGCGTCCATGAGCACGTCGACGAGATCGGCCACGATGCGTTGCTCACGCCGATGCATCGGCTCGTGTTCGCCGGGCGCCATCACGAAGTACACGGCCACGCCTTTGAGGGCGACGATCTCGTACGATGTCTCCTCGGGGATGACCACGTCGGCGCCGTAGCGGGTGAGCGGACCCGGACCGTAGGTGTCGCGCGTGGCCTCCTCCACGCTCCAAGCGAACCGGCCGATGAGGTCCGAGGTGATGTTCTTGAGCTGCGCGAGCGCGGCGCGTGAGCCGTTGAAATGCTCCGGGAACATGTCGAGACGGCGCAGCCTCGCGAACGCGGAGACGAGCCCGTCGGGATCCCATTGCGGGCCGTACCAGGAACGCGCGGATTCGACGATGCGGTCGATGACGCGCACGTCGCGCAGGGTGATGGGGTCGAACGCGCCGGTGGCGATGGCGTCCTCGACGTCATGGACGGAATAGGCGATGTCGTCCGCGAGATCCATGATCTGGCATTCCATGGGCCGCGCCTCGGGCGGGGCGCCGGTCTTGAGCCAGCGGAACACGGGTTCCTCGTCCGGGTAGACGCAGAATTTGGCGCTGCGTTCCCCTTTGGGGTGCTTCGCGGCCTCGGCGAGCGTCCACGGGTATTTGACGGCCGCGTCGAGCGAGGCGCGCGTCAGGTTGACGCCGGCGGAGCGCCCGTCCGGGTGGAACACCTTCGGTTCGAGCCGGGTGAGGAGGCGCAGGGTCTGCGCGTTGCCTTCGAATCCGCCGATGTTCGCGGCGATGCGTGCAAGGGCGCGTTCGCCGTTGTGTCCGAACGGCGGATGACCGAGGTCATGGGAGAGACAGGCGCAGTCGACCACGTCGGGGTCGCAGCCGAGCAGCTTGCCGATCTGCCGGCCGATCTGCGCGACTTCGAGCGTGTGCGTAAGCCGAGTGCGGGCGAAATCGTCGGTTCCGGCGACGAGAATCTGGCTCTTCGCCCCGAGCCTGCGCAGCGCCGACGAATGGATGAGCCTCGCCCGGTCGCGTTCGAACGCGGTGCGCGTCTTCGATTTCGGCGGTTCGGGCGCCCAACGCTCTTCGTCGGCCGCGGTATACCCCTCACCGGACGGGATTCGTTCCCTCTCCCCCGATCGGGACATGTCGTGACGGCTGGATTCCATATCGCACCCCCTTCGGGCTCCAGCCTAGCAGCGGTCACGCGTCATGCGATCCGTTGAGGTCGTCGACTTCGGCGCGAAGCCTCTCCACCTCCGATTCCAGATGTTCGATGAGCAGCACCTGCTGCGAGATGAGCAGGTCGCGCAGATCGCGTTTGCCTGCGCGTACGCGCAGCTCCGGCACGAACGGCCGTACCGTCTGATCTTCCTGACCGTCGCGGCGCGCATCCGCGGAGTCGACGTCGGTATTTGATTCCAGATCGGAGCGCCATCGGGATATGCACCGTTCGATGCGCTTGTAGCCGATCAGCGACGCGTCGAGCCCGGCGTCGCGGAAGATCCGGACGGGGGATTCCCCCGCACGGTACCGGCGCATGCATTCGCGCCGGAAGTCCTCGGAATAGCGGATGCGCCCGTTGGCGACCCTCGACACGGCCGGCAGCGACCGCAGATACGCGATCTCCTCGTTGGTGAATCCACCGGTTCCCATGGGGCCTCCTTCCGACGCGAGCTCCCGGTTCGGCACCGCCATGCCGAACCGATTCCAATACCATCATTGATACCGTCGATACAGGCGTCCGGTATATCTGTTCCGGCAATACGCGTCGCGCTCCGAAACGCCGCACGAGCACCCCTCAACCGCATCCGTTCAGTCGAATGGTAGCGACATTTCCCCCGTCACAGACAACCCCTATGCACCCATGGCGCCGAGTCTTATACCCCCTTGGCATACCGCTATTCGCGCAATAGCAGTATCTATAGTCATATACCCCCGAATTAGGGAAAACATGAGAAAAACAAGGGGCACCCCCTTCATCATGGACTGCACCCCGATCATCGAATCTGAATTACTCCAATCCAACAACCGTGGGTGCGGTTCATCATTCAGGGGGAGCCCCTCGACCGCCGCCATGATGCGGCCGCACCGCCGCATCACGCCGCAGCTACAGCAGACTGGCCGGTTCGAGCCTGGCGAAATCCTCAGCGTCGAGCACCTCGGCGGCGTGCTCGTACAGACGCGGGATGCGGTTGCGCAGGCAGGTGAAGACCTCGTAGCTGATGGTGTCCGCCGCGCGCGCCCAGTCGTCGGCGGTCGGCTCGGCGAACTCCTCCCCGCGCCCGGGGCCGAACAGCTCGACCGTGTCGCCCTCGTGCACGCCGAGGTCGGCGGCCGAACCATGCAGGTCGAGAATGAACTGGTCCATGCACACCCGTCCCGACACGCGGTACAGCCTCGGCCCCTGCGTGGTCATCACGCGCACCGGACCGCCCTGCTTCTCGACGTGCTTCGCGCCCTCCATGTCGAAACCGGAGGCGGAGCGATGGATGCCGTCCGCATAGCCCAGCGGCACGATGGCGGTCGAGGTGTCGTCCGGCGTCAGGTAGGTGCGGCCATAGGAGATGCCGTGGCCGGCCTCCACGTCCTTGACCGTGCCGAGCTGCGCCTGCAGACGCATGGCGGGGGTCAGATGCCAATCGCGCGGAGTGCCCATCGCGGGATCGGGCTCGTAGCCGTACAGGCCGATGCCGGGCCGCGTGAGTTCGAAGTGGATCTCCGGGCGGTCCAGCGTCGCCGCCGTGTTGGCCAAATGCCTGATCTCCGGAGCGATGCCGGCAGCCTCCATACGTCGGGTGAAGTCCTTGAAGTTCTCGATCTGCCGGTCGGTGGAGGCGACGAACTCGGGCACGTCCGGCGAATCGGCCACGGCAAGGTGGCTCCACTGCCCGACGATGTGGAACACGCCCTCCTTCGCGAGCGGCACGAGCCCGGCGAGCGCCGCGTCGAAGCCCTTGGGCGTGAACCCGTTGCGCCCGAATCCGGAGTCCACCTTGACGTGCACGCGCGCCGGACGTCCGACCTTTCGCGCGGCTGCGGCGAGCGCGTCGATGCCCGCCAGCGAGCCGACGGACACGTCGATGTCGTTGGCGATGAGCTCGTCGAACGGCACGTCCGCGCCGTTGTAGACCCAGGTGAGGATATGACAGCGGTCCAGCCCGATGCCGAGCTTCCTGAGCAGCAGCGCCTCGTGCGACTGCGCGGTTCCCAGCCAGGTGGCGCCGCCGGCGAGCGCGGCGAGCGCGGCAGGCAGCAGGCCATGGCCGTACGCGTCGGCCTTGACCACGCCCATCACCGCGGTGCCGGAGTGGGGGCCTCCGACCACGTCCACCAGATGCGCCATGTTGTCGCGCAGGGCCCTGAGGTCGACGATGGCCTGCGCGGGGTATCGGCGGCGGGCGGCCGCGTAGTTGGCCCGGCCCTGGTCGTCGGTGAATTCGATTGCGGAAGCTGCGTTCATACTCATGGTGACCCATTGTCGCGCGGCGCTGTGACGTGTCCGTGTCCGCGGCCATATGGCGGTCTTCGCACGCCACTGAGGCACCGTCCGTCTGCGCCCGACGCGACCGGCGCCGCCATGCGTGAACCGGGTGGGCGGACCGATGCCCGCGACGCATGGTGAGACGGCGCGCGACCGTTTTCCCCACCCCGCCCTATACTTGTCGTCCACACGGTTCACACCCCGTTCGCCCGCAGGCCATCCGTCAGACAGGCTTCGCGCGGGAAAGCGGCGGCACCGTTTCAAGACTCCCGGCGTTGAGGCGTGTCGGGGTCCCGGAATTCCGTCCGGTCAAGCCCATTCCACTTATTCATGAGAGAAGAACCATGAATCTGTTCCGTAAGAAAACGGTGGATCAGCTTGTCGCCGAATCCACCCCGCTCAAGCGTACGATGCACACGTTCGATCTGACGATGCTCGGCATCGGCGCGATCATCGGCACCGGCATCTTCGTACTGACCGGCAAGGGCGCGCTCACCGCCGGCCCGGCGCTGTCGGTCTCCTTCCTGCTTGCGGCCATCTGCTGCGGTTTCGCAGGCCTGTGCTATGCGGAGTTCGCATCGATGGCCCCCGTATCCGGTTCGGCGTACTCGTACGCATACCTGGCGTTCGGCGAACTCATCGCGTTCGTGATCGGTTGGGATCTGATCCTCGAATACGCGCTGCAGGCCGCCACCGTGTCCGCCGGATGGTCCGGCTACTTCAACAAGCTGCTCGAAGGATTCGGGCTGCATCTGCCGGTCGAACTGACCGCCGCGTACGGCACCACGCCGGGCGTGACCACCTACTTCAACCTTCCCGGCTTCGTGATCGTGCTCATCATCACATGGGTGCTGTCGATCGGCATCAACCAGACGAAGCGCACCAACGACATCATGGTGATGATCAAGCTCGTGATCATCGTCCTGTTCATCGTGTGCACCGTGTGGTACGTGAACCCGGCCAACTGGAAGCCGTTCTCCCCGTACGGCGTGTACACGTTCCAGCCCGGTTCGACGCAGCCGTACGGCATCGTGCCGGCCGCGTCGATCGTGTTCTTCAGCTTCATCGGCTTCGACGCCGTCTCCTCCTCCGCCGAGGAGACCGTCAACCCGAACAAGACGCTGCCGCGCGGCATCCTCTACTCGCTGGCCATCTCCACCGTGCTGTACATCGTGATGACGCTCATCATGACCGGCATCGTGCCCTACCAGAAGTTCGCGGAATTCATCGACGCGCCGGTCGCCGGCGTGATCCTCGCCACCGGCATGAACTGGCTGGCGTTCATCGTGAACCTCGGCGCGCTCATCGGCATGACCACGGTGATGCTCGTGCAGCTGTACGGCCAGTCGCGCATCTGCTATGCGATGAGCCGCGACGGCCTGTTCCCAGAGTTCTTCGGGCACGTGCACGAGAAGTACCGCACCCCGTTCAAGGGCACGTGGTTCTTCGGTATCCTCACGGCCGTCGCCGGCGGTTTCATCAACATCAACGTGCTGTTCGAGCTGGTGAACATCGGCACGCTGACCGCGTTCATCATCGTCTCCGCCGGCATCCTGTGGATGCGCAGGACGGCGCCGGACGCGCACCGCGGCTTCAAGGCGCCGGGCGTGCCGTTCACGCCGATCATCTCCATCGCGTTCTGCCTGGTGCTCATCGCCGGCCTGAACTGGGAGACCTGGGTACGGTTCGCCATCTGGTTCGGCCTCGGCCTGCTGGTCTACTTCGGCTACAGCCGCAAGCGCTCCAAGCTCAACGCCGCGGCCGAGCCCGCGAAGTAGGCGCCTGAAGGCCACCGCTCCAACGGCTCGAATATGAATTGAGGTGGCTCTCCCCGTGGGGAGAGCCACCTCAATTCATATAAACCCATACAAAGCCACACGACACACCACCCACAGTCCCCGTACCAAACCGACGGTATCCGCTCTTTACAGCGCCAAACGGACGATTCACCCCCTCAAAACCGTCAGTTTGACGCTGTAAATCCATGAGAACGGTGCTTTCACACCCCCTATTCGCCCCGGCAGGCTCCGGCAGGCCCCATCCCAGGCCTCATCCCAAGCTCTCTGCCGGCTCACCACTCGTGGCGCTGATAGGCGATACGCGTCGTATCGGTCGGCCGGTCCAGCAGCTGGATGAGCCCGCAACGGGCGAATCCACTGGTTTCCAGCACATGCTGCATGGCCTTGTTGTTGGGGTGGGTGTCGGCGCGCACATTGCCGTAGTGCTTGAGCGCCCACGCGATGCAGTCCCGGGCCGCGTGCCGGACCAATCCGGACGAGGCGATGCGGTGGATCGTCACGTAGGCGTCGTCGTCGAGCCACGCGCCGTCGATGTGCGCGTAGGTCGGGTCCTTGCCCGGGCAGAGCGCGAACTGCGCGAGGATGCGTTCGTGGCCGTCCTTCGCGTCGACGAGCAGGATCGTACGCTGGTTGGCGATGTCGTCGCGCACGACCTCCTCGCGGGGGAACGTGCCGCCCCATTGCGTGGGATTCCCGTTCGCCGCCATCAGTGCGCGCGCATGCTCGTAGATCTTCAGCATGTGCGGCAGATCATGCATGGTCGCATGACGGAACCGACGGCCCGACGGCCTGCGCGTCATATTCGGATGGATCACCGCTCACCTCTCCACCATGCCGGTCGCCCCGCCATGCCGGTTGCCGGCGGGACGACCGGCGGTTTACTGTCGGCAAACCCACCATGCC
>NZ_BCFK01000043.1 GCF_001417815.1 Bifidobacterium aesculapii
GCCGCCCCTTCGCGGGGGATCCCCGTTCGCCGCCATCAGGGCGCGCGCATGCTCGTAGATCTTCAGCAGGGGCGGCAGATCATGCAGGGTCGCATGACGGACCCGACGGCCCGACGGCCTGCGCGTCATATTCGGATGGATCCCCGCCCCCCCCCCCCCCAGGCCGGCCCCCCCGCCATGCCGGTTGCCGGCGGGACGACCGGCGGTTAACTGTCGGCAAACCTACCATGCCGTAGGCACAACGAAGCCCGTCCGCCTGTATGGCGGACGGGCTTGCGATCGTCGCGGGCCGGACGCCCTGCGATGTCCAGACGATGTTCAGACGACCTTGCGCTCGAACGGATCGGAGCTGATGCCCTTGGCGAGGATGTCCTTCGCCCATTCCTTCGCGGTGAACAGGCTGTGGTCGCGGTAGTTGCCGCAGCTTTCGATCGTGGTGGCCGGCACATCGTCCCACGTGGCCTCGTAGGCGATGAACTCCAAAGACTCCTTGAGCGCCTTGGCGACCTCCTCGGTGGGATGCTCGCCCCACGTGAGCAGGTGGAAGCCGGTGCGGCAGCCGAACGGCGAGCAGTCGATGTAGCCGTCGATGCGCTCGCGCAGCAGCACGGCGATCGTGTGCTCGATCGTGTGCAGGCCGCCGGTCGGGATCGCGTTCTCGTTCGGCTGCACGAGACGCAGGTCGTAGTTGGAGATCACATCGCCGTGCGGCCCCTTCTCCGTGTCGATGTAGCGCACGTACGGCGCCTTCACCTTCGTGTGGTCCAGCTGGAAGCTCTCCACCACGGGCTTGTCGGACTTGTCTGCCATGTTTGCCTCCCATTGGTCATCCATAGGTCATCCGTTGGTCGTTGCCCATCGTAGTCGCGCGCCGCCCATCATGCACCGTCCGAGCCATATGCGGCGATCGCGTCCATGAACCGTCTGCCGTACTGTTCGAGCTTGCGCTCGCCCACGCCGTTGACGGCGAGGAACTGCGCGTCCGTGACCGGCCTGATGCGCGCCATGTCACGTAGCGCTCGGTCGGAGAACACGATGTACGGAGGCTTGCCGATCTCCTGCGCGATCGTGCGGCGCAGCGCGCGCAGACGGTCGAACAGCGCCTCCTCGTCCTCCCCCGGCACGTAGGCGTCGGCGTCGAGCGGACCTGACGTGCCGGCGGCGCCGAACACGGTGGACGACGGCTCGCCCGCACGCCGCGACGGGCGGCCGCGGCCGTCCTCCCCCGCACGCGGCGCACGACGGTCTATGCGCTTGATCTCGTAATGGAAGTCCGGCGCGACGGTCTGCGCCGCACGCGGCCCGAACCCCACCAGCGGCAGACGCCCGTCGCCGATGACGAGGAACCCGTCGGTCGCCATCTGGCTGAGCACGTCGCGCACGCGAGCCTCGGGCGTGTCCTTGAGCATGCCGAAGCTGGGCATGCTCCGCGGGTTCAGCCATGCGAGGTCCTGAGCCTGCGAGCCGCGCAGGATTTTCACGATCTTGCCGGAGCCGAGACCGCGGCGCACCGGCGCGGGCGTGGTCTCGCGGCCCTGTTCGTCATGGTCGAACATCACGTCGTGCACGCAACGGCTGATGGCGCGCGCGACGTCGGTCACGTCGATGGTGGTGAACGTGCGTTCGCAGTTCGCGCACGCGCCGCACTTGACGGGCGTGCGCGGCGCGGCGCTCGCCCCCGGCGCGCCGGACGGCCCGTCCTCCTGCCCGAAGTAGCGCGTCATGTAGCGATGCAGACATTCGGTGGTGCGGCAGTAGCCGATCATGGCGTCGAGCAGCCGGCGACGGTTGCGCCGCGCGAACTCCTGCTCTTCGGGCGTCATGCGTTCGTTGTCGCCGCCGTTGTCGAGCAGGCGACGTCGCGTGACGATGTCCGATTCGTTCCATAGCAGCGTGCAGCGGCTGGGTTCGCCGTCACGGCCGGCGCGCCCCGCCTCCTGGTAGTAGGCTTCGATGGATTCGGGCATGTTGTGGTGGATGACGTAGCGCACGTTCGACTTGTCGATCCCCATGCCGAACGCGTTCGTCGCGACGACCACCTGCACGCGGTCGGTGACGAAGTCGCGTTGCGCACGGTCGCGCATGCCCGCGTCCATGCCGCCGTGGTAGGCGACGGCGACCGGAGCGGAGGACGCGGCGGCGCCGTCCGCGGAGCGGCGATGCGGCACGGACATGTTCAGCGTTTCGGCGAGCGCTTCGGTCTCCTTGCGCGTGGCGCAGTACACGATGCCGGATTCCTCCGGGTGGGCGGCCACGTAGTCCACAATCCAGGAGGCCTTGCGTTTCGTCTCCATGGCGATGACGTCGAAATACAGGTTCGGCCGGTCGAATCCGGTCACCGTGACGCTCGGCGAGACGAGTCCGAGCAGTGCGATGATGTCGCGCCGCACCTTCTCGGTGGCGGTGGCGGTGAACGCGCCGACGACCGGGCGCGTGGGCAGCGAGCGGATGAAATCGCCGATGCCGAGATACGAGGAGCGGAAATCCTGCCCCCATTGGGAGACGCAGTGGGCCTCGTCGACGGCGACGAGCGAAATCGGCGTATGCGCGGCGAAGTTCCGGAACCTGCCGGTGGCGAGACGTTCCGGGGCGACGTAAAGCAGTTTCAGCCGGCCGGCGGCGGCCTGCGCGAGCACCATCGACTGCTCATCCGGTGTCTGCGTGCCGTTGACGAACGCGGCGGACAGACCGATGTCGTTCAACGCGTCCACCTGGTCGCGCATGAGGGAGATCAGCGGCGAGATGACGAGCGTGACGCCCGGCAGGAGTACAGCGGGGATCTGGTAGCACACGGATTTGCCGGCGCCGGTGGGCATGACGGCGAGCACGTCATGCCCGGCCGACAGCGCTTCGACCACGCCGGATTGGCCCGGACGGAACGAGTCGTAGCCGAAATACCGTTTGAGCGCGTTCTCCGCCGCCGTGGAATCAGTCATGTCTCCACCATACATCCCGGCGATCTCACGCCCCGCGCGCCCGCGCCGCGCGCCGCACCCCGCGCGCCACATACGCGCCCTCCCCCCATGGTGCGGTAACACCATTTCTCCATAACGGCGGTATTCCGCCATTGTGGACTACCGCACCATGGGTGATTCACCGCACCATGGGAATCAGAGGGTGGGGAATAGGGGGAATCAGAGCGCCTTGAGGGCCTGGTCGAGGTCGGCGATGAGGTCGTCGGCGTCCTCGATGCCGACCGAGATGCGGATCAGGTTGTCGGGCACCTGCAGCGTGGTGCCGGCCACGGAGGCGTGGGTCATGGCGGCGGGCACCTCGATGAGGCTTTCGACGCCGCCGAGCGATTCGGCGAGCGTGAAGATGCGGGTGTGGTCCACGAAGCGCTTCGCCGCCTCACCGCCCGCCGCGAGCTGCACGGAGACGATGCCTCCGAATCCGCCGTGCATCTGGCGGGCGGCGATCTCATGGCCCGGATGGGATTCGAGACCCGGGTACCAGACGCGTTCGATCACGTCGGAAGGCTGGGATTCGAGCCACTGCGCGACCTTGAGCGCGTTGGCGGAATGACGCCTGACGCGCAGGTCGAGGGTCTTGAGTCCGCGGATGTCGAGCCAGGAATCGAACGGGGAGGGCACGGCTCCGGCGGCGTTCTGCAGGAACGCGACCTGTTCGCGCGTCTCGTCGTCGTTGAGGACGACGGAGCCGCCCACCACGTCGGAGTGCCCACCGATGTACTTGGTGGTGGAGTAGACGACCACATCCGCGCCGTCGTCGAGCGGATGCTGGAGCGCCGGCGAGGCGAAGGTGTTGTCGACGACGACCTTCGCGCCGTGCCGGTGCGCGATGTCGGCGGTCAGGGCGATGTCGGTGATGTTGAGCAGCGGGTTCGACGGGGTCTCCACCCACACGTACCGGTACGCCTTGGCGGCGAGCGCCTCCTCCACCGCCTGCGGATCGGTGATGTCGACCACGTCGAGGCCGACGCCCCACGGCACGAACACCTTGGCGAGCAGACGGTAGGTGCCACCGTACACGTCGTTGCCGAGGAGGATGTTGTCGCCGGGCCTGATGGTGGAGCGCAGGAGCACGTCGATGGCGGCGAGTCCGGAGGCGAAGGAGAGCGCGTACTTGGCGCCTTCGACGGCTGCGAGCTGCTCGTCGAAGCTGGTGCGCGTGGGGTTGATGGAACGCGAGTAGTCGTGGCCGCCGCGCAGGCCGAGCACGCCGTCCTGCTTGAACGTGGAGGTGGCGTAGATGGGCGTGACCACGGCGCCGGTGGTCGGGTCGGGCTCCTGGCCGGCGTGGATGGCGCGGGTGGCGAGGGCGTCGCCGGCGAACTGGGCGTTGTACTGTGCGGACATGATGGTTCGGTTCCTTTCGGTCATGCTGTCTACGAGGGTATGGCAGCTGCCCCGCGCACGTGGCGCGGCTCGGTATCGGTTCTGTTGATTGCGGGCTATAAGAGTGGGTTCGATGGGGCGCATCGGCGGCGGCGATGGTACGCGGCGGGCCGCCCCGGTCGGGGTTCCGGTTCAGTGCAGGTACTGTTCGGCGAGCGACGGCCTGGAGGTGCGTTCGACCACGTCGCCGTAGCCGTTGGCGTGCATCCAGTCGTCGTTGAAGATCTTCTCCAAGTAGCTGCGTCCGGAGTCGGGCGCCAGGACGACGACCAACCGGTCTTCGCCGAGGTCGTGCGCCTTCGCGTACTTGATCGCGCTGGCGACGGCCATGCCGGAGGAGCCGCCGACGAGCAGCGCCTCCTCGGCGGCGAGACGGCGGGTCATTTCGAACGCCTCGGCGTCGTTCGCCTTGACGATCGAGTCGGGGACGGAACGGTCGTAGGCCTTCGGGTAGAAGTCCTCGCCGACGCCTTCGATGTCGTACTGGTGCACGTCGGCCGGGTCGGCCGCGGAGTAGATGGAGCCTTCCGGGTCGGAGCCGACCACGACCACATGGCCGTCGGACGCCTCCTTGAGGTAGCGTCCGGTGCCGGAGATGGTGCCGCCGGTGCCGATGCCGGCCACGAAGTGCGTGACCTTGCCGCCGGTCGCCTCCCAGATCTCGGGTCCGGTGGTCGCGTAGTGGCTTGCGGGTCCGTTCGGATTGTCGTACTGGTTGGGCCGGTATCCTCCCGGAATCGCCTTGGCGAGGCGCTCGGCCACCTGATAGTAGGAGCGCGGGTCGTCGGGGCCGGCGTCGGTGGGGGTGACGACCACTTCGGCGCCGTACGCGCGCAGTACGGCGCGCTTCGATTCGGAGACCTTGTCCGGCAGGGTGAAGATGGTGCGGTAGCCACGCTGCTGCGCCACCATCGCGAGTCCGACGCCGGTGTTGCCGGACGTGGGTTCCACGATCACGCCGCCGGGCTTGAGTTCGCCGGAACGTTCGGCCGCGTCGATGATGCGCGCGGCGATGCGGTCCTTCGAGGAGCCGCCCGGGTTCATGTATTCGAGTTTCACGGCGATGGTGGCGCGCACGCCGTCCTCGGCCGGGATGCGGTTGAGTCTGACGAGCGGAGTGCCGCCGATGAGTTCGTCGATGCTGTTCGCGATGGTCATGGTCGTCTCGTTTCCTTGTGGTTGGGGTTGGTTCAGGGTTTCAAGGGATTGGTTGATGGAGCCGGATCGTGGACCGACGTTCCCTGACGAGACGATCTGTGGTTGCGTGTGATGCGGGCGTTCGGGTGCGTTGCGGATGGTTCCGGAGGTGTTCCGAGAGTGTGTCCGAGGAGACGGATTTCCATACACGTTGTTCCGTGCGTGTTTTCCGTTCAGGTATCGGTGCCCCCAACGGCCCGATATCCGTTCGATGATTCCGCGGAACCGCCACGCAGACCTTCTGCGGCGTATGATGCAGAAACCCTGCGGCCGATCGCCGCACTCGAATGCCCTATCTCAAGTTATGCGTCACTGACCGTTCGCCCGGGGGCGTCGGTTAGCGACAACAACACAAGAGAATCTGCATGCCTCACACCATACCATCCTCCACCCGGGCGGTGTGTCGCATCCACTGCAACAGTCCACATCATGGACATCCAACTCTTGGCCGCAACCAGCCGAACACAACGAACCAGACGATGAACGCCGCGGACTTCCGGTAGGGAAATCCGCGGCGTTCCAACGATTCCAACGTGCCGACAGATTCAGACGAGACCCCGTCGGGAGTCATGGACCTCGCGCCGCAGGGTGAGACGCAGAACGATCAGCACGCATACGGCGAGCAGCACCAGCGATTCCACGAGCGGAATCCACGCGATGTACAGGTGCCGTTCGTTCCAGTTCGGCATGTAGCGGATGACGTCGCCGGTCATGGCGGACGCCACCCAGTACACCGTCACGGAGCTGTTGAAGAGGAACAGTTCCATGCCCGCCACGCATGCCGCGACGGTCACGCACACGCCCGGCACGACGCGCCGCATGCCGCCCTCGCACACCCATACGACCGCCGCGCCGGCCAGCATGCCTAACGCCGTAACCATCAGCATCAGCGCGAAGCATGCCATGGCCAGGAACAGCCATCCGCCCGGAATGATGCCCGACGTCTCCTCGATGCCGCCGGTGGATGTCGGTATGAGTTGCCAGGCGTACAGGAACCGGTAGGAGAACGGCATCATAATCAGATCGTTGCCCCACAGGGAGTAGGCCCTGCTCCAGACGCTGCCGCTGACGATGCGGCTCTGATCCACGAGCGCGATCTCGGCCAGCGTCATCGCACCGGCGGACAGTGCCGCCGCGATGGTCCCGCACAGCGCCGGCGCGGCGACCAGCGGACGTCGCGCCACACCATGGCACAATTCGGGTCCCACGAACGCCACGAACCAGATCACGCCGCCCGCGAAGAGCATCCCTCCCATCAACGATTCGACGTTCGAGGCGCCGCCGTTGCCCAGCCAATCGGCGAACAACGGCACACGCGGGAACCCGCCGCGCAAGGCCGCATACCGTGCGACCGCTCCGGCCATCGCCAGAACCGCACCCACGCCGACCATCGCCGCATACAGCAGCGCGCAACGCCGCGCCATGACCCGGCCCTGCCGTCCCGATCGAATCGTCTTCTTCGTCACGTCCATCGCCGTCACCGTTCCTTTCCGTCCACAATGTCCGAGATCCGCCCGTCGCCGGCGGCAGTCCGAGCGTCATCGGCACCGGTGACGCGGATGAAATAGTCCTGCAGTCCGAGACCGCTCACGGCGATGCCGTCGGGCACGTCGCGCGCGTCGACGCCGCCGCGCACGGTGACGGTGACGAGGCGCCCCATACGTTCCGTCGCGACCGGCTGCAATCCTTCGGCGGCGACGAACGCCGCCACGCGCGCGTCGTCGCCGACGAGGACGGTGGCGCGAGACGCGACGTCGCCGGCGTCGAACACGTCGACGACGCGGCCGCGGTCGAGGATGACCGCACGTTCGACGACCTGCGCGACCTCGTCGATGATGTGCGTGGAGACGACGATGACACGCGGGCGCTCCGCATACGATTCGATGAGCAGACGGTAGAAGCGTTCGCGGTTCGCCGCGTCGAGACCGTTGACCGGCTCGTCGAGCAGCACCACGTCGACCGGCAGGCACAGTGCGGCGACGAGACGGACGATCCGCCGCCGCCCGAGCGACAGGCCGCCGTACATGGCCGCCGTGTCGATGCCGAACTCGGCGAGCATGCGCGCCGCGGATTCGGCGTCGATGCCGCCGTAGTAACGCCCTTCGTTACGCAGGAACGCGGAAACGCGCGGCGGCATCAGGAACGGCGTCGTCTCGTTGGCCAGGTAGATGCGCGCGAGCGCGTGCTCGTTGTCGCGCACGTTCTCGCCATCGAGCGCGACATGCCCGGACGTGGGCAGCAGCCGGTTGGCCATGACACCGAGCAGCGTTGATTTGCCGGCGCCGTTGCGGCCGAACAGGCCGTGGATGCCCGGTTCCAACGCGAGGTTCACGTGGTCGAGCGCCGGAGCGGCGCCCTTATGGAAGATTTTGGTGAGATCGTTGATGACGAGGTTCATGATGCGTACCCCTTGTCGATGATGTCCTTGAGCTCGTCGGCGTCGATGCCGAGCCGCTTCGCCTCGGCGACGAATTCGCGCACGCGCGCGGTGAGGAACTCCTCGCGTTTGGCGTCGCCGGCGCGCCGCCGCGCCCCGCTGGTGACGAACATGCCGAGTCCGCGGCGCTTTTCCAGCAGCCCCTGGTCGACGAGCAGGTTCATGCCTTTGAGCACGGTGGCCGGATTGATCTTGTAGGTGGTCGAGATCTCCGTGGTGCTGGGCACCTGCTCGCCTTCCGCGAAGGCGCCGGCGACGATCGCCTCGCCCAATTGTTCGGCGACCTGCCGGAACAGCGGCGTCGTCCCCGAGAAGTCGAATCGCATATGGCCCCCTCCCGGATCTTCTTGGTTGGTTAGTTAGTTACTTGTGTAACTAACCATATAACCAATCAACCCACCTGTCAATGCGCGGCAATGAGTCATCGCGCCCCAAGCCTGTCAGTGGAGCTTTTGTCCCAAAAGCGTCTGCATCGTCCCAGGCTTGGAACAAAAATGACGCTGAGACGCTTGCCAGCGTCGCCTTTATCCCAAGCTTGGGACGGAAACGACGCGACTAATGGAAATGCCCCGGCAGAACATAACCGGCAGGAGCCTGTACTGCACGCGGTCTGACGGCTGGCCGTCGCAAAGGAAACGCCCCGCGGGGAGACAGCCCACAGGAAGCACCCCGTGGGAAGACAGCCCACAAAGAAACGGCCTACAGGGAGGCGGCGGCGATGAGGCGACGGGTGTAGTCGGACTGCGGGGAGCCGAGGACCTGTACGGTGGTGCCGGATTCCTCCACGCGGCCGTTGTGCAGGACTAGGATGCGGTCGGCGATGTGCCGGACCACGCCCAGATCATGCGACACGATGATCAGCGCGGGCCGTTCGGCTGTGGCACGCACCTCACGCGAACCATCATCTTCGCCGCCACGACCGTTCCCAGCAACCGCAGCAACCGCATTTTCGGGCTTGACGACGACACGCGTCCTACACGCATTGCCGTCATCCGAACCGGCAGCCAAGCGCCCGGCACCGGCATCAACAGCGGCACCATCGGCGACACCGCCGCCGTGCAGGATCGACTGCAGCGTCTCGAGGATCCTCACGCGGGCGGCCACGTCGATGGCGCTCATCGGCTCGTCGGCGAGAATCACCTTCGGTTCGTTGACTATGGCGCGCGCGATGGCGACGCGCTGCGCCTGCCCTCCGGACAGGTCGCACGGGTACCGGTTCAGGAACTCGCGCGGGTCGAGGCCGACGCGGGCCAACGCCTGCACGGTCTTCGCGCCGACTTCGTCGAACGCGTAGCCGAGCGCGCGCCGCCGCAGCCACAACGGTTCGGACACCGACCGTTCGACCGTCCATCGCGGGTCGAGCGAGGAATACGGGTCCTGGAACACGATCGACGATTCCGCACGCAGCGCGCGCATGCCGGCGGAACCGCGCGCAACCGCGTTCCCCCGGTACGCGATCTCACCACCATCGGTCGCCATCAACCCCAGCATGATGCGCGTCAGCGTGGTCTTGCCGGATCCGGATTCGCCGATCACGGCGAGGCACTCCCCCGCACGCACTTCGGCGGACACGTCGAACAGCACCTGGCGGCGGCGTCCGCGCGAGAACAGGCCTCGATGCGCGGCACGGTCGGTGAACGACGCGTCGATATGCCGCGCAACAAGCAACGGTTGAGACGACAGGTGAGACGGTTGAGACGACGGCCGCATGGCCTCAGGCACGGCGGAATCCGTATCCGCGCCCTCAGCCGCAACCACATGCACACCCGGCTCCCCATTCATAGTCACATTCGCAGTCACGGCTTTCACAGTCACGACCTCGTCCATTCCTTCATTCCCACTCACGCGGCACCCCCCTCGGCCGAATCAATCGAATCAGCATCCGCACCCACCCGCTCGGCGCGCAGGGTGAGCACGCGGGCAGAGGAGACGAGTTCCCGCGTCGGCCCCGCCTGTGGTGCGGCGAGCAAATCGGCCGTATGCCCCGATTCGACGATACGCCCCTTATCCAACACGTAGCATCGCATGGTGGCGCGCGAGAGCACGGCGAAATCGTGGGTGATGAACAGCATGGACGCGCCCGCGTCATCCACGAGGGAAACGAGCAGGTCGACGATCGCACGTTGCGTGATCGAGTCGAGCGCGGTGGTCGGCTCGTCGGCGATGATGAATCGCGGCGACGTGATCAGCGCGGCCGCGATGCCGACGCGCTGACGTTGCCCGCCGGACAGTTCGTGCGGGCGTTTGAGCAGTGCGTCCTGCGGCAGTCCGACTTTGTCGAGCATCGCCTTGACGCGCTCCACGCGTTCGGTGAGCGTCAGGTCGTAGTGCAGGACCAGCGGCAGTCCGACGATCTGCGCGACCGTCATCACCGGGTTGAGCGCGCGCGTCGGATTCTGGAACACGGTGCCCACGTACCGTCCGCGCAGGTCCGCGAGCGTGCGCTCGTCCGCGTATGCGGACGTCGCGCCACGCGCGTCGCCGTCCGACGAAAGTATCGCGACGTCGCCCATCGTGATGTCGCCGGACAGTCTCGCCTCACGCGGCAGGAGTCCGAGCAGTGATTTCGCGATCATCGATTTGCCGGAGCCGGACGGACCGATGAGCCCGACGCGTTCCCCGTCGCCGATCGTGAGGTCCACGCCATGCACGATCTCCTTCGCGCCGAACGCGACATGCAGGTCGGAAATGGAAACGGCCATCAGTCCTCTCCTTCCGTTTCGGCGGCCACGCGGCCCATAGCCGCGCTCGTCGCAACCGCACGGTCTGGAACCGCGCTCACCACGGATACACGCCCAGACGCGACGTCCGCCGCGACGCCGGCAACCGCACTCACCGCGACCGTCTCGCGCAGCGCGGCGTTCGCGACCGGGTCGGCGGCGTCGCGCAGGGCGTCGCCGAACAGGTTCAACGCGACGACGACGAGCGTGACGATCAGCCCCGGCCACAGCACCGTCAGCGGGAACACGTTGATGAGTTTGACGGATGTGGCGAGCGAATGCCCCCAACTCGGCACGCCCGCGCCGACGCCCACGCCGAGATACGTGAGGCCCGCCTCCGCGAGCACGGACGTGCCTGCGGACATGGACAGCTGCACGGCCAGCACCGGCGAGATGTTCGGCAGGATATGGCGCACGAGCGCATCGAGGCCGCCGGCGCCGTTCGCGCGCGCCGACTCGACGTACTGCGAACGTGCGGCGAGCAGCGCGGCCGGACGCGCCACGCGCGCGAGGTTCAGCCCGTACGCGATCGAACACGCGCCGACGACGACGCCCGCGGACGCGCCGAACGGCACGGCGAGCAGCAGCGCGATGAGCACGGTGGGAATGGAGATCAGCGCGTCGACGACCGCGACCGACACGGAGGCGAGCACGTTCGATCGCGCGACCATCAGTCCCACGAACAGCAGGCCGATCGCGGCGGAGCAGACGACGGCGAGCGCGGCGATGGCGAGGTTCGTGCGCGAGCCGGCCATGAGCCAGCTGAGCACGTCGGCGCCGGTGCCGTCGGTGCCGAGCGGATGCGCGGCCGACGGCGCGTCCCACACGTGGTAGCCGTCGGTCTTCAGCAGCGGCTGCGGCGTCCAGAACAGGGAGACGCATGCGGTGAGCGCCCACAGCGCGAGCGTGACGAGCGCGTAGCGTCCGCCGCCGCGCGCCCACATCGTGCGCGCGACGACGGCGATGCGCCGCGCTCGCACGCCGCGCACGCCGGTCGCGCGGGTTGCGCCGTCGCCCGTGTCGCGCGTGACGATCATGTCGGTCCGGTTTCCGTTCATCGGTCCTCCTTGTCGTCGGCGAGACGCGGGTCGAGTGCGCGGTGCGCAAGGTCCACCGCGAGTCCCAGCGTGAGGAAGAACGCGGCGAGAAGGAACAATTCGCTCTGCACGGCGACGAGGTCGCGATTGCCGACGTCGCCGACGAGCAGCGCGCCGAGACCGGGCAGGGCGAACAGGTTCTCGACGACCATCACGCCGGTGATCATCGAGGCGAACGTAAGTCCCGCCACGGAGACGAGCTGGGGTGCGGCGAGACGCAGACCGACGCCCAGCAGCGCCTGCGTGCGCGTCATGCCGCACGCCATCGCCATGTCCACCGGGCCGCCGTCCGCCGCGATATCCTCCAACGCGGCGCGCGTGTAGCGCATGATGCCCGCGGCCGCGACGATGCCGGTGGCGAGCGCGGGCAGGATGAGCGAGGCGAACGCGCGGCCGGGCGCGCTCCAGCCGTCCGTGGGGAATCCCTGCGACGGCAGGACGCCGAGCACGCCGATGCCACGGCCGAACAGCAGGAGCAGCAGCAGGCCGCTCCACAGGGCGGGCACCGCGCCGCCCGCGATGGCGAGCACGTGGAAGAATCCGCGCAGACGCGGACTCCGCGTGATGACGGCGGCGCAGCCGAGCGGCAGGCCGATGGCGAGCGCGATGACGAGACCGAGGATGATGAGCGGGAACGTGACGGCGGCGCGCGTGCCGACCTGCGTGGCGACTGGGCGTCCGGTCAGCGCGGACATGCCGAGGTCGCCATGCAGCAGACCGCCCGCCCAGTCGAGGTATTGGACGACGTACGGGCGGTCGAGGCCGAATTCGGCGCGCAACGCGGCCACGCGGGACGCCGTGGCGTTGGTGCCGGCCATGACGACGGCCACATCGCCCGGCAGGATGCGCAGCGCGGCGAACACGAGAACGGAAACGCCGAACAGGGCCGCCGCGAACAGCAGCAGTCGTTTCACCACGAATCGCACGGGAGAGCTCCTTTCGCCGGCATCCTTGACGCTACGGTATGACGGCCGTCACTTGGACGGCGTGTAGGTGACCTGCCACAACGGCAGCACGGTCTGCGAGAGGTTCTGCGGGAAGCCCTCGACGCCCTTCGCGTAGGCGATGGTGACCCTCCAGCTGAACAGCCAGTCGGCGGGCGCGTCCTCGGAGACGATCTTCGCGGCCTCGGCCAGATACTTGGAGGCCTCCTCGTCGGTGGTGGCGGCGAGCGCCTTCGCGTACAGCGCCTGTACTTCCTTGTTGTCGTAGTGGTAGTAGTAGTCGGGTGTGGCCCACTTGTAGAAGTCGTGGCTTTCGGCGTGGTCGACGAGGGAGAGCTCGTAGTCGCCGTTGGTGTGCACGTCCTGAAGCCAGGTGGAGAACTCCACGTAGTCGATCTTCAGGTCGATGCCGATGGGCTTGAGCTGGCTTTTCAGCTGGTCGCCGAGTTCGGTGCCGTACACGTTCGCGTAGGTGAGGGTGAGCTGGAGCGGCTTCGACTCGCTGTAGCCCGCTTCCTTCATGAGCTGCCTGGCCTCGGCCTCGTCATGCGGGTAGACGCCGGTGAGGTCCTCGTAGCCGGGGTCGACGCTGGGGATGGGGCCGCCGAGTTCCGCGTCGACGCCGCCGCGCGAGGCGATGATCTGCTCGTGGTCGGTGGCGTAGCGGATGGTCTGACGCACGCGCTTGTCGGAGAGCTTCGCGTCGGTCATGTTGAACGCGAGCACGAACTTGTCGGAGCCGTCGCCGGATTTGACCACGTAGTCGGGGTTCTTGCGGAACGGGCCGGCGAGGGTGGCGGTGATCGGCGAGAGCACCTGCACGTCGCCGCTCTTGAGCGCGTTGATGCCGGCGTTGTCGTCGGGCAGGAACCGGACGATGACGTTCCCGGTCTTCGCCTTGTGCTCGTCTCCCCAGTATTTCGGGTTCGCCTTGAAGACGATCTTGTCGCTCGGGTCGAAGGATTCGACGGTGTACGGGCCGGAGCCGAGCGCGCCGGTCTTCTCGTCCCAGGTGGCGTCCTTGTCGTAGACGAGGCCGGGGCGGCCGGTCAGGTACCACAGCATGTTCGAGTCGGGGGCCGTGAGGGTGAGCCTGACGGTCTGGGAGTCGACGGCTTCGGCCTTGTCGAGGTTCCTGACCTGATCGTAGTTGTAGTACTTCTTCGCCTTGAGCTCGTTGATGGACCATGCGACGTCTTCCGCGTCGAGCGTGTCGCCGTTGGAGAAGTTCATCTTCCCGTTGAGGTGGAACGTGTAGGTGAGTCCGTCCTTGGAGACTTCCCAGCTTTTCGCGAGTCCGGGGTGGACCTTGTTGTCCGAGCCGCGCGAGACGAGGCTCTCGTACACGTTGCCGATGAGGATCTGCTCGAGCGCGGAGCCGGACTGACGGCGGATGTCGAGGTTGACGGGCGCGAGTTTCAGCCCGATGGAGACGGTGTCCGCCTGTCCGCCGGAGACGGTCGCACCGCCGTCGGTGCCGTTCTGCCTGTTCGTGAAATATGTGTTGACGCCGACGACGAGCGCGACGACGGCGATGACGGCGATCAGCGACCACAGCCACCATTTCGGTTTGCCGCCGTTCTTCGGGTTTCGTGATTTCGCGCGGCCTTCGAGGCTCGCGTCGGTGCTGGCCACGTTCGCCGCGGCCGTGGTCTCGTTCTTCTGTGTCGTATTGGTTGCGCCGGCTGCGCCGTGCGCACCGTTGTCCTGGGACATGGTGTCTTCCTGACTTCTCTCCACGCGTTTGCGGGCATGCTTGCGCCCGGAACCGCGGTTTCGTTGTATTGTGATCGCGATTGATCGCGATTGGCTGTATTTGGTTGTATTTGGTTATCGATGTGGTTGACCGCCCCTGATCGAAGGGGTCGATCACCGCGTATCACTATACGCCTGCCTTGCGCCCGCCGGTATGCGGTCTGTGGCGCTTCGCTCGACATGGCGGTATGGTGTCTGGAAACGGTTCCGATTCCAATGGATGCACCACGTTTGATGGGATGGGACGAGTCAAGGGGGATTCGATATGAGCCAGCCGTATCCGTCACCGCAATACCCGGGCCCGCAACGACCCACCAACGGCCCCTCGTGGCCGGCGAACCCGCAGGGTCCCGCCCAATACCCGTATGGAGGCCCCGCATACACCGGGCAATACCCACCATTGGGCGGGTATCCGCCGAACGGTTACCCGCCCAATGGTTACCCGCCGAACGGGGTTCCGCCGCGCCGGCCCGCGAAGCGCGGCGGAGGCACGACGGTCGCAGTGGTGGTGATATCCGTCGTCGTGGTCATCCTGCTGCTGATCGGTCTCGTATTCGCGGGCATCGTATGGAAGGCGAACTCCCTCGTCGCGGACGTCAACGACTCGTACAGCCGGTCGAACGTCGGCGGCGACGGCACGGGAGACGGCTCCGGCAGCTTCGGGATCACAGGCGACGACGACGGCACGACCGGAACCTCGAGCGACATCGTCCCCTGTTCCGACTCCACCCAATACACCGCCTACTCGCAACTGGTGAACGACACCTACGACAAGTACATGTCGAAGCTCGAGGCCGGTACGATCTTCGATGACCTGAACCTGCCCGCCAATCAGGACTCCGCCGACTACGTGCACGATTTCATTCTCATCATCACCGACCGCAAATCCGCGCTCCGGTTCGGCTGCGAGATCACCACCGACGTGGACGAGCTGGACGACATCTACGAAACGAAATCGAATGAGGTCAAGGAGCTGGAGCGCAAGCTCAACGCGCATGAGGACTTCGGCATCACCATCCGCATCACGCGTTCGGACGGTTCCGTCTACGAATCCGACGGCGGCGCGCCTCCGGAACAGACGATAGACGACGTGGAGGCGGCGATCCGCGCGGTGCCGGTCACGCCCGGCGCGGACGGCACGTATCTGGCCGCCGGCGAGAGCATCGCCAAGGCCGCCGGGTTGTCCGCCAACTACGACTTCCAGCAGATCTACCAGTACTGCATGCGCACCGGCAGCGACGAGTACACGATGGCCGCGTTCTGCTCGGCGAGTCCCAGCGTGGTCTACGTGAACAAGGCGCACGCCGCGTATTCGACGAACATCACCGACCCGTACTACGTGGACGTCATGAAGCACGAGATGGGTCACGCGCTCGTCTTCAAACAATGCGGCACGACCCGCCCGCCGGTCGGCGTGAGCGGCGAGGCGCTGGCCAACAGCTATGCGCTCAAGTATCTCGGCGGCGATAGGGACAATCTGCAGGCGAACATCGACGACTATCCCGAATACACGATGTCGGACGCGAGCGACCGTGCCGCCGAACGCGTGCACAACGGCACCTGCGTGGCGGGATGACGGCGGTTTCGTTTCAACCGAATGACGGGCGGGCGGCGGATGCACACACGCATCCGCC
>NZ_BCFK01000044.1 GCF_001417815.1 Bifidobacterium aesculapii
CGGGGGTTTCGTTTCCACCCGAAGGCGGGGCGGGGGGGGGGGGCCCCCCGCATCCGCCGCCCGCCCGTCATGGGTTTGCGATCAGGTCCTACAGTTCGAAGCCAAGCTCCTCGGCGGCTTCGGTGGGGACCGGGTCCTCGGCCCAGAGATCCTCGAGGTTCTCGTTGGTCGCGAGGGAGCGGATCTCCGCCTTGTCGATGTAGAGTTCGCCGCTCAGATGGTCGGTCTCATGCTGGAAGATGCGTGCCGGCCAGCCGTGCAGGCGTTCCTTGTGGTGGTTGCCGTCCTCATCGTCCCATTCGGCGGTGATGTCCAGCCAACGGCGGCGCACGGCTTGGTAGCCGTCGAAACTCAGGCACCCCTCGTAGAAGCTGGCGGTCTTCCCCCCCACCGGCTCGTATTTGGGATTGATGATCACGTGGAACGGGAATTCGGCGATCTCACGCGGATCGTCCTCGTCGTCGCGCACATGGTCCTCCACGACGGCGAGCGCCAATCCCAGACCGATCTGCGGGCCGGCGAGGCCCACGCCCGGCGCCTCGAGCATGGTGGTGCGCATGGTCTCGATGAGCTTGGCGAGCGTGCGCTTGGACAGCTGGCCGGTGTAGGCGGCGCATTGGGCGCGCAATACCGGTTCGCCGGCCTGCACGATGGGCAGGATGCGGTCCTTGCCGCCGGTCTTGATGAGCTGTTCGACGTCGCGGTTCAATGCGAGGTCGACCTTCGTGTTCTTGCCGAACATGAATCTCCTTTATCGGGGAATCGGGGAATCGGGGATCAACGGTGATATCGCGTGGCGTCGTTACAGGGCGAGCTCGTCGGCGACGACCTTCGCGAGGCGCGCGCACACCTCGTCGGCCTGCTCCTGCGTGGCCGCCTCGGCCATGACGCGCACGAGCGGTTCGGTGCCGGAGGGGCGCAGCAGCACGCGGCCGGTGTCGCCGAGCAGCTTCGACTCCTTCTCGACCGCAGCCTGCACGGCGGCGTTCGTGGTGGCGGCCATCTTGTCGACGTTCGGCACGTTGACGAGCGTCTGCGGCAGCTGCGGGAAGTCGGCGGCGAGCTCCTTGAGGCTCTTGCCGGAACGCACGACCTCGTTGCACAGGGTGAGCGCGGTCAGGGTGCCGTCGCCGGTGGTGGCGAATTCGCGGTTGATGACGTGGCCGGACTGTTCGCCGCCCAGCGTGTAGCCGCCGCGCAGCATCTCCTCCAGCACGTAGCGGTCGCCGACCGCGGTCTGCACGGTCTTGATGCCCATGTCCTTCAGGGCGAGCTTCAGACCCAGGTTGCTCATCACGGTGACGACGAGCGTGTTGTCGGCGAGCTTGCCGGACTCCTTCTTGGCGCGCGCGAGAATGCCCATGATCTGATCGCCGTTGACCATGTTGCCGTCCTCGTCGACCGCGAGGCAGCGGTCGGCGTCGCCGTCGAACGCGACGCCCATCGCCGCGTCCGTGGCCTTGACCATGGCCTGCAGCTGCTCGGGGTGCGTGGAACCGGCGTGCTTGTTGATGTTGTAGCCGTCCGGGGAGGCGTTGATGACGATCACGTCGGCGCCGGCGCGGCGCAGCGCCTCGGGGGCGACGACGG
This sequence comes from Bifidobacterium aesculapii, assembly GCF_001417815.1. Lineage (GTDB taxonomy): Bacteria > Actinomycetota > Actinomycetes > Actinomycetales > Bifidobacteriaceae > Bifidobacterium > Bifidobacterium aesculapii. The sequence goes on from NZ_BCFK01000044.1 coordinate 1,591, forward strand.
AGGTGGCGCCGTTCGCGCAGTCGGCCACGATCTTGAGGCCGCGCAGGGGCTTGGGCTGCGTCTTGTCCGGGTTGAGCGGCGCGATCGAGGAGACCAGATGGTCGATGTACAGGTTGGTGGCGGTCACGGTGTCGTGGCTGACACGGCCCACGCCGGCGCCGGTCGGGCGGTCCCAGTCCTGACCGAGCACGGCCTCGATCTCGTCCTCCTTGGCGTCGGGGAGCTTGAAGCCGCCGCGCGCGAAGAACTTGATGCCGTTGTCGGGCATGGGGTTGTGGGAGGCGGAGATCACGGCGCCCATCTCGACATTGAGCACGGAGGTGAGGAACGCGACGCCCGGCGTGGGGATGATGCCCGCGTCGATCACGTCGAATCCGCCGGCCGCCATGCCGGCGGACAGCGCGGAGGCGAGGAAGTCTCCGGAGACGCGCGTGTCGCGTCCGACGAGCGCGCGGCGGCGTCCTTCCGGCTGGCTGCCCTGCTCCTCGCCGGCCTTGCCCAGCACGCGCACGGCGGCATCGCCCAGATCGAGCGCCAGACGGGCCGTCAGATCACGGTTCGCAAGTCCTCGAACACCATCGGTTCCAAACATCTTCGGCATTGTTGTGCATCCTTCATTCGACTATCCGGACATCCTCGGGGCGTTCCGCGACGCACGCCGCATGGCGGATGCCGCATCGGCACGCCCCCGTTACCCTGACCCATGGTAATCGGCGCGCATACGGGAATCACCCGGTTCGTCCGATTGCCGCCCAAATCGGCCACAATCGGAAGGCGCGCGACCGACGTCGAGCCGGCGGGGGCGCACGGGCCGGGCCTACGCGAATGGCCGGCCCTCGGATCAGTACGTCTTCAGCGCGAGGTCGATGGTGAGGATGATTCCGGCGATGACCGCCGCCCAGCGCATCACGTTCGCGGGGATGCGGCGGGTGACGGGCGGCGCGACGTATCCGCCGATGAAGCATCCGACGCACAGCATGACCGCCGCCGGCCAATCGACCACGCCGCGTGCGATGAACACGACCGCCGCGGTGATGTTCGCCCCCGTGCCGATGAGCGTCTTCAACGCGTTGATCTTATGGAACGGACCGATCTTGGCCGCGTCGAGCACGGCGAGCGCCACCGTGCCCGCGCCCGCGCCGAAATACCCGGAGTAAACGGCCACGCCGCCCGTGGCGAGCCACACCCACCATGCGTCGCGGCTCATCGGCTGCACGGGTCGGTCGGCCGATGTGCCGAACCGTGCGGCCGGTCCGCCCGAGTGCGCGGCGTCATCGGCCGGATTCACGCCGGCGGCGCCCATGTCCGCCAATTGCGCCGCGGCGTCCTTCGCCGCCTGCCGCGCCGCGATGCGTCCACGTGGGTTGACCGCGATGAGCAGTGACGAGAACAGAATCAGCGCGGGCGCGGCGAACTCGAACACCTGCGGGTCGAGTTCGAGCAGCAACAACGCGCCGGCCACGCCGCCCAACGCACCGATCGTCATATAGACGATCACGCGCGCCGCCTGCCCCCTGAGCTCACGTTGCGCGCCGATGATACCGCCGATGCCGGTGCCGATCACACCAACCGTGTTCGACGCGTTGGCGAGCACGGGCGGGATGCCGAGCGCGAGCAATGCCGGGTACGATACGAGCGACGACGCGCCCACCGCGTATCCGACGAATCCGGCGCCGACACCCGCGAACAGGATCAGCGCCAACGTGACCAATGAGAATCCGGCGACCATCACAACCTCCCGGCCGCCTGCGCACCATATCCTTCGGCGCCCCGCGCCGGGACGAGCATCCGATGCACGTCCGCCCGCGCCCTAACGGTTTCCTAACGGCCTTCTGCGAGGATACGCCGACGCGATGGTTCCGAGGGGATTCTCTTGCCATGTGGACCGTACCGTTCGTCGCCCATTCCTACGGCCGCCGAGCCGGGACGACACCATCATCAATTCCATGGGGCACATGCAGGTGCCTTCGCATATGCGAAGATTTCCGGGGGCTCTATCCACAATGCCCGATACGCCTTCCCCAAAGGCCGTATCCGTCGTTACCGTGCTGCCATGAGCACCAGCACCATCGATGCGACGATTCCCACACGGGCAATCATGCCCCCGCAGGATTCCGCCATGCCGATGACCATGACCTTGGCGCAACGCAGGACCGCCACCGCACGGCGATGCACGGCTGCGTCGCAGGCGGTGAACAAACGCCTGCTGTTCGGCATGTCCACATCATTGAAGCTGCATGGGGTTCCCCTGCCGCGGTCATGCGACGACGACATGCTGCACACCGTATCCAGCAGCAAGACGAAACGTGTCAGGGCGAATCCCGGGACTCTGACGAATCACATATGGGCGCCGTTGCCCCTCGCGCACAATACGCGCATCAACCAGCATGTCTACGCGCTGGATCCGTTCCATACATGGGCGCAGTTGTCCGAACGGATGCCGTTGTCATCGCTCATCCCGGTGGGCGAGGCCATCATCACCGCAATCGCCCGCCAATCCGTGTTGGCGAACGGGCGCACACCGAAGGCCATCCACCGCGATTTCGCCGCGGCACTTGCCGGGATGCCGCGATTCAAAGGCAAGCGCAGGTGTCTGCAGGCGATGACGCTCATCCGCCCGCATGTGGATTCGCTGCAGGAACCCGAACTCAACCTCGCGATGCTCGCGCACGGTCTGCCCCGGAACGTGGCGAACCACACGCTTTCCGATCTGAAGTTCAGATCCGGAGTGGCCATGACGTTGGATATGGCCTGGCCTGAGTACCGCGTCGCCGTCGAATATGACGGTGACCAGCACCGCACGGAAAAAGACCAATGGCGCAGGGATCAGGAGAAACGCGAACGGCTCCGCGATCTCGGCTGGTCCATCAGTATGGCGACGGCCGGCACTTTGGACGATGATGCGGCAACGGCCGACTTCGTGTTCCCCGTGGCACGGCAGCTGGCGCTTCGTGGCGCCGAAGTGCCGTTCCGGATTATCGCGAGACCATTGCATGAGATGATCCGCGAGATGGCGAAGGCCGCAGGGTGAGCGCATGGTATGCGACGTTGTGGAGACCGTGGGATACAACGCGGCAACAGACGAAATGTCCACTGTGTCCCACGGATTCATGGGATACAACGCATGGATCGACCTCATCCATATTGAATCCCAAGGGCATACCGCCTTCTCGCGCCACATCCATGAATCCATCGCAGGGAAGCGCCATATTCCAACGATTCTCAGCCACATGACGACGGCCGGATTGGGATGCAATGCAGAAATCAGACGAAAGACCGGTGAATCCCAAATCCTCGCGGGACACAACGCGTACAAGAGGCGCATACACGTTACGGACCGCGAATCCGTGGGATTCGACACAATAATCACGCAAATCCGCATTGGGGCCCAAGCCACGACGGAACAACTCCCCGGCCCTCGACGTGTGCCGATCCTTTCCCCCATGCGGCCAACCTATGGCGGGGTCATACGGCGGGGGCTGTGACACAGTATTGCGTCGCAGCCCCTCAACCGGCCTATTCCGACCGGCCTGACGGACCGCATGTATGCGGAAAGCCCGCATACGTCCAGCCGTGTCAAGCCGCCGGCGACATCACAGGCCTTCGTTGTAGCGGCGCACGGCGAGCGTGCGGCGCGAAGAGGCGACGTTCTCGACGACGAGACGCTTCAGGGCGTCATCGGCGGCGAAATGCTCCTCCAGCCAGGACTCGCCCAGCGAGACCAGCGTGGCCGGATCGGCGTAGCCGGGGTACAGGCCGTTGAGCAGGGCGTCGGCCATGTGGTAGGTCTTGTGCTGCCAGATCCAGTCGATGGTCTCGAAGTACTTCGCGGCGTACGGCTCGGCCAGGTCGGGGCGCGGCGTGGCGGCGAACCCGCGGGCCACGGCCTCGAGCTGGCTGTTGGTGAGCCCGTCGTTGTCGAGCGCCTGATCCCACGCCCACGCCTTCGCCTCGGCGGTGGCGCGAACGGCCTTGGCGCCGTAGGCGAACTCGCGGTTCTCGGTGGTTTCCTTCTTCGCGAGCTGGGCGTCGATGAACGCCTCGTCTACGGCGTTGACCGAGGCGAGCGACTGCACGATGGTCCAGGTGAAGTTGTTGTCGATCTCGAGACCGGGCACGACGACGGTGCCGTCGAGCAAGCCGCGGGCGTGGCCGGCGAACGCCTCGTCGCCCTCCTCGCCGTAGCCGAGATAGGCGGTGGCGAGCTGGAACTGCTGGTCGGAGCCGGCGGGCGCCGCCGCGAGCAGCGTCCACAGTTCGGCGGCCACATGCCTGAGGACCTCGTCACGGCGCGCCGCGGCCACATAGTGGTGCGCGGTGGTGCTCATGCAGGCCAGCGCGTAGCGGAACGTGGTGGATTCGGTCTCGCGGGCGAGCAGCCGCAGCGTCATGTCCACGAAGCGTTCGGCGGGGAATTCGCCGTCGCGGGTCATGTCCCAGAAGGCGAGCCAGATCACGGCGCGGGCGAGCGCATCGTCCACGTCCGCGAGATGCGCTTCGGCGAAGGCGAGCGATTCGGCGTCGAAGCGGATCTTCGTGTAGGTGAGGTCCTCGTCGTTGACGAGCAGCAGCGCCGGGCGACGCTTGCCCGCGGCGGCCTCGACCACAGTGGTCTCGCCGTCCACGTCGAGTTCGACGCGGTCGGTGCGCTTGACCTTGCCGGTCGTCTCGTCGAGATCGTAGAAGCCGACGACGAGACGGTGCGGGCGCAGCACGGCGTGGTCGGCGGGCGCGCTCTGGACGAGCTTCAGCTCCCCGATCGTGCCGTCCGCGCCTGCGCTGAGCACCGGGCTGATCGTGTTGATGCCGGATTCCTCAAGCCACTTGGCGCTCCACGACTTCAGGTCGCGGCCGGAGGTCTTCTCCAGCTCGTGCAGCAGGTCGGCGAGCGTCGCGTTGGAGTACGCGTTCTTGTTGAGGTAGTTGTGGATGCCTTGGAAGAACTTCTCGCGGCCCACGTAGAACACGAGCTGCTTGAGCACGGAGGCGCCCTTCGCGTAGGTGATGCCGTCGAAGTTCACGTACGTGTCGTGAAGATCGTTGATGGGCGCGACGATCGGGTGCGTGGTGGGCAGCTGGTCCTGCCGCAGGGCCCAGCTCTTCTCACCGGAACAGAACGTGGCCCACGCGTCATGCCATTCGGTGGCTTCGGCGGTGGCGAGCGTGGAGGTGAATTCGGCGAAGGACTCGTTGAGCCACAGGTCGTTCCACCACTTCATCGTCACGTAGTCGCCGAACCACATGTGGGCGAGCTCGTGCAATACGGTGACGACGCGGCGTTCGGCGAGCGCGTCCGTCACCTTGGATTCGAACACGTAGGAGTCACGGATGGTGACCATGCCGATGTTCTCCATGGCGCCCGCATTGTATTCCGGCACGTAGATCTGGTCGTACTTGGCGTACGGGTAGGGCACGCCCCAGGTCTTCGCGTAGAAGGCGAAGCCCTTCTTGGTGATGTCGAACAGGTAGTCGACGTCCTTGGCGAACGCTTCGGCGAGCGACTGGCGGCAGTACTGCGCCATCGGCACGGTGCGGCCGTCCTCGTTGGCGTATTCGGTGTGCCATTCGGCGTACGGGCCGGCGCAGATGGCGGTCAGGTAGGAGCTCATCACCGGGGTCGGCTCGAAGCTCCACAGCTTCGTCGTCTCGTTCGGCTTGGATTCGAGCGTGCCGTCGAGCGTCAGGCGCGGGTCGTCCTCGACCGAGTGGGCGGGCATGTTGGAGGTGACGATCCAGCTCTTGGGCGCCAGCACCTTGAAGTCGAAGGTGGCCTTGAGGTCGGGCTGGTCGAACACGGCGTAGACGCGGCGCGCGTCCGGCACCTCGAACTGGGAGTACAGGTACACGTTGCCGTCGGAGGGGTCGACGGAGCGGTGCAGGCCCTCACCGGTGTTGGAGTAGCGGCACTTGGCCTCGACGACGACCTCGTTCTTCTCCCGCAGGCCGGTCAGCTCGATGCGGTCGTCGGCGAACGCCGTCGCAGGGTCGAGGGCGACGCCGTTGAGCGTGATCGCGCTCACCTCGTCGGCGATGATGTCGAGGAAGGTGGAGGAGCCGGGCTTCGCGTTGAAGCAGATGAAGGTGTGGGAGCCGAAGGTGCGCGCGCCGACGGTCAGGTCGAGGTCCACGTGGTAGTGGATGGGCGCCTCGACGACGGCCTTGCGCTCCTCGGCTTCGACGCGGGTCAGGTTCGATCCGGGCATGTGTTCTCCTTGATATGTGACGAGGCTCCCCCGATGCGGGGGAGCCCTGGGCTATTGCGCCATCGCGATGCGGCGCGGGTTCAGCGCTGTTCGGTGACGTCGGTGGCGATGTCGGCCACGACGGGCACGATCATCGGCTTGCGGCGCAGCTGGCGCGCGATCCATCCGCCGAGCGTGCGGCGCATGATCTGCTGCAGCTTGTACGTGTCGGTGGTGCCCTGCATCAGGGCGTCGTTGAGCTGTTCGACGATCTGGTGGCGCACCTTGTCGAATTCGCTCTCGTCCTCGGCCACGGCGTTGAGGTAGATCTTCGGACCGGAGACGACCTCGCGGGCTTCGGAGTCGACCACGACGAACGCGGAGACGAAGCCTTCGGTGCCGAGGATGCGGCGCTTCTCCAGCTCCTCGTCGGTCAGCTCGCCGACGGAGTCGCCGTCCACATACACGTAGCCGCACGGCACGGAGCCGACGACCGCGGCCTTGCCGTGGTAGAGGTCTACGACGTCGCCGTCCTCGGCGAGGACGACGTTCTGCGGGTCCACACCGGTCTTGACCGCGATGAGGCCGTTGGCCACGAGGTGGCGGTTCTCGCCGTGGATCGGCATCGCGCACTTGGGCTTGACGATGTTGTACATATACAGCAGCTCGCCCTCGTTGCAGTGGCCGGACACGTGCACGGCGGCGTTGTCGCGGTTGACGACCTTCGCGCCGAGCTGCACGAGCTTGTTGATGACCTTGTACACGCCGTGCTCGTTGCCGGGGATGAGCGAGCTGGCGAGGATGACGGTGTCGAACTCGTTGACGTGGATGTCGCGGTGGTTGCCGTCGGCGATGCGGCCGAGGGCGGCCATCGGCTCGCCCTGCGAACCGGTGCACATGTAGACGAGCTTGTCGTCCTGGATGTCGTTGGCCTGCTTCAAGTCCACGACGGTGCCTTCGGGGATGTGCAGGTAGCCGAGGTCGGCGGCGATGGACATGTTGCGCACCATCGAACGGCCGACGAACACGACCTTGCGGCCGTACTTGTGGGCGGTGTCGACGACCTGCTGCACGCGGTGGACGTGGCTGGAGAAGCTCGCGACGATGATCTTGCGCGTGGCCTGCGCGAACGCCTGGTCGAGCGCCGGTCCAATCGAAGTCTCCGGCTTGACGAATCCGGGCACCTCCGCGTTGGTGGAGTCCATCATCAGCAGGTCGACGCCCTTTTCGCCGATCTTGCCGAATTCGACCAGATCGGTGATCTTGTGGTCGAGCGGCAGCTGGTCGAGCTTGATGTCGCCCGTGTCGATGAGCGAGCCGGCCGGGGTCTTCACGTGGACGGCGAGCGCGTCCGGGATGGAGTGCGTCACGGTGATGAACTCCAGCTCGAACGGGCCGACCTTGAGCTTGTCGCGGCCCTGGACCTCGACCTTGGTGGGACGCTGGTGGTGCTCCTGGCATTTCGCGTCGACGAAGGCGAGGGTGAGCTTCGAGCCGATCAGCGGGATGTCCGGACGGAGCTTGAGCAGGTACGGCACGCCGCCGATGTGGTCCTCGTGGCCGTGGGTGAGCACGAGCGCCTCGACTTTGTCGAGACGGTCCTTGATGTAGTGGAAGTCGGGGAGGATGAGGTCGACGCCCGGCTGCTCCTCCTCCGGGAAGAGCACGCCGCAGTCGATGAGCAGGATGTGGCCGTTGTATTCGATCACGTTCATGTTGCGGCCGATCTCGCCGAGACCGCCGAGCGGCGTGATGCGCATCGATCCCTTGCGGTACTTCGGCGGGGCGATGAGCACCGCGTCCTGCTGGGGGGCGGTGGCCTGGGTGCCGATGTTCTGGCTGCGGGTGCGGGAGGAGGCGCCGCCGCGGCCGCGGCCCGCGCCCCTGCCGCGGCCGGATGTGCCACGGCGGCGTGAATTGTTCGAATTCCTGGTGTTTTTGTCTTGTGCCATTGCTTTCTTGTGTTTCCTGGTTTCTTGCCCCCGTGCTCTCACGAGGGCGACATGTGTGTCGGTTCCCACTGGTTCGCACACGCGTCGGCCCGCCGGTCCCGCGCGCCTCATGATGTGCCGGCGCGCGGACGGGCGAATGGGCCAGACCTCTTACAGCAGGCCGGCGGCCTTCATGCCCTGTTCGGCCTTTTCCAGCTGGGTGGCGTCGGGTCCGACGTTCGGCAGACGCATGAAGGTGGAGTCGAGCACGCCGCGGACCTTGAGCGCGGCCTTGGCCATGACGGCCTGGTAGCCGTCGCCGTTGAGCGCGTGCACGAGCGGTGCGAGCTGGTTGGCGAGGCGCTGCGCCTCGTGGATGTCGCCGCGGTCGAAGGCCTCGACGAGCTGGCGCATGGGGTTCGCGGCCGCATGCGCGATGACGGAGATGATGCCGACGGCGCCGATGGAGAGGAACGGCAGGAACAGGCCGTCGTCGCCCGAATACCAGGCGAGTCCGGTGCGCTGCTGCTTCTCGACGGCTGCGGCGAGGTCGCCGGTGGCGTCCTTGACGGCCACGACGTGTTCGAGTTCGGCGAGCCGGTCGTAGGTGTCGACCTGTACTTTGAGCCCGGTGCGTCCGGGCACATCGTAGATGATGATCGGCTTGTCCGTGTTCTCGTCGACGGCCTTGTAGTGGCCGACGACGCCGTCCTGGGACGGACGCGAGTAGTACGGCATGACGACGAGCACCGCGTCGGCGCCCGCCTCCTGGGTCTGTTCGACCATGCGCACGGTGTGCGCGGTGTCGTTGGAGCCGGCGCCGGAGATGATCGGCACGTCGACGGCCTCCTTGACCGCGCGCACGAGCTCCACCTTCTCATCCATGTGGGTGACGGGGGATTCGCCGGTGGTGCCGTTGACGACGAGGCCGTCGGCACCGTCCTCGACGAGTTGTCTGGCGAGCTTCTGCGCCGCCTCGTAGTCGATATCGCCGTTGGCCTTCATCGGGGTGACCATCGCCGGCAGGATACGCCCGAACGGGGCGGGATTCAGCAGATGCATTGCGCTCTCAGTCATAGTGCTCACCGTACTTCGCGTTGTGGACTCAGCCGTAACCCGCGGTTAACCTCCCGTAGGCGGGCGCGGAGCCGCGTCTACAGGTCGAGGAAGTTGTCGAGGCCGACGGTCAGACCGGCGGGCGCGTCGGAGGCCACCTTGCGCACGGCGAGGAGCACGCCGGGCATGAACGATCCGCGGTCGAAGCTGTCGGCGCGGATGACGAGCTGCTCGCCGGCGTTGCCGAAGAGCACTTCCTCGTGCGCGTTGAGGCCGCGCAGGCGCACGGCGTGCACGTGGATGCCGTCGACGACCTGGCCGCGCGAGCCGCCGTCGGTTTCGGTGGCGTCCGGCACGGGGCCGAGTCCGGCCGCCTTGCGCGCGGCGGCGACGGCGGCGGCCGTGTGGATGGCGGTGCCGGACGGCGCGTCCACCTTGTTCGGGTGGTGCAGTTCGATGATCTCCGCGGATTCGAAGTACTTCGCGGCCATGGCGGCGAAGTGGTCGGCGAGCACGGCGGAGATTGCGAAGTTCGGCGCGATGAACACCTTCTGCCCGTCGGGGCGCGGGCCGGCGGCGATGGCCTCGCGCACGCGCTCCAGCTTCTCCTCGGTCCAGCCGGTGGTGCCCACGACCACGTCGACGCCCTGCGCGACGAGCGCGAGCACGTTGTCGATGCTCACGGCCGGCACGGTGAATTCGACGACGACGTCCGTGTTGTCGGGCGTGATGCGCGTCAGGTCGTCGCCCGCGTCGAGCGCGAGCGCGAGCTGCGTGTCCTGCGCGCCGTTCACCGCGTCGACGACGTGCGATCCCATGCGCCCCTTGGCGCCGACGACCGAAACCCTGATCATGTGCACTGCTCCGTTCCTGTGATGGCCGATGACGGCCGTATGCCTTGCCGTCGTATCCGTCACGAGCCTATCACTATTCCAGCAGTCCGAGCAGGTCGTCGCGGGTGAGGGAGGCGATGGAGGCGGGCGCCGCCTGGGCGAGCGCCGTCGCGTCGGTGAACTGGCGGGCGAGCGCGCTTTTGGTGCGTTGCAGTTCGATGATGCGTTCCTCGATGGTGTCCTTGGCGACGATCTGGTACACGTCCACGTCATGGGTCTGCCCGATGCGGTGCGCACGGTCGGTGGCCTGGTCCTGCGCGGCCGCGTTCCACCATGGGTCGGCATGGATGACGACGCTCGCGCCCACGAGGTTCAGACCGGTGTTGCCCGCCTTGAGGGAGATGAGGAACACGGGCGTGGCGTCCTTGTTGAACCGGTCGACGAGTTCGAGCCTGCGTCGTTTCGGCGTGGAGCCGTCGATCCTGTAGTGACGCACGCCGTCATGGTCGAGGCGGGCGGCGATGAGGTCCAGATAGCTGGTGAACTGGGAGAAGACGAGCGCCTTCTTGCCTTCCGACATGCAGTTGGCGACGAGCTCCTCGATGGCGGCGAGCTTTGCGGACCTGTCCTTCGCATTCGCGTACAGCAGGCGCGGGTCGCAGCAGATCTGGCGGAGTTTCGTCAGCTCGGCGAGGATGCGGATCTTCGACGTGTTGAAATCGTCCTCGCCCTCATGCTCCAATTGCTGGCGCAGGCGCTGCTCGTGCGCGGCGTACAGTTTGCGCTGCTCGCCCTCCAGCCGCACGGTGACCGTGGTCTCGATCTTGTCCGGCAGGTCGGTGAGCACCTGAGATTTGAGACGGCGTTTGATGAACACGCCGACCAGCGCCTGCAGCCGTCGCGCTACACGTTCGCCTTCCGGGTTGACGGCGGCCGCGGCCCTGCCCTGCTCGCTGGAGGCGTCGGCGGCGCGCGCGTTCGAGATCGGCAGCTCGTAGCGTTCGTGGAAACGCTTGTAGGACCCGAGCAGCCCGGGCATGAGGAAGTCGAAGATGCTCCACAGTTCGCTCAACCGGTTCTCGATCGGCGTGCCGGTGAGCGCGAACCGGTGCGCGGCGTCCACGCTCTTGACCGCCTTCGCGATCTTGGTGGTATGGTTCTTGATGACCTGCGCCTCGTCCAACGCCATCACGTCGAACCGTGCGCCGCGGTAGTCGTCCACGTCACGGCGCAGCAGGTCGTATGAGGTGATGAGCACGGCCGGCGGGCACGTGCCGTCCCCGCCCTTCGCCCACCGGGCGATGGCCTCGCGGCGTTCCGATTTGGTGCCGGCCACGGCGACCGCGTTCATGCCGGGCGCGAATTTCGCGAATTCGGCGGCCCAATTGTAGACGAGCGAGGCGGGGCAGACGATGAGCGACGCCGTCGGGCGCGCGTCGCCATCCGCGACTGCGCCATCCGTGCCGCCCTCGCCGGAGCGCGCGTCGGCCAGTGAAAGCAGCAGGGCGATGAGCTGCACGGATTTGCCCAGGCCCATCTCGTCGGCGAGGATGCCGCCGAATCCCTTGTCGCACAGCGTGCGCAGCCACCGGTAGCCCTCCACCTGATACGGTCTGAGCACGCCGGCGAGCGCGCGGGGCACCGGGTAGCGCGACGGGTCGATGGTCTTGAGCTCGTCGACGTACCGCATGAACGAAGGCGTCTTCTCCACGCCCTCGCCCGCGAGTTCGCCGTCGAGCAGGAACGCCTGCATGCCCGGCAATGTGACCGGCCCGTCGTTCAATTCCGATTCGTCGAGGTCGAAATCGCTGGCGAGACGGTCGAGCGCGTCCAGATCGGCGCCCTTCAGATCCACGAACGTGCCGTCGGCAAGACGGTGGAACCGCTGCCGCCGACGATAGGCGGCGAGCAGCGAGCCGACCTCGTCCGGCGGCACCTCGTCGGCCAACGGCGAGATCTCCACGAGATTTGATCTCACCGACAGTCCGACCCGCACGCTCGGCGGTTTCGGCGCGAGCAGACGGTCGAACGCGGGCGTCGTGAACACCGTGCCCTGAGCGTGCAACGCCGCGAGACCATCGTCGAACAGGGCGACGATGCGCGTCGTCTCGTCGCGGCCGATGCGCCCCGGCCGCGTCGGACCGTCCACGGTGAAGTACGTGCGCACCAGGTCGAGCATGGCGCGTTCCTCGCCGAAATCGCGCCCCGCCGCGTCCGGCGTGCGCGGGCCGTGGCCGTCGCGCGCGGGCGCGACCGGCACCACGCGCGAACCGTATCTGGCCTTGGCGGTGCAGGTGACGCCCTTGTCGTCGCGGTCGAGGTAGAACTCCGGCTCGCATACGGCCGGACGCATCCGTTCGATCTCCTTGGGCACGTCCGCCGCCGTCAGGAGACCGGCGTCCTCGAGTCCGGGCAGCAGGGTGCGCGCGAACAGCGGCGCGTCGTCGACGGCGATGCGCTCGCCTCCGTCCGTGCCGCCTGCGGCGCAGATCACCGGCAGCAGGTCGGCCAGGGGCGCCAGCGCGGCCGGGCAGCGCACGAACCGGTAGCCGGCGGCGCTCAGGTGCGCGTCCGCGCGGCCGACGAGCGTGGCCAGCGCGGCGTCGCGCCCCGACGTGCGGCCGCCGCGGCGCGCGGGAGGCAGCAGCAGCCATATGCCGCCGTCGCCCGTGACGGTCGCGGCGACGGCCGGCGTGCCGGTGAGCATGTAGCCGTCGATGCCGCCGTCCCCGTTGACGCGGGTGATCGAAACCGACGGGTCGAACCGCTCCCCCGTCTCCACCGGCACGTATGAGGGCGACGACATGTACCAGGCGTCGACGACCAGACCGATCTCACCGCCCGACATGATGTCGAGCAGCCGCGCGACCTCCGCCTGCGCCAGCGTGAGGTGCCGACCCAGTTCGACGGTGCCGAAGCGGCCGTATCGGGTGTCCTGGAGGTCCACGGCGCGACGCACGTCGGCGGCGCGGTCGAGGAGACCGAACAGTGTGCGCGACCGGTCGTCGAACATGGCGGGGGCGTGGGTGAAGGCGAGTTTCTGACCGTATTCGCGGTACCGGTTGAGATGGACGTCGTCGAGGAGGCCGTCGATGGATTTGAGCACGTAGGAGTTGCCTCCCTTCGCGCCGATGCGGAACTGCACGCTCCACCGGTCGGACAGGTATGTGAGGATCGGAGTGAGCGCCACCTCGCCGGGGTTCGGGGCGCGCCGCACGCCACCGTCGCGTCCGCGCGCGGGCCCATCCGACGTGCCGGCGGCGAGCATGGCTCCGCGTCGTCTGGCCTGCCGCGCCGTCTCCTCCCGCTCGTCGATGCGCTGCATCGCGGCAAGCAGGCCCCGAGACGACCGTTGCAGGCGTCTGCCGTACCCGTCGAAGCGTTCCGGGCCGGCGATGAAGACGAACACGAGCGCGGCCATGTGCTTGCAGATGTCGTACCCGCGCGCGTAGGCGGGGCAGGTGCACCCGCCGCCGGACAGTTCGCCGGTGTCCGTATGGAAGTACACGTTGACCGTGTAGCGGCTGGACGGGCTGGTGGAACCGTGGATGCGGCCGGAGATCGTCGCGAGTCCGCTCGCCGCGTCGAGGCTGTAGGACAACGCGTCCGTCATGCGCCGCCACGAGCCCGAAATGGTGCGCGCACGGGAAAGCACCACGGGCGAGGCGTTCATCGTCAGGCTTACGCGCAGCGTGGCGAGGATTGCGGTATCGCCGCCGCCTGCGAGGTCTTCGGCGTCCGCTTCCCGGTACATCCGACCGGCTGCGCCCCAATCGGCGAACGGCCCGTCCCCCTCATACGCGTCATCGGGGCGGCCGTCATCGTCGGGGACATGCCCGAACACGCTGAACCCCATCGCACACCCCTTTCCGCCGAAGCCGTAGCCCGCTGCCGTCACCGCACGGCAGTCACCGCACGGCAGTCACGAGCGGCCATGGGCCGTCCAGCCATTCTATCCGCTTATCCGGCCGGCGGAGCATGTGCACCGGCTCCGGCCGCTATACTGGTGTGCGGCGTCGACGGGTGGTCCGCGGCGACCGCATTGCACGGCGGCATCGGCATAGGGTATGCGACCGGTTCACCGGTCGGGAGGCGTTTCGTTCCAATGGCACATGTTCTTCTGGGGGTCACCGGCAGCATCGCCGCGTTCAAATCCTGCCATCTGGCGTCCGACTGGACGAAGGCGGGGCACGTGGTGCGCGTCGTCGAGACGGCCGCAGCGGAACGGTTCGTCACTCCGCTCACGTTCACGTCGCTCACCGGCCAGCCGACGCGCACCGTGATGTTCCCCGACTCCCCCGCCGTCCCGGGCGACGTGGCGGCGAATCCGCAGGCGCCCGCGACCATCAACCATGTGAAGGACGCGGCGTGGGCGGACGTCCTCGTGGTGGCGCCGGCGAGCGCCGACGTGATCGCGCGCATCGCCGCCGGAATGGCGGACGACACGCTCACCTCCACGATCCTCGCCTATGAGGGGCCGAAGCTGCTGTGCCCCGCGATGAACGTGCACATGTTCGACAATCCCGCCACCCAGCGCAATCTCGGCATCTGCCGCGACCTCGGCTGGCGGGTGCTTGACCCCGCCGAGGGAAATCTGGCATGCGGCGACACCGGTCGCGGGCGCATGCCCGAGCCGGAGGAGATCGAACGGGCCGTCGCGGCGCTGCTGGGCGGCACGGACGGCGACGGGGCGACCGCCTCGCAGCCGCTCAAGGGCCTGCATGTGCTGGTCACCGCGGGACCCACGCAGGAGCCGCTCGACCCGGTGCGTTATCTGACGAACCATTCGACCGGCAAGATGGGGTATGCGGTGGCGGCGGCCGCGGCGGCGCTCGGGGCACGCGTCACGCTGGTGTCCGGCCCGGTCGCATTGGACGCGCCGGAGGGCGTGGACGTGGTGCGGGTCGTCACGGCGCGCGACATGTTCGCCGCCGTCGGCGAGGCGTTCGCCGACGCGGACATCACGGTGATGGCGGCCGCCGTCGGCGATTTCCGCGTGGATGAGGTCAGTGCGGAGAAGATCAAGAAGGCGGGACGCGAGTCGATGACGCTGCGGCTCGTCTCCAATCCGGACATCCTCGCGTGGGCGGGCGAGCACAAGCGGTCCGACGGGTCGCAGATCCTGTGCGGATTCGCCATGGAGACGGAGCATCTGCTGGCCAACGCCGCAGGCAAGCTCGCCTCCAAGCATTGCGACATGCTGGTGGCGAACAACCTGCGGGACAAGGGCGCCGGCTTCGCGACCGACACGAACCTGGTAGCGGTGCTCACGCCCTCCGAGCAGGATGCGGGCACGCCGCACATCGAGCATTGGGACCTCATGGACAAGACCGCGCTGGCGAAGCGGCTGCTGCTGCGGCTCGCGGCGCTGCGCGGGTGAGCCTGAGCACAGTCCCATCCCGCGCTTGCCGCGCGTCTCGAGCATCCCGCGCTTGCCGCCACGGCACGTGGCGCATATCACATCATCGAAGGAGATTCACATCATGCTGATGGCAGTCGATATCGGCAACACGAACATCGTGATCGGTTTTCTCGAGGACGGGCGCATCGTCGGCTCGTACCGCATCACCACGAAGGCCGCGCACACGTCGGACGAATACGGTCTGATGATCACGCAGTACCTCGCCCTGAGCGGGTATACGGCCAAGGACGTCGAGGACGTGATCGTCTGCTCGGTGGTACCGAAGGTCATGTACTCGTTCCGCTCGTCGATCATCAAGTTCCTCGGGTTGGAGCCGATGGTGGTCGGCCCCGGCATCAAGACCGGCATGAACATCCGGCTCGACGATCCGAAGACGCTCGGCTCCGACTGCATCGCCGACTGCGCGGGCGCCTACTACACGTATGGAGGGCCGATCCTGGTGGCGGATTTCGGCACGGCGACGACGTTCAACTACGTGGACGGCACCGGCACCATCGTCTCCGGGTTCATCACGACGGGCATCCGCACCGGCGCCGAGGCGCTGTGGGGGCAGACGGCGCAACTGCCGGAGGTGGAAATCACCCGTCCGAGGTCGATTCTCGCGACGAACACGCGCACGGCCATGCAGGCGGGCCTGTACTACACGTTCCTCGGCGGCATCGAACGCACCATCGTGCAGTTCCGCAAGGAGATCGACGAGCCGTTCCGGGTGGTCGCGACCGGTGGCCTGAGCCGCATCTTCAAGAACGACACGGACCTCATCGACATCTACGATCCCGACCTCATCTTCAAGGGCATGGCGTACATCCACTCGCGCAACATGTGAGCGCGGCCCGCCCCGGCTCAGCGTATCGTGAAGCCCTGGTTGCCGCCGTACTCGCGCAGGTCGGCCTGCCAGTCGCCGATGCCGCGGCGCAGCGTCACCTTGGCGCCGGGATCGTCGAACGGCTCGAGCGGATCGCCGTTCTCGTCCGTCATGCCGGCCTGGACCTCGCGCTGCCGGCGCAGGTACGACTGCCATTCGCTCGCCCACCGGTACGATTTGCCGACGGTCGTGCGGAAGTCGCTACGCGCGTACACCTCGAACGGCAGGTACTGGTATCCGACGGACACGTTCTCCGCGGCGTCGGCGAGCACACGGTTGAACTGCTGCCCGCCGAAGTACGGGATGTCGACGCCGTTCTCGCCGCGCACGGTGGTCTTGTCGAGGAACTCCTCGCTGGACAGTGTGGCGAGGTCCGCGGGGAACGATCCGCCGTCGACTCGCGCCTCGATGCCGTCCCTATCGTGCGTGACGAAATCGACGAACCGGTATGCGGCGCGTGGTTTGCGCGTCGACTGGAGCACGGCCATCGCCGAACCGCCGTTCTCCGCGTTGGTGGGGCGGCCGTCGGGGGTGGGCATCGGCGCGACGCGCCACAATCCGGCCGCGCCGAGCACGTCGCTCAGCAGCATGGACGGCATCCAGGCGCCCGAGAACACGGAGGCGACGGCGCCGGTGCCGAGCGCCTGCTTCCAACTGTCCGACCATGTGGCGTGTCGGGTGTCGATGAGCCCCTCGTCGATCATCTTCTGCCAGAATGCGGTGAACCTGCGCGTGCCCTCGTCGCCGGTGAGATCCACGGTGACGGTCTTGCCGTCCGGGGTGGTGTGGAACGGCTGGCCGCCGGCGAGCCAGATCATCGCCGCGTAGAAGCTGGCGTCGCCCGCGTCGGCGGCGATGTAGACGCCGATCTCCTTGAGTTTCTTCGCGGCCTCGTAGTAGTCGTCCCAGGTGCGGATGGCGGAGGCGTCGACGCCCACCTGGTCGAACACGGATTTGTTGTAGAAGAACGCCATCGGACCGGAGTCCATCGGCAGGCCGTAGATGCGCCCGGCGAGCTGGACGCTCGACCACGTGCCGGGCGTGTAGAAATTCACGTAGTCGGCGCCCACGTAGTCGGATATGTCGAGCAGCTGGCCGGATACGGCGTATTGGAGCAACGCGAAGTATTCGATCTGCGCCACGTCGGGCATGCCGTAGCCGTCCTGGATGGCGGTGTTGAGGTTCTCGTAGCCGGAGATGTCCTTCAGGTCGACGACGACGTCCGGGTTGGCGCGTTCGAAGCGCTCCACGACTTCGCCCATGCTCGGTTCCCAGCTCCACACGATGATGTGCGTGCGCGTGTCAGCTGCGGAACCGCAGGCGGCGGTGGCTACGATGGCGAGCGAGGCGCACATGGCCGCGGCGGCATGTCTGATCCGTGCGAACAATCGTGATGCCATATGTCCCGCTCCTTGCCGTCTTGTCGTTTCCCCGGCGTCGGCGTGCCGCTTCCGGGCGCGGCCGGGCGCCGTCGTGACCAGTGTACACACCGCACCCTTGCGCGATGGCGCTTCCGATACGGGAAAGCCCCGCCGACGGTGGTCGACGGGGCTTTCCCGGAGGGGTGAACATGCGCTTGGGGAAAGGTCACTTCACGGTGAAGCCCTGATCCTTGCCGTAGTCCTGCAGCGCCTTCTGCCAGGCGGCGACGCCGTCGCTCAGCTTCTGGTCGCCGGTGTAGGACTTGCCGACGTAGTCGCCGAAGATGGTGCGGGCCTTGACCTCGTAGGGCAGGAACTGGTAGTCGGTGGAGACGTTCTCGGCCGCCTGGGCGAGAACCTCGTTGTACTTCTGGCCGCCGAAGTAGTCGACGTCCTCGCCATCGGAGTTCTTGACGGTGGTGGCGTTCTTGAAGGAGTCGGACTCCATGGAGGCCTTGTCCGCCGGGAAGGCGCCGCCGGCCACACGGGTGGCCACGCCGTCGCCGTGGTTCGCGTACTCGATGAACTTGTACGCGGCGTCGGCCTTGGTGGAAGACTTCAGCACGGCGAGCGAGGAGCCGCCGTTCTCGGCGTTGGTGGCGGAGCCGTCGGCGGTGGGCATCTGGGTGACGCGCCACTTGCCGGCGCCCGCGGCGGCGGAGTTGGCCAGGTTGGCGGGCATCCAGGCGCCGGTGAGCAGGGAGGCGATGGTGCCGTCGGTCATGCCCTTGAACCAGTCCTCGGACCAGCCGGTGGTCTTGGTGTCGAGCAGGCCTTCGTCAAGCAGCTTCTGCCAGAACTCGTCGAACGACTTGACCTTCTCGTCGCCGGTGAGGTTTATGGTCACCTCGGAGCCGTCGGAGGAGGTCTTGAACGGCTGACCGCCGGCGAGCCAGGTCATCGAATCGTAGAAGCCGGCGTCGCCGGTGTCGGAGGTGATGTAGTAGTTGTCGCCGAGGGCGTGGATCTTCTTGGCGGCCTCGTAGTAGTCGTCCCAGGTCTTGATCTGTTCGGCGTCGACGCCGGCCTTGTCGAAGACCTCCTTGTTGTAGAAGAAGGCCATCGGGCCGGAATCCATCGGCAGGCCGTACACCTTGCCGGCGAACTGCACGGAGGCCCACGGGCCGGGGGTGTAGAAGTCCTCATAGCCGGAGGTCTTGTCGGTGATGTCGAGCAGGTTGCCCTTGATCGCGTACTGCGGGAGGGCGTAGTATTCGACCTGCGCGACGTCCGGGGCGCCGGAGCCGGCCTCGATGGCGTTGTCGAGCTGCGTGTATTCCTTGGTGTTGGTGCCGACGTTCTTGAGGTTGACCTTGATGCCGGTCTCCTTCTCGAAGTCCTTGGCGACCTGGGTCAGCGTGGGCTCCCATGCCCACACGGTGATTTCCTTGGCGTCCTTCTCCTGTGCCGGCTGCGAGTTGTTGCTGTCGGAACCGCAGGCCGCGACGCTGGCGAGCATCGCGATCGCACCGGTCAGCGCGATGGCCTTCTTGGCGTTGGTGAACTTCATCGTCCTTGTGCTCCTTCCCTCCAGCCGTCCATGCCGACTGAAGATTTGCTTTTCCTACCGTTCCCATCGGTACCGGAGTCATGTCGTTGACCCCGCTGCGGGAACCGGCCTACCTCGTCTGGTGTCCCGTTGATGGTTGCGATAACATCAAGTATACATAGAACCGTCTTCCATGCATGCTCTCGGCGTGTTATCGCAACCACAATATGGGGACGAACCTCACGCAACATAAGGAGACGCATCAAGGGCGGCAGCATGGCACCGGTTCCACCAGTTTCCGCGGAAACCGGCACCATGCCGCCACTCAGTGAGCCGGAACGCCCTGGGGCGTCCGCATCACCTCAAGCCCCTCCGGCGGCGGATGGCGAGCGCCACGCCGCCGAACGCGGCCGCGAGCGCGACGGCGGCCACCGCGGCGACGGCGGAACCGGTGGCGGCGATGCCGCCGCCGTTCGCCGCGTCCGCCTGCGGCTTGCCGTCCGTCCCGCCATCGGTCTTGCCGTCCGGCGTGGTCGCACCGTCGCCGGAGCCGTCGGAACCGGAATCACCGGAGCCGCCGTCCTTCGCCGTGACCTTCACCGTGTACGTTTCGGCGAGGCTCGGGTCGCTGGCGAGCGAGACGGTGACCTTCGCCGCATCGGCGGGCGCGGAGAAGTCGTAGTCGAGCGTGTACTGGCCGGCGGCGAGTTCGACGCTGCCGGAACCGGCCTCGTAGTTGCCGGTGACGGTCAGGTCGTCGGCCTTGATCGTGTCGCCGACCGTGTATGCGGTCTTCTTCGGCGTGACGGAGATGCTGACGAATGTCTTGGCCTCGAGCCCCTCGAGGGCGTCGGCGAGAAGCTTCGTCACCTGTGTGACGTCGTTGTTGGTGTAGGTGCTGCCGGCGAGCAGGACATGCGCCGCGTCGATCGCGTCGTCGAGCCTGCCGAGCGATTCGGCGGTGTAGCCGTCGCGCTCGACCTTCTCGGCCTTGGCGAGTTCCATTTCGAGCGTATCGGTGTCCGGCTTGTCGGCCGTCTTCGTGTCACGCGTGAGCGTGACCTCGTCGACGCTGCCCCAGTCGCCGGCGCCGAGATCGCCGCGTATGGTCACGGTCACGGTGCCGTCGTCGCCGACGGTGACAGGCACGGATGCGGTGTCCCACACCTTCCAGCCGTTGAGTCCGATCTCGTCCGATTTCGTGGCGTCGCCGGTTTTCGCGTTCAACGTGAGTTTGTTGACGCCGGAGGTGCCGCCGACGAGCGCGCCCTGGCCTTTCGCGGTGAGCGTGTACGCGCCGGGCTTGAGTCCGGTGACGGTCTGTTCGGCGGTGAAGGCGTACGCCTTGTCCGCCCAGAAGCCGAGCGCCCACGTGCCGGCGGAGGCGCTGTTCTTGTCGGATTTGATGGAGGCGCCGCTGCCGGTGACGCTCCAGCCGGCGTTCGCGCCGTCCTCGAAGCCGCCGTTGACGATATGGTTCTCCGGCGGCGCCGCGGTCACGGTGATGACGGCTTTGGCGGTGTGGCCGGCGGGCGTGACGCCTGTGACCGTGTAGGTGCCGGCGCCGCGGATCCAGTCGAGCGCCCCGGAGCGCCACGTGACGGTTTCGGTTTCGTCGACGCCGTCCTTGTAGCGTGCGGTCACCTCGCTCGGCAGCTTCTTCCTGATGGCGTCGATGGGATCCTCGTCGCCTGCCTCGATGGCGATGTCGTCGATGCCGGTGAACACATGGTCGGCGACGGCGCCGGTGTGCAGGTAGGCGAAGGTCTTCAGCGAGGGCAGGGCCGTGCCGTCGAATGTGAACAGCGCCTGGTTGTCCACGCCGGAGCCGCCCCACTTCTTGCCCGCGTCGTTCGGATCGTATTCGCCGGCCGCCTGCGTGGCCCAGCCCGCGCCGTGCTTCTCCCACAGGGCGACGAGGTCGGCGTTGCCGCGTCCGCCCTGGCCGACGGGCAGCCACGCCGGCTCCCAGTAGAACATGCCGAGGCCGTCGTTCTCGCCGTCGCCGTCGTTGTCGCCGACTTTGTTCACGGCTTCGGCGACGTAGCGCAGCGCGTCGGCCTGGCCCTGGGCGCTGACGTCGAACTTCACGTCGGCGGAGTTCACGTTCTTCGCGGTGATCGTGTTGGAGTCGTCGTCGCCGTCCTCGAGCGTGTACGCCCATGAGGTTTCGGCGACCATCACGTCCTTGCCGTAGGTGGCGGCGACGTCCTTGAGCTGGCGGGTGAGGTTGTCTGCGGTGCCGTGCCAGAACGGGTAGTAGGAGCTGGCGAACACGTCGTAGTCGACCTTGTGGCTGTCGAGCTGCTTCGCGTAGCCGGCGTAGGTGTTGCGTTCCGGGTTGGTGAAGTGGATGGCGACCTTCGCGTCCGGCAGCGTTTCGCGTACGGCCTTGGAGCCGGCGGAGAACACCTTGCACATGCCGTCCCAGCCGGTCACGCCCGCGATCTTCGCGGTGGTCTCGTTGCCGATCTGCACCATGCCGACGTCCACGCCGGCGTTCTTGAATTCCGTGAGCGTCTTTCTGGTGTAGTCGTATACGGCCTGCGCGGTCTTGCCCGCGTCGCCTTCGAAGGATTTCCACGCCTTGGGCGCCTGCTGCTTGCTGGGATCTGCCCAGAAGTCGGAGTAGTGGAAGTCGACGAGCACCTTGAGTCCGGCGGCCGTGGCGCGTTTCGCCATGACCAGCGCGCGTTCGGCGTTCACGTTGCCGCCGCCGTAGCCTTGGCCGTCGGCGGTGAACGGATCGTTCCACACGCGCAGACGCACGTAGTTCACGCCGCTTTCCTTGAGCAGCGCGAAGAGGTCCTCAACCTTCCCTTCCTCGTTCTTGAACGTGACGCCGCTTTCCTCCAACGACAGCATGGAGGAGACGTCCGCACCTCCGATGAAGTCGTCGGCCAGCCCGTCGATCGCCTTGACGTTGATGTCCGCTTTCACAGGGCCGTCGGCCGCGTTGGCGGTGGCGACGGCGCCGCCCGCGCATAACGTGAGCGCCGCCACCGTGGCGGCGACCGCACGTCGCCATGCTGTTGGCTGATGCATGTCCGTTGTCTCTCCTTCGATGTTCCGATAAGACGGATGCCAGATGCCGGGCGACAAGTGCCAAGTGCCACGGGAATCCTCGTTGAAGAACCCGGTGAAGCACCCGAAACGCCCGATATGACGGGTCCACAGTTGCTGCACTTCCATTGGTACAACTGTGTACCTACAGAGTAGCCTAGCATCGATCCCGCTTTTGGTCAACCGCTGTACCAGCGGCATATATCCGCCACTCGCCCCATACGCCGGTTCAGGGGCGAGACGATTACCGGGTTGTATCGCGGGCGATGACGTCCGTCTCGCAGGTCAGCAGCTCGGGGCGGACGATGGATCCGTCGATGCGGCCGAGGATGCGGCCGACGGCGGTGGGCGCGGTCCAGTCAAGCCGGGAGTCCATCGTGGTCAGGGGCGTCTGCAGGTAGGCGTCCTCCTCGATGTTGTCGAAGCCGATGACCTGCACGTCACCCGGCACATCGAGCCCGGAGGCGCGCAGCGCGGTGAGCGCGCCGATGGCCAGCTGGTCGTTCAGGGCCACCACCCCATCGAACGGCACGGCCGAGTCGATGATCCGCTGCATGACGCGCGCGCCCGCGCCAATCGTCCAGTCCTGATCGGTGGCGCCCACCAGACGGGGATCCGGATGCATGCCGCGGCGAAGGCTCTCCTCGATCACGCCGCGCAGACGCAGCTGCGCGTTGCCCTCCACCGCCCCGAGCAGCTTCTCCTCGTCATACGCGCCGCGCGCGCCGACCACGGCGAGCCGCGTGACGCCACGGTCGTACAGGTAGCCGGCGGCGCGCGCGGCGGCGCCCACGTCGTCGGGGGTCACATGGTCGGCCCTGCCCCATGTCGTGCGCGCTCCGACCACGACGAGCGGAAAATCGACGTCGAGGTCGTCGGGGGCGATGTCCTCGACCTCGCTCATCGATAGGATCATGCCGTCGGAGACGGTGGAGTTGAAGTTCTCGAGCAGGTTGCGCGCGCCCTTCGCGGAACCCTCCGCGTACGTGGTGACGTACACGGAGTAGTCGAGCCGGCGGGCCGCGTCGATCACGCGGTTGGCGAGTTCGGCAAGGTAGGGCGGGGTGAGCGAGGGCACGGCGAGCGTGATGAACCCGGTGTGGTCGCGGTTGAGGTTGCGCGCGGCCACGTTCACCCGGTAGCCGAGATCCTTGATGACGGTTTCGACGCGTTCGCGTGTGGCCTGGCTCATACGCCCGTTGCCGTTGATCACGTTCGACGCGGTCTTGAGCGAGACCCCGGCCTCCTGCGCCACATCACGCAACGTGACGCGTCTCTTCGCCGGTTTCATCTCGCCCATGTCCGTCAACTCCTTGTCATGTCTGCGTTTCGTCGCCATTCTACCCGCTTGCGTGCGCGCGGCATACGCCCGGCGCACGCTCGGCGGGAGTCCAGCGCACCGTCCGCGCTCAGCGCACGGTGCGCGTGACGAGGATGGCGTTGCGCGCGAGCGTGACCGTCGCGCAGTGCGCCGGTGCGGCGGGCGCGTCCGCCACGGGCGCCGCGCACCGGTGGGCGATGATGGTCTCGCCGTCGACGCCGGTGAGGGTGACGGGGCACGCGCTTCGGTTGAGGTAGAAATCGAAGCGCACGGTCCGGTCCTCGTTGTCGCGCACGGTATGCAGGACGCGCGGGTCGTCGCCGTCGGCGGGCACGACCGCGGCAGGTGTCTCCGCCGCGTCGGCGTCATCGTCCGCGTCGCCCGTCGCGGGCATGACACACACACCGTCCACCTTCGTGAACAGGGTACGGGCGAGTCGTGCGATGTCGTGGCGGTCGAGGTCGCAGCCCACGTAGATGGCCTCACCGGCACCCCACGGGTGACGGGTGACGGCGGGCGTGCCGGCGAGTTCCCAATCTTCGGCCGCGTCGCCTTCATAGGTCGCGACGACGGTCGTGTCGGGCGCGACCGCGGTGACGTCGGTCTGCCACAGGCGGGTGCGCATCCCGTTCGACAAGGCGATCTCGCCCGGTTCGCCTTCGGCCTGGGCGCCGAGGATGTTGAATTCCTCGCCGCGCACGCCGATCATGCCGCGAAGGAGGCCCTCGCCGGCACCAGGGTAACCGCCGAGGCCCGCGTGGAAGCGTTCGTCGATAATGCCGGTCGCGTAGTCGATGGCCACGGTGCCGCCGGCGCGCGCGAACCCATCGAGCCGACGGACGTCCTCGTCGGACAAGGCGAGCACGTTCGGCAGGATGACGGTGTCGTAGCCGGTCCAATCATGGGCGAGCGGGACCACGTCGGCGCGGGTCCCCGCGTCGAGAAGCGCGCGGTACCAGTCGCGCACGGCGTGCCAATGGTCGAGCCTCATGCTGGGAAGCGTCTCGGAGCGCGTGGCCCATTCGCTTTCCGCGCTGAACAGGACGGCCGTGCCGCGACGGCGCAACGTGGTGCCCTGCACGCCCGCGCGGGAGAGCGTCTCCAACGCCTTCCCGAGCTCGCACACGCCACGGAACACCTTCGAGTCGGCGCCCGCATGGGGGACCATCGCGGAGTGGAACGCCTCGGCGCCGGAGGTGGACTGCCGCCATTGGAAGAAGTTGATGGCGTCCGCGCCTATGGCCACGTGCGCGAGGGAGTCGCGCAGGAGCTCGCCGTTGCGTTTGCGTGAGTTGAGCGGCTTCCACTGGACCGCGGACGTGGAGTGTTCCATCACATACCAGGGGTGGTCCGCGGCGAGCGACGCCACGAGCGCATCCGAGCAGGCGAGCTCGTCCAGATGGGATTCGCCCTCGTGGAAGTAGTGGTCGTTGGACACGAAATCCACCTCGGGCGCCCACTGCGCGTAGTCCATGCAGCACTGGTCCGTGGACACCATGAAGTTCGTGGTGAACGGTTTGCCGGGGCAGATCTCCTCGATCGCATCGCGCTCCGCCTTGTAGAAGTCGAGGAGCATGTCGTTGCCGAAGCGCTCGAAGTCGAGCTGCTGCGGCGGGTTGACCATCGAATCGCCGCCCATGTGCCGCGGCAGCATCACCTCTTGGAAGGAGTTCACATGCTGGGACCAGAACGCCGTGCCCCACGCCTCGTTCAACGCGTCAATCGTGCCGTACTTCGCCTCGCACCACGCGCGGAACGCCTCGAGGGCGGTGTCCGAATAGTCGTAGCGGTTGTTCCACCCGTACTCGTTGCCCATATGCCACGCGGTCACATACGGGTTGTCCTTGTAGTGTTCGGCGAGCCGGCGGCACAGGCGCAGCGCGAACCGCTTGAACACCGGACTGGTGGGACGCCACGACTGGCGTGACCCCGCGTTGACGACATGGCCGTATTTGTCCACCGGGAGCACTTCCGGATGGTTCTCGTACAGCCACATCGGTGCGGATGCGGTAGCCGACGCCAAATCCACGGCGATGCCCGCACGGCCGAGCCGGTCGATCACGGAATCCAACCAGTCGAAGGTGAACTCGCCCTCACGCGGCTCGATACGGTCCCAGCTGAAGATCGCCAGCGCGACCGTGTTCACGCGCGCCTCGCGCATCAGACGGATGTCCTCGGCCACCACCTCGTCCGGCCACTGGTCCGGATTGTAGTCGCCGCCGAACGCGATGCCGCGTCCGTCCGCCGTCAGCAGGGACGGCCAACGAAAAGCCCTGCGGCCAGTCATGATGATCACTCCTTGTCGATTGAATCGGTCTGTGCCGATGCGGTGTTTCCGGCGTTCCACCGGGATCGGGTCCCGCCGCCCGATCCCGGCGGGATCACTCCTTGACGGCGCCGGCGGCCAAACCGGACTGCCAGTACTTCTGCAGGCAGAGGAACGCGATGACCAGGGGGATGATGGTGATCAGGGAGCCGGTGATCACGAGGTTCTGGATCGCCTGCCCGCCGGCCGTCGAGGCCTGGTCCTTCCACTGGTTCAGACCGATTGTGAGCGGGTACCAGTCCGCGTCCTTGAGCATGATCAACGGCAGGAAGTAGTTGTTCCACGTCGCCACGATGGCGAACAGCGCGGTCGTCACGATGCCCGGAGCGAGTAGCGGCAACGAGATCTGGAAGAAGGTGCGGAACTCGCCGGCGCCGTCCACGCGGGCCGCCTCCAGCAGTTCATCCGGCACGGCCTGATCGGAGAAGATCCACATGAGATACAGGCCGAACGTGGAGACCAGTGACGGGATAATCATCGACCACGGGGTGTTGGTGAGACCCACCTTCGCGAACAGCAGGAACTGCGGCACGGCGAGGGCGATGCCCGGCACGGAGATCGCGCCGATGATGATCGCGAAGCACAGGTTGCGGCCCGGGAAGCGGAATTTGGCGAGCGCGTATCCGCCCATGATGGCCAGCAGGGTCGCGCCGCCGGCGCCCACCACCACGTAGAGGATGGTGTTCACGAACCAGCGGCCGAAGATGCCGTCCTGGTAGGTGAACACGGTGACGATGTTGTCCCACAGGGCGAACGTGTGGCCGAAGCCGAGTCCGAAGGTCGACGTGAAGTCGGCCTGCGTCTTCGTCGCGTTGATCACCAGGTACACGAACGGGAACAGGCAGTACACCGCGAAGATCGCGCATACGATGGTCAGTCCGATGGACCGGGTGGGGTTCGCCGGGTTCGAGAATCCGGTTTTGGCTGCGCGTTTGCGCTCGGCGGCCTCGTCCCTCGCGACGCGCTTCTGACGCTCCTTCTCGGCTTTTTTGGCGGCTTTCTCCTGCGCCTTGAGTTCGGCGGGGGTCATTGTTGCTGCGCTCACTTCATCTGCTCCTTCATGCTCCTGAGCTGCACCGCGTAGGCGATGGCCATCGTGATCACGGCCATCGTGATGGCGAGGGCGGCTGCGTAATTGCTTTGGTTGCCGGAGAACGACAGGTTGTACGCGTACATGTTCGGCGTGTAGTACGTCGTGATCGCGTTGCCCGGCACCATGTTCTGCAGGATGGACGGCTCGTTGAACAACTGGAACGAACCGATGATCGAGAAGATCACCGTGATCGCGAGGGACCCGCGAAGCTCGGGCAGTTTGATGCGCTTGACGATCTGCCATTCGGAGGCGCCGTCGATTGACGCGGCCTCGTACAGGGAGTGCGGGATCGTGCTCAGGGAGCTGTAGAAGATCAGCATGTTGTAGCCGGTGAACTCCCACGTGTTGATGTTGCCGATCGCGGCGAGCAGCACGTCCGGGGCGAGCACGTCGAGATTCGTGCCGAAGAAGTCGTTGAACGATCCGACCAGACCGTATTTCGCGCCGTAGACGAAGCCCCAGATCATCGTGGAGACGACGGCCGGCACGGCGTACGGCAGGAACGTGGAGATGCGGAAGAACTTCGTGCCGTGCAGCTTCATCGAGTCCAGCGCCAGCGCCATGGCCGCGGCGAGGAACAGCATGATCGGCACCTGGACGATGGTGAACAGGGCCACGCGCCACACGCTTGACCAGAACTGCTGGTCGACGAACAGGCGGGAGTAGTTCTCGAAGCCGACGAACTTGGTGCCGCCGATCATCTGCTTCTTGAAGAAGGAGATGAAGATGGCGTACACGATCGGGATGATGAACACGAACACGAACACGAGGGCGAACGGCCACATGAACTTCCAACCGCGCCAATCCGCCTTATGCTTGTTGATGCGCGCCTGCGCGGTGTGGCGCGAGGTCATTTCGGGAAGGAGCCCGGTCTGCGCCGATGCGGCTCCCAATGTCTGCTCTGACATGATTGCTGTGTGCTTTCTGTATCGAATGGTTCCGCCGTCGAACGGCAAGACGGAGGTACGGACGGGACCCGCGGACATGACGGGGGTGGGGCGCCGGGTAGGCGCTCCACCCCGGATGGCCATCGACCGCGGAAAATCACTTCACGGTGACGGTGTAGCCCTGGTCCTCGCCCTGCTTGGCGAGCTTGTCGCCGTAGTTCTTGAGGGCCTGCTCGAGCGTGATCTCCTTGGTGTACGCCTTGGAGACCTCGTCGCCGTACGCGGACTGGGCGAACGGGTTGTACGGCAGGTACTGGAACTTCTCGGTCGGGCGCTGCGCGGCTTCGGAGAGCACTTCGTTCACGTTCTGGCCGCCGAAGTAGTCGTTGGTCTTCTTGTTGCCTTCGGTGGTGGGATCGGTGAAGGAATCGGACTGGAGAATCTTCTTCAGGGACGGGAAGGTGCCGGTGTCCGCCATCTCCTGGGCGCCGTCGCCGTGGGTCATGTACTCGACGAACTTGTAGGCCGCGGCCTGGTTCTTGGAGAGCTTGACGACGGAGAGCGCGGAGCCGCCGTCCTCGGCGGAGACCTCCTGGCCCTCCTCCCACTGCGGCAGCTGGGCCACGCGCCAGTTGCCGGCCTGGTCCGGGGCGCCGGACATCAGGTTGACAGGCATCCAGGCGCCGATGGTCAGCGAGGCGATGGTGCCGTCGTTGAGCTCACGGTTCCAGTCATCGGACCAGTTCGGGGTCTTGGTGTCCACGAGGTCCTCGTCGATGAGCTTCTGCACGAACTGGATGTACTTCTTCATGCCCGCATCCTTGGTCATGTTGATGGTGATGTTCTCGCCATCGACCTTCCACGGCTGGGCGCCGGCCTGCCAGACCTGCGCGGTGAACGGCTGGTAGTCGTTCGAGGTGCCGGCGAGGTTGGTGATGTAGGAGCCGGTGGCGCGGATCTTCTTGGCCGCCTCGTAGTAGTCGTCCCACGTCTTGATGGATTCGCCGTCGACGCCGGCCTTGTCGAACACGGCCTTGTTGTAGAAGAACATCTCCGGGCCGGAGTCGATCGGCAGCGCGTACGGCTTGTTGTTGTACTGCAGCTTGTTCCACGGGCCGGCGGCGAAGTCGTCGGCGAGCTTGTCGGCGCCGAACTCGCTCAGGTCCACGAGCCCGTCGGTCACGGCGAACTGGGTGACGGTCGGGTCCTCGAGCATGACCACGTCGGGTGCGCCGTTGCCGGCGGCGATCGCGTTGGACAGCGCGGTGGAGGTCTTCTCGGCGGTGCCGGTGTTGTTGAATTTGACGGTGATGCCGGGGTTCGCCTTCTCGAAGCCCTTGATGATGTCCTTCATCGAGTTGCCGGAGTCCCAGCCCCAGAACACGAGCTCGGCGTTGTCGGCATCGCCCTGGTTGGAGCTGTTGTCGCTGCCTCCACCGCAGGCCGCAAGTCCGACGAGCGTGGCGACGGCCGCCGTGGCCGCGATGACCTTCTTGATGTTGCGCATGATGTCTCCTCCTGAATCGTGGAGACCACTCCCACCCCAGGTTTCCACAACGAAGCCGGTTGGGCGGGTTCGGTTCCCGCGATCGCGTTTTCCTTTTCCTGTCGGGGTGTTTTCTTTGGTACACCCGTGTACCATTACCTTTGATGATACACCTGTGTATCTGAATGTCAAATACCGCGACACGCCCATCATCCCGATGATTCATCAGCCCCGAAGACCCCGCATACGGCAAAGGGCCCTTCGCCATCCACGAAGATGGCGAAGGGCCCTACCGCACCCCGGCCGCACCGGGGCATCGCCGCTACAGCTTCACGACGAGCACGCCGTTCGGCCGGATGGCGGCCGTATGCTCACTCTCGTTGACCTGCGCCAGCGAGGCGACGAGCGGCTTGCCTTCGACGTCGACGACGGCCACGTCATGCGTGCGGTTGAACAGGAACACGAAGTGGTTCTCGTCCGTCACGTCCGCACGTTCGACACGCAGCACCTCGCCGCGGTCATCGCCGGCCGGCAGCCGGACGCCGAGCGCCTCGAGCAGCTCCGACAGGCTCGCCGCGAGCCCGTCGCGACCGAGCTTGGCGCCCACGTACGCGGCCTTGCCGTCGCCGTAGTCGTTGACGGTGATGGCCGGCGCGCCGTCGAAACCGGTCCACTTGTCGGCCTTGAAGGTCTCCAGCACGCGCGTCGTCTCCGCCACGGACGTGATGACGTCCGCGATGTCGTGCGCGACGGTGCCGTTGGACAGGTCGAGATGGTCCATCGCACCGGGGAAATCGTTCCCCATCGGCGCGTGCTCCTCGATGCGCACCCCGACGACGTCGCGGATCGAACCGGGGTAGCCGCCGAGCCAGACGTGGTCGCGCTCGTCGGCGAGACCAGTGTAGTACGTGGCGATCAGCCTGCCGCCGTTCGCGACGTAGTCACGCACGCGGCGCGACGTGGCCTCGGACAGCAGGTACACGGCGGGCAGCACGACGGTGTCGTACTGGTCCCAGTCGCCGCGCACCGGCACCACGTCCGCGGTGAGGCCGACGTCGGCGAGGGCGCGGAACCAGTCGAGCGGCTCGGTCCAGTGGCGCACGTTCTGGCTCGGCGTGGCGGTGTGCTCGGTGGCCCATTGCGACTCGTAGTCGAAGACCACGGCGACCTTGGACTTGACGAGCGCAGTGCCCACGAGCCCCTCGTCGGCGAGCAGATTCAGATCCTCGCCCAGTTCGCACACGTCGCGGAACACCTGCGAATCGGCGCCCGCGTGGGGCACCATCGCGGAATGCCATTTCTCGGCGCCGGCCTTGGACTGCCGCCACTGGAAGTAGCAGATGGCGTCCGCGCCCATGGCGAGATGCGCGAGCGAATCGCGCACGAGCTCGCCCGGCTCGTTGCGGTAGTTGATGGGGCGCCAGTTGACGGACGACGTGGAGTGCTCCATGAGGAACCACGGGTGCTTGCGCGCCACGCCGTCGGTAAGCGACGCGGCGTAGGCGAGCTCGTCGAGGTGCGCTTCGCCCGGTGTGAAGTAGTGGTCGTTGGACACGAAGTCCACGTCGTAGCCCCACTTGTCGTAGTCGAGCGTGGTGCCGCCCGCGGAAATCATGAAGTTCGTGGTCTGCGGCTTCGGCGCGATCTCGAGCAGCGCGTCGCGTTCGGCACGGTAGAAGTCGAGCAGCGCGTCGGAGCTGAAACGCTTCCAGTCGAGCAGCTTGCCCGGGTTCATGAAGTTGCCGTCGCCGATGAAGCGCGGCGGGATGATCTCGGAGAAGTCGTTCATGTGCTGCGCCCAGAACGCCGTGCCCCATGCCTCGTTGACGGCGTCAATGGTGCCGTAGCGCTTCTCGCACCAGGTGCGGAAGGCGCGCGCGGCGTCCTCGGAGTAGTCGAAGCGGTTGTGGCATCCATACTCGTTGCTCACATGCCAGGCGACCACGTACGGGTTGTCCTTGTAGTGCTCGGCCATCACACGGCACAGCTTCAACGCGTAGTCAAGGAAGACCGGGCTCGTGGCGCGCCAGTGCTGACGTGCGCCGGGCTGGCACACGTCGCCGCGGTAGTCCACCCACAAGATCTCCGGGTGCGCCTGCGTCATCCACATCGGCGGCGAGGCGGTGCCGGAGGCGAGGTCGACGGCGATGCCGGCCTTGCCGAGCTTGTCGATGACGGTCGAGCCAGTCGAAGTCATAGACGCCTTCGCGCGGTTCGAGCTTCGCCCAGCTGAAGATGGCCACGGAGACGAGGTTGACGCCGGCCTGCTGCATGAGGGCGATGTCCTCGTCCCAGACCTCCTCCGGCCACTGGTCGGGGTTGTAGTCGCCGCCGTACCAGATGCGGGGCTTGTTCCCGTCCAGCGGCTGCGGCCATTGGAATGTTCTGTGTTCGCTCATGATTGTCACTCCTTGACGGCGCCGGCGGCGAGGCCGGATTGCCAGTATTTCTGCAGCATCAGGAACGCGATGACCAGGGGGATGATGGTGATCAGGGAGCCCG
>NZ_BCFK01000045.1 GCF_001417815.1 Bifidobacterium aesculapii
AGTTCGGTCGGCACCGCCTGCTCCGAGAAGATCCACATCAGGTACAAGCCGAACGGGCTGATGAGCGACGGGATGATCATCGCCCACGGCGTGTTCGTCAACCCGAGCTTCGCGAACAGCAGGAACTGCGGCACCGCCAACGCGATGCCCGGCACCGAAATACTGCCGATGATCACCGCGAACACGGCCTTGCGGCCCGGGAACCGGAACTTCGCCAACGCGTACCCGCCCATGATGGCCAGCAGGGTCGCGCCGCCCGCGCCCACCACCACGTACAGCAGCGTGTTCACCAGCCACCGGCCGAAGATCCCGTCCTGGTACGTGAACACCGTCACGATGTTGTCCCACAGGGCGAAGCTATGCCCGAACCCCAGACCGAACGTACTGGTGAAGTCCGCCTGCGTCTTCGTCGCGTTGATCACCAGATACACGAACGGGAACAGGCAGTACACCGCGAACACCGCGCACACCACCGTCATCCACACGCTCCTGCGCGGATTGCTCACGTTCGCGAACCCGCTCCTCTGCGCGCGACGACGCTCCGCCGCCTCATCCCTGGCGATCCGCTTCTGACGCGCCCTCTCGGCCCTCTTCGCCTCACGCTCCTGCTCGCGCACCGACTGCGCGGAAATGGTCACGCCACTCACTTCATCTGCTCCTTCATGCTCCGCAACTGCACCGCATACGCGATCGCCATCGTGATCACCGCCATCACGATCGCCAACGCCGCCGCGTAATTCGCCTGGTTACCCGAGAACGACAGGTTGTACGCGTACATGTTCGGCGTGTAATACGTCGTGATCGCATTGCCCGGCACCATCGACTGCAAGATCGAAGGCTCGTTGAACAACTGGAACGAACCGATAATGCTGAAGATCACCGTGATCGCCAACGAACCCTTCAACTCCGGCAGCTTGATCGACTTCACGATCTGCCACTCCGACGCGCCGTCGATGCTCGCCGCCTCGTACAGCGAATGCGGGATCGTGCTCAGGGAGCTGTAGAAGATCAGCATGTTGTAGCCCGTGAACTCCCACGTGTTGATGTTCCCGATCGACGCCAGCAACACGCTCGGCGAGAACATGTCGATGTCCGTGCCCAGGAAATCGTTCAACGACCCCACCAGACCATACTTCGCGCCATACACGAAACCCCAGATCAGGGTCGACACCACCGCCGGCACCGCATACGGCAGGAACGTCGAGATACGGAAGAACTTCGTACCATGCAACTTCATCGAATCGATCGCCAACGCCATCGCCGCGGCCAGGAACAACATGATCGGCACCTGCACCACCGTGAACAACGCCACACGACCCACACTCGACCAGAACTGCTGATCACCCATCAACTTCGCGTAATTCGCCAAACCAACGAACTGCGTCCCACCGATCATCTGCTTCTTGAAGAAACTGATATACACCGCATACACGATCGGAATGATGAACACAAACACGAACACCACCGAAAACGGCCACATGAACTTCCAACCACGCCAATCCGCCCTATGCCGATTCACACGAACCGCAGCGGACGGAGCAGCCGGCGCGGCGGCAGCCAACTCACTCGACGCCATACCAACCCTCTCCTTCGAAGGACCATGGGCGCCTGCCTCCGACAACGAACCAAGCACCCCCGGAAATGTTTACGCAACCATTCTATCATC
The DNA here is from genome assembly GCF_001417815.1 of Bifidobacterium aesculapii. Lineage (GTDB taxonomy): Bacteria > Actinomycetota > Actinomycetes > Actinomycetales > Bifidobacteriaceae > Bifidobacterium > Bifidobacterium aesculapii. The sequence goes on from NZ_BCFK01000045.1 coordinate 1,667, forward strand.
GGGTCAATATCGCACAACTACCGGCGTGGCTAAGCTCTTCGGCGTTATGTTATATTGATAACGAAAACACGCTCATCTTTAATGGAGAAGAAGCAGCCATGGAACGTACAGCAACGGTGTCGATGCAGGACGTCGCCAAGGAGGCGGGTGTCTCACCGCAAACCGTATCACGTGTGGCGAACGGCAGCGACGCCGTGAAACCGGAGACCCGTCGCCGCGTCGAAGAGGCCATGACCAAGCTCGGATACCGGCCGAACTATGCGGCCCGGGCACTCAAGCACGGGCGATTCAAGGACATCGGCGTCGTCATGTTCAACATCGCCAGCTTCGGCAACGCGCGCATCCTCAAAGGCATCGCCACCGCAGCGAACGACAGCGGCTACGCCATCACCATCCATATGATGGGCAAGGACCGGGAGCGCACGCTCACCGCCGCGGTGGAGCGCATGAAGCAACTGCCCGTCGACGGCGTGATCATCGTCATGGAGGAGCATCTGCCCGACTTCAACACGTTCGCGCCGCCGCGGGACCTGCCGGTGGTGCTGATCTGCGAGGATCCGTCCGACAACTGCGCCACGGTCGACGCCGACCAGTACGGCTGCTCGACCGCCATCGTCGACTACCTGCTGAGCAAGGGGCACAAGACCGTCTACCACATCACCGGCCCCTCCACCTCGCGCGCCGCGCAAAGCCGCGCGCAGGGCTGGCGCGACGCGCTCGAACAGCTGGGACTGCGCATTCCGCCCACGTTCGTCGGCGATTGGAACGCAGACAGCGGCTATCAGGCGGGACTCTCCCTGGCGCGCGACCCGAACTGCACGGCCGTGTACGCGGCGAACGACCAGATGGCGTACGGCGCGGTCCTCGGCCTTCGGGCGGGCGGCAGACGCGTGCCCGAGGACGTCAGCGTCGTCGGCGTCGACGATTCACTGACCGGCATGGTGCCGCGTCTCGACCTGACCACGATGCGCATGCAGTTCGACAAAATCGGCTTGGAGGCGTTCTCCATGGTGCGCCGTCAATGCGAGGGAGGTCGCGTGCCCGTAGGCGTGAAGACCGTGATCCCCACCGAACTCGTCGAACGCGGCTCCGTGCGCGACATCGGCGACTGACGACCGGCATACGCCCGCCATACCGCGCCCCGGCACCCGGCATTCGCCCGTCGCCCCGCACCGCACGTCACCCGCGATGCGGGGCGACGGTCTACAGCGGCATGCGTGAGACGAACTCGCGCCGCTCCCCCGTCACCGGATCGTCGAACGCGAGCTGCCGCGCCACCAGCGCGAGCGGCGCGCCGAAATCGTCGTAGTCGCGCGGCCGCACGCGCGGGTAGAAATCATCACAGTGAATCGGCAGTCCGATCGCGTTCATGTGCACGCGCAACTGGTGCGTCTTGCCGGTTTCCGGGTACAGCACATACCGGCGCAACGCGGCGTCGTGCGCGCATGCCGCGCACACGTGCGCCGCGTCCCGCCCGCCCAGCGTGATCACGGTCTGCGCGTTCACGGCCCCCGGCTCCTCGAACGCCTGCAGACGCCCACGTTCCTTGACGATGCGCGAACGGCGCCGCAACGGGAACACGCGAGGCGCCTCCAGACGCTCGATGGTCCCGTATCGTGGCCGCGCGATCGGCGCGCACGGCGCGAGACATTCATACGTCTTGAGCGCACGGTGCTCCTGGAACAGCATCTGGTACGCGCCGCGCAGCGACGGTTCCCGCACGAACACGACGATGCCGGCGGTCATGCGGTCCAGCCGGTGCGCCGGCACGATCGCGTCGTCGCCGTACGCTTCGCGCAGGCGCATCAGCGCGGTCTGCCGGTACCACATGCCGCGCGGCGTGGTCGCGAGGAAATGCGGTTTGTCTACGACGATGATCCCCGCATCCTCGTAGATCACGTCCAAGTCGAACGGGATATGCGGTTCGTCGGTCACGTAACGGTGTCGCGACGCGGCAGCCGGCACCGTTTGCGGCGACGGCGACGGGCGTGCGCGCGCCGTCGCCGTCGTCGTTTCGATCGAGGATTCCACCGACGTGCGTCACTCCACGGTGACGGACTTGGCGAGGTTGCGCGGCTTGTCCACGTCATAGCCCTTGAGCTTGGCGATGTCCATCGCGAACAGCTGCAGCGGCACCACGTCGACGAGCGGGCTCATCAGCGTCGGGCAGGCGGGGCGCCAGAAGACGACGTCCGCATAATGTTCGACGTCCTTGTCGCCTTCCTCGGCGACGGCGATGATGTACGCGCCGCGCGCCTTCACCTCCTCGATGCCGGAGAGCACCTTGGCGTGCAGCACGTTGCGGCCGCGTTCCGGCGGGACGATGAACACGACCGGTTCGCCCTCGTCGACGAGTGCGATCGGGCCGTGCTTGAGCTCGCCGGCGGCGAAGCCCTCGGTGAACGTGTACGCGATCTCCTTGAGTTTGAGCGCGCCCTCCATGGCGACCGGGTAGCCGACGTGACGCCCGAGGAACAGGAACGACTGGGCGTTGAGCATCTGCTTCGCGGCCTTCTCGATCGCACCGGTCTGCGTGTCGAGCACCCACTGGATCTTGCGGGGCATGTCCTTGAGGGAGTCGATGGTCTGCTGGATCTCGTCGCGGAACATCGCGCCCTTGATCTGCGCGAGATACAGACCGAGCACGTAGGCGGCGGTGATCTGCGCGACGAACGCCTTGGTGGAGGCGACGGCGACCTCCGGACCGGCGTGCGTGTACAGCACGGCGTCGGATTCGCGCGGGATGGACGCGCCCTGCGTGTTGCAGATGGCGAGCACCTTCGAGCCCTGTTCCCGTGCGTGGCGCAGGGCCATCAGCGTGTCCATCGTCTCGCCGGACTGGGAGATGGCGACGACGAGCGTGCGCGGCGTGAGGATCGGGTCGCGGTAGCGGAACTCGTGGGCGAGCTCCACCTCGACGGGGATGCGCACCCAATGCTCGATCGCGTATTTGGCGACCATGCCCGCGTAGGCGGCGGTGCCGCAGGCGATGACGATGATCTTGTCGATCGCCTTGAAATCATGCTCGTCGATGTGGATCTCGTCGAGCGCGACGTCGCCGTTCTTGTCGTAGCGGCCGAGGAGCGTGCGCTGCACGGCCGCGGGGTCCTCGTGGATCTCCTTGTCCATGAACGAATCCCAACCGCCCTTCTCGGCGGCCGAGGCGTCCCAATCGACGGTGTAGGTCTTCGGGTTCTCGACGATGTTGCCGTTGAAATCGGTGACGACGACCTTGTCGGCGCTCACGCACACGGCCTGGTCCTGGTCGACCTCCATCGCACGCTTCGTGTACGCGACGAATGCGGCCACGTCGGAGCCGAGGAAGTTCTCGCCGTCGCCGAGGCCGACGACGAGCGGCGAATCATGGCGCGCCCCGACGACGATGTTCGGCTGGCGGCAGTCGGTGGCGAGGATCGTGAACGCGCCCTTGAGCATGCGCGCCATGCGACGGACCGCCTTGAACAGGTCGGGGGCGCCGTCCTCGGCGATGATGGTGTCGACGATCTTGCCGAGCAGCTTCGCGGCGACTTCGGTGTCCGTGGCGGAGGAGAACCTGTATCCCTCCGCCTGCAGGTCGAGGCGGAGCTGGGAGGCATTCTCGATGATGCCGTTGTGGATGATGGCGACCTTGCCGTCCATGCTGGTGTGCGGGTGGGCGTTCACGTCGCTCGGCACGCCGTTGGTGGCCCAACGCGTGTGCCCGATGCCGACGGTCGCGAGCGGCATCGGCTTGCGTTCGATGTCCTCGACGAGATTGGCGAGACGCCCGGCCTTCTTGCGCACTTCGACGTGGTCCATGCCGGGGGCGGTCAACGCGACGCCCGCCGAATCGTACCCGCGGTATTCAAGGCGCTTCAATCCCTGAAGACACACCTCCAGGGGCTTGCCGCACGCGGTCTCAACATGTCCTGCATATCCAACGATTCCACACATGCCTCACTAGCCTACCAAGAACGAGTAACGCCCCGCGGCTTTCAGCTACGGGGCGTAGGAATCACGTCGAATGATTACACCGAATGATTACAAACGGGCTACAGCACATGTAGTAGACGGGGCCGCATAACGGGCAGTCCAGT
>NZ_BCFK01000046.1 GCF_001417815.1 Bifidobacterium aesculapii
GGAAGTCCTTGAACCTCGGTTCCTGCGGATGGTCGATGATCTCGGGGCCGCCGGCTTCGACGACCACGCCGCCGTCCATGAACACGACCTGGTCGGCGACTTCGCGCGCGAAGCCGATCTCGTGGGTGACGACGACCATCGTCATGCCGGCCTTGGCGAGCGAGAGCATGACGTTGAGGACCTCGCCGACGAGTTCCGGGTCGAGCGCGGAGGTGGGCTCGTCGAACAGCATGATCTCCGGCTGCATGGCGAGGGCGCGGGCGATGGCCACGCGCTGCTGCTGCCCACCCGACAGTTCCGACGGGTAGTAGTTGAGGCGTTCGCCGAGTCCGACGCGTTCGAGCTCCTGCACGGCGAGCTGCTTGGCTTCCGCCTTGCCCATGTGCTTGACGTGGACGGGCGCCTCCATCACGTTCTCGAGGGCCGTCATGTGCGGGAACAGGTTGAACCGTTGGAAGACCATGCCGAGTTTGGAGCGCTGGGCGGCGATCTCCTTGTCGTTGAGGGTCTGCAGCAGGTCCTGGCCGTTCCTGGTCACGTGCTTGTAGCCGATGAGTTCGCCGTCGACCTCGATGGTGCCGCCGGTGATCGTCTCCAGCTGGTTGATGAGACGCAGGAAGGTGGATTTGCCGGAGCCCGAGGGGCCGAGGATCACGGTCACGGTGCCGGGCATGACGGTCAGGTCGACGCCTTTGAGCACGTGCAGCGAACCGAACGCCTTGTGCACCTGCGTGGCCTTGACCGCCGGCACTGCGGCGGCGGATGCGGCGGGCGCTGCGGGCGCGTTCACGGGGATGCTGGTCTGTGTCATCGTATGTTGTCCTTCCCGCTCACGCCGTGAGCCCGCTGAATGTGGCGTCGTTGAGCTTGTCGACATTATCCTTCGGCTCGCCTTCGGTCTTGCCGGGCAGCGGCGGCTGCTTGCCGCGCGAGCCGACGGGCCGCGCGTCGAAGCCTTTGCCGAAGTGCTTTTCGAGGCGTGACTGGATGACCATCAGGATGGACGTGATGAGCAGATACCAGATGCATGCGACGATGAGCAGCGGGATGGGCTTGTAGATGCGGTTGGCGATCGCGTTGGTGGCGAACTGCAGTTCGAGCGTGAACGGCACGGCGAGCACGAGGGATGTGGTCTTGAGCATGCCGATGGTCTCGTTGCCGGTGGGCGGGATGATGATGCGCATGGCCTGCGGCAGGATGATGCGGCGCATGATGAGCGAACGGCTCATGCCGAGCGCCTGGGCGGCCTCGGTCTGCCCCGGATCGACGGCTTCGAGGCCGGCGCGCACGATCTCGGACAGGTAGGCGGCCTCGTTGAGGGCCAGACCGATCCATGCGGCGTTGAACGCGGTGACGACCACCGAGGAGTCGATGCTCCAGAAGGAGACGTCGGTGAACGGGATGCCGAGGCTGATCTTGGGGATGAGCACGGAGAACAGCCCCCAGAACACGAGCTGCGTGTACACAGGCGTGCCGCGGAAGAACCAGATGAAGAACCAACTCACCCCGCGCAGCACCGGGTTGACGGACTTGCGCATGATCGCGAGGATCACCGACAGGATGATCGCGACGACCATGGAGATCACGGTGAGGATCAGCGTATAGCCGATGCCTTCGAGCACGTTCTCGTTGAACAGGTACTTCCAGACGGTCGGCCAGTCCAGCCTCGGGTTGGTGACGAGACCCTGGATGAGCATCGCGGCGAGCAGCACGACGATCACGGCGGCCACGACGGGCCCCGGGCTCTTCACAGGCAGCGCCTTGACGCGGTTCGGGATGTCAAGTCCTTCGCCATCGATGTGTTTCTTTGCCATGTCGGCTCCTTAGGTGGTTCCGCTGCGGCTGTGCTCAGCCTTCGACGTCCGGGTTGACCTCGGCGGTTTTCAGCGCGCCGGATTCGACGCCCCAGTGCTTGAGGATCTTGTCGTAGGTGCCGTCGTCCATGAGCTTCTGCATGGCCTTCTGCACGGCTTCGACGGTGGCGGTGTCGCCCTTCTTGACGGCGATGGCGTTCGGCACGGAGTCGAAGTCCTTGCCGAGCTGTTCGAGCTGGCCGTCGGTCTGCGCGATCGCGTAACCGACCACCGGCGAGTCGGCGAAGAACACGTCGGCCTTGCCGGTCACGACGGCGGTGGTGGCGTCGGTCTGCTGCTTGGAGGACTGGATCTCGATGTCCTTCTTGCCGTCGGCCTTGCACTGCTTGGCGGTCTCGTTGATGGCCTCCTCCTCGACGGTGCCGGTCTCGACGGCGACCTTGAGACCGCACAGGTCGTTCTCGTCGACCTTGTTCGGGTTGCCGGACTTCACCGCGTAGCCCATGCCGGCGGTGAAGTAGGAGACGAAGTCGACCGACTTCATGCGTTCGGGGGTGATGGTGAACGCGGCGATGCCGAGGTCGTACTTGGAGCCGATGGCCGGGATGATGGTGTCGAAGTTGGAGGAGACGATCTCCGTCTCGAGGCCGAACGTGTTGCCGAGGGCGCGGGCGAGATCCATGTCGTAGCCGATCTGCGTCTTGCCGTCCGCGTCGAGGAACTCGGCGGGCGCGTAGGAGGGGTTGGTGCCGATGGTGAGCTTGCCGTCCTTGGTGACGGATTCGGGCAGCAGCTTGGCGATGGCGTCGTCCTTCTTGACGCCGGAGACGTCGTAGCTGCCGATGGTGGCGGAGCCGGAGTTGCCGGAGTCCGTGGCTTCGTCAGTGGTGCCGCACGCGCCGAGCGGCAGCAGCATGGCGACGCCGAGCGCCGCGGCCGCGATGGTCTTCATCCTGGTGAACAGCATGTTCTTCTTCCTTCGATTCTCTGTTTGCGTATGTCTGTCCGGCATGAACGGGAAAACGGTGGTCGCCGCAATGTGCGTCCATCGCGGCGACCACCCTTCCCTCTCGTTATGCAACATATATACATGATATTGCATAGCTATGCAATACACACGGCATGTACGATGCATCGATACCGAACCGCCGCCCTACAGCATACGGTCACGACGCTACGAGCCGGTTAACCGGGCCGGCGGGCGGGCCGCCGACCCGGCCGAAATCAGCCCTCCACGTCGGTCGGATTGATCTCGGCCTTGTCGACAGCTCCGGACTTGACGCCCCAGTGGTCGAGCAGTTTGGTGTAGGTGCCGTCATCCATGAGCTTCTGGATGGCCTTCTGCACGGCTTCGGCGGTGGCGGTGTCGCCCTTCTTGACGGCGACGCCCTGCTTGGCGACGCCCACGTCCTCACCGAAGGATTCCAGCTGGTCGCCGGTCTGGCTGATGGCGTACCCGGCGACGGGCGAATCGGCGTAGAACGCGACGGCCTTGCCGGTCACGACGTTGGTGGTCACGTCGGTCTGCAGCTTGTTGGAAAGCACCTCGATCTTTTTGTCGGCCGGGCACTTCTTGTTGGCCTCGTCGACCTCCTCCTCCTGCGTGGTGCCAGTCTGGACGGCGATCTTGAGGCCGCACAGGTTCGCGGAGTCGAACTTCTCGGGGTTGCCCTTCTTGACGGCCCACGTGGAGCCGGCCTTGTAGTAGCTGACGAAATCGACCGCCTCGGCGCGTTCCGGCGTGATGGTGAACGAGCTGATGCCGAGGTCGTACTTGGAGCCGACGGACGGGATGATGGAGTCGAACGTGCTGGTCACGTTCTCGGTCTTGAGGCCGAACACCTTGCCCAGCGCCTTGGTGAGGTCGACGTCGTAGCCGACCGGCGTCTTGCCGTCCTCGGCGAGGAATTCCGCCGGGGCATAGGAGGTGTCGGTGCCGACGGTGAGCACGCCGTCCTTGGTGACGGATTCGGGCAGCAGCTTGGCGATCTCCTCGTCCTTCTGGATACCGGAGACATCGAAGCTTTCGATCTTCGACGAATCGGACGAGCCGGAACCGGAACCGGATGAGGCGTCCGACGCGTCGGAAGTGCCGCACGCGGCGGCGGCGAACAGCATTGCCGCGCTCATCGTCGCGGCCGCGATGGCTTTCATTCCCTTGCTGAATGACATGGGTTTTCCTCTCTCGGAATGTCGATCGGGCGGGTATATTTCCCGACTGATTCGCGACAGTAGGTTTCCCATGCTACGAAAGCGTAAATCTCACCACCACAGTCCATTACGTGGACGTTTCGTCGTCCCGTCCGCAGGTCTCCCGCTGACATGGGAGACCTGCGGCGAAGGCGGCGAAAGAACGGAGGCACCTAAGACGGCGACCTGCTTCCTCCTCCGGTCAGTGCGAACGCTTGTTGGCGTAGCGCATGGCGCGCAGGGCCTCGCGCTTGTCCTGCTCCTCGCGCAGCGCCTGGCGCTTGTCGAATTCACGCTTACCTCGGGCCAGCGCGATCTCCGCCTTGACGCGACCGTTCTTGAAGTACAGGCTGATCGGGATGATCGTATAGCCCTTCGCCTCCGATTGGCGTGCGAGCTTGAGGATCTCGCGCTCATGCAGCAGCAGCTTGCGCTTGCGCTTGGGCGCATGGTTGTTCCATGTGCCGTTGAGGTATTCGGGGATGTTCGCGTTCTCCAGCCACATCTCGTTGCGGCGGTCGATGGAGACGAACGCCTCGGCGAGCGAGGCGCGCCCCTCGCGCAGCGACTTCACCTCCGTGCCGGTGAGCACGAGTCCCGCCTCATACTTGTCCTCGATGGCGTAGTCATGACGCGCCTTCTTGTTCTGGACGATGAGCTTCGTCCCCTCCTCCTTGGCCATCGGAGCCTCCCTTCCTATCGATTCGCGTTCCGCTCATTCATATTCGTTCATATTCCGTCTCGTTCCGCGTTCCGCCACGACGCGGCGCACGGATGCCCGCAAGGCACATAACCATAGCATGAAGCGCCGTCGGCGAAAGCCGAACGGCGCTTGTCATGCGGGGAGCGGGGTTCCGACCGCGCCAACGGCCGAGAACGGAACCCGGAACCCTGAACTCAGTAGTGGACGTACTGGTAGTTGCCCGCGTTCGTGACGATCTCCGACGCGGGGAACGTGGCGAAACCGGTGCCGCCTTCGGAGATGAGCACGGATCCGTCGGAATTGACTCGTTCCACGATCGCCACATGGCCGTACGACCAATCCGCCGCGCGGTAGCCGAACGTGGGGCCGCCGTAGGTCTGGCCCGCACCGATGACCATAGCGGCTCCTACGTGCGGCGTGTTGTTCACGTAATAGCCGAGGCTGCGGCCGGTATTCGCCCAGTCCGCGCCATTGCCCATGTAGGAGCCGACCGGAAGGCTGAGCTCGGAACGGCGCAGATACGCCCACAACGTGCACTGACGGGCCGGGTATGCCGCACCGCCGATGGTGTTGCCGGTGTTGTGGTTGTAGCAGAAACCGGATCCGGCTGGGCAGTTGCCGGGTACGGCGTAGTCCATGCCGCTGGCTCCGCCGCCGCCGGTCGAACCGCCGGTCGAACCACCCGTGGTGCCGCCAGTCGAGCCGCCCCCCGTGGTGCCGCCGGTCTGCTGCTGCGCGCCTGTGCCAGGCGTGTAACCCGCATTGTTGTTGGCGGCGCTTTGAGCGGCCAGATCGGCCTGCATCGAGGCGATGTCCGCCGCCTCCTTGGCCTCCTGTGTGGTCAGGCTGTCCTTCTGGGATTCCAACGACTTGCGCGCCTCGGTGCCCCTGGCCTGCAGCGCTTCGAGCGACGCCTGCTTGGAGGCGGCGTCCTCGGCGGCCTGCTGGGCGCTGGCGGCCTGCTGGTCGGCCTGGTTCTTCAGCTGGGTGATCTGATCCTCGATGGCGGCCAGACGCTCCTTGCGGTTCATCGAGGTGTTCATCGAGATCGCGGCGTCGTTGGCGGCGTTCGCCGCGGAACGCGTTGCCGCAGCATCGGACTGCATCTTGTTGACGAAATCATCGGTGGTGGTGGCGTTCGTCACCACGCTCATCACCGTGGACGCCTGGGAACCGTGGAAGCTGTCGCGCGCGGATTCGGCGACGGAGTCCTTCGCGTCGTCGTATTCGATGCCGGTGTCCTTGATCTTCTGCTCGAGGTCGGCCTTGTCCTTCTTGGCGGCCTCCAGACGCTCGTTCGTGGCGTCGGCGAGATCCTGCGCCTGCTGCGCGGCCTGCTGCGCCTTCGTGGCCGCCTCCTGCGCCGCGGGGATCTGCTCGTTGGCCAACGAATCAAGTTCGATGATCTGGTTGGCCAGATCGGCGTTCACGCCGGCGAGCTTGGATTTGAGATCCGCATGGCTGGCGACCTTCTGCTGATACTCCTGAACGGAAACGGCCTCGGCCTCGGGCGCATACGCGGCGGTCATGGCGATGCCGCACGCGACGGTCATGGCGCCCGCCATGATGAACCCAAGCCCGGCATGCAACGTTTTCGAACGTGTCGACACTTCGGAATCCTTCCCTAGTGGATACTCCCGCACATTGTAACGGAGCTTCCTGAAACGGCAACCGGTCATGCCGAGGGCGTGACCGGTTGCGCGGACCTTGTCTCAGGCCTTGAGATAACGCCTCAGCGAAATCGCGGAGGCGACGACGGACAGCAGCACGGCGCCGGCGACCAGCGCGGGCGCGATGAGCCACACCGTGCCTTGGGTGACGAACGGCATCCAACTGACCGACTGGGCGACGCCATCGGTGATGAACACCTGCACGATCGCGGCGAGCGCGCCCGAGGCGAGCAGCGAACCGGCGAGCGAGGCGACCACACCCTCCAGGATGAACGGCAGACGGATGGTCCAGTTGGAGGCGCCGACCAGACGCATGATCTCCGTTTCGTTCTTGCGCGACGCCGCGGACATGCGGATCGTGGTGCCGGTCAGAAGGATGGCGACCACGACCATCACCACGGCGAGCACCACGGTGACCACGGTGGCCCGGTTGAGCACCGCGAATACGGGGTCGAAGATCTGCTTCTGGTCGACGACCTCCTCCACGCCGGTCTTGCCGTTGAGCACTTCGGCGACCATCTTGTACTTGGTCGGATCCTTGAGCTTCAGCTGCAGCGAATCCTGCATGTCGGCGGCGGTCAGGGTACGGCCCTGGTATTCGCCGTTCGGGTACTGCTTGAGGAACGTGTTCTTGTAGAAGTCCTCACGGCTCACATACCCGATCTTGGAGACGTTGTCGCGCAGCTCCTGGTGGATGAAGTCCTCCAGTTCCACGATCTCCTGCTGCGTGGGGGCCTTGCCGGTGGCGCAGCTGGCCGCCTGGCTGGTGCCGTCGGGGCACAGCCACACGATGACCTCGACCTTGTCGTACCATTCGCCCTTCGCCCGTGTGACCTGCGCCTGCATCAGCGCCGAAGCGCCGATGAACACGAAGGAGATGAACGTGACGAGCATGACCGAGACGATCATCGGCACGTTGCGCTTGAGGCTCGTCCATGTCTCCGACAGGATGAATCGCGCCCTCATCGGTTGTCCTCCTCGTTCTCGGTTTCGCTGCCGTTCTCGGCGCCATTGTGGTCCCCGGCGTTCATATCATCGGTTCCGGGGGTAGGTTCCGGCGCATCCTGCGCAATCGGCTGCCCAACCTGCGCAGTCATGTGTGCATCCTGCGCACCCCTGCCGCGTACAACGCCGGCGGACGGCGGCGCCGGTGGCGCCAGCAAGCCGTTTTCAGGCTTGGCCGTCGTGTTTTCGGCTTCTTCTTCGGCTTCCTCCTGCGCAGGTTCGGCTGCAGACTGCGCAGGTTCGTTCCCAGATTGCGCAGGTTCGTTCCCGGATCGCGCAAGGTCGGCCTCGGACCGTACAGGTTCGTTCCCTGATCGCGCAGTTTCCGCCTCGACGGGCTTGGAGGCCTCGGCTTCGGCGGATTCTTCGGCCTGATCCCCGCTCTGCGGACGCCGCGCCCTCTCCACCTCCTCAAGGGACAGCCCCTTGCCCCAGGTGAGTGTGGTCTCGACCGGCGCGAACGCCTCGCCATAGCGGCCGGTACGCCCCGAGTGCACCGATTGGGCGAGCCTGGCGATGCCCTGATCGCCATCCATCGCGCCGGCGGCGAGCGACCCCGCCTCGAGCGCGGCATGGGCGTCCATGCGTTCGGTCGCATCGGCACTGTCCGGGCGGAAACGCGCATCCCCTCCGATGGCCTGATGGGCCTTCGACGTGACTTCGGCATCCGGGAAATACGTGGACGAATCATAGGAGCCATGCTCCTCGTCACGCACGATGCGGCCGGTGTGCAGTTCGACGACGCGCTTGCGCATCGAATTGACGATCTCCTCGTTGTGCGTGGCCATCACGATGGTGGTGCCGGTGCGGTTGATCGCGTCCAGCACCTCCATGATGCCCAGCGACGTGGTCGGGTCGAGATTGCCGGTCGGCTCGTCGGCCAACAGGATCTGCGGGTGGTTCACATAGGCGCGGGCGATGGCCACGCGCTGCTGCTCGCCGCCGGACAGCTCATGGGGGTAACTGTCCTCCTTGCCGGTCAGCCCGACCGTCTCCAGCACCTTCGGCACCATCGACTTGATGGCGGAACGGCGCGTACCGATTACTTCAAGCGCGAACGCCACGTTCTGCCACACCGTCTTGTTGTTGAGCAGCTTGTAGTCCTGGAACACGAAACCTATCGTGCGGCGGTACTGCGGCACCTGACGGTCGGAGATGCGGCGCAGGTCGTTGCCGGCCACGCGGATCTCGCCGTCGGTGGCCTCCTCCTCGCGCAGCAGCAGGCTCAGCAGCGTGGTCTTGCCGGAGCCGGAGGCTCCCACAAGGAACACGAAGTCGCCGCGGTCGATGTCGAGATTGACGTCATCGAGCGCCGGGCGGGTGCCTTTCGGATAGATCTTGCTGACATGGTCCAGTGAGATGAGTGCCATGATTCGCTTTCTGTGGAGTCGTTCCTTGGGGTTTCTTCCCCTGAGGGTCATGTCGCGCAGCGGGCGGAAAGACCGGAGGCCACGCTCAGCCCACGTGCGTGTGGAGTGGGCGGCGTGTTAGGCCTCGGCCTCTTCCTTGGCGGCGCGGCGCTGCTCATGACGCCAGCGGATGCCCGCCTGGATGAAACCGTCGAGGTCGCCGTCGAAGACGGTCTGGGTCTGGCTGGTCTCGTAGCCGGTGCGCAGGTCCTTGACCATCTGGTAGGGGTGCAGCACGTAGGAGCGCATCTGGTCGCCCCAGCTGGCCTTGATGTCGCCGGCGAGCTCCTTCTTCTTCTTCGCCTCCTCCTCATGGCGCAGCACGAGCAGTCGGGACTGGAGCACGGCCATGGCGGCGGCGCGGTTCTGGATCTGCGACCGCTCGTCCTGCATGGTGACGACGAGACCGGTGGGAAGGTGGGTGATGCGCACAGCCGAGTAAGTCGTGTTCACGCCCTGGCCGCCGGGGCCGGACGAGCAGTACGTATCCACGCGGATGTCGGCGTCCGGGATGTCGATGTGGTCGGTCGCCTCGACGAGCGGCACGACCTCCACGGCCGCGAAGCTGGTCTGACGGCGGCCCTGGTTGTCGAACGGGGAGATGCGCACGAGGCGGTGCGTGCCGCCCTCGACGCTCAGACGGCCGTACGCGTACGGGGCGTCCACCTGGAAGGTGGCGGATTTGATGCCCGCCTCCTCGGCGTACGAGGTGTCCATCACCTTCGCCTTGAAGCCCATGCGCTCGCAGTAGCGCAGGTACATGCGCAGCAGCATCTGCGCGAAGTCGGCCGCGTCGACGCCGCCGGCTCCGGAGCGGATCGTAACCACCGCGGAGCGCTCGTCGTATTCGCCGTCGAGGAGGGTCTGGATCTCCATCGCGGCGAGGTCGTCGGCGATGGACCCGAGTTCGGTGCGGGCCTCGTCAAGCGAGTCCTGATCCTTCTCCTCACGGCCGAGCTCGACGAGCGTTTCGACGTCGTCGATGCGGGAGGCGGCGGAGGTCAGCTTCTTGAGCTGCGATTCGGCGGCGGAGAGCTTGCTCGTCACCTTCTGCGCGTTCTCCGGGTCATCCCACAGGCCCGGGGCGGCGGCCTGCTGTTCCAAATCCGCGATGTCGGCCTTGATGCGGTCCACGTCCAACGCCTTGGCGATGGAGTCGTATTTGGCGCGCACGTCGGCGATCGCCTGTGAATAGTCAAATTCAGCCATCGTTGTCTACCTTATGATTCGTACCTTTGAAAAACCTTGGTGTGATGCCCGTCTTCGGGCGCGTCCCTGCCGGGCGGCGGATGCGAGACGTTCCTTCGTGCGCCGTCACGCCTGCGGCCGCGAACCTGCCGAAGACGCGTATGGCCGGAGACGTCACGCGGGGACACGCGTGACGGAACGTCAAAGACCCGCGTAGATGGCGGGGACCACCAAGGAGATCAGCATGGCAGCGGCTATGACGATGCACACCGCCCGCACCATAGTGCGGCGGCGGCGTTCGCGCGCCGTGCGCTCATCCTGCTGATAGTCGCTCACGTTGCGCGATTGTACCCCACCGCTTGGTCAACCCCCGTTCGCCGTGAGCCGACCGCAGACCATGGGAACCGGCATATCCATGGGCATGGCCACGCCCATCGCCGCCCATGGCGCTAAGGTGGAGCCGGAAACCCCATACGATCCGCCGTCCCAGAGCCGGCGCACATCCAAGGAGAACAACATATGACCGAATCACGTACCGCATACGGATGGGGTCTGGCAAGCATCGACGCCGCCGGCACCACCCTCGACGTCTGGTACCCGAACCTGACCGTCGGGTCTGCCCCCGCCGAAGACGACCGCCCGAACCATGATTTCGGCGTGCTCGCGCACACCGAAGCCGACGCGCGCGGCGTGCGCCGCGTGCCGGTGTTCACCGTCACCGAACTGGACGCGCCCATCGCCAGCGCCGAGGACGCCTACCTCAAACTGCACCTTCTGAGCATGCGCCTGGCCAAGCCGAACACCCTCAATCTGGACGGCATCTTCGCCCAGCTGGCGAACGTGGTGTGGACGAATTACGGGCCGTTCGCCGTCGAGGACTTCACCGCGCGCAAGGCCGACGTGGAATCCGCCGTCACCGCGGCCGCCCAGACGTTCGCCATGAACGCGGGACTCCCCTCCGCCGCCCCCGCCGACACGGTCAACGTGTTCGGCGTGGACAAGTTCCCGCGCATGATCGACTACGTCGTGCCCACCGGCGTGCGCATCGGCGACGCCGACCGCGTCCGCCTCGGCGCATACCTGTCCGAAGGCACCACCGTGATGCACGCCGGCTTCGTGAACTTCAACGCCGGCACGCTTGGCGTGTCGATGGTCGAAGGCCGCGTCTCGCAGGGCGTGGTCGTCGGCAACGGCTCCGACATCGGTGGCGGTGCCTCCATCATGGGCACGCTCTCCGGCGGCGGCAAGCTGCGCAACTCCATCGGCGAGCATTCGCTGCTCGGCGCGAACGCGGGCATCGGCATCTCCCTGGGCGACAACTGCGTCGTCGAAGCGGGCCTGTACGTGACCGCCGGCACGAAAGTCACCATCTGGGACAAGGCCAAGGCCGCCGCCGGCGAACCCCTCGAAGTCGTCAAGGGCGCGGACCTGTCCGGCAAGGACAACATCCTGTTCATCCGCAACTCGGTCAACGGCCGCATCGAGGCCCGTTACCGCAAGACCGGCATAGAACTCAACGCCAAGCTGCATAAGAACTGACCGTGTGATGATGGGCGTCCGCCGGCCCCTCGACCGGCGGACGCCCATCATGTCAGAACACGGGTATGCGGAACCGCAATCCGTGGCTCGCGGGAGCGGCTACCGCTCCTCCATCGGCACATAGTCGCGCTCCCTGGCGCCGGTGTACACCTGGCGCGGACGACCGATCTTCGTCGCCGGATCGGCGAGCATCTCACGGTATTGGGCGATCCACCCGGGGATGCGCCCGAGCGCGAACAACGTGGTGAACATGGCGGGGTCGAACCCGATCGCACGGTAGATGAGCCCCGTGTAGAAGTCGACGTTCGGGTACAGGTGCCGCGAGACGAAATAGTCGTCGTTGAGCGCGATGTCCTCCAGTTCGGTGGCGACGTCGAACAGCGCACGCTCGTCGGCCGGAAGCTTCGACGTGTCCTCACGGTCCATGATCTTCTCGAGATACTGCTTGGCGATCGCCGCACGCGGATCGTACGACTTGTACACGCGATGCCCGAGGCCGGAGATACGCTCCCCCGCCGCCTTCGCATCATCCACGAACTCGCGTACGGTCTTGCCGGAGTCGCGGATCGCCTTCAACTGGCGCAGCACAGCCTCGTTCGCGCCGCCGTGCAGCGGGCCGGACAACGCGTTCACGCCGGCCGCGACCGCCGAATACAGGTTGGCGTGCGCACTGCCCGCGATGCGCACGACCGACGTGGAGCAGTTCTGCTCGTGGTCGGCGTGGATGATGAGCAGACGGCCGAGCGCATGCACGTAGAGCGGATCGGATTCGAACGGCTCGTACGGCACGGCGAAGCACATGCGCAGGAAGTCGTCGACGTAGCCGCGCGCGTAATCCGGGTACAGCATCGGCTCGTCACGGCGGCGGCGGAAGATGTACGAGACGATGGTGCGCACCTTCGCCATGATGATGACCGCGGACTCGTCGAGCTGGTCGGAATCGCTGATGTCGGTGGTGTCCGGGTAGAACGTGGCGAGCGCGTTGATTGCGGAGGCAAGCACGCTCATCGGATGCGCGGTGCGCGGGAACGAGCCCATGAACGTGCGGAAGTCCTCGCCCACCATCGTGCGGTGGTTGATGGCGGAGACGAACTTGTCATACTGCTCCTTGTTGGGCAGTTCGCCGTGGCGCAGCAGCCACGCCACCTCGAGGAAGTCGGAGTTCTCGCACAACTGCTCGATTGGGTAGCCACGGTAGCGCAGGATGGAATGCTGCCCGTCGATGTAGGTGATCTTGGATTCGCATTGCGCCGTAGTGAGGAAGCCGGGGTCGAGCGTCACCCAACCGTCGTTGCGCAGTTTGGAGACGACGATGCCGTCCGGTCCGGCGCTGGCCTCCACGACCGGCAGCGTGTATTTGCTATCGTCGACGTTCAGCTGTGCTGTGGCCATGGGATATACCTCATTCCTGTTCTTGCGTTGCCGGCAACACTAACCCGCTTGTGTTACCGCCACTGACACGTGGTCGGCACTCGGAACGCGGGGTCCACCATCTCGACGCGAACCGGGGACACGGATACGCGAACGCCGGTGTGCGGCCATCCTAACAATGTGGGCGCGCACCGGCGTTCAGGCGTCTCAAAACGGCTCCGCACAAGGCTGCGGGCGCGGGCACGATGCCCGTACCGGCACGCCGCCGCGGGCGCGCGGTCAGTCGCGCGTGGTGAGGATGATCGGGCCGTTCTCCGTGATGGCGATAGTGTGCTCGCTGTGGGCGCCGCGAGAGCCGTCCTCGGCGCGCAGGGTCCAGCCGTCCTTCGGATCCTGGTAGATCTCGTCGGTGGTCTTGAGGAACCACGGTTCGATGGCGATGACCAGGCCGGGGCGCAGCTTGTAGCCGTGGTGGGCCTTGCCGTCGTTCGGCACGTGCGGGTCGCCGTGCATGATGTGCCCGACGCCGTGGCCGCCGAACTCGAGGTTGATTGGGTAGCCGTATTCGCGCGCGATGTCGCCGATCACGCTGGAGACGTCACCGAGACGGTTGCCAGGCTGCGCCGCTTCGATGCCGGCGGCGAGCGCCTCCTCGGTGCACTTGATGAGGCGCAGATCCTCCGGATCCTTGTCTTTGCCGACCACGAAGCTGATGGCCGAGTCGCCCACCCAACCGTCGACGCTGATGGCGAGGTCGAGGGAGACGAGGTCGCCGTCCTTGAGGTTGTAGTCGTAGGGCACGCCATGGAGCACCGCGTCGTTGACGGACGTGCAGATGTAGTGGGCGAACGGGCCGGTGCCAAAGTCGGGCGCGTAGTCCACGTAGCAGGATTCGGCGCCCTTGCGGTCGACGATCTTCTTGTGCACAAATTCGTCGATGTCGAGCAGGTTGGTGCCGACCTTCGTGTATTCCTTGAGTTCGCGCAGGATGGAGCCGACGAAACGGCCGGCGGGCTTCATCTCCTCGATTTCGCGAGGGGTCTTCAGTTCGATCATGAGACTCTTTCTACCTTGATCGGGTGATCCGGCTTGATTGGATCACCCGATTGTCTTATCGAGACTGGTTCTCAGGATAGTGCGTCGTCTCGTCAATTCGTCTCGACCCCTGCGAGGGTCTCACACGTTTTTCGGCAGCCTGCCGAAGCGGAATGCGCGCACGATGGCGGAGACGCCCATGACGACGAGCGCGCACCCGCCGAAGATGACGAGCCAGACCGTGGAACTGACCGGAGAGACCAGTATGACGAAGCCGGCGATGATGGAGAGGACGGCGTACAGGACCGCCCATCCGGAGCTCGGCAGCCGCCAGGATTCGACGAGCGCCATGAAGCCTTCGAGCATCCATCCGATGCCGACGGTCAGGGTGACGAGCAGCGCGAGCGCCTGGCCGGAGGCGGCGGCGTTCTTCAGCATGAGCATTCCGCCGATGGCGAGAAGCACGCCTACGAGGATATCGAGCACACGCCACCCGCCGGGCAGGCCGAGTTCGACGATGGCGGTGGTCACGCGTACGAGACCGGAGACCACGAAGTACACGCCGAGCAGTACGGCGGCGATCTTCAGCGTGATGCCGGGCCAGACCAGCAGGGCCACGCCGAGCACGATGGCCGCGATGCCGATGACGGCGTAGAACCCTCGCACCCAGTTCTTGGCGCGTTGCGGCAGCATGCTTTCGACGAGTTTGAACGGATCGACGGGCTGCCACCCTGCCTGCGGGTTGGGGTTTTGCTGGTTGTATTGCGGTGCGGCGTACGGGTTGCCCTGCTGGTTCGTATAGGGATTGGCGTAGGGATCGCCGTTCTGCCCGGCTTTCGGCGTGCCGTACTGCGCGTATGCCGATTGCGGGTTCCGCGGTGGAAGGTCCGGCTGCGGATCCGTCCGGTCGGAACCATGGTCGGCATCGTCGCTGGGATTCTGGTTGTAGTTCGTCATCACGACCTCCTTATGCTGACCTTCGTCACACCTAAGTTTAGGCACGCTGCCTAATTCCTACCATCGGCATAAATGGTTATATTGACTAATTTAAGGCGATTCTCACGCAAGGCGGCTTCGAACTGTACGATTCGTCGCGAACCTGCGCGGTTCAGCCCTGAACTTGCGCACTCCAGTGCCGAACCTGCGCGATTTCGCGCCATTCCTGCGCATTTTGATGCCGAACCTGCGCAGTGGGGTCCTGAAGAAACAAGGTGAATCAGTCCGCCGGCTTTGGCAGACCACGAAAGAAAGGTTGAAATCAAGCCATTCTACGATAAGCCGGATTACGCCAAGCACCCCTTCTTCAGGAAGCATGTGCGCAAGTTCGTTGCTCGACTGCACAGGTTAGCCCTTCGACTGCGCAGGTTCGTCAATAAACTGCGCAGGTTCGGACTGGCTATACCGAGCACGTTGGTCATTGCGCTTCAGCACCAGTGCCGATTGGGCCGTTATTGACACCCGGCACCAGAATCATTGCAATTCGACACCAGGTGTTCGACACCGGTTTATTGCAGGGGAACACTGCTCAACACCGGACAAACATTGAAGCAATACACTCCGGAGATGCGCCCGTTTCGGCTGCCATGTGCGCCAATGGCGATTCCTCAATGAAGTCTCCGGAGAAGTACTCCGGAGATGGTGAAACCCACTTCACCCAAACCGTCACAGGAACCGTCACCCTCAATGAAGTCTCCGGAGAAGCACTCCGGAGATAACGGTCGCGAAAGCCGCGTAGCCGTACACGCTCCCTCAATGAAGTCTCCGGAGAAATACTCCGGAGATGCCGGCCTCGGGGTGGATGGCGATGCCGGCCTCGCTGAACCCTCAATGAAGTCTCCGGAGAAATACTCCGGAGATTTGGCGGTGGCGATGGCCTGAGACGGTGAATAGGTCCCCTCAATGAAGTCTCCGGAGAAGTACTCCGGAGATACTACTTGGGCGTATTGCTTCAATGTTTGTTCGGCAGGTTGAGCGGTGTTTTTCCGCAGGGTGGGCTGATGGTTTTCCCCGGTGTCGTCATCGTTCTGGGGTGATGTGGGAGGCATCGGTTCCGCCGCCTGTATATTCCCGGGTGCTGATTGCTCGTTTCGGCCGGTTGCCGCCGGCCTGTGCTCGGGAAGGAAAGGAACATGCGATACCGATGCCCATCGTGCAAGATATCAGGAGACTCGACCGGCAGGGGTTGTCCCGCGCGGAGATAGCGCGGCGGTTGCATGTGGGCCGCGGCACGGTCGCGAAGTACGCGGATATGGAGGATCTGAGCCCGAGGCGTCCGGACGACCGGCGGTACGGGTCGAAGATCGACGAATTCGCCGTGGTGGTGGACGGCTGGCTGGAGGCGGACCGTCGTATGCCGCGCAAGCAGCGGCATACGGCCAGGCGCGTGTACGACCGGCTGGTCGAGGAGCATGGCTACGGGGGCTCGTATTCCGTGGTGCAGCGGTACGTGAAGCGTTGGCGGGAGACGAACCGGGAGTCGTCGGCCGCGTTCCTGGATCTGGAGTGGGCTCCGGGCGTGATGCAGGTCGATTTCGGGGTGGCGCTGGCCACTGTCGCGGGGCGCGGGACGGAGACGCATTGCCTGGTGGTCTCGTTCCCGTGGTCGAACATGCGCTACTGCGTGGCGATGCCGGGCGAGAACGCGGAGTGCCTGTGCGCGGGGCTGATGCTCGTGTTCGCGCATGTGGGCGGCGTGCCGCCGGTCATCGTGATGGACAACGCCACCGGCGCCGGGCACAGGAACGCGAAGGGCGAGATCACGCTCACCCACGTGTTCGAGTCGTTCGTGGCGCACCACCGGATCGAGGTGCGCTTCTGCAACCCGTATTCGGGCCATGAGAAGGGCAGCGTGGAGAACGCGGTCGGGTTCCTGCGGCGCAACATCATGGTCCCGCCCATGCGCGCGGAATCATACGAGCAGCTGAGCCGTCTCATGCTGGAGCGGTGCGACGTCCTGGCCGACTCGTCGTATTGCCCGCGGCTGATGGACGTGCCGGTCGCGCAGGTGTTCGCCGAGGACAGGGCGGCGTTGGCGCCGTTGCCGTCCACGGTGTTCGACCCGGTGCGCTGGGAGTCGAGGAGGGCCGACAAGCGCGGCCGGATCGACATCGACTCCCGCTCCTATCTGGCCGGCGGCGCGTGGGCCCGCAGGCGCGTGCAGGCCGCGGTCCGGTGGGACACCGTCACGCTCGTCGACCCCGACACGGGCGTGGTCCTGGCCGAATACCCGCGCCCCTACGGGGACGGGCCGCGCGTCCTGCAGGACCCGGCCCTGGTGATGCCCATGCTCGCCGCACGTCCCGGCGCGTGGGGCGAAAGCCCGATACACCCCGACGTGCCCGACGACATCCGCTCATGGCTTGACTCCATGGACGACAAGACCCTCAGGGAAAGCCTCAAGGCGATCGCCCACGCGTGCCAGGCGGCCGGGTTCGCACCCGTGATGCAGGCGTGCGGCGAGATCCTCAGATGCAACAAGGACATGGGACTGCACGAGGACACGCCCGCCCCGATCGCATTGCGCATGCGCGACGGCGACTGGGAATACCCCGGCGCCATCGACGGGCCGGACCTGACCGGCTACGACGAATTCATCACCGGCACCCGCCACGACGAGAAGGAGACGCGATGACGACCAGACCCGACACCACGGCCCCCGAGACGCGCCGCCGCCGCGCGTCAACGCAGGAGAAAAGCGAACGGATCCTCGCGATGAGCCGGAGTCTGCCCCTGACCCGCGGCGTGCTCGCCGACACGCTCGCTGAGGCCACACCCAGCCAGCTCGACCTCATCGAACGCTGGTTCACGGCCGAACTCGACTCACGTGAGCAGTCCAGACGCGTCCGCCTCCTCAAACAGGCCGGATTCCCCGCCGACAAGACCCTCGACGGCTGCGACTGGACCAACCTGAACATGCCCGCCGACTGGGGACGCGAACAACTTGAAACCCTCGGGTTCATCGACCGATGCGAGGACCTCGTGCTCTACGGCAGCGTCGGCACCGGCAAAAGCCACCTCGCCATCGCGATCGGCGGACTCGCCTGCTCCAAGGGGATACCGGTCCGGTTCTTCACCGCGACCGGCCTGCTCATGTGCCTGCGCCGCGCACAACGGGAGAACCGGCTCGACAAGGAACTCGCCGGCATAGGCAAGGCCAGGCTCCTGATCATCGACGAGTTCGGCTACCTGCCCATCGACGAGGAAGGCAGCCGCCTCCTCTTCCAGATCATCAGCGACAGCTACGAGACAAGGAGCATCATCTACACCACCAACATCGAATTCAGCGGATGGGGACGCATCCTCGGCGACAAGAACATGGCCGCAGCCCTCATCGACCGCACCGTCCACCACGGACGACTCATCAGATTCGAGGGCGCTCCTACCGCAGCCAACACGCCCTCATGACCAAATAACCAACACAACAACACAACACAGGCAGGCAGCGGCCGATACCGTACACCCCGCGGGAAACCCGCTGCCACCCTGCGGAAAAACACCGCTCTCTTGTCTGGAGCTCCATATTGGGAACGATAAGAGTCGCGCAGCTTCTTCAATACATCGGTCGCGGTTTTCACCGTATTAACGATGCACCCGACAACACCTCGCAGCTCCTTCTTCTTGGCTTCCTCCACTTTGATGGCGTTCATGCACTGTTCCACCAGCATGTCCACAAAAGCGGTATCGTTGCCTTCACACGACAGCAACCTCACAGGCTTCGGATTGCACATTCGATTGCGCAAGGCGGTGTCCATGGCAAAATCGGGGCCTTCTACACCTACATGGACATCATCCTCGGAAATCCCTTCCTGGGTGGCCGTGGTGGAAACGACTTGAAGCACCGGAACCGATTGTGCAATCGGGCTCTCGCATAATCCTTCCAGACGCGTGACGGATTTCGCCGTGACTACCAGCTGACGGCTCAGATGAGCCTCGTCGGCAATCAATACGGAATCATATGCCAACAGTCCCGCTTCGATAGGGCGTGCCGCCGAAGACGTACCATATCCGTGAAAAAGCAAGCGGCTGCCGAACATATCCGGCGTAGCGCATATTACCTGGCATTCAGTCGGATGGTATCGCCATTCCCGAGTCCTGCCATCGACCGGCTCGCCTCCACGCAAACGCGTTACGCGCAAAATACGACAATCGCATACACCATGCTCGTCCCCGTTCAGAGATTCCCGGAATACCAACCCCCTTCGCACACTACTCAGAATGGAAGGATTGTCCGTTCCCGAAGTCACACCGCTGTCATTGATCTTTTGGGATAGCTCACATGCGTGCTCGTATTGGTCGTCGACCAAAGAACGTCGGTTGACAGTCATCACCAGACGACGCGGCAACCCATTCAAGTTCAGGCCAGCCAGCGCCTCATAGAGTTCTTCGCCCTCAACCAAGGACAATCCCGCCAAAGCGTTTAGGAAGACATGGATGTCGATGGCCATGGTTTTGCCAGCACCGGTCGGCGCATCAAGACGGTCCGGCCATCGACCATGTTCGATGACGTTGTGGAGCAGACGACGCTGCCATTGGTATGGTCTGCAGCCATCGTGCGCAGCGGCGACGAACTTGTCGAACATAGCATCGATGAGGTCCGTCGTTGCATCGGGAATCCGTATCGTGTCTGTCATATGCATACCGGCCTTCCGGAAGCGTTATCGATCAGGACGTTTGGGATATCGAGGGGAACAAGCAGACCGCCTCCCAAGTGGCGGCTCTGCCCGATTGCCATGACGGTTTGGTTCAAACCGCACTCGTCAGCGAAAGACAGACACGCGCTGGCACCTGCCAAGAGCGCGTTGCGTTGTGTCCTGTGCACGTAGTCGGCCATCGTCGTTCGCGACTCCGGATGCGCATTGTATATACGCACCGGCGAATTCGAAGCACATACGCGTTCGATGAGATCCCAATAGTCGTTTCCGCCATCCGATTTGCAATCGGATTCGCCGCGCTGTTCAGACATATCCGCTGTCTTCAGGAATGAGTCCCGCAGAGCGTGACCGATAGCCAACGCAATGCTTTCCTGGGTTCCCCAACGACGTTTGCGGTCGGTCGGATGCTTGGCGGGGTACGTTTCCCGGATGCACAGCGGATACGGGAGCCAGAAGCGCTTTTTCCCATCCGGAACCGAAGCCCATATATGTGTAGACTCCAGTTCCTGCATCCCTCCGAGCCTGAGAGTGTCCTCCCTGGCTGAGTAAAAGAGCGAGCGCCCCTCAACCGAATCGCATATTTCCGCAAGTCTGCTGATTTCGGCGACCGGCATGTCGTACGGTACCATTATCAGGAATCCCGGCAGAAAACCGCGTAATTCATCGGTCACCACCGACGATACGTCGGAGGTCAGAGCGTGAATGGCGACATTGTTGGCGGGACGTCGTTCGAAACCGTCAGGGACGAGATAGCGGCCCGTCAGCATCGGAGAGACATCCGACCCCCATTGACGGACCAGCAGTCGATGCATGGCCACAGCCCATGCGACAAGCTGGTTCTCCCTGGGACGCCATTCCTGCGGATTCGTCACGGGAATGAAGAAGCACTGATTCCACGGCGCAATGAAGGTGTTGTCTCCGGCACTTTCCGTCTCGGCATCGATATATCCGATTCGACGCACTGACCCATACAACGTATTGGATAATACGTTCTTTTCCTGCTCAGTACCGGATGGCTTGGATACACGCTTCGGATAGGCCTGCCTATATCCCTGTTGCAGCTCCTGCAGGTGCCCTTTCCACGGGATATGAAAATCGCTCATGGATTGCAGCGAAGACAACGAGCCTTCCTCCACCTGCCTCAACGATCCCGGCAACGGGTATTCATCCTCGTTTTCCGTTACGACACGCACAGGCGTGCACGCCTCACCGAGGTACGGCACCTCCCAGCACAAGTCACTGAGCACTTCGGCGACGCGCGGGCTTGGAACCTCCTGCCACTGCCATACCAAGTCCCCCGCTTCCGTAATGTCATAGGCGACGGAGGAACAGGCAGCCGCGTCTTTCGTCGCGGAGTGGTGCTTCTTATTATCCCAGCTGCCTCGATCGCGATAGGCAACCGCCTGAGTGGCATTGCGAAGACTTCCCGCGACCATGGCAGGCAGACGAATCGCATCCGGAGGATTGCCCTCCAGCCAAGCAAGCGCTTCGCGTACGGACCGGTCGTCGATAGTGCCCTCTTGAGAGATAGTGCTCTCTTGAGAGTCGGAGGAATCGAATCCAAAGACACCGTATGCGACGGACACCAACGCTCTGTAGAACCGCTCCGGGGAGGGGAACGGCTCAGGCTTCCCTGTTTCGTCCGCCCCCTGATACGTATGCATCAGAAAGGAAACACGGATGTTGAAAGACATCGGCGCCCCATTTACTCGTTGTCGGTTTCAGCGGTCGCGTTCTTAATCACCAGCGGGTTGCCTGTAACCTCAAGCGTCTGGCCATGCCAGTCAAGACCGGTCTTTTCCTTGGCATACTCATACGCATCCTTCAGCAACTCTTCGGCATGCTCGAGCGTCAAAGGCGTCAGCTCAATGGACTTGCCATAGCGCTTATCCAGAACGGTCGACGGGGCTGCGGATTCGCGCAGCATGCAGTTGGCCCTGATATTCAGTTCCGTATTGCTCCCAGCCATGGCGGCAAGAATCATCGCGGCGATAAGAACACGAATGGACTCGTCTCCTTCTTTGCCGTATCCGAAATGCAGGGCACGCAGCATGGAGAAACTCAGCACATGAATCCGCACAATATCACTGACGGCGATGCCATCGACAGCTCCCTCGGCCTGCGGAGGAATTGCTCCAAGACCAATGATAGAGCTTCGGGCCTCCTTCTTGAATTTGGCCTTCAATTTGTCGCTGATAGCCGACCCGATAATGTCCGCCACATTTTTAGCATCATCTTTAGTGAATGTGATGCTGGCTTCGATGGGATCGATGCGGGCACCTGATCGGAACACTACCGCATCTTCTTTCTGATTGGCGGTCACACCGATGATTTCTCCGTTGTACGGCGACGGCAGACGAAGCTGGTTCTTGTTACGGGTCGAATCCCACGCGCCGAAGGCGACCGTGACCGGAGATAACTTGAACAACGGATTCAAGTTGGCCGGAGTCGCATTACGAGCCTGAATATACTCCGGATAGTTGGATGCCGGTCTTCCATCGATCTCACCGATACGGATATGCGCGTCGAACGCACGATGCGGCAGCGTCACATCATATGCCACACGCTCAATCGGGTTTCCGACCTCATCCTCAGAAGTGTATGTTACCTTGATACGAGGCATTTTGGCGAATACCGAGGCCTCATCCTCCATGGCCTGGACGATATACTCCTCGGCACGGTTGCTTTGTGACGTGCGGGAATCGATAAGCACGACGCGCCTGCGTTCTCCTTGCTTCGTCGGCTTGCCGGAGACGGTCACCCTTCCGTCCTCGTCAAGCGGCATGTATCGATCTTCGAACACATAGGTGGCCCCATCAGTTCTAGTGGAGGCATACTTGGCCGGCGCCACTATGCCGTCCATTCCCGCAGCCGGTTCCAGCAACGTCCGTTCGGTCAGCGTGCTCGGCCCTCCCGGCTTCGAGGCCTCTTTCAAATGCTCAAGAGTCAACTCAGGAAGTTCGTTCTGTTCCTTCATCTCATATCCTTTCTTCATGGGAACCGCCGTGTTCCCTACGCGGCGAAACCACCGATAGGGACAAGCGTACTCTGTTCCAGACCGGACTCAACCATTCCTATTGCCGACCTCCTTGACTGGAATCTGATTACGCTGTGTGGAATCACCATAAGCGCGACAGCAAGGCAACGGTAAATATGTACCGGAAAAACCGAAAGAAAAATCCGGATACCCTCTCATGGGATATCCGGATTCCTCGCTATCGGCTTTATCAAGCCGTTTTATCGGCGTGTCTCAAGCGGCCTCAAATCAGTCATCACATGCCTCAGTCAAACAGCTAGACTGAAACCGCTCAGCCACCACATCTCAGGCCTTCGTCACCTCGGCCTTGAGTTCGCCGCCCTCGGCCACGACGAACTCGTCGGCCTTGGTTTCTGCGGCGATCAGGTCGCGGAAGGCCGCCACCTTGGCCGCGTCGGCGGTGGGCACGGTCAACGTGAGCGCGATGTGGTCGGCCACGTCGAAGCCGGCGGACTTGCGGGCGTCCTGCACGACGCGGATCGCGTCGCGCGCGTAGCCTTCGGCCTCCAGCTCCGGGGTGAGCGCGGTGTCGAGGATCACGAAGCCGCCGGTCGGCAGCGCGGCGGACACGGACACGGCCTCCTCGGCGGCGTCCTTCTCCTCCACACGGTTGATGAGCTCGTATTCGCCGTCTTCGAGCGCGATGTCGCCGTTCGGCGTCTCGACGACCGGCGCGCCGGTGGCCGCGTCCACGTGCCAGGCGCCGCTCTTGGACGCCTTGATCGCGAACTGGACGTCCTTGCGCAGGCGCTTGCCGGCGACGCGCGCGTTGACGCGGAGCTCGTGCACGATGTTGAGGCCCTGCGAGGCGGCGTCCTCCAACGTGCAGAACTCGATGTCCTTCACGTTGAGCTCGGACTTGAGCACCTCGTCGTAGGCGCGCACGGCGTCCACGTCCTCGGCGACCACGGTGAGCTTGCTCAGCGGCTGGCGCACGCGGATCTTCGCGGCCTTGCGCAGCGACAGCGTGCCGGAGACGACCTCGCGCACCTTCTCCATGGCGGCGACGAGCGCAGGATCGTCGACGAGCACGCGGCCCAGTTCGGTGCTCTCGCCGGTCTTCGGGTCCGTGACGAACGGCCAGTCGGCCAGATGCACGGATTCGCCGCCGGTCAGGCCACGCCACACGGATTCGGCTTCCATCGGTGCGAGCGGCGCGAGCACGCGCATGAACGCCTCGAGCACGGTGTACAGCGTGTTGAACGCGCCTTCGTCCTTGTTGAGGAAGCGGTCGCGGCTGTTGCGGATGTACCAGTTGGTGAGCACGTCGATGAAGTCGGCGGCCGCATCGCACGCGTCGGAGATGGCGAACTCGTCGAGCGACTTCTCGGCGGAGACCACGAGTCGGCGGGTGCGGGCCAGCAGGTAGCGGTCCATTTCCGGCAGGGATGCGACTTCTTCGGGGCGCAGCTGGCGCGCGTCGTAGCCGGCGGCGTTCGCGTACAGGGTGAAGAAGTAGTAGGAGCTCCACACGGGCAGCATGACCTGGCGCACCGTGTCGCGGATGCCTTCGGCGGTGACGATGAGGTTGCCGCCGCGCAGGATCGGCGAGCTCATGAGGAACCAGCGCATCGCGTCGGAACCGTACTTGTCGAACACGCCGTTCACGTCCGGGTAGTTGCGCAGGTGCTTCGACATCTTCTGCCCGTCGGATCCGAGCACGATGCCGTGGCAGATCACGTTCTTGAACGCCGGACGGTCGAACAGGGCGGTCGCCATCACGTGCAGCAGGTAGAACCAGCCGCGCGTCTGGCCGATGTATTCGACGATGTAGTCGGCCGGGAAGTGCTGTTCGAACTTCTCCTTGTTCTCGAACGGGTAGTGGAACTGCGCGAACGACATGGAGCCGGATTCGAACCAGCAGTCGAGCACGTCGCTGATGCGGCGCATCGTGGACTTGCCGGTCGGATCGTCCGGGTTCGAGCGGGTCAGGTTGTCGATCCACGGACGGTGCATGTTGATGTTGCCGTCCTTGTCGCGCGGGTAGTCGCCGAAGTCGCGCTTCAGCTCTTCGAGCGAACCGTACACGTCGACGCGCGGGTGCTTCGGGTCGTCGGACACCCACACCGGGATCGGGGAACCCCAGAAGCGGTTGCGGGAGATCGACCAGTCGCGCGCGTTGGCGAGCCACTTGCCGAACTGGCCGTCCTTCACGTTGCCGGGGATCCAGTTGATCTGCTGGTTGAGTTCGAGCAGGCGCGGCTTGATCTTCGTGACGGACACGAACCAGGAGGAGACCGGCTTGTAGATGAGCGGCGTGGCGCAGCGCCAGCAGTGCGGGTAGGAGTGCACGTAGCTCTTCTCCTGGAAGAGGATGGCGCGCTTGTCCTCGTCGATTTGCGCGAGCGGGCCGTCGCCGTTGCGCAGGTTGCGCAGGATCGGCTTGTTGGCGTCGAACACGTACATGCCCTCATAATCGGGGCACTGCGCGGTGAAGCGGCAGCCTTCGTCGAGCACGTCGGTGCTCTTGATGCCCTTCGCGTTGAGCGTGTTCATATCGTCCTCGCCGTAAGGAGCCTGGTGGACGAGTCCGGTACCTTCGACGGTGTCGACGTAGTCGGCGGTGAAGATCGTGTAGCCGTTCGGGCCGGGAATGTTGCCTTCCGTCTCGGCCTTCTCGCCGGCGAAGTACGGGAAGACCGGCCAGTAGCGGCGGCCTTCGAGTTCGGAGCCCTTGAGCTCGCGCACGATCTCGTAGTTTTCGCCGAGTTCCTTCTCGTAGTGCGGCAGCAGCGCCTTGCCGAAGTAGAACTTCTTGCCCGCGTACTTGCCTTCGGTGGGCTTGACCTCGACGTAGTCGATGTCGGCGCCGACGACGATCGCGAAGTTGGTGGGCACGGTCCACGGGGTGGTGGTCCAGAACACGGCGTAGGCGTCTTCGTCGCGCAGTTTGACGGCGACGGAGACGGTGGTGTCCTGACGATCCTGGTACACGTCGGCGTCCATGCGCAGCTCGTGCGCGGACAGCGGCGTGCGGTCCTTCGGGCAGTACGGCAGCACGCGGTAGCCCTGGTAGGCGAGGCCCTTGTCGTACAGCTGCTTGAACGCCCACATCACGGATTCCATGTACGGGATGTTCAGCGTCTTGTAGCCGTGCTCGAAGTCGACCCAGCGGGCCTGACGGTGCACGTAGTCCTGCCATTCGTGCGTGTACTTGAGCACGGAGGCGCGGCAGGCGTCGTTGAACTTGTCGATGCCCATCTTCTCGATCTGGTCGACCGAGTCGATGCCGAGCTCCTTCTGCGCTTCGAGCTCGGCGGGCAGGCCGTGCGTGTCCCAGCCGAACACGCGGTTGACCTTGCGGCCCTTCATGGTCTGGTAGCGCGGAATCACGTCCTTCGCGTAGCCGGTCAGCAGGTGGCCGTAATGCGGCAGGCCGTTCGCGAACGGCGGGCCGTCGAAGAACACGAACTCGTTCTGGCTGTGGTCGCCGGAGGGGTTGCGTTCGACGGACTTCTGGAAGGTGTCGTCCTTGTCCCAGTAGTCGAGGACGGTCTCCTCCATGTTGGGGAAGCTGGGGTTCGGCGCGACGTGCGCGGTCTCGCCGCCCTCGTTCGCCTTGGGGTATACGTTGTCGCTCACCGTTGTTCTCCTCGGTGTTCGGTTTGCTCTGGTCCTACGAGAATGGCTTCGGGCTGCGCCGGCCCCCGGCGCGACGCGCATACGTTCCGGTCCCGCGGACGGTGTGTGCCGCGCTCGTGGCCGGAACCTTGCGTTCCGCTGGGGAGTGACGTCCGATGTCTTCCCGCCTACGAGGACGATGCCGTCCGCACGACTGCCGTCGCACGCCCGTCACCGCGGTACCACCTCGCTTGTCGACGTCGATGCCGGCCGTCTTGCGACTGCCGATACCGCGTGACCGCTTGAGTTCGGCTGTGTCGGGCCGATCCCGTCGGTTCTACTGGGCGCGACGTCCGCGCGACGATCACGTCCCGTAACGCGGCCGGTCGTCATCCGACCGCCACATCCGTTATCACGTGTTCCGTCGTGCGGCGCATAAGCGCCGTTCTTCCGAAGGCTCCCCGCTGATAACGGATCACTGCCTTGACTTCGCCGCACATACTATCACGGTGCATGCCCCGCGCAAGGCGCGTCTCATTCAGGCGATGGCTCGGACGGACAAGTATTCAGGCGATCATTCTGCGATGCCTCAAGCGATCACCTCCAATCGGCTTTCCCCGTCCGGGGTGACGCGGCTGACGCTGATGCGTTCGGCGATCTGGTCCTTCAGCCAGTCGACGTGGGAGATGATGCCCACGTCGCGCGTGCGGCTGATGCGGCGCAGCATGTCCATCACGTCGGACAGGTAGTCCTGCGAGAGACTGCCGAAGCCTTCGTCCACGAACAACGTGTCCATGCTCATGCCGCCGTTCTCCGCTTGGATGATGTCGGCGAGCGCCAGCGCGAGTGCGAGGGAGACGAAGAAGGTCTCCCCGCCGGAGAGGGTTCCGGGGTTGCGTTCCTCTTCGGTGCGCCGGTCGAATATGGTGATGTCGAGTCCGGTTTTGCCGGCGCCTTTTCTGATTTCTGTGTCGTCGAGGCGGAGTTCGTAGATGCCGCCTTGGATGTCGTTGAGGAGTTCGTTGGCGCGGTCGAGTACGTCTCGGAACCGTTCGGTGACGGCGTAGGTGATGAGGGTGAGACCGTTGGATGCGGCGAGGGTTCCGCGGTCAGCGTTGGCGAGGGCGGCCATGCGTTGCAGCGGCGCGAATCGTGCGGTCAGGTCGGCCCATGCGTCGGCGCAATCGAGCATGGCGGTCGAGCGTTCGGTCCAGTTCTGCCGCATTGCCTGCAGCGTGCCGATGCGTGTGCCGGCGGCGTCCGCGCGTTCTTGGGCTTCGCATACGTGCTGGTCCAGTGCGGCGAGGTCGATATGTTCGATGGCTGTGCCGAGGGCGGTTGGCTCCCCGGTGTTCATGTAGGCGATCGGGGTGCCGGTTTCGTCGGTTTCGTCTGCTTCGCCGGTTTCGTCGCTGTAGGACTGGTCCGTCATGTCGGCCGTCGCACCGACTGCCGCGCTGTCCGTCGCGTTGGCCGTCGCGTCGGCCGCCTCACCGTGGTGTCGGCTTGTTGCACCGTTTGCCGCGTCGGGTGCCGTTTCCTGCACCGTATCGTATGCTGCGGCGCCGATGAGGTCCTTCAGCGCCGTTTCGCTGTGTTCGGCGATGTGGTCGAGTGTTTCGCGCAGTGCGGTGCGGGAGCGTTGGAGCGCGGCTTGGGCGATGCTCGTCTGGTTTTCGTGCCGGCGGATCGACTGTCGGAGCGCGTTTTGTTCCGTTTCGCTCATTGCGGCTTGGCGTGCTTCCTCGATGCTGTCGAAGCGGGTTTCGGCGGCGAGAGCTTGGGCGAGTTCGCCGGCTGCGGCTGTGGTCGCGTCGGCGGCTGCTTGGGCTTGCGCGTTGGCTTGCGTGAGTTGTTTGTCGAGCGTGTTGCGCGCGTCGAGGCGTTGTTTGAGTTGTTCGGCGATGGTTTCCTGCTGTTGCGCGTTTTCGAGGCGTGCGCGCGCGTCGGCGCGTTCCTGTTCGATGCTCGCCATGGTGTACGGCTGGGCTTGCCGTTCGGCGTCGCGCATGGTTGCGGCGGCGGCTTTCGCATTGGCTTCGGCCGCAGTGAGCTCGTTGCGCGCCTGCTGCGTCTGTTTGTCCGCTGCGGTGATGGCGGCGGCCGTGTCGCGCAGTTCGGATTGGCGGTCGCGTAGTTCGTCCAATGCGTCGATGCGTGCAAGGATGCCGTCGATGTGTTCCTGCGCTTGTTCAACGGACTGGTGTTCGGCTTGTTCGCGGTGCGTGTCGAGGTCGTGTTCGGCGTCGCGCAGCGCGGCTTGTGCTTGCGTGTCGGCTTCGCGTTTCTCTTCGACGCGTTGCTTGAGCTCGTCCAGTTCGTCGATTCCATGTTGGCTGCTGGGCGTAACGGCGGGCGCGGGGTGTTCGCGGCTGCCGCATACGGGGCATGGTTCGCCGTCCGTGAGTTGCGCCGCGTATTTGGCGGCCCCGGATTGTCTGATGTTCGCTTCGACGATTCGCACGGTGTTTTCGGCGGCTTGCAGCGCGTCGGCGGCTTCCTGGCGACGTTGTTCGAGCTTGGGAATGTTGCAGGCAATCCGTTCGGCTTTCTTGGCGTGGTCGAGGACGCGTCTCGCTTGGACGAGTTCCGTGTCGAGAGCGGTTGCGGCCCCTAGTTGTTCGGCGATGTCCTGCAGCTGCTGGTCCACGTTTTCGCGAGATGGCAGGTCGGCCAGCTTCTGTTGGGATTCCTGCTGCGCACTCCGGGCATGTTCCAGTGTGTTCTGCGCTTGCGCATGCTCACGCTTGACTTGTTCGGCCGCGTGGATGAGCTGTTCGTGCGCGTCAGCCTGTTCGAGGTCACGCCGGGCCGTTTCCGCTCCTGCGGCTTCGCGCAACGCCTGCTCGCGGCGGCTTTCCAGTTCCGCCGCCGCAGGGTATTGGGCGAGCCGGTGTTTCAGCTCGGCCGCTTGTTCGGCCAGTCGCTCCTGCTTCTCGCCGAGCGCGTCGACTGCCTGTTCGAGTCTGATGATGGGCTGTGCGGCGAGCGCACGCGAAAGCCGGGTACGCGACGTTTCGTTCTTCGCATCCTCCCCGTGCAGCGTGGTCAGGGTGTCGGCGTCGTTTTTCTCCTGTTCGGCCGCTTGTCGCAACGCGGTGGCGGTGTCGAATCGTGCGCGTGTGCCGTCGAGCGTCTGTCGGGCCTGTTCGTATTCGTTGTTGCCTTGGCGCACCAGTTTTTCGACTTCGGTTTCCACGCGGGTCACGGTCGTGCGCAGGGTTTTGCGGATTTCCTTCGGCCCGCGCGCGGGGAAGGCGAGTTTGCCGGCATCGTCGCGGTCGAGTCCCCATTGCGGGTTCGAGAGGAGCTCCAGGGCGGTCACGTCGTAGCCGCGCTGTTCGAGGATGCGTGACGCTTCGGTTTTCGCCGTGTGGATGGTGTCGGTCAGGCGGTTCGACGATTGGTCGACTTCGTTTTGCGTGGCTTTGCGGCGGGTGACGAGC
Organism: Bifidobacterium aesculapii; assembly: GCF_001417815.1. Lineage (GTDB taxonomy): Bacteria > Actinomycetota > Actinomycetes > Actinomycetales > Bifidobacteriaceae > Bifidobacterium > Bifidobacterium aesculapii. The sequence continues at coordinate 29,620 of NZ_BCFK01000046.1, forward strand.
TCGTCCTGGATGTTCTGGTAGATCTGCGCGCCGAACAGGTCTTTGACGAGTTTGGTGCGGTCTTCGGGTTTGGCCGCGAGGAACATGGCGAACCGGCCTTGGGCGAGCATGACGGTGCGGGAGAACTGTTCGCGGTTCAGCCCGATCAGGCGGGTGACCTCCACGCTGACCTCCCTGGCCCGCGTGGCGACCTCTTCCGCATGCCTTGGCTGTTCGGCGTACGCGAAGTATCGTTCCGGATCGTTGCGGTTCTCCCGGGTCAGATCGGCGATGCCTTGGCTGAGGCGCATGAGTTTGCCGGTGGCGTTGCGTTTGGTGGTTCCTTCGCCGCGCGTTTTCGGCTGGTCGTATGCCGGCGTGCGGCGCACCTCGTAGTAGCCGTCGCCGACTTGGAAGATCAGGTCGACGTAGGTTTCCGCACGGTCGTTCATCAGGAACTTGGAGCGGACGCGTTGGCCGTCGCCGGCCGCGTTCAGACTGTCGGTTTCGCTGCCGGAGATCACGCCGTACAGGGCGAATGTCAGGCAGTCGAGGATCGTGGTTTTGCCGGCGCCGGTCTCACCGTCGATGAGGAACATGCGCGAACGCATCAACGCGGTGAAATCGATGGCGTATTCGCCTTTGTACGGTCCGAAACCGCTGAATTTCATGGCGATGAGTCTCATCTCACTGCTCCTTTCCGTTGAGCGTCGACGTATCGGTCATGCCGGTGGCATGTTCGTCGTCCTGATGTTCCACCGTCTCCACCACGGACCGCAGCACCTTGGTCTCCACTTCGTCGGGATCGCGGTCCAGCTGGTGGCGGACGAACTGTTCGACCACGTCCAGATGTGATTTGGCTTTGCGCAGGTCGACCGCGCGTCGGCCGGCGGAGGAGGTTTTGCGGTCGTAGACGATGTTCTTCTCCAGTGCGTGCGCGTACCGGTCGTCGAGTTTCTGGTAGATGCCCTGTGGGAATGCGTTCACATGCACGGTGATGGACACCCAGTCGTCGCGGTGCTTCCGGGCGAGATCGCCGAGCAGCTCGCTTGCGGTACCTTCCAATCGCACGAACGCGGGTTCGCCGGACTGCACGTCCACGGTACGGACGTCATGTACCGCGCCGCCATCGATGTCGAACAGCACGACGCTTTTCCCATTGCCCTCCACCGGAGGCACGTGGCTTTCCGAGAACGAGTAGGCGAGCAGCGAACCGCTGTAGAGCGCCTGCGGAGTGCGGTCCAAACCGAATCCGGAGACGGATTCCGCCCCGGCGCCGCCGTCATTCACGGAGCCAAAACCAGAGCCAGAGCCAGAGTCGGAACCTGGCGCGGAACCTTCCACCGGAGCATCCGGGATGTTCACCCGCTGCGGACGGTGCAGGTGCCCGAGCGCCAGATAGTCGAGCCCGCTATGGGAGAACAGGGACGCCGGCACGCTGTCGACGCCGCCTACGGTGATGGCGCGTTCGGAATCGCTGGGCGAGGCGCCCGAGACGAACGCGTGCGCCATGAGCATGGCGACCAGCGCCGGATCACGCCTGCGCCGGGCGGCGAGATCGCGGGTGACGAGCGTGAGCGCCGCCCGCATCATGCCCTCATGCGAACGCGGGATGCGCTTCTCCGAACCGTTATCGGCACCGGCCGTTTCCAGCAGCGCCTGCATACCGGGGCGAGCCGTGTCCGGGTCGAGGTACGGGACCGTGTAGACGGCGAGCGTCTCACCGCCACGCTCGACCAGCACCGGTTCGGCGATGTCGCCGAGACCGCAACGCATGTGTACGTTCGGAAGCATGAGTCCGGCACCGGCGCCGAGACGGATGGCGGAATCATGGTTGCCGGGCGTGATGACGATCTCCAACGGACTACTGCCGACCCGGACCCGGCCGAGGCGGGCGAACATCTCGTCGAACAATCGGACCGACTCGGCGGACGGCACGGACAGGTCGTACACGTCGCCGGACACGCATAGCACATCCACATGCTCGCGTTCGATCAGACTGATCAGCCATTCCAACGCAGCACGCTGGTATCTCAGCAGGTCTACGCCTTTGAACCTGCGCCCGATATGCCAGTCGGAGGTATGCAGCACCCTCATGCCGGCTCCTTTCGCCTTACCGTATGGCCGCGGCTCCATAACGTCACCGCCGCACGGCCACCAATGTTCCGTACCGTCATCACCGTAAACCGGACAATCCCGGACCGGTACATCTGTACCGGTTTTTCGTCGGCAAATCTCCTATCAGAACGCCGGCCGGCGTGTCATCTCATCGGAGCCTGCGAGTTGAGGAACACAATCCCCTCATCCAAGAGACCAGTAGCACAGCGAAGATGAGATAGTCCATTATTCCCAGACACCACATACGGTGTTTTGTACATTGCATGTACATAGAACCGTGCCTTGAACAGTTCGTTTTCCTCGGCCAGGGCACACACCAGCGGCGTTTTTCATAAGCGGATGTGACACGAACCTTCGTTCATGGCCCACGTCAATCGGACGAAACAAAGCATCCTCTACCTCAGCATCTGCCAAGAAAGCCTCATCATTCAGACCACGGAGAATGGGCAAGCACTTCGACGGCAACATGGGTGCCGGCTATCTTACGGCCTTTACCGCCCACATCAGCGGTGGAGTACCGTCCGTATTCATCAAGTGCCCGTTGCAAACCGTCGAACGTTGCCATGTCTGTCATTCCTTCCACCTGCCCTATTCAGAATCCCCAATGCTCCTCATGGTCGTTGCCACACACCTCGAACCGCACCTCGGGTTTCTGCGGCGGCGAGGCCACGAATCGTTCGATCATGGTCATCTGCGCACGGTTGATGCCGATGTGCGATTCCGGCCCCACTGCAAGCACCGGCGCCTGCGGCCCCTGGGCGGTGATGGCGAGCCCCGCATCATAGGTGGTCTCCTCGTCATCGATCCATACGATCGGCCGACCGTACTTCAGATGGTTCAGCACCGCACGGCGTTTGCCCGTGTAGCGTCCCACCCGAGTGACGGGATCGTACCACTGGATTGTCTCCCACCCGACGCCGAGATGCACGTTCAGCATGTCCGTGTAGGGCTGCCACGTGCTCAGCCATAGGATGTCCACGTCCAACGCCTTGAGCCGATCCACCAGTCCGGCCGCCCACAGGAGACGCAACCGCCCATGATACCGTGTGGTCACTATCTCCTTATGATCCGGTATGAACCAATTGTCCGGGGAGTACAGGGCGATGCGCGGATCGCCCTGTTTCATCCACGACGTCGTATTCTGACGTCGACGCACCTTCTCGTCCGGAAACTGGTTGATGACCCCATCGAAGTCGATCAGCACCAGCGGACGCTCCCGGCCGCCCATCAGATCTTCCCGTCCATTCCGCATCAGATCATCCTCCTTCACGCATATGACCACCTCGTGTACGCTCAGATACGCCCCCATCAGAAGATGATGTAGTAGTCCGGTATCTCACCATTGTCCACGAAGCATACCTTCTCCATCTCCACCGTGCGGCGTGCCATACGGTCGCACATGTAAATGAGCAAAGATGTACCGCTTACATGATTCATTCGGCAGTGTTGATGCGCAGCAGAAGCATGGAGACATGATGCGAGTCCACGCGCAGGATTGCGTATGGATTATAGGTTCCTCAGTCGGGAGTCGGTCTCTCCCGCGTCTTGTGCGTCGTCGCAGTCCGTGTGATGGGGATCGTGTCGGCCGGCGGCCGGGTCGTGTGCGGGGGCGCCTGCCGGGTCGCGTTGCGGGTACGGGAGGGGGTCTCCCGGACCGGTGTCCGTGGGGTTCCCGCGTGCATGCGATCGTGCGCGTGGATGACGGGAAGGCCCCGGGGGCGTCGTTGTTCCGCCGGGTTCGCGTGGGTTTTCC
>NZ_BCFK01000047.1 GCF_001417815.1 Bifidobacterium aesculapii
TTCCTATAACCCATCATCAGTGGTTCCCTCAGTTGTCGGGCTGGCGGGATTTGAACCCGCGGCCTCTTCGTCCCGAACGAAGCGCGCTACCAAGCTGCGCTACAGCCCGTTTGGCAACGGGGGATATATTACATGTCTCGTGGGGTGATGCAACCCTCGGCGTGTCGCACCTCGTAGCGCCGTCTCGCTAGACTGGGTGCCTATGTGTGAAACCCAAGAATCCCAAGCAAACGAAGGCGAGAACGTCGAGAACGCCGTCGTCCAGATGACCACGGTGGAACGCGCGGAGATGCTCCTTGCGCAGGACGCCGCGATCCGCGAGAAGATCAGGGGCGGTGCGACGCTGGACGAGGCCGTCGACCCGTCGAACAAGGAGTTCGGCCCCCTCGCGCACCCTGAACAGGTGCAGATGCGCGTCGCCAAGCGCGCGATGATGCTGGAGAACGGCATCAACCCGTACCCGGTCCACCTCGACGTGACCGACACCATCGAAGGCGTGCGCGCCAAGTACGATGGCAAGCTCGAGCCCGGTCAGGAGACCGAGGACATGGTCGGCATCGCCGGCCGTGTGCTGTTCATCCGCAACGCGGGCGGCCTCAACTTCGTGCAACTCGCCGCCGGCGACGGCACGAAGATCCAGGGCATGATCTCCAAGAAGGAGATCGGCGCCGACTCCCTCAAGCAGTTCAAGCAGCTCGTCGACCTCGGCGACCACCTGTACCTGAAGGGCCGCGTCATCGCCTCGAAGACCGGCGAGCTCTCCGTGTTCGCCACCGAGTGGGCCATCGCCGCCAAGGCGCTCCAGCCACTGCCCGCCCTGCACAAGGACCTCAACGAGGACACACGCACCCGCAAGCCGTACATCGGCATGATCGCGGACGAGAAGATCCGCAACATGGTGCGCAACCGTTCCAAGGCCGTCGCCTCGCTGCGCCACACCTTCGCGAACCACGACTTCATCGAAGTCGAGACGCCGATGCTCCAGACCGTGCACGGCGGCGCAGCCGCCCGCCCGTTCACCACGCACATGAACGCGTTCGACCTCGACCTCTACCTGCGCATCGCGCCGGAACTGTTCCTCAAGCGTTGCCTCGTCGGCGGCATCGACCGCGTGTTCGAAATCAACCGCGATTTCCGCAACGAAGGCGTCGACGCCACGCACGCCCCCGAATTCACGATGGTCGAGGCCTATCAGGCGTACGGCACCTATGACACCATCGGCCAGCTCGTCAAGGAGCTCGTGCAGAAGACCGCGATGGACGTGTACGGTTCGCACAAGGTCACCCTGCTCGACGGCACCGAATACGACTTCGGCGGCGAATGGAAGACCATCAGCATGTACGATTCCCTCTCCGAGGCGCTCGGCGAGGAGATCGTGCCCAACGGCGGCCCGGACGCCCCCGGCACCTCCGTCGAGCACCTTGGCGCGATCGCCGACAAGCTCGGCGTCGAACGTGACGAGGTCGAGAACCACGGCAAGCTCGTCGAACACCTGTGGGAGCACTTCTACGAGGACAAGCTCTACGAGCCGACCTTCGTGCGCGATTTCCCGGTCGAGACCTCCCCGCTTGTCAAGGGCCACCGCGCCAAACCGGGCGTCGTCGAGAAGTGGGATCTCTACGTGCGCGGCTTCGAGCTGGCCACCGGCTACTCCGAACTCAACGACCCGGTCGTGCAGCGCGAACGCTTCGTCGCGCAGGCGAAGGACGCGCTCGCCGGCGACGAGGAGGCGTGCGACATCGACGAGGACTTCCTCGAGGCGCTTGGCGTGGGCATGCCGCCGGCCGGCGGCATGGGCATGGGCATCGACCGACTGCTCATCGCCCTGACCGGTGCGACGATCCGCGAGACCATCACCTTCCCGCTCGTCAAGCCGCTCATCGGCTGAGCCGGTATGCTTCGGCCCCCTCCGCTGAGGGGGCCGAAGCATACAGCGGATGCCTATCCCTCGCTCAGCATCCCTCTCAGCAGCGGTTCGTAGAGATTCAGTAGGGTATTTCGGTCTTCCGTTGGAAACCGTCCGGCCGGCGATGTTCGGAGACGATGACGTCTTCATACGCCGATTGGCGGTTTTCCAAGCTTTTCAGCACTGCATACCCCATCGAACATCCCTCGGGTATTCCGGCATGTTTCCAACGGAACAAGAAAACACCCAACGCAACCCCCGTGAGCCCCCATGAGGATCTTGCGTCGTACATTCGTTGATGAATTGACTGCCCCTCAGACCCGCTTCGCGGGCCAGCTCCCCTGACAAGGGGAGCCGAGAACGGGATAAACACATTTACGACGCAGAACATTAGACTGGGGTCATGCATTCAGGAACTGTGAATCCACGACTGTGGCTGTCCGCGGCGCGTCCGAAGACGCTGCCGTTGGCGGTGTCTCCGGTCGTGGCCGCCTCGATGGCCATGTGGGCGACCGTGTTCGAAGGCGTGTGGGGCGGCGACACCATGCACCGGCCCTGCCTGGTGGTCGGCGGCAGACCGCCCCTCGACCCCAACAGCGGCTACGGCCAATGTCTGACCTCTCCCGGCTGGTACGCCGCGGTCACGCTGCTGTGCGTGGGCGTCGCCCTGTTCCTCCAGATCGCGGCCAACTTCGCCAACGACTATTCCGACGGCGTGCGCGGCGCGGACGATGCGCGCGGCGGCGAGGAATCCGTCACCGGCAAACCACGGCGTCTCACCGCCTCCGGACTGGTTCCGGCGAAGCACGTGCTCGCCGCGGCCGGCTTCAGTGCGGCGCTCGCCTGCGCATGCGGCCTGGTGGTCACCATTCTGACCGGCCACTGGTGGTTCATCGCGTTGGGACTGGTCTGTCTCTTGGCCGGATGGTGTTATGTGGGTGGCCGGCATCCGTACGGATACCACGGTTGGGGCGAGGCGTCCGTGTTTGTGTTCTTCGGGCTCGTCGCCACGTGCGGCACCTCCTACGCCCTGTCCGACGAGGTGCCGTTCCTGGTGATATGGCTGGCATTCGCGCTCGGCCTCGTCGCGGTCGGCGTGCTGTGCGTGAACAATCTGCGTGATATCGACGACGACATGGTCCACGGCAAACACACGTGGATGGTGCGGTTGGGCCGGGAGCGCGGCGCTGCCGTCACCAAGGCGCTGCCGGTCGCCGCGACCGTGATGTTCGGTCTGTCCTATCTGGGTCGGAACCCCATCCTGCGTCTGGTGGAGAGTGCCGTCGATCCGATGTGCGGCATGACCGGCGACGGCCGGACGGTATGTACCGGCGTATTGTGGAACGACGTCGTGCTCGCCGCCGTCTCGACGGCGATGCTCGTCATTGCGGTCGTGCTGTGCGTTCGCCTGCACAAGGCCTTGCTTGACGGGCGCTATGGTTCCGCGCTGCCTGCCGCCTCGGCGCTTTCCCCGACGCTGGCGCTCGGCTTCGGGTGTCTGTATCTGATGGGCGCGTGACGGGCGCATCGGTGGAACGCGCCGCATGGCCGCCGCACGGCTGTCTTATGGCCGTGGCGCTCGCTGGACGGCGAACGGCACCCAAACGATGTACGAAACGTAGGATGGATGCTCGTGTTTGGGCCGTACGGGCGGTAGACTGGCCGTATGTCTTACAAACTAGTACTGCTCCGCCATGGGCAGAGCGCATGGAACAAAACCAATCAGTTCACCGGCTGGGTCGACGTCCCGCTGACCGAGCAGGGTGAAGCCGAAGCCAAGCGCGGCGGTGAGCTGCTCAAGGAGAAGAACGTCCTCCCGGACATCGTCTTCACCTCCCTGCTGCGTCGCGCCATCAACACCGCCAACATCGCGCTGGACGCCGCGGATCGTCTGTGGATTCCGGTCGAGCGCAACTGGCGTCTCAACGAGCGTCACTACGGCGCTCTGCAGGGCAAGAACAAGACGGAGATCCGTCAGGAGTACGGCGACGAGAAGTTCATGCTGTGGCGCCGCTCCTACGCGACCCCGCCGCCGGAGATCGATCCGAACGACGAGTACGCGCAGAACCACGACCCGCGCTACACCGGCGATCCGGTTCCGGAAGCCGAGTGCCTGGCCGATGTCGTCAAGCGCGTCGAGCCGTACTTCAAGTCCGCTATCGAGCCGGAGCTCAAGGCCGGCAAGACCGTCCTGATCGCCGCCCACGGCAACTCGCTGCGTGCCATCGTCAAGATGCTCGACAACCTGTCCGAGGAGGAGATCGCCAAGGTCAACATCCCGACCGCCATCCCGCTGCTGTACGAGCTGGACGAGGACTTCAAGCCGATCAAGCCGCGTGGCGAGTACCTCGACCCGGAGGCCGCCGCCGCCGGTGCCGCCGCCGTCGCCGCCCAGGGCCAGAAGTGAGTCCGTTGACCCGTTGACCGGCTTCGGCCGGTGCATGTGGGTCATATGACGTGATGGAGGGGGCGTTCCGATCATTCGGAACGCCCCCTCCATCGTTTTCCGGCCCTCACCGCGGTTTGCTCCGGGGCTGAGACGAACACTGCAGGCATAAGAAAACGACGCAAGACCAGTCAAGGCCATTGCGCCGTTTCGGGTCTCCCCAAGGGGAGAAACCTAGGAATGCCGCGGTCATCGCGGCATATCAGTCCTACTAGATCGAGCCTTCCTCGTCACGGGACGGCTCCTTCGACGGGTCGAATCCGGAGACGATGAACACGACACGACGCGCGGCGGACACCGCGTGGTCGCCGAGGCGCTCGAGGAAGCGGCCGAGCAGCACAACGTCGATGAGCTGCTGACGGGTCAATTCCACGCTGTCGTCAAGCGCGAACTCGAAGGTCTTGTGGTGCAGGGCGTCGAGCTTGTCGTCGTTGGAGATGACGCGCTCGGCGGTCTTGGCGTCGCGGTCGGAGAGCATGCTCACCACGTCGTCCGCGGTCTCGTCCAGGAATTCCTGCATCTGCTGGAAGGTCTCCTTGACGCCCTCCGGCAGAGCGGAGCCGGGGTAGGCGCGGCGCGCGGTCTCGGCCACGTGCTTGGCGAGGTCGCCCATACGCTCGAAGGTGGTGGCCAGACGCATCGTGGAGACCACGACGCGCAGATCGGTGGCGACCGGGTTCTGCTTGGCGAGCAGCTTCACGCACTGGTCGACGACGCTCTCCTCGAGGGCATCCAGTTCGATGTCGCTGTCGATGACGGTCTGGGCGGCCTCGACGTCCTGCTTGAGCAGTGCGTCGCCGGCGCCGCGGATGGACTTGCGCACGCCCTGCGCCATACGGTCAAGGTCGTCGGCGACGGCCTTGAGCTCTTCATTAAAGATAACGCGCATTGTCTTTAGCCTTTCAATCTTTCTTCGGCCATGGGAGGGCTCTGCCGGTTCCCACGGCAACCTCTATCATTTTATGCGAGCCCGTCGGCTTTCGTGACAACGTAGCGTAATCGCCATCTGCTGTTGGCTCCATGTTCACTGCCTCGTTCACCGGATATTCAACTACCCGGCATGTCGCCGTCGTTGGCGGGGCCGGTGTGGGAGAATGGACGGCATGTATGATTCCCCGCTGCCGTCGATGCTCGTGTCGTCGGTGTTCGGCGTGATGGGTCTCGCCATCGTCCTCGCCCTGCTGCTGTTCATCATCGACCATGTCGAGCCGATTGTGGAACGCCTGTTGGGCGGCGCGTCGTTCGTGGAGTGGCTCGGCGGGGTCATCGGGCGTAAGACGAAACGTCTGCGTCGGCATCGCGAGAACGCGGGCGATGACGCTTCGCTCGACGCGTCCACCGAGGCGCTGCTGTCGATTCTGCCGAGCGCCTCGCTGATCGTCGACGATGGTCTCGACGTGGTGCGCGCGAATCCGGAGGTGTACCGGCTCGGCATCGTGCGTGACGACAGCATCGTCAACGATGCCGTCGTCGACGCGGTGCGCGCGGTGTTCGCCACCGGCGGCCGGCGGCGTTTCGACTTGGAGACGGAGACGCCGCAATGGTTCGTGGATTCGTCCGGCGCGGGCGTTGCGCCGGGCGGCGACCGTGGCGTGCGGCGCCCGAACTGGCTCAAGGTGACGGTCGGGCGCGTGGGGGAGCGGTTCGCGGTGATCCTCATCGACGATGTGAGCGAGACGGTGAGGTTCGCGCAGATCCGTGATTCGTTCATCATCAACGTGTCGGAGCAGCTGTTGGGGCCGACTCAGGCGCTGGGGCGTCTCGCCGACGATCTGGAGACCGGCGAGCCGAACCGCGCGCGTATTCTGGCGGATGCGCGCGAGGTGCGCACCACCAGCAACCATCTCAACCATATGGTCTCGGATCTGCTGCTGCTCATCAGGGCGCAGGAGCCGATCGTGCCTTCCGCGGCCAACCGTCTGAACGTGATGGAGCAGATCCGCGCCGTGACGGATGCGATGTCGGGGCGTTTGGAGGGGCTCGGCGTGGAGGTGAACGTGGAGGGCGACGATTCGCTGGTGGTCAACGGCGACGGCGACCAGTTGCGCACTGCGATCGGCAAGCTGGTGGAGAACGCGGCCGAGTATTCGCCCGCAGGCGGGTGCGTGGGCGTGTCCGTGAAGGCGGACGATCTGCGCCGCCACGCGGTGATTCGCGTGATCGATCAGGGCGTGGGCATTCCGAAACGCGAGCAGCCGCGCATCTTCGAGCGGTTCTACCGCGGTTCCGAGCAGAGCGGGCGCACGGCGGACGGCGTCGGATTGGGGTTGTCGATTGTCAAGCATGTGGCGCTCACGCACCATGGCACCGTCACCGTATGGTCGGCGCCCGGGCAGGGCAGTACGTTCACGCTCACGCTGCCGTTGGCGCGTTGAGCGGGCGCGGGGCACCGGCGCGAGCCTACTCAACGCGCAACGCACGCCTACTGGCCGAGACGCCGATAGTCCCAGCGGTCGAAATGTTCCCAGATGAGCATGAGCACGCCCACGACCACGCCCGACGCGCAGACGATCAGCGGCGTGGCGACGTCATAGCCGAGCGCGTCGAGGATGACGCAGACGACGAGGGCCGCGGCCCACAATCCCGTGCCGACGAGAAACGCGGTACGCAGGTCCACGCGCACCGGCTTGGGCGCCGGTCTGCGCACCGCGGGGTCGATGATCGGGGCGAATCGGAGTTTCACGATGACGACCTTACCTCACGCCCGCCCCGACTATCGCCGGTTATCGCCGCGCTCCGGCCGTCGTGCGATCACAGGTGCTCGACAACGTAGTCGATGCACTGGGTGAGGGCGGCGACGTCCGCGGGTTCGACCGAGGGGAACACGCCGACGCGCAGCTGGTTGCGCCCCAGCTTGCGGTAGCCGGAGGTGTCCACGATGCCGTTCTCGCGCAGCGCGGCGACGACCTCGGAGGCGGGGATCGCGTCGTCGAGGTCGATGGTGACGACCGAGTGGGAGCGTGCGCCCTCGTCCGTGACGAACGGGTGCGCGTAGTCGGAGCGTTCCGCCCACGAGTACAGGACCGACGCGGATTTCGCGCAGCGTGCGGCGGCCCAGTCCATGCCGCCGTTGTCGTTGAGCCAGCGCACCTGGTTCTCCATCATGATGAGCGTGGCGACGGCGGGGGTGTTGAGCGTCTGGTCCTTGCGGGAGTTCTCCAACGCCTTGGTGAGCGAGAGGAACGGCGGAATCCAGCGGCATACGCCCGGCAGACCCGCGTTCGACTCCACGCGTGCGGCGCGTTCGATGGCCGCGGGGGAGAGGACCGCGACCCACAGGCCGCCGTCGGAGCCGAACGCCTTCTGCGGGGAGAAGTAGTAGGCGTCGGTCTGGCTGACGTCCACGGGCAGGGCGCCGGCGGCGGACGTGCCGTCGACCAGCGTGATCGCGCCCTGGTCGAGGCTGCCTTCGACGCGGCGCACCGGGGCGGCGACGCCGGTGGACGTCTCGTTGTGCGCCCAGCAGTACGTGTCCACGCCGTCGGTGCGTTCGGGCAGACGGTACGTGCCCGTCTCGCCCTTGAAGACCACCGGATCCTCCAGGAACGGCGCGGCTGCGGCAGAGGCGGCGAATTTCGCGCTGAACGAACCGTAGGCGCCGAACGCCGCCTGACGTGTGATGAGGGTGGCGCATGCGATCTCCCAGAAGCAGCTGGCGCCGCCGTTGCCGAGCGCGATCTCGTAGCCGTCCGGCACGTGGAAGAAGGACGCCAGGCCTTCGCGTATCGATCCGACGAGCTGGCGCACCGGCGTCTGGCGGTGCGACGTGCCGAGCAGCGTGGTGGCGCCGGCGTCGAGCGCGGCGACCTGTTCGGGGCGGATCTTGCTGGGGCCGGAGCCGAAGCGCCCGTCCTCGGGCAGCAGATTCTTGGGGATGTTCACGGAATTGGTCATGGCCAACACCCTAGCCACATAGGCGGATGCGAGGGGCGGGCGGCCGCATGGCGGTCGGATTCCGCCTGCGGTGCGTGTCGACCGGGACGAATCGGGTCGAACCGTGTCGAACCGCGTCAAACCGGTTCGACATCCCCTAGGGGATTTGCCGGAGGGATGGGGTCGTTGTAAGGTGGCGGGCAGTGACCGTGAGCGCCCCGGCTGCAGAGGGGCGCTCCGACCCACCAAGGAGTGATTCTTTATGAGGCATGCTGCACACAAGGCGGCCGAAAACACCGCGAAGGGCAACGGGACGGGCAACCTGATGGGCCTGTTCACCATGTCCCGCGGCTCCCACACGCGTGGCACCGTGCTTGCCATGCAGATGGCGGGAAGCAACGGCGCCGTGCTGGGCCTCGACGAAGCCGTCGCCGACAAGCTCAACGAGATCGCGCCGATGTCCCGTCGCGCCATCCGTCAGGCGGCACGCGCCGCCGAACGCCGCAACTTCGTTGTGGGATCGGCATCGCTGGCCGCGTTGGCGGGTACTGCGGCGACGGCGGTCGCGTTCGCGACGCCGTCCGACGAGGGCATCTCCTTCACCGCGGATCCCGCGACCACCACCACCCAGTTCCAGCCGGTGACGGGCGCCGCGTCCCGTTCCGACGCGCGCACGCCGCTCACCGACGGCTCGGACGTCGCCAGCAGCACGATCGCGCAGGACCAGAGCGCCGAGGCCTCCTCCGCCGACACCCAGCAGACCACGAACGAAGGCGCCTGGACCCTCGGTGACTCCAACACCGCCATCGACACCAAGCAGATGTCCAAGTCCCTCGCCAACAACGAGAACGTCGCCAAGCTCATGGACGAGGATGCCGCCCTGCTGCCCGCAGGGTTCGACCCCAACCACGCCACCGGCGACGTCGGCAACGCCTACGATTTCAGCCAGTGCACCTGGTGGGTGTACCTGCGCCGCCATGAGCTCGGCCTGCCGGTCGGCTCGCACATGGGCAACGGAAACATGTGGGCGAACTCCGCCCGCGCCCTCGGCTACTGGGTGGACAACACGCCCCGTCACGTGGGCGACATCATGGTCTTCCGTGCCGGTCAGGAAGGTTCCGACAGCTCCTACGGCCATGTCGCCATCGTCGAGAAGATCAACCCGGACGGCTCCATCGTCACGTCCGAAAGCGGCGCCTCCCTTAATGGCAAGACGTACAGCCGCACGTTCACGAACGTCTCCGACTTCGAGTACATCCACTACTGATTCACTACTGATTCGCTGCCGGCGCGCGGTTACGGAACCGTGACATGTGATTCGGCCGACATATGCCGGCGTGTCGCCGGTGTTTTCCTGACCGGAATCGAACGGATTCCTCCCGGAGAACACCCCGGATGCTACTGTTGGGTCGCGATGAAGAATTTGAAGCATACCGTAATCGCATTGACCGCCGCCGTGGCCGCCTGCGCGACGTTCGTCGCCGTGGCCCCGGCCGCCACCGCCGCCGACCAGACCACCACCGTGGTCTCTGCGGAACGCTCGTTCCCGAAGACCTCGGTTGCCCGCAAGAATCTCCTCAAGGAATCCGCCTCCACTGATGTGGAGTCCGATTCCAACTGGGGCGGCATCGAATCTCTGAACGTGCCGCAGACCAAGTCGCAGGCCGAGAAAGATGCCGAAGCCAAGGCTGAAGCCGAGAAGAAGGCCGCGGAAGAGGCCGCCCGGGCGCAGGCCCAGGCTCAGTCCCAAGCCGCCAGCCGCTCGGCTTCCCGCGAGACCTTCGACGCTTCCAACCTGCCCGCCGCCACCGGCAACGCGCAGGGCATCATCTCGCTCGGTCTCGCCCTCGCCGCGGACGACCGCTACGTCTACGGCGGATGCAACCCGCCGTACAACATGGACTGCTCCTGCTTCGTGCAGTACGTGTTCGCCCAGAACGGCATCTCCCTGCCGCGCATCTCCGGCGACCAGGCCACCGTCGGCGTCGCCGTCCCGAGCCTCGCGCAGGCCCAGCCCGGCGACATCCTCGCCAACGCGAACCACGCCGCCATCTACATCGGCAACGGCATGGTCGTCAACGCCGAAACCTACGCCGACGGCATCCGCACCAACGCCGTCGCCTATGTGTTCGCAGGCCAGAGCTACTCCATCCGCCGCGTCCTCTGACGCTTTCCCGTCCGATTACGGATATCTTCCTTCGTGACGAAACGCGCCTTCCCCTCCGGGAGGCGCGTTTCGCGTATTGCCGCGTATTCGGATACGTCGCGCACCGAGAAACCGCGGTGTCGTGCGCATGATTCCGCGCGCACCGCGCCATGCACGACACGAGTGAACTATTTCACGCGGATGATACACGGCACGTGGCGGAAACGGGGTATTGTGGAACGCACAGGGGGCGATGTCGCCACAACATGGCGGCACCGCGACAATTCAAGGAGGTCGTCATGATCAACGACAAGGCCATACTCGTCGGCGTTGACGGGTCGAATGCCAGCTACAAGGCCGCCTGGTGGGCGGCGAACTATGCCAAGCACGCGGGACTCACACTGCAGATCGTCTGCGCGTACTCCCTCCCCAGCTATGCTGCCGTGAGCTTCGACGCCACGTACACCGCGATGGGCGACGACAACGCCGCGCACTCCGACGCGCAGGAGATCCTGTCCAAGGCGAAGGCCATCGCCGACGAGCAGGGCGTCGAGGCCGCCACGCTCATCGTCACCGGTGACCCGGCGTCCGTGTTCGTGGAATTGAGCCGCAACTACAATCTCATCGTCATCGGCAACCGCGGCAAGGGCGGTCTCGCCGAACGTCTGCTCGGCACCACGTCGTCGTCGCTGCCGGCATACGCGTACTGCCCGATCGTCGTCGTCCCCTACACCGACGACGACGGCAACCTCATGCACCTCAACAACACGATCACCAAGGTGGCCGTCGGCTCCGACGAATCCAAGTGGGGTCTGAAGGCGCTCGACATCGCCGCATCCTTCGCGCACGCGTGGGGCGCCGAACTGGACGTCATCTCCGCGGCGCCGCAGGGCAGGGGCGCCGACGAGGAGGTGTACGCCTCCTTCCTGGAGGATCTGGAGACGCGCGTCAAGCCGCTGGAGGAGCAGTACCCGGATCTGAAGATCGACAAGCGCATCGTGCCCGGTTCGGCCGTGGACGCGCTCACCAAGGCCAGCTTCGACCATGACGTCGTCGTCGTGGGGTCGCGCGGCCGTGGCGGATTCACCGGTCTGCTGCTCGGCTCCACCAGTCAGGGGCTGCTGCAGCACGCCGCAGGTCCGGTGTACGTCGTGCCGCGCAAGTACGTCGAGGCCGCGGAGAGCCGTCTCGACACCGTGCCGAGCTCGCCGGCCGAAGTGCCCACGAAGCCGCTCGACGACATCAGCGGCGTCAAGGAGGTGCCGGTCGCGCCTGCGGAACCGGCCGTCGCGCAGGAGATCGAGAAGACCATCGACCCCGAACACTGATCGGGCTGCCGCGGCACCACCGTCGATGATCATCGTCGATGGGTCGCCGCGGTGCAACTTTCGCGAATACAGGAGAAGCTCCCTGTAAAGGGAGCTTCTCCTGTATCAGGTCCATTCGCGGGCCCATCGGCGGACGCACGCTCAGTGCTTGACCGTGACCTCCATGCGCACCGGGGTCTCCTGCACGTACGTGTGCTTGACGGTGCAGCCCTTGTCGATGTGACGGGTGATGCGCTCCTTGAGCTTGTCGGCGTCCTCGTCGCTCAGACCCGCGTCCGTCGCGTCGACGAGCACCTGCTCGCCGAAGTTGATGTACGCGTCGTTGTCGGCGTCATAGGTGCCGTCGACGACGATCTTCGCGCCCTTGCCCTCGCCCAGCGTGTGCTCGATCGCGAACTGGCTGGACAGCGCCGCGCAGCCAGCCAGCGCGATCTTCATCAGATCGCCCGGCGTGAACTGGCCGCGGTCCTTGCCGAACTTGATGTGCGCGCCATCGTCGCTGAACGCGTCCCATGAACCGTCCTTGTTGCGTTCCACCCACAGTCGCTTGGCCATGTTGACTCCTCGTTTCGTCCGTGCGGCGCGCCTGTCGCGCCGCGGCACACTCACCAATCTAGCCCAAAACCGCCGCCGGCGGCGGAATCCGGACAAGGAATAATCCGGACAGGGAATCCGGACAGGGAATCCGGACAGGGGATCCGGCCAAGGAAACCGGCCAAGGAAGCCGGCCAGGGGGAAGCTGCCAAGGGAGCCGGACAGGGGGAACCGGCCAAGGAATAATCCGGCCAAGGAAACCGGCCAGGGAATCCGGACAAGGAATAATCCGGCCAAGGAAGCCGGGCAAGGAAACCAGGCAAGGAAACCGGCCGGGTAGTGGGGTGGTCCGTCGAATAGGGGGCGAATAGGGGTGCGAAAACACCGTTTTCAAGGATTTACAGCGTCAAACGGACGATTTGAACCCCTCGAATCGTCCGTTTGGCGCTGTAAATACCAGATAACGGTGTTGTCGGGTGTGTTGTACGGTGTGTTGTGCGGTATCGTGCCGGCATCTTGTCTGGTTTCGGGGCAAGCGGTCTCGGGTTACACTGGTGCGCATGGCTTTGACCGAAGAACAACTCGCCGACATCCGTTCACGCATCCCCGCGCGGCCCGAAACGAACATCCCCATGCCCTACGAGGATCTGGTGCGCGCGATCCTGACCGAAGGCACCCTCAAGTCCGACCGCACCGGCACCGGCACGATCTCCCTGTTCGGTCGTCAGATGCGCTTCGACCTCTCGCAGGGCGACTTCCCGCTGCTCACCACCAAGACGGTGTTCTTCAAGGGGCTCGCCTACGAGCTGCTGTGGTTCCTCAAAGGCTCCACCAACGTGCGGTGGCTGCAGGAGCACAACGTGCACATCTGGGACGAATGGGCCGATGGGAACGGCGACCTCGGCCCCGTCTACGGCGCGCAATGGCGCTCCTGGCCCGCGCCCACGCCAGACGACCCGAACCGCACCATCGACCAGATCGCGAACGTGATGGACCTCATCAAGCATCACCCGGATTCGCGCCGCATGGTCGTCTCCGCGTGGAACCCCGCCGAAGTCGAGCACATGGCGCTGCCGCCTTGCCACGCCCTGTTCCAGTTCTACGTGGCCGACGGACGCCTCAGCTGCCAGCTGTACCAGCGTTCATGCGACATGTTCCTCGGCGTGCCGTTCAACATCGCCTCCTATTCGCTGCTCACGCTGATGATGGCCCAGCAGGCGGGCCTGGAACCAGGCGAGTTCGTGTGGACCGGCGGCGACTGCCACGTGTACGACAACCACATCGACCAGGTGCTCGAACAGCTTTCCCGCGATCCGTACCCGTACCCGAAGATCGCCATCGACAAGGCCGATTCGATCTTCGACTACCGCTACGAGGACTTCCACATCCTCGACTACAGGCACCATCCCACGATCAAGGCGCCCGTCGCCGTGTGACGCCGCGGCCGCTTCGGTCCCGTCTCCGCGTGACATTACACTTCTGTTCCAGTCCGATCACACTCAAGGAGTCTGAAATGGAGCACGACAGTAGCCGAAGCGGCTATCACGAACCCGAGCCCGGAGAAGCCGGGCTCGACGAGACCGAGGACTGGGGGGACGACTTCCCCAAGACGTTTTCGGTCAACCTCATCTGGGCCGAAGCCCGCGACAAGGAAGGTCGCCACGGGGCCATCGGTCTGAAGGGCGGCATGCCGTGGCATCTCGCCGAAGACATGAAGCATTTCAAGGAGCTCACCGTCTCCCATCCGGTGATCATGGGGCGTCGCACCTGGGAGTCGTTGGACCTGCGCTACAGGCCGTTGCCCAACCGCGACAACATCGTCGTATCCCATGATCCCAACTATCGCGCGCCCGGAGCAACGGTCGTCGACAGTTTTGAGGATGCACTCGACCTCGCCCGTCAGGAGGCCATCCCGGACGACGGGCTCGACCGGTCCGAAATCTGGGTGATCGGCGGTGCGCAACTGTTCGAGGCGGCGCTTCCCGAAGCGAACAAGGTGTTCGTCACCGTGCTCGACGCCGCCGTGGACGCCGACACGTACGCGCCCGACATCGCCGCGCTCGCCGCGGACGACGACAACGGCTGGCATGTCGCCGACCGTTCGCCGTGGCTCGCGCCGAAGAAACCGGATTCCGGCATCGCCGGATACCGTTTCGTCACGTACGTGCGTGACGCGCGCTGAGCGCGACGCACGCACGTGACGTGCATGTCGCGCGTGACGCGGCACGACGCGACGTACGCACGTCGCGCGCGGCACCGCACCATCCGAGGAACCTCCCTGCGCGGGAGGTTCCTCTTGTTGTGCCTGTATCGTTGTCCTGTACCGCGGAGCGCCGCGCCGGCGCACGACGGTCCGCACGAAACCGTGACGTCGCGCGATGGGCGACGACCTAGGGAACGATACGAGGGAGCGATACGTATGACCGACGACCACAAGTACACGGTGATGACCGTCTGCACCGGCAACATCTGCCGTTCGCCGATGGGCGAGATCATCCTGCGTCATTTCTTCGACGAGCGTGGACTGGGCGACAAGGTGGATGTGGAGTCCAGCGGCGTCTCCGATGAGGAGTGGAGCCATCCGATCGACCCCCGCGCGGTGCGCGTGCTGCGCGAACGCGGCTATGGCGACGAGATCCCGCGCGACCACTTCGCGCACCGCATCTCGCGTGACGAGATCGCCCGCACCGACCTGTTCCTGCCGATGACCGCGGCACACATGCGCTCGCTGCTGCGGCTGCTGCCCCCGGGCAAGCGCGCCGAAGTGCACATGTACCGCAGCTTCGACCCGAACCTGCCCAAGCCGCCGGCCGGGCGCGAGGACAAGATCGATCTGGTGGACCCGTGGTACGGCGGCCAGCACGAGTTCGAGGTCGCCATCGACCAGATCGAACAGGTCGCCCCGTACATCGTCGACTGGGTCGCCAAGCGGCTGGACACCGAGGACTGAGCGTTTCCCTCGACGGGGATGGCGGGAATGATGGGAATGCATGCGTGGAATTGCCATGTCCCGTCCTCGGCGGAGTTCCGCGCCGAGCCGCCTAGGGCGCGTATGCGTTCCTCGTGCAGCCGCAGCCCGTTGCCGGATGTCGGTTTGTCCGGGAACAGGCTGTCGTCTGATGTCTCGTTGACCTGATCGATGCGGATCGCGACGGCTGTGCGGCGGCCATCCTCGTCGCCGTCGCAGCCGTCGCAACTGACGGAGACGTGGTATTCGCCGTTCGGTTTCGCGTGGACGGATACAGCTCCTGCAGCAGCGACTCCAGTTCGTCGCGGCGTTCGCGGTCAAGATGCTCCGGCAGATCGTCCGACAGGTCCGCGGACAGATTCGTCTTGCCGGAGAACCCCATTTTCGCCAATGATCGGTCACCCTGTTCAAGCGCGGCACCGTCTGCAAGTCCGTAGGTGAGGACGAGAACAACGCGGGCATCTGGAACTGGAACGCCGACAACACGCTGTTCCAGTACAACGAGGTCACCAACACGCAGAAGCTGCCCGGCAACTCCGACGGCACCGCGTGGGACGTGGACTACGGCACCCGCAACACGATTTTCCAGTACAACTACAGCCACGACAACGCCGGCGGCGCACTGCTGTGGTGCGGTTGCGGCGACTGGCGCGTCAAGTCGCTGGGTCTGGAGACTGGTGCGACGTTCCGCTACAACGTCTCCGTCAACGACGGCTACAGCACCACCATCGAAAGCGACAACGGCAAGTCCAGCGAACAGTCCGTTCGTCTGACCACACTGCAGGGCGCCGTAGACGGCCGTTTCTACAACAACACCATCGTGCTGCCGAAGGAGCGCAACTCCGTCCCGTTCTCCCTGACCTCCGACCGTAAGAACTGCACGAACATCGACTTCGCCAACAACCTGATCATCGGTGACGGCTCCGTCAACGACGAAAGCGGCAAGCTGACCGGCGCATCCGACCAGCCGCACTTGAACTGGACCAACAACGTGTACGTCGGCAAGGACGGCGGCTGGCCGCTTGCCGGCAAGACCGCCGATGGCGCCACGCTGACCGCTTCCGTGAAGGACGGCTACGTGCAGACCGCAACCGGTGAAGGCGACGTGAAGAGCACGTACGTGCGCACGTTCCCGACCGACACCACGCTGACGATCGCATCCAATGGGGATAAACCTCAGAGTTTGTGGCGGTGACTCCGGCTGCGGAGCCGTCGCTGACTGCATGCGGACCGATGCTGCGCATCCGGGCAGTCTCTCATTGAACCATGAGATTCTGCCCGGATCGTTGTATCGCGGCCATTACCGACCCGGCTGCAATCACTCGATATCCTGCGCGGAGAATTACACGTTGGGATCGGTGATCGGCTCATGATCGTCGGGGACCTCACGGTGAGTGGACCCCTCGAAGGGATCATCCCATTCCATGGCCGCCTCCCCGCCGCCGATCTCAATCGGCACCTGAACGATCGGCGAATTGCCGAGGTCGTTCCTATACCAGCGGTCGCCGATAAACAGGAACCGGTCGCTGTCATACGGATCGTCGCCGAGCGGGATCACGATGTCCACCTGCGAATCGAACGTCTGCGTGCCCAACGGCGCGAACGTGCGCCACTCGCTCCACGGGCCGTGCAGGTCGCTTGCGGTGGCATACATGTTGTCGTTGGTGTACCAGCCGGTCAGCTTCGAGCCGAACCAGTAGTACAGGCCGTCCTTCTTGACGGTGGACGGGCAGTGCTGCACCTTCGGCCGTTCGCCGATGCGGTCGGCGGCGAGGGCGGAGCCGTCCTCCTGCACGTCGAGCACGATGCCGTGGCTTTCCTATGAGGCGAAGTCCTTCGTGGTGTAGCAGCGCACGCCTTGGAACAGGTTGCCCGCCACCTTGTTCTCGCCGTAGATGTACCAGGTGTCGCCGAATTTCTGCACGCCGATGCCGTGGAGTTGGGCGACGTCGCCGTTGGTGTCGCGCGCCAGGAACGCGCCGTATCGAGTGGTCATGATGGTTGATGGTCCTTTCGTGTGGGTTCCTCGAGTGTTGCCGGGTCTCGGCGTGCCGGCGCATACGGGAGTCCGCGCCGACTGTGACGTAACCGCTTACAGAACCAGTATGGCCGTGGTTGCGGCGGTGTTGGCGCGCGCGATTGGCGTGTCATGGCCCATGCCGCCTGGCGGGAGGTGTTGTGCGGGCCGATGTGCGGCGGGCCTGTGGGCGCGTGTGTTCGATTGATGTGTTCGATTGAGAGTGGACCGTGTGCGTGCGGGCGTGCGGCGTGTGGTGGTGCGGCGGGCGTGTGGTGCGCGCGATTGGCGTGCGGAAGAGTAGGCCGCCTGTGCGGCATGGCGTGATTCGTTCCTGTGCCTATTGGTGTCATGGTGTTCTGTCGGGTTGACGATTCTTGGGAATCGGCTGCTGTAATCGCTTACGACACTGGCACGCCAAGCCGTTTTGTGACCGGTTACACATTGGTGTATGCTTGTTGCAACCCGATGGTTGCGTTGCCAGAGACGTATGACGCCTTCGGCAACGCGGCGCACGGGGGAGCCGCATCGCATCAGGCCGCGCAACGGGGTATCAGGGCGGCCGGTGGACGTTGTAGCTGGCATGGGAAGGACGTGCCGGCCGTCGGCGTTGCGGCATCAAGGAAGGAACCAAGGAGGGTTCGCATGATCAGATCCATATTCGCAGGGGGCATCGCGGCGGCGACACTGCTGTCCGCGGGTGTGCTCGCCCTGCCGCCGAGCGCCCAGGCCGCCGAGCCGGCCGGTCAGGCTCCGGCGGTGGTTGCGACCGGCACGGCATATCACGTCGACTGCCAGGCGGCGGCCGGCGGCGACGGCACCGAAGCCAAGCCGTTCAACTCCTTCACCGCCGCCAACGCGCAGGCGGCGAAGCTCCAGCCCGGCGACCAGCTGCTCTTCAAGCGCGGCACCACCTGCACGGGTGAGAACCAGACCATCGACGGCGTCAAGAACGTCAAAGCCGCCCTGCGCCTCGTGGACGTCAAAGGCACCGAAGCGGCGCCCATCGTCGTGGGCGACTACGGCGACGCCCAAGCCGCCGCTCCCCTCCTCGCCGGAGACGGCGTAGCCGACGTGGTGCTGCTGCGCGACAGCGAGTACATCACCGTCCAGAACCTCGACATCACCAACACGGACGAGGACACCGCCGACTACTACAAGTACATGCGTCGCGGCATCACCGCGGAGAACGACAACGCCGGCGAGCTGCGCGGCATCGTCATCCGCAACAACAGCGTGCATGACATCTACGGCGAGAAGCAGAAGGATCTGGGCGGCTCGTCGGCCATCCAGCTGGAGAACTACGGCCGCTCCATCCCCGTCGACGGCGCCACCAAGAAGAAGGGCTCCATCAAGACCGACAATTCGCGCAAGACCCGCTCGTGGTTCAACGACGTGCAGATCGTGAACAACACCATCACCAACGTGAACCGTTCCGGCATCAACATGTCGTCCGACTTCCGCTGCCGCGAGGACGAGGCATGGGAGTGCGGCGTGACCGGTTCCCTGCGCGACCAGTACCCGTGGACGCCGAACCTGAACCTGTACATCGCCGGCAACACGCTCAAGAAGATCGGCGGCGACGGCATCGTCGTGCAGATGGCCGACGGCGCGGTCGTCGAGAAGAACTATCTGGAGGATGCGGCAAGCGTCTCCGGACAGGGTTCCAACGCGGGCATCTGGAACTGGAACGCCGACAACACGCTGTTCCAGTTCAACGAGGTCACCAACACGCAGAAGACCTCCGGCAACAACGACGGCACCGCATGGGACTTCGACTACGGCACCCGCAACACCGTCTTCCAGTACAACTACAGCCATGACAACGCCGGCGGCGCCGCGCTCGTGTGCGCCTGCACCGACTGGTACAAGCAGTGGAGCGACAACGACGGCAAGAACGCGCTGCGCATCGGCACCGCGACCGGCGGCGTCTTCCGCTACAACCTGTCCGTCAACGACGGCGTCCAGGCCAGCAACGCGGCGGACGCCACCTCCAGCAACCAGTACCGCACCATCGTGCTCGACGGCATCACCGACCTGAACGCGTACAACAACACGGTCGTGCTGCCGAAGGGAGACAACGTCACCTTCTCCAGCAACGCGCAGAACGGCGGCGTCACCTACAACAACAACGTCATCATCGCGCAGGACGGCACCAACCTGGCCGACCAGAACAAGAAGATCAACGATGACGGCTTCCAGATCAACTACGGCAACAACCTGTACGTGGGCGGCGACAAGGCCAAGTGGGCCAAGACGGACGCTGGCGGCAACCAGCACGTCGCTCTGGCCGACTACCTGACCGCCACCGGCGTCGATCTCGGCGCCGTGGCGAAGGGCGATCTGAGCACGCTGTACGGCGACAAGGCCACCGGCTACGCCGCCGCCAAGGGCCGTGCGATGGCGACCGACGGACTGCCGTTCACCATCGAGAACAAGTACCTCGACACCGCCCTCGCCGGCAGCTCCGTGGACTTCCCGCACGGCTTCAGCCACGCCACGCAGACCCACGGCAAGCAGGTCAAGGTCTCCGGCTGGTCCGCCCCGGCGGTCGGCGCCTTCCAGGGCGCGGACACCACCGAAACCGGCAAGGTCGGCGAGCTCGCCGCAGGCGAATCGAAGACCATCGACGTGCCCGGCGGCGCCACGCTGCAAGTCTCCGCCACCACGGCAGGCGACGCGCAGCTCGCCGCCGCAGTCGCCAACGATCGCGGCTACACGCAGACCACGTCCGGCGAGGCCGGCAGCAAGACCCTGTTCGTGCGCACCTCGTCCGACTCGTCCAAGCTGACGCTGACCAACACCGGCAAGACCGGCAAGATCACCGGCATCAGCGTCAGGACCGTGCAGGACCAGCTGTGGGACGGCTCGTTCGAAAGCATCAACCACGGCAAGGCAAGCCAGCCGTGGAATGGCATCTCCCCGTGGGCGCCGGCCAACCGCGACCACTCGAAGAACCGTGACAACTACCAGACGTCGCGCACCAACCGCTACCGCTCCGACCTCAACCAGAAGAACGCGGTCGTCACCGGCGAACGTGCCGCCAGGCTCGGCAAGACCGACGGCGTGAGCTTCACGCAGATCGACCAGCGCAACATCCCGGCCACGCCAGGCAAGACCTACCAGCTCGGATTCTGGGCGACCACCGGCGACAGCACCGACGACAAGTCGACCGTCACCGCGACCGTCAAGTACCGCAAGGAAGGCTCCGGTGCGGGCGGCAGCTTCAGCCAGTACGCCACCGAGCTGCTCGATGTCTCCGTTGACGGCAAGACCGCCAAGGCCGGCGAGAAGCTGTACGTGACCGGCACGTTCACCGTGCCCGAGGACGCCGCCGCCGACAGCGCGCTGTGGCTCAACATCGCCCAGAACGACCTCAAGGACGGCTCCTTCGCGTACATCGACAACGTGACCCTCACCGAAGTGCCGACCCCCGCGACCGGCATCAAGTCGATCGCCGTCACCCAGAAGCCGACCAAGACCACGTACTCGATCGGCGACGAACTCGACGCCAAGGGACTTGAAGTCACCGCCACGCTCAACGACGGCAAGACCCGCACCCTCAAGGCCAGCGAATACACGCTGCTCGGCTTCGACTCCTCCAAGGCCGGAACCGTCACCGTGACCGTCAAGCTCAACGCGGACGGCAACCTCACCGCCACGTTCGACGTGAAGATCCGCAAGGCCGCCACCGACGAACCGTACACCGGCGTGCCGATCGGCGAGACCTGGTACGACACCGACGGCGAACCCATCCAGGCGCACGGCGGCGGCTTCCTGCAGGAGCAGGACGCCGACGGCAAGCCCGTCTACTACTGGGTCGGCGAGGACAAGTCGCACAACAGCTCCAACTTCAAGGCAGTCAGCCTGTACACGTCCACGGATCTGCTGAACTGGACGAACCTCGGCTCCATCCTGACCGCGGACTCCGCGAAGGTCAAGGGCGCTGAGAACGGCCTGACCGACGTCAAGCTGGAACGTCCGAAGCTGCTGAAGAACTCGGCAGGAAAGTACGTGCTCTGGGCCCACTGGGAGGACGCCACCGGCTACGCTTCCAGCCAGATCGCCGTCGCCACCGCCGACAAGATCACCGGACCGTACACGTTCCAGGGCCACTGGCGTCCGGGCGCGGGCGCCGACGCGAAGTACCGCAACTGGCGTTCCGTGGGCACCAAGGCCGGCACGATCACCGTTTCCGACGCTGACTACGCCGCCGTGCGCGCCGCCAACCCCGACGTGGCCGTCAAAGACTTGGGCGACAAGCTCAAGGCGAAGGCCATCACGGACGATGGCTTCGGCACCGACAGCCCCGAGTACGGTGAAGGCAAGTACGGCTACGGCTCACGCGACATGACCCTGTACCAGGAAGGAGACAGGGCATATCTGGTCGACGCTGAAAACTCGACCGACATGCGCATCCACCGCCTCGCCGACGACCTGACCGACGTCGCGTTCACCGACGCCACCAAGACCAAGGAGACGATGACCTACCGTGCCTTCGCCGGCGCACGGCTCGAAGCCCCCGCACTGGTCAAGGATCAGGGCACGTACTACCTCATCATGTCCACCCAGTCCGGCTGGTACCCGAACCAGGCGCGGTACTACACCACGTCCAACATCGAGGATCCGAACGGCTGGAGCGAACAGCATCTCATCGGCAACAACACCACGTACTACAGCCAGCCGACCAGCATCATGACGGTCACCGCCAACGGCAAGAACAGCTACATCTACCTTGGCGACCGCTGGGTGCCGAGCGAGCTGGGCAAGTCCACGTACGTGTGGCTGCCGCTGACCATCGACGCCGCGAAGAAGACCGCGACCATGCAGTACATGCCCGGCTGGAACTTCGACGCGAAGACCGGCAGCATCGTGCCGCCGTCGCTCGATCTTGTCTCGCAAGGCAAGGACGTCTACGCCAACGACCCGGTGCCGGCAGGCGGTCAGGACGCGGCCGACGCCGCGGCCACCACCGCCAACGACGGCAACGTGACGCTCGCCAGCTTCTGGGATAAGAACAACAAGTTCTACTCCCAGAACAAGGTGCCGTACACGTGGACCGTCGACCTTGGCGAGAAGCGTGACCTGAACCGCGTCGACCTGAGCTTCGCGACGGTCAACGGCTCCGAATCGCGCTACGGATACATCATCAAGGGCACGAACGACGCGATCTCCTCGAAGGCCGACGCCGACAAGGCCGGCTGGAAGGTGCTCGCAGACAAGTCGAACGACAAGAACAACCTCGTCGGTTTCGGCTCCGTCAGCGTCTCCGGCCATTACCGTTACGTGCAGATCGAGGTGACCAGCGTCACCAACGACCACAACAACAACTCCACCGCCAGCTGGGCGAACGGCATCGTCGAAGTGCAGGTCTACGCCAACAAGAAGACCGACGCCGACAAGCCGAACCCGCCGGCCACGGACGTGCCCGCCACGGACAAGGTCCCGACCTACACCAAGTTCGAGCCGATCGCCGATCCGGGAACCGGTGACAAGAATTACTTCCAGCCGCTGTGGTATGCGAAGGATTCCGACACCGCCACCACGGGCAAGCACATCCAGGCGCACGGCGGTCAGGTGGTGCCCGTCCAGGAGAACGGCAAGACCGTGTACTACTGGTACGGCGAGGACCGTTCGTCCGGCTACCTCAACTCGCACGGCGTGCACGTCTACCGTTCCGAGGACGGCATGAACTGGGTGGACAAGGGCATCGCCCTGCGTTCCATCTACTACGACGGCGAGCTGACCGACGACGAGTACTTCGTCAACCTGTACGGCCTGAAGAAGTCCGACGGCACGATTGACACCGCCAAGGCCAAGAAGATCGCCTACTACCTCAACACCAACACCGATGAGGACGGTGACGGCAAGAAGGACGTGGCGAACGCAATCTTCGAACGCCCGAAGGTGCTGTACAACGCGAAGACCAAGAAGTACGTGATGTGGTGGCACGCGGACGGTTCGCCGACCGTGTCCAGCACGTCCAACTACGCGCGCTCGCTTGCTGCGGTGGCCGTGTCCGACTCCCCGACCGGTCCGTTCAAGATGGTCGGCGCATACCGTCTGCCCAACCGTGAGGACTACAAGACCGGCCACAGCGCGGCCGTGCCCGGTGGCTCCCGCGACATGACGGTGTTCCAGGACGACGACGGCACTGCGTACGTGATCTACTCCTCCGAGGAGAACCGCACGCTGTACGTCGCGAAGCTGAACGACGAGTACACCAACGTGGTGAAGACCACGAAGGATACGTCGAAGATCAAGGACATCGACCTGCAGTACTCCGAGTCCGGCGAGTACCCGTACACGCTGGCCGACGGCGACGAAGGCGCTCCGGTGTCCGGCAAGGACTTCGTGATCGTCAAGGACCGCGGCATGCTCGAGGCCCCGGCGCTGTTCAAGACGAACGGCAAGTACTACATCGTGACTTCCGGTGCGACCGGCTGGGCGCCGAACAAGCAGACCTACTACACCGCCGATTCGATCCTCGGCAAGTGGATCCGCGGCATCCAGGCCGACGACCGGTACGAGAACACGAACTTCCAGAACCTGCCGGAAGGCGCGGACGGCCTGCTGTCCGTGGGCGACACGCGCGGCTCCACGTTCGGCTCGCAGACCGCGTCCGTGTTCGAGTACCAGCCCGGCAAGTTCATCTACATCGGCGACCGGTGGAACGCGGGCAAGGCCAGCTCCACGTATGTGTGGCTGCCGATCGTGGTGAACAAGACCACGGGCGCGCTGACCATGCAGAACCCGGCCACCCAGGATCCGGACACGTATGGTGACGGCTGGGATGCGAGCTACTGGGAGCAGACGGCCGACAACCCGCTCAACCTGGCCTCGCTCAAGGTCGACGGCAAGGACGTGCCCAACTTCGCGGGCGGCACCACCTCCTACACGGTGGACACCGGCGCGTGGGGCAAGGTCCCGACCGTCGAGGCGGCGGCCTCCGACGCCACGAACACGACCGTCACGGTGGATGTGAACATCGCCCGTGCGATCGTCACGGTCGCGTCCAAGGCCGATCCGGCCAAGACGCGCGTGTACACCGTGCGCTTCACCGCGTCCGGTGAGTCGCCCGCCGTGGCCGACCCGTGGAAGACCACGAGCTGGGGCAACGCCGGCGCGTTCGCGCAAGGCGAGGGCGAGGGCCTGTTCCGCATCGTCGACAAGTCGAACACCGGCGCGTGGACGAACAAGGACAACCTGTCCGCGATCTGGCAGCCCGCCAAGCTTGAGGTCGGTGGCTCCATCCAGACGACCATCGTCTCGTCGCAGCCCGGCAACAACGAGGATCCGCGCGCGGGCATCATCGTGCGCAACGATCTGAGCTCCGCCGGACAGGGCAAGGCACACGGTTACGCGCTGCTCGTCGCCGGCAAGTCCGGGTCGTTCTTCCAGACCGACACCGACAACAACGGCTACATCGACGCGGAATCCGCGAAGGCCGCTGAAGCGGTCACGTCCACGGACACCCCGCTGACGATCAAGCTCGTGCGCAACAGCAAGACCGAACTCGAAGGCTTCTACAAGGTGCCCGGCTCCGGCGCGGACGCCGAATGGAAGTCCCTCGGCAAGGCCACGCTTGGCGACGACGCTGCCGACAAGCTCGACGTGGGCGTCTTCGCCACAGCGAACAACGGCAAGGGCGACTACACCGCCATCTTCGACGGCACGGCCATCGCCACCAAGCCTGCGCCGACCGTCGAGTCGATCAAGGTCGCGACTGCTCCGAGCAAGGTCGAATACACGGTCGGTGAGTCGTTCTCGGCTGACGGCCTGAAGGTCGTCAAGGTGCTGTCCGATGGCACCGAGGCCGACGTCGACGCCGCTGATTACACGCTGACGGCTGTGTCGGCTTCCGGTGCTGCGGTTGACCTGTCCAAGCCGTTTGCTGATGCTGCGGTGGGTAAGGTGACGGTGACGGTGGCGCTCAAGTCCGACGCCTCGAAGACCGCCGCGTTCGACCTGACCGTCAAGGCCAAGCCGGTCACCGTGACCGGTGTGAAGGTCACGGCCGGGCCGACGACGACCGAGTACACGGTCGGCCAGACGTTCGCCGCTGACGGACTGACCGTCGTCAAGACCATGTCCGACGGCACGACCGTGCCGCTGACCGCCGCTGACTACACGCTGACGGCTGTGTCGGCTTCCGGTGCTGCGGTTGACCTTGCCAAGCCGTTTGCTGATGCTGCGGTGGGTAAGGTGACGGTGACGGTGGCGCTCAAGTCCGATGCCTCGAAGACCGCCGCGTTCGACCTGACCGTCAAGGCCAAGCCTGCGCCGACCGTCGAGTCGATCAAGGTCGCGGCCAAGCCGACGACGACCGAGTATACGGTCGGTGACACGTTCTCGGCTGACGGCCTGAAGGTCGTCAAGGTGCTATCTGATGGCACCGAGGCCGCGGTTGACGCCGCTGACTACACGCTGGCTGCTGTTGACGCCGACGGTACGGTGGTTGATCTTGCCAAGCCGTTCGCACTCGTCGGCAAGGTGAGCGTGAAGGTCGCGTTCGACGGCAAGACCGCCAAGTTCGACGTGACCGTGAAGGAAGCCGACAAGGCTGACCTGAACGCCGAGATCGCCGAGGCCGAGAAGCTGACCGCCGACAAGTACACGGCCGAGTCGTGGGCCGCCTTCCAGGCTGCGCTGACGGCCGCGAAGAAGGTCGCCGCCGACAAGACCGCGACGCCTAAGGCTGTGGCTGACGCGCTCGCCGCGCTCAAGGCCGCTCAGGATGCGCTGGTGGTCGTCAAGCCTGCGCCGACCGTCGAGTCGGTGAAGGTCGCGGCTGCTCCGCAGACCGTTGCGTACACGTACGGTGACGTGTTCTCAGCCGATGGTCTGAAGGTCGTCGCGGTGCTGTCCGGCGGTACCGAGACCACGCTCAAAGCCGGCGAGTACACGCTGACGGCTGTTGACGCCGCCGGTGCTTCGGTTGACCTGTCCAAGCCGTTCGCGGTCGTCGGCAAGGTGACCGTGACCGTCGCGCTCAAGGCCGATACGACCAAGACCGCCACGTTCGAGGTGGCCGTCAAGCCGGTCGCCAGCGACGCCGACAGGGCTGACTTGGCCGCTGCGGTTGCGGCCGCCAAGAAGCTCAACGCCGGCGATTACCAGTCCGGGTGGGATGCGTTTGAAGCCGCGCTCAAGTCGGCCGAAGACGTGCTCGCCGACCCGGCTTCCACGAAGGCCGACCTGGACGCCTCGCTGGCCGCGCTCGAGGGCGCTCAGGGCGGTCTGGTCAAGAAGGGCGAGGGCGAGAAGCTCGAGACCAAGCCGTCCGATACCAAGAAGCCGGGTGCGGGTCTGTCGAAGACTGGTGCCGCGGTGAGTGTGGTGGCTGGTGTGGCTGTGTTGCTGCTGGCTGCCGGTGCCGGGGTGCTGTTGGCTCGTCGTCGTAACCGGCTGGGCTGATCGGGCTGGCTGGGTTGGCCTGATCGGGCTGGGCCATTTGGGCTGGATCGGTTGGGCTGGCCGGGCTGGCTGATTCGGCTGGACTGGCCTGTGGTCTGGCCGGCCCGGTCGCCTGGTTGCCGTTGGCTGTTGTCGGGGCGAGGTTCCTTCGGGGGCCTCGCCCCGATTCCGTTATTCCGGGGCTTGTCCCGTTTTCTCGGTCACACGTCTGATGTAGGTCTTGACGGTTGGTTCGCCGATATTGATCGATTCGCCGAGGATGACGCTGACCGTCACGGTGAAGCTCCACAGGAACTGGGAGAGGCACACCGCGATCAGGACGACCGGCCGATGCCCGACGAATGCCGACGATAGCGGGACCAGGACGGCCGCCAGGGACGGTCCGAGCAGCGAGTGGATGTACAGCGGTCCGGACGGGATCCTCGATATGATTCTCCCGGTCACGGCCGCGCTGATGATGCCCGCAATGCCGCGGCACGTCGCCGCGAGTCCCACCTCGGTGGCGTTCATGTCGAGGTTCCTGGCGACGAGCGACTCCATCATTCGCCAAGTGTTGTCTCCTCCTGCGCAGGAAGGCTCATCGGGAGATCCAATATGACCGTGTGCGGGGAGAGGGTCGACAGTGCAGGGGGACTGGTTGCTATGTGCCGGAGTGGTGGTGTCATGCGGGTTCTGGTTTCTTGCGTTGTGGGTTCGCTCGGGTATGCTCGTGGCTTGTCGTAGGTGGTTCTGCTGGACCGCGAGCAGGTGCGCGCCTTGGAGTACGACAAGGGGCAGCGTTGGTTTGAGGACGAGCCGGAGCCCCGGTCGGGCATGGATGACGTCGACCATGGGGTGATGGACCGGTACAAGCGGGCCATCGGCGCGGCCGACATCCCCGACGAGCGGGTGCTGCGCAGCCGCGGCTTTCTCGTGGACGGGCGCCTGACGAACGCGGGCGTGCTCCTGTTCGCGCGGTATCCGGCGGCGTTCCTGCCGTCGGCGCGTGTGCGCGTCATCAGGGTCGACGGGACCGAGCTGCATACCGGTCGCGGGCTGAGCGTCGTCAACCGGACGGAGATTCCAGCCGAGGGCCTGACCCCGACCGAACGCAAAGCCCTCACCCTCGCCGTCGACAACGGGAAGGTGACGACCAAGGTATTGGCCGAAGCCGCCGAAGTAAGCGCCAGGACCGCATCGAAGACCCTGAAGGAACTGGCCGGCAAGGGAATCCTGAACTGGTGTGGTTCCGGGACTCGTGACCCCAAGCAGTACTACACGTATTCGTAGCAGCATGTTCGGAGTAGCTTCGGAGTATTTCGGAGTGGCTTCGACATGGTGACGCCGGATTACGGCATTTCGCCGATGAGGGACGAGTGTGAAGCGTCGGTCCGGTCTGTGTCCCGGATGGTGATCTTGAAGGATTCTGTCCAGTGCGGCGCAGTAGTCGGCAGGAGTCCGAACAGCCGTCAACGCGTGTCGCTTGCATGCCGAAAATGCGAGAAGCCTTGAAATCATTGTGATTCCAAGGCCTCTACTGTGGTACCCCCAGAGAGGGGGATACGAAAGGCAATTGCCTCAAGCGCAAACGGCAAATCCTTCAAATGTATATTTACTTATTATCAATCTGAATCTTAAGTATAGCAACGATTCCCGCTTCCTTCCGGTAGACACGCAAGCAGTGTTGCTCCTTAGCGTCATCTTCATGCGGCTGATGGTCGAAACGACCTGTGACGAGTGATCGAATCATCCTAAACCTCAATGATTGCAAGGCCTAAGGTGTCGTAGGTGCATTTTTAGGTGCAATGGCTCGCCGAGAGCCCATTCGGCCACTTGGTGGCATTTTTGGTGGCATTTTCCGAGGCCGTTATGCGTGCCATCGATCCTGGATTCAGCACAAGGAGCATCATCATGTCCGCAAGGACGAAGAAGGACAGTATGGGGCCGTCGCCGGAGCGGCGGAGCAGGTTCGGCACCGTGACGCCGCGCTACGACGCCGCGGGCAATCTCATCGCCTGGCAGGTGCGCTACCCGGACCCGAAACGACCGGGCAAGAAGGTCCAGCGCCAGTTCAAGCCGGACATGGAGCACGAGGCGCACCAGTGGCTCGAAAAGGAGCGGCATCTGGTGGAACTGGACCGCAAGAACATCCAGGAATGGGTCCATCCGTCCGAACGCCGCCGCAGGAAGCGCGCGAGCCTTATCTCGTTCGAGGATTACGTGACCCGATGGGCGGAGGGATACCGGCTGCCGAACGGCGAGAGGATAGCCGGCGGCACGCGCCGGAACCTGTATCTCGACATCGCGCACTTCATGCCGGGCTTCAAAGGCAAGCTCCTGACCGAGATCACGCCGAAGGACATCAAACGCTGGTACGACGCACCGCACCCCGAGGGGCAATGGGCGTTCCGTCGCTCATGCATGCGCCTGAAGGCGGCGTTCGCCAGCGCCACGAAGATGAGCATGGACGGCTCCCCGCCGCTGATCCGCGACAACCCGTTCATCCTGCCCATACCGCCAGCGCCACGATCCGCCAGGGAAGACGTTCCGCCGGTCACGCCGCTGGAACTCAAGCTGATCGCGGAGAACATGCCCGACTACACGAGACTGGCGGTGATACTCGCCACGCTCGTCGGAGGCCTCCGTTGCGGCGAGCTGTGCGGCCTGCAGGTCAAGGACATCGATCTGAAGGCCAAACGCCTGACCGTGCGCCATTCCGTCAACAGGGGCTATGCGGATCGCGGTTCGACACGCATCGCCAGGACCAAGACCGACTCCAGCCGGCGCACCGTGCCCATCCCCGACGGTCTCGTTCCCCTGATTCACGACCATCTGCTCAGGCACTGCGAATGGACGGACCCGGAAGCCATGGTCTTCCGCCCCAGACGAGCCTCGGTGATGAGTCAGACCACCCTGGAGGCCCAGTTCCGCAAAGCCAGGGAGAAAGCCGGCCGACCCGACCTGACCTTCCAGTCCCTGAGGGCGAGTCACGCGACCCTGCTCATGCTCAAGGGCGGCACCTTGAGGGAGGTCATGGACGAACTCGGACACGTCAGCGAGAAGGTCGCCATCAAGCACTACCAGCGCATCGTCGCCCGACACCGCAACCAGATCGTCAACCAACTCGCCGAAGACTTCATCAAAGCAGCGCAATGACCACATATGGACGAATACGGATTGAGATGCCCTGCCGTCCGATGTATACAGAACTATTCCCAATATGGAATAGTTCTGTATACAATAGAGGTATGGCTATCAGAACGAATCGGACGCTGCTCACACGGCGGGAAGCCGCCCGCCGACTCGGAGTGAGCGAACGACGGGTCAGCGCGCTTCGCGCTGCCGGCCGGCTTGAATCGTTTCCCGTGGGAGACGGCTCGCTGGTCACGGAGGATTCCGTACGCCGCCAAGCACAGTGGCAGGGGGCGGACGGGCGCCCGTATTCACCGGACATGGCATTCGGGGCGCTATACATGCTCAGCGGTCTCGACGCGCCATGGCTGGGCCGACAACAGCGATACCGGCTCAAGGGATACCTGAGACGGATGGATGCGGAGAATCTGACCCGTCTCACGCGCAGGCGTGCGATGACGGTCGAATACTGGTGCAGGGATTCCAACCTCGCCAAGGTCGCAACCCTCATTCGTCCCTCCGCCGCCACCGGCACATTGGCGGACTCATTCCAGTTGACCACCACGGACATGGTGGAAGGATACGTCACCGCCAGCGCTCTGGATGACATCGTCCGACAATGCCGGTTGAAGCAAGGTGTGACACCCGTCCGGGTGCGACTCCACATCACCGACAATCTCCCCGCCGGCGAAGGATCAATGCCTCTCGGCGTATGCGCGACCGACCTGGCCGAATCCAACGACCCGAGAGAACGCCGCGCCGGCCTGAAAACCCTCCAACAGCTGATCGAAGACCACCACCGCAAGGAGCATCAGGAATGATCCCCACAATCCACATCCCCAGCACCGGCCATCCGTGGAGCACCGTGTACGCGGTCGCCGCGGCGAACATCCCGGAATCATGGCTGCTCACAGGCGGGCTCATGGTCCAGCTGCACGCCATCATGGGCGGATTGACCGCACGCCCCACCACCGACGCCGACCTACTCGCCGACCTCATGGCCGACCGACGCGGCATCGCCAGACTGCGCGGCATCCTCACTGCCCGCGGGTTCCAGACGCAGCCGGGCACGCTGACCGGATACACGACCCGCATGAGCGCGCCGAACGGCGACATCGTGGACCTGCTGGTCGCCGACCACCTGCCCAAATTCCTCGGCAACGACGCGACCATCGCCGGCACGCCGGTACTGTCCATGCCGGGCGGCGCGCAGGCTGTGGAACGCAGTATGCAGGTCCGGCTCATCGACGACCAAAGCGGGACCGAAGTCACAATCCGTATCCCGGACCTGCTCGGCGCATTGATACTTAAGAGTGCCGCCTATAGTGCCGATCACGCCGGCTACGGTGAACGCCACCTCTACGACGCCGCCCTGCTGGCATCCCTCATCCCGGACCCTGATGCCGAGCTCGCACGACTGCACAGCGGCACCGACCGCAAACGCATCAAACTCCTGCACGAGCAGCTCACCGAGGATTCACCTTACTGGGACAACCTCGACGAACCACACCGTCAGGACGGATTGGACGCCATCGAAACACTCGCCACATGGTGACGGGCACCTGTCAGCAAGTTGCATATACGGGGCATGCCATCCTGAATCACGTAGTTCGAAAAAACGTCCTGTTCCCTCGCGACAGAGCACGGCCAAATACTCGACATTCAAAGATGAAGTATTGAGCGTCTGCGTGCATATCGCTCTGACGCGATACTGACCTAATGCGCATGAGCGTGCTTCATTTGGCATCTGCCGTAAGACCTCAAGAATCGTCAGTCATCACAGTTCTTATTTTCTGCTTCTCTTTTCGTTTTATGCGGATAGAACTTATCGGCATAGACAATGAATGGCCTCAAAGAGGCCATTCGCGTGTGTATGTCATCTCAAGATGACATACACACGGCGAACTCCTCCTCTCCGGCATCATTTGACTTCAATCTCCCGAAAGGCGCACACACGGTGCGCCTTTTTGCTATCAAGGGGGATTTCATGCCCAGAAATAGGCGTCCCAAGAAAAACCAAACAACAAGGCCTCGAAGCGCATGGGGAACGGTCATACCACGTTTTGACGAAAACGGAGGAATCATTGCCTGGCAAGTTCGCTACCCGAACCCGCTTGCCCCGGGAAAACGAGTGCAACGGCAGTTCAAACCCTGGCAGGAACTAGAGGCCAGAACATGGCTCGAAGAAGAGAAACATCTGGTAGATCTGCACAATAAGGGCATAGCCGAATGGAAGCACCCGACTCAACGAAAAAAAGACAAGCTGAAGGAGTTCAGGGAACAGGAGCAGCGTCATATCCTGTTCCGCGATTATGTGGCGCAATGGGAATCAAACTACAAGCTCCCGAATGGCGGAGAGATAGCCGGAGGGACACGCAGGAACCTCAAATTAGACATCCGGCATTTCATCACGGATTTTGAGTCGCTCCGCCTCTCGGAAATCACACCCCTGAAAATCAAGGCATGGTATGACAAACCACATCCAGAAGGGCAATGGGCATTCCGTCGCTCCTGCATGCGCTTCAAGGCGATTCTCGAATCCGCGACAAAGCCCGGATTGGACGGGACGGAGCCATTGCTTCAATTCAATCCATTCATTTTCCCCATACCGCCAGCACCCCGGTCCTCCCGCATCGACGCGCCTCCGGTGACTCCTCGTGAACTGATGCTACTGGCAGAGGCCATGCCGGAATACACAAGACTGTCGGTCTTCCTCTCAACCTTGGTCGGAGGACTACGATGCGGCGAGCTCTGCGGCTTGCGTGTCATGGACATAGATCTAGATGGTCAGACGTTGCACGTCCGACGCTCCGTGAACCGTGGCCGTACGGATCGTGGAGAAATCCGATACAGCCGGACAAAAACGGAATCAAGCATAAGGAATGTGCATATACCTGACGCGCTCATGCCGATGATTCGCCAGCACCTTCACAATCACTGCGACATGGGACTGCCAGAATCTCCGGTATTCGTCCCACGAAGAGCGAAGATAATGTCCCAAACTACGCTGGAGGAACAATTCGCTAAGGCACGCGTAAAAGCCAGCCGTCCTGATTTGACGTTCCAAGGGCTACGGGCGAGCCATGCGACATTGTTGATGTTGCGGGGAGGCACACTCCGCGAAGTCATGAACGAGCTGGGACATACAAGCGAGAAAGTTGCCATACGTTATTACCAACTCACCGTCGCCGAACATCAGAGCAGGATAGTAGATCGTCTTGCACAGGATTTCATGGACGCATAGCGCCATATCAAAGGAAGAATGACACAAGCTGGTGCTGGTGTCTTCTCAGTTACCAACACCAGCTCAATGACATGACGGTGTGCATGGCATAAACAATTACCTCATGATGTTGTCATACGAAAGATGACAAGCCTCGCCAATAACAAGATGATGCGATTGCATCTATGCGATACTTCGGGCACAGAAAGGATGACCATGAAAGTAATTACCTCGGCGTTGCTGATCGTATCATTAACAGCAATCGGAATAATGCCGGAAGGCAATGCCGACGTTATCTCATTGGAAGCATATGACGTTACTACCTATTCAGTTCGAATGCTTCCGGCCTGTCCTCATTCCATAAATTGGATCTGTCACATCGTGGGATAAGCTCAGCGGAATTTGTGCATGAAATTGCCATGTGCCGTCTTCTGAGGAAGTTCTAGTTGTTCCACCCAGCAATTGTATGCGTTTTTCATGCAGCTTTAAACCATTTTCCGATACGGGTTTATCAGGGAACAAGCTATCCGCTGAAACTTCATTGACCTGGTCAATAGATATTATTAAATCTTTACAACTTATAGAGGTATAATAATCGCTATTGGGTTTCGCATGGGCGGCAGTGTTCGTATATAGCTCTTGCAATAGAGACTCTACTTCATCAAAGTAATCGTTGCTGATTTTTTCTGAAAACTCGGAAGGTATATAGGTTTTCCCAGAAAATCCCAGCATTGATAAAAATTTATCGCCTTGCTCGGCAATAGATTGAAGGCGTCTGATATACGGCATATCTACATTATTTAGCAATGCAACATCATTGCCGTTCATTACATTAATGGCAATTCGTATTTCTTCCAATGTTTTAACAATCGTTGATCGAAGATTTGAAATCTCTTCTTCGCTGAAGTTGCAATCATGTTTTGCTGATTTGTTATCCAGCATTATTGCCATGTATGTTAGATTTCCGCTAACCGAATCATGTATCTTACTGACGGCAATATTTTCCTTTCTAACCATTGAAAGATGCTGCTGAATCTTTTCTGCTTTAAGCTTATCCTTCTCTACTTGATCCGCCAGATTTCTCCAAGATATCGCTCTTCCGATGAAAAATGCCAAAAACATAATGAACAAAAGCATGACATATTCATCGAACGGAGTCTTTGTTAGACTGAATCTCCACATGCGAATGGCAGAAACTGTCAACGGATAGATTGCTCCATATGGTGGCTTGACATATAGTCCAATATAAGCAAGCGCCAACCAAGTTCCCCACAGAAAACTTGGTCCGCTAGTATCTGGTATAAAACAGCCGAAAACAAATGCACCCAACAGCAGATTGCTGCCTAATAGCGGATGAACGGCCATTAGCGCGATCATCGATATATGAATGATTACCAATAGCCAAGTTATTATTTCCCGTGGTGGATAAGTCCATGTTTCCGTTATCGTGATAACAATACTGACGACCGGAAGTAAGTGTTGAACATATTTGGTGTTATTGAGAATGAAAGCATTGTGCGCTTTATTGCTGCTTTTTACTCGTCTTTCTTTTCGAGCCATTTAATTACCGCCTGCGTTCTGTTCTTGGCGCCTATCTTCTCAACTACGCGCTTGATGTATGTCTTTACGGTTGGTTCTCCTATGCCAAGCTTCACTCCGATTTCCTTTGATGTATATCCTAACGCGCATAGATTCATGACCTCTTCCTCTCTTCTGGTGAGGTTCTTATACCGGCGTTTGGGGCTGTCCTCTATGGATAGTCTCGCGTAGGCTTCCTGCGCGGTTTCCGATGACTCGTATTTCACATGAGGTGATTGTCCGTTGGCCAATAGGCACACGGCTTGACAGACATCACGCACCTGCGCCTTGTCCATCAAACACGCTGCCCCGTTCTCCAGAGCCTGTACGTAGTATCTCTCTAGGGAGAAAGCGGTTATGCCGATCAGCACGATTTGCGGTGTTTTGGAGCGGATGGCCCGGCATACCTCATAGCCGGTCATGTCTTCCAAGGACATGTCCACCAGCAGTACGTCGGGCTGCGTTTTCTTATCCAGGCATTTGTCGATAGCCGTTTTGCCCTTCGCCGCCGTCCAATGTATTTCAGCGAATGGCAGAAGCTGCTTGATCATTAGCTTCATCATGCCAAGTGTGAGTTTGTCGTTATCGACAATGGCGATTCTGATTCGTTTCCCTAGGTACATTGCTCAATCATCCGTAATACGGTTAGATGTGGGTGTTGCGCTGGAAGCGTTCTGGTTCCGATTGATGGTGTTGGTGGTCTTGAACCATGTCTGGACAGCACCATCAATGAATTGCTGGTGCTGGTCGTTCCCGGAATCGGGCGGCTACGGCATGGGGACTCCTCTCATGGGGCAGATGCTGCTCATAGTACGCTCTGCACTCGGCTCGCCGAGCGCAGATGATCAGCAACCCGGAAAACGACTTCCTGCAGTCTTTGCAGTTCGGAGTCGCGGCTGGTCATACTCCATTGCGCCGCATACGCCTCCATCCAGATCTCCAATGCTGCGGCAAGATTCGCCGCGTCGTCATGCTGAATCGCCTCGCATGATTGCAAAGTGCCAGTGACCCCCGCCTCGGACGCGAGTCGGAGGCCAACTCGGTTCAGCGTTCGTTGCCCCTCGATGGCTACGCGGAATGCAGCGGCGTTTCCTGCGATTCGCGGTCCTGCGGTCGCGGTGATCGCGGAGATTCGACGAGCGCTGGTCTGCAGAAGGTGATCTGCGGTTTCACCGAGCGCGATGTGGTGCTTCAGATAGCGGAGCAGTATCCGTCGGGATTCTGCAAGTGACGGTGTCCGGCTTTCGTTCTGGAGGGTGCGGATCACATCGTCTGGTCGTTCGTTTTCCGGGAGCAGTCCCTGGATGGTTTGCAGAACCCCAGTGTTGACGCCGTCCTGTCCGTCATCAAGTTCCAGCCAAGTGACCAGGTGGTTCCATTGGAAGCAGGCCGCATGGCTTGCGCGAGCAAGGATATCAAGCAGTTCTCCGCTGGCGTCGTGGTATTCGAGTCGGGAGATGCGGCGGAGCATGTCGGCCTCGTCCGGGACGCGTCCCGGATTCCAGGCTTCCTGTGCGCCGATGATCATGCCGGGGATGGCCATGCGCGGGTCGTTGACGTGGCCGAGGTCGCCCCAGTCGGTGACGAGCATGCCCTGCGCTTGGTATTGCGCGCCGTAGCGGGCCATGCGGGTGATGTTGTTCCAGGCGTCGTCGATGCGCGGCAGGAGCGCGTTCCAGCACCATACGGCCGGGCACACGATCTGCGTGGCGCCGGATTCGGCGACGGTCCTGATTTTCTCGTCGGTGACTTGCGGGTCGTACTGCCAGTTGAGCAGGATGACTTCTTCGGGGAGCTGTTCCAGGATTTCGGGGTGTTCGAGGGCGATGTCGCCCCACATCATCGGTTGTTTGCCTTGGGTTTCGAGGTGGCGGCACAGGCGGGTGACGTAGTCGGCGTACATGGCGGCGACGCCGATCCGCTCGGCGAGGGGCTTGGAGCGGCCCTTGCCGAGGTCGAAGGTCTCGTCGGCGCAGATGTTGAACTTGTCGGAGCGGAACAGCTGCAGGTAGTCGTCGATGAGTTTCGTGGACAGGGCGAAGGCGCGTTCGTCGCTGATGTTCAATGTGTGGTGGCGCATGCGGTCGATGAACCCGAACGGTTCGTCGGCGGACTCGGGGAACTCGCCGAGGTCGCGCAGGGACTGCGTGCGCAGGGCCATGTAGAGATGCCCGAACGTGGAGACCGACGGGACCAGTTCTAGCCCACGTTCGGCGCAGTAGTCGTCGAATTCGAGGATGTCCTTCGGGGTGAGCGGGCTGCTGCCGCGCCAGGTCTCGCTCATCCCGTCGAACGCGAAGGTGTGTTCGACGTAGAGCTGGAGCTGGTTGTACCTGTAGAGGCAGAGTTTGTCAGCCCAGGTCTTGAGCCAGTCGAGGGTGGGGACGCGCCCGCGGGTCACGTCGAGATAGTAGCCGCGCGTTTCGAAGGCGGGCTGGTCCTCGATGTGCAGGCAGGGCAGGGCGGCGCCGCATTGGCGGATGAGCTGGCGCAGGGTCTGCACGCCGTTGCGCACGCCCTCGAAATCCGCGCCTACGACGGTCACGCCATCCGAGGTGATGTCGAGCGTATACGAGCCGGACGGGTGTGCATGGGGATTGTCAAGTATGGTCAGGGTGATGAATCCCGGCCAGCGGTCGCCCGTCGCGATGTCCCATTCCAATCCGGTGGCTGCGCGGATGTCGTCGATGAGTTGTGCGGCGAGTATGTACCGATCGTCACCGGCCGCGCGCGCTTCGTTGATTCGTCCGCACATTGGCAGCAATGCGATGCCTGCTTTATGCTGCATGGTTTGCGGCGTGGGGACGATGGTCCATCCTTGCAGGGGTGTTTGGCCGTTCATGGGAAGTTCCTTTCTTAGTATGTCGCCAAGGATTGTTGTGAGGTTCGTTTGGCCCTGAGATGGCAGTGCGGCGTCGAGGCCATTTCGCGGACATGGTCCCGACACCGCACATGCTGCCGATCGATTCAGTTGGGTTATTTGACGGCTCCCGTGGTGACGCCCTTCATGATGTTGCGTTGGATGATCATGAAGAAGATCACGACAGGCAGGGAGAAGATGACGGATGCGGCCATCTGCCCGCCGAAGTCGGTGCCCATGGTGGGCGTGGAGAACGAGGAGAGCCACACGGGCAGCGTATACTTCGCCTGATCCTTCATGAACGTGTAAGCGGTCATGTAGTCGTTCCAGGCGTTGATGAACGCGAACACGGACGTGGACACGATGCCGGGTGCGGCCAAGGGGAAGGTGATCTTCCACAGGATCTGCCAGTCGTTGGCCCCCTCGACGGCAGCGGACTCGAAGATGTCCTTCGGGATGTTCAGGAAGAAGCCGCGCATGTTCCAGATCGCGAACGGCAGGACCATGGCGATGTACGCGAGGATCAGGCCGCTGTACTTGTTGAGCAGGCCGAACTGGTTGAAGATGATGAACTGCGGGATGATGCCGCCCGAGGTCATCTGGATGGCCAGCACGAACACCATGATTGCCTTGCGACCGCGGAACCGGTAGAGAGTCAGGGCCGCGCACGCGAAGAACGCGAGGACGATCGACAGGACGATCGACACGGCGGTCACGATCACGCTGTTCTTCAGGTTCGTCAGGAACGAGGTCTGGGTGACGGCCACCATGAAGTTGTCGATTGACAGCTTCGCGGGCCAGAACACGGGCGTGGCGGTCATGATCTGGTTGCGCGGCTTGATCGACGTGACGAACATCCAGTAGACCGGGAAGATCCACACGATGCAGAACACGACGGCCAACACGATCGTGCCGATGCGGCGTAGCCGCGAGGAAAGGCTGCGCTTGGCGCGCGGCGCGGCAGAGGTTATGGTTGCGGTGGTCATCACAGGTCCTCCCCGGATTTGAGCAGGTATCGGATGTACACGCTCGTCAGGGCGAGCAGGATGAGCGTGACAAGCACGCTCGCGGCAGCGCCGGTGCCGATGTCGAACGACACGAACGCCTTCTTGTAGGTGAAGATGCCGATCGTCGCGGTCGTCTCGCGGGGGCCTCCCTGGGAGACGAGCCAGATCTGGTTGAACACGTTGAAGTCCCAGATTACCGACAGCATCGTGATAACCATCAGGCTCGGCTTGATCAGCGGCACGGTGATCTGCCAGTAGCACCGCAGCTTCGAGCAGCCGTCCAGTTGGGCCGCCTCAA
This sequence comes from Bifidobacterium aesculapii, assembly GCF_001417815.1. Taxonomy (GTDB): domain Bacteria; phylum Actinomycetota; class Actinomycetes; order Actinomycetales; family Bifidobacteriaceae; genus Bifidobacterium; species Bifidobacterium aesculapii. The sequence goes on from NZ_BCFK01000047.1 coordinate 38,713, forward strand.
GGCAGGACTTGTCCACCTGCGTGGTCGCCGCGTACAGGTTGATCGCGATGTACGGGACGGCTTGCCAGACGACCAGCAGCCAGATCTCCAGGAACGCGAGCCACGTGTTGTCGGTCCACGACAGGTTCGTCACGTCCCCGAACAAATGGGTCTGGGTCAGCAGCCAGTTGACCACGCCGTACCCCGGCTGGAACAGCCACTTCCACACCACCGACGAGGCCACGTTCGGCATGGCCCACGCGAAGATCAGCACGAACGTGACCAGCCAGCGCATCACCGGCCCCAATTTGGTCATCAGCTGGGCCACGCCCATGCCGATCAGCACGCTGCCGGCCACGAGGGCGGCCGCGAACCCGAACGTGCGGGCCAGCGATTTGTAGAACTCCGGGTCGGTCAGCACGTTCTCGTACTGGTCGAACCCGACGATGTTGAACGAGCCCGTGAACAGGGTCTTCTGGTTGAAGTCCGTGAACGACGTGAAGACCAAGAAGATCAACGGCACCACGACCAGCGCGATGATGATCACGCCGGCGGGCGTCAGCAGCCACAGGGGCGTCAGATTGCGACGCCGCTTCACCACGGGGACGGCGGCGGCCGTCGATTGCGCGTTGCTCATCATGATTTCCCTACTTCTTCGCGTACAGGGAGTCCGCATGCTCGTCGAACGACTTGGCCGCGGCCTTGGCCGTGGTGGCGCCGGTGGCGATGTCGCCGAAGCAGTTCAGGGAGCTGTCGTTCTCGATGGTCAGCCATTGCGGTGACGCCGGTGTGGCCTTGGTGTTCTTCGCCGACTCGAAGAAGCCGGTCAGGTAGGACGGGAAGTCCGCGGACTTCATGACCTCGTCGAGGCCTTCGACGTAGTTGGGCATCCACCCGTCCTTGGCGAACACGTAGTCCTTCTGGATCTCGGGGCTCGCGGCGATCTTGATCCACTTGAGCGCCAACTCCTGACGCTTGCTCTTCTGGGCGACGCCCCACACCGAGCCGGCCATCATCGCCGGCTGGAGCTTGCCGCTGGCGCCGGGCATGGGGAACGATCCCAGATTGTCGGTCGTGAGGTCGGGGTTGTACTGCTGGATGGTGCGGATGCCGGCGCTGTTGTTCAGGATCGCGCCGGTCTTGCCTTCGGCCAGCAGCTGGCTGAAGTCGGGGTTGCCGGTGTCCAGCGAACGGGACGCCTCGGAGGACCACTTGTGCTGGAATTCCAGCCATTGGTCGATGCCCTTGAGCGATTTGTCGCTCGACAGCGTGCTCTTCCAGGTTCCGTCCGACTGCTGTTCGGCGAAGTCGCCGCCGGCGTCCCAGATCCACCGTGCCGCCGACTTCCAATCGCGTCCGGGCATGTAGAACGGGGAGAAGTCCTTGTCGGTGTTCGCGTCCCGGAGCTTCTGCAGGTCGGCTTCAAGCTCCTTGTACGTGCTTGGCGGATTGTCGATTCCGGCCTCGGACCACATCTTCTTGTTGTAGATCACGGCGCCGGCGGCCCCCAGCGCGGGGATGCCGTACAGTCTGCCGTCAATGGTGGCGGGCTCCTCAAGGCCGGACAGCCAGGTGTGCCCCTGCCTCATATCGTCGGCCTTGTCCGTCAGATCCAGCAGGCCGCCGCTCACGGCGAACCCGGCGACCTGCGTGTTGCCCAGATCGATAACGTCCGGCGGCGTGTCCGTGGACAGCGCGGTCGTCACCTTCGTATTGATGTCGGCCCACACCTGGGTCTGCACATCGACCTTGACGCCTGTTTCCTTGGTGAACCGTTCGTTGATCGCCTTGATGGTGTCCTCGCTCTGGTCTCCCTGCATGATCCACACCGTCAGCTTGCCGCCCGCGGACGCATCCTGCTGCGATCCTCCGGACGGGGCTCCCATCGAGCATCCCGACAGGGTGAGCGCCGCTGCGGCCGCCAAGGCGATGGCCGCGGAAATCCTCTTCGTTCTCATGGTGGTTTCCTTTTTCCTGGAATGCCTGCCCGGCGCCGCCGTTCGGAGGAATGGCGCGACGTGCCGCTGCGCACGACGGTCCCGGGGCCGTATCCGTCCGCGCTGCCATGCGTGGACGATGCTGTTTCGGACGCCGTCGCCGGCGCCCGAAACAGCGCCTAGGAACGTGATGTCACATCGTTCCTCGACATGACGTCACGGCAGGAATGACATGACTTTTGTTAGCCATCCTTGCTTAATTCCTTTAGCTGGTTTCAACCTCCTTGATAGCCAAGGATATGACGTCTTTATCTTTTTGCAAGTCAGTCGAACAAAATAAGGGGCACGCTACGGCCTTGCTTGGCGAAACCGGACGAAACGCGTGGCATTCGGCCCGACGCGCCGAAGGGGGCGTTGCGTCGGGAGGTGCGGTCAGCAGGCGATGAGGGATGCACCGAGTGCGCCGATCGGAATCGACGGGTCGGCGAGTCTCAGACGTTCCGTCAGGCGCAGACCTGCGATGAAACCGCTGGAGGATTCCCTCCTGCGCAGTTCCCCGCGCAATGCGTCAAGCAACGGGGAGCCGACGCGCGAAACGCCGCCCCCGATGACGATGACCGAAGGGTCCTCACCCTGGGCGACGATCTGCACGACGTCAGCGAGGGCATGCAGCAGGATGCCGAGAACCCGCCCGGCTTCGGCATCGCCTTCGGCGGCCTTCGCGAGGATGTCGGGCAGCGGAGGATCCGCCATGGGCCACATGCGTCGCAGGGCTCCTCCCGAGCATGCGGTCTCCAGACATCCGCGTTGGCCGCATTTGCATGCCACGAGGTTGGGATCCACCGGAAGGTGGCCGATCTCCCCGAGGGCACCCGTGTCGCCGCGTTCGACGAGACCGGCGCGGACGAATCCGGCCGCCAATCCCGTCCCCAGATTGACGAACGCCATCCTTCCCCAACGGAGCCGTTCGGGAAGCGTCCCATAGGCTCCCAGCGCGGCGGCGTTCACGTCGTTGTCCACCCACACGGGCAGACCAAGCATGCCGGACGCGCGGCCCCCGAGCTCCAGTTTCTCGATTCCGAGATTGACCACGTTCTCCACCTGCCCGGTGTCTCGGTGGACCAACCCCGGGATGCCGATGCCCACCGATCTCACCTCGTCGAACCTCATGCCGGCCACCTGCCGCACGATGGCGGCCACGTCCTCCACGACCTCATTGCCGCCTTTTCGGGCCGTCCTGCGTCCGGACGCGAGGATGGCGCCGGCCGCGTCGGTCAGCACCGCCTCGATCTTCGTTCCCCCGACATCCACTCCGACGCGCAGGTTCTCCGTTCCCGTCGCGCCACCGGCGTTCATCATCATGGCAATCTCCGTTCCCGTTGGACGGACTTCTCTTTCGTCCGCCGATCATTATGTTCGGAATCCTTACATATTGGATTCGGGAAGCGATGATACACCACGCCATGCGCGCCCTGCGGCGGCGGCCGCATCCATCAGGACGAGACGGCTGCCGCGGACAGTCCGCGCCTGCCCACGATCTCGCGCAGAACCGAGACCGCCTGCCCCCGCAGGGTGGCGTCGTCGCCAAGCTCGCACCGACGCACTCGCATGTTGCTCTGGTAGTCGTTCCGCGACAAGGAGTTGACGGTTTCGCCGCATGCGCCGAGCAGCGTCTCGCCGACGATGTCGGGAGGCCCGTAGACGGCGATGTCGTGAAGGTTCAGCAGACTCGCCGGCATGGCCAGCGCGCCGCCGAGCCTTGCGCCGGCCTCGGCCAGGATGTCCGCGCGCCGCTCGGGATTCCGGCGGATGCGGTCGCGCAACGCGATGGCCGATACATAGGTCTCCAGACAGCCGCGCTTGCCGCAGGTGCACGCAGGGCCGGCGGGATCGATCACGACATGGCCGATTTCGCCGGCCGCATGGTCGTCGCCCTCCACGAACTCGTCGTTCAGCAGCACCGACGCGCCAATGCCCCGGGTGATCTGCACGAGCAGGCAGTTGGGATTGCCGTGCCCGAGGAAGCGGTCGGCGAGCAGGGCCGCGTTCGCGTCGTTGTCCACTCGGACCGGCAACGAGAACTCGCCTTCGAGCATGTCGCGAAGCTCCACGTCGTCCCAGCCGAGATTGGAACTGGAGATCACCCTCCCTGCGCCGGAGACCACGCCGGGAACGGCCACGCCGATGCCGACGAGCCCCGAACCGGCAAGCCGGATCATCTGGCCCACAAGCGAGAGCACATCGTCGAGATCGACCCGGTCGCCATCATCGAGCACGCGTTCGCGGCGCTCCACGATCCTGGCCCGCAGGTCCATCACGGCGCCGGTCATCACATACGGGCGCGACAGATCGATGCACACCAGACGAAGCACGTCCGTATCGATGGCCAGCAAGGTGCCCGGCTTGCCGCGGCCATCCCGTTTCCCCGACCCCAGTTCACGTAGCAGGCCGTCGTCGATCATCTCGCCGGTCACATCCGTGGCGGTGGCGCGCGAGAGCCCCGTCTCCTTGCATAGGTCGGCGCGCGACAGTTGCCGGTCGGGGAACAGCAGCCGGAACAACAGTCTACGGTTGTTGGCCCTTGCGTCGCTGGGATTGGATTTAGCGTACATGGGAGCCCTCCTCGGGTGAGACGATTGCGGAAATGCGGAATCACATTATCGGGACGGACATCCCGGCGTCATCCTCGAACGGCTTTCAGAATAACACCCATCAGGGGACTGACAATATGAAAACCCCGGCACTTTGACAAGTTTCCCATCTCTGTACATAATCATGTTCGACATCCAAACAAAATAGTTGCGACATACGGCCAAAGACGGTCAAGCACGGAAAGAAGACCAACATGAACAACACCACACGCGCAGCCATAGCCACGGCCGCCATCGGAGCCCTGCTCATCCCGCTCGCGGGATGCGGCAACACGACCACAAGCTCGGGCAAGACCGAACTGACGGTATGGTCATGGGACGCCAGCATCGATCGCGCCGCCAAAAACTTCATGAAGGCCAACCCCGACATCACGGTGAAGGTGAGCAACGTCGGCAGCACCGAGGAGACCTACACCGCGCTCAACAACGCGGCCCAGGCCGGCAACGGCCTGCCCGACGTCACCCTGATCGAATACCTCGCCATCCCGCAGTTCGTGCACTCCGGCACGCTCATGGACCTGAGCAAGATCTACGACACCGTCAAGCTCAAGGACACGTTCACCCCCGGCACCTGGAGCTCCGTGAACATCAACGGCGGCCTGTACGCGATGCCCGCCGACTCGGGCCCGATGGCCTACTTCTACGACAAGGACGTGTTCGACAAGGCCGGCATCAGCGAACCGCCGACCACCTGGGACGAGTTCTACGAGGACGCAAAGAAGATCCGCGCCACCGGCTCCTACATCACCTCCGACTCCGGCGACGCGGGCCTGTTCAACGCGATGATGTGGGCCATGGGCGGCCACGCCTACAAACTCAACGACGAAAAACTGACCATCAATATCACCAAGGACAAGGGCGCCCAGCGGTTCATGGACCTCTGGCAGAAGATGCGTGACGAGGACCTGATCGACGTCCACACGAAGACCTGGACCGACGACTGGATGAAGTCACTGGGCGACAGCTCCATCGCCAGCCTCATCAGCGGCGCATGGATGGCCAACAACCTCCTGCAGGGCGTGCCCCAAGCCACCGGCAAATTCCGCGTAGCCCTCCTGCCCACCATCGACGGCACGCCCATCAACGGCGAATACGGCGGCAGCGGACTGGCCATCACCAAGAAGATCCCCGACGGCAAACTCGACGCCGCCAAAAAGTTCGTCGAATACGTCACCACCAACGACGAAGGCATCGACGCCCGCGTATCCAACGGCAGCTTCCCCGCCACCACCAAGACCCTCAACCAGAAGGACTTCCTCGCCAAGACCACGCTCAGAAACGCCGACGGCAGCGACAACGAGTTCTTCGGCGGCCAGAAATACAACGAGGTCTTCTCCCAGGCCGCCAAGGACGTCACCGGCAAATGGGAGTTCCTGCCCTTCGAACCCTATGCCCGCTCCATCTACAACGACAATATGGGATCATTCTTCTCCGGCAAGGAGACTTTCAAGGCTGCCGCTGACAAGTGGCAAAAGGCGCTGAAACTCTACGCCGAAGATCAAGGTTTCATCATCCATTGATTTGATTCCCTGATTTCAGGAGATAGCTATAGCGCTGGCTATGACTTATCTTGTTCGTTTAGTATTCCTCCCGTTATTATAACGGGAGGAATACTAAAGTTGGATGCTCCAGTCGCATGATTCGACTACGTGGTCGGAGTGGGTGGCGATGATGACGATGCCGCCGTTGCCGGCCATGTCGCGCAGGGTGTGGATGACCATGTCGGCGTTGTCGTGGTCGAGAGCACCGGTAGGTTCGTCGGCGAGAATGACTTCAGGTTGTTTGACGATGAGGCGCGCCAGTGCGACGCGTTGTTGTTCACCGCCGGAGAGCTGGTAGACCAGCTCCCTTTGGCGGTCGGCCAGACCGACCCGTTGCAGGGCGTGGGAGATGGTGGTCTTCCTTACCCGTGACGGGAGGTGTGGCAGGGCGACGTTCAGGTTTTCCTCGATGGTGGCGTTGTCGATGAGCGCGTAGTCCTGGAACAGATAGCCCAGGGTGTGTTTGCGGAACATTCGCGCGCCGTGCGCGTGGTATCGGGTGATGTCTCTCCCGTTCACTTCTATCGCGCCGCCGTCCGGCTTCTCCAAGAGGCCGATGCAGTTCAGCAGTGTGCTCTTGCCGGATCCGGATGGTCCGGTGAGAGCGATCATCTGTCCCGAATGGGCCGAGAATCCGAGGTCCTTCCACAGCAGGTGATCGCCGAAGGATTTGGACAGGCCCCGGACGTCAAGCCGTGTGCTCACCGGCGTGCGATCGGGCATGTGGCCGGATAATGCGGTGGTCATCGTTTACTCCTCCCTAGCATGGTTTCGGACGTTGCCGCGCACGTATGCGGCGGTGGACAGCAGGCAGACCGCGAGACTTGTCATGGCGATCAGGACGGCGATGAGCGGCTGATACCCGTCGAGCAGCAGCGGATTGTTCTGAGCGTACGAGACGGTGGACCGGCGCGCGGCCAGAACGGCCTGCGACACGAACCATATGGACGGAATGATCGCCAGTATCGATTCGACGATGACTAGGCTCAGATGGGTTCTCGCGAAGGACCATCCGTGGATGTACCGGGCGAAGATGGTCTGGGCTCGCTCGCGGACCCTGATTCGGGCGATGGCCACGGCCGAGGCGATGAGGACGACGGCCGACATCATGACGTTGTACCCGTGGACGACCAGATCCGATCTGAGCTGCGCGTAATGCGTCGCGGCATTCTGCCCGGCATCGCTTACGGCAAGGATGAAGTCCTCCAGACCCGCCTGCCTTGAGGACGTGATCGCGTACTGCGCGTCATCCAGCAGTGCATCGCCCTGGCTGGCATACGCCGCGTAATCGTCGAAGGACAACAGTCCGCTGCCGTTGTCGACCACAACAATCAGCGCGTCATCGAACAAGGTGGGCGTGTCGGGCAGGGCTGACCCGTAGCCGAATAGCCGCTGGCCCCGCTCGCCGCGCACATAGTCGATCTCGGGAACCGGAACGCCGTAGGCCGACGCATGGGATCGCGCCCAGCTGTCGATCGCTTTCTCGTACGCTTTCACGGCCGCCGCGTCCGCATCATACGGGATCACCACCTTCACCGCCTTGGAGCCGGATGTCAGGCGACGCCCCTTGTCATCCCTGACCGTCTGGTGTCGCAGATAGTTGCCATTGACCAGCAGCACCGTGCTGGACGCTGTCTCCCCGTCGCCCTCAGTGGGCGCCATGAACCGCAGGTCGTCCTCATGGGCCAGAATCATCCGCCCCTCGTCTTCGGCGTGTTCCAGCCATTCGCCGGTCCTGCGACTGTACGCGTCCTGCTCGTCCGTCGACATGTTCGGATTGAGATGCACCTGCGCCACATCGCCGGCGCCCCGCCACGCCTCCTGGGCCTGCCACTGGTTGCGCATATTCCCCACGGCGGTGAACAACAACGTCACCGACCATATGGTGATGAATATCGCCGGAATGCGCACGCAGTACACCGCGATGGAAGGCAGTCTGCGGGGTAGCCGCCCCTTGACCGCGGACAACAGGGGCTGCGCGGCCGCGATTATGAATCCCACTCCATAGGCGATTGCCAGACCCACGCATATGGTTAGGAAGATCGCGGCCGAGAGCATGCCGAACAGGCCCCACTGGGCCCCATGGTTGTGCGCTGCCACCAGAGAGCAAGCCACAATGCTGATAACGCATGCCCCCAACATGCAGGAAACCGCATTGGCCTTGACATCCCGGGCCACCATCATCAACGGGCCTGAACCTTGAAGCCGCTGCACCGCGTATCCCTTCGCGTTCATCAGGGAGAAACCGCCCGCCAACGTCGCACACAACAGCAGCACGACGACCAGTCCCACCCCGACGGGCCTCGACATGACCCATTGCGCATACGAACCGACGAAACTCGTCTTGACAAGGACCCGGTACCCCTGGGACTGCAGTTTCTGCTGCAGGTCGACGGCCGAAGCGGCGGGCCCGTCGAACACGTAATACGTTCCCCGCGGATCGGAAGTGGCCAACTCATCCATCCGGCCGACTACAGTCCGCATCGAGACGTTGAACGACGGATACCCGTGCCCGATCCACGAAGCGGCGTCACCGGCAGGATTGCCGACCGCGACATACAAGTGTCTAGCACCACCGGGATCCCGCACATCGGCGACGCTTTTGACGATATTGACCCTGTCCGCCAGCGCCACCTCGGATATCACACCGACCGTCGCCTCGCTCCTGACCTGCGGTGACGGCCCCGATACCTGCACAGTGGCCCGTACCATAAGAGGCCCCGACAGATCCAGCGCGTTCAACAGCAGAAACGAACCCAACATTGCGGCAAACGCCGCAATCCACACCGCCAGACGAATGGACCCGCTGCGCATGGCACCCTCCTCAAACTCATTAAAGGTGATGCCGTTTTGCGGCATCACCTAATCAATTCTCGATTAGCAATATCTCCAATATGCCTGATCGATTCGAAGGGGATTGCTGTCATAAGCAGTCGCGGTAGACCACTGCTTCTTCACTGCGCATTCTGACCGGACAAGTCCGACATCACCGGTTACACTGGAACCGTGAAGAGCAGATGGATGACGATAGTTTGACCAGTTATAGCCTTCACCGAAATCCATGATTCCGTAGTTCCAAGTTCCACCACCGGCAGGTACGACAGCCGCCATTGCTGTCCCGGTGGCTCCCAGAGATAGTCCTGCCGCTAGAACGATAGCAGCCATTGCTTTGACACGTCGATGTTTATCGGTCATCTTTGACCCTTTCTATAGTAGGCCGAATTCTTTTCGACTCCGTAAGAACTATTGTCCTAAGCGAGAATGCGACGGGCAATGACGAGCAAGCTCGTTGACATCTGGAGATGACATGAAGCCCCCAATCTCGCTATCTTGAGATGACAAATGGCAGCCACAACTTCATCTTGTGCATGGAAATTCTTTATGCGAGGGTCGGTGTCCTAGTTGTTGCGTCATTGATTCTTTCGTGCAGAGCTAGATCTGGTGATGATGTATTGTCCGATGGCATCAGGTTCGCCGATGGGTGTGCCGTTGACTTCGACCCAGGCGTGTGCGCGAAAGGGACGATCGGTGAATCCGGTGCACCATGTGACGGATCGGTGAGATATGCGGCATGCCGCCGCTGTGGAGAGAGACCGAAGCAGACAACCCTGCTGGCTGCGGCATCTGCGGCTTACCGCACATACGGCGTTGCGGTAACGCTTCGCCATGTCGGCATCGGCTGGCGGATACCGTTCGGACCACGTTTCAAGCTGACGGCAAAACTCTCCGATTCGTTGTCGTTCCATCTGTCTTCCGATAATGATGGCAATCAGCGCCACCAGGCGGTCGTGAAAGTTGACTCGTGTGATTGCTTCCGGCTGTAGAGGGATGCTCATAAACGCACGTGCTTCCCCATATCGGCGAGAAATCGTTCCGTATCCCGGACGATGATTTGTCTGTCAGCCCGATATTCTTCGGCGATTTCATTCGTGCAATCCTCGACGGTTTTGCCGTGCATCAGACCGTCGAGGATGATTCGGCCTATTTCGTTGATCTGCAGGTATTCGCCGGTGTCGTTGACGAATACGATTGCCCCTCCCTCTTTGGGATACAGAGATATCTGGTCCTTCAGGCTGGTGTTCGCCATCGTGTCATCGGTTTGCATGTCTTAGCCACCTTTCCACTGCCGCGACTCGTTGCATTTCGAACAGAAACGTGATGTCAGGCATCGGCATGGAAGCTCGACGCCGTATGGCTGGCATATCGATCAATCCTTCTTCGTCCAGCTCTCCACCGGTGATTGAGTTGAGCAGCGAGTCCTTCGAGCGTTGCCAGGCCAGATACAGTGAATATGAGTGATCGCCTTTGACGGGACGCCGGAATATCGTTTCGGGGACTATGCCTTTGAGTGCCCGGTACAATACGGCTTTGTGTAGATTTCCTTCGGTGCGTGCACTGATTGGGGCGCATAGCGCATAGTCCGCGATCCCATGGTCCAGGTAGGGGGAGCGGAACGTTATGTCGTCAGAGGCGAACGTCCGATTAACCTGATTGAGCATTCGTGCCTGCATTGACAGAGAATAGAGCGCCTGATGACGGCTTCGGTCGGGGCTCAATGGCCGAATGTCGGCGTGTTTGAATTGTGATTCAATAGCGCTATATAGGATATCCCTGGCTTTTGTGGTCAGGAATTCGGGAATGAGTATGACATCGTGCCATCCACAAGGCGAGGAGCGATGGTTATGACCTTGTTCCGCGTCCAGGAACGATGACCGTAATTCCTCATACAGATCGGTGTTATCGGTCAGATCGAGAATTGCCTGATGGGGTGGGATTCGGTAATCGGCGCTGTATTGTCTTCGGATGTCTCGTAGTCGCAGTGGGTGTTCCCGCAGGCAGCTCCAAGATGAGGATGGCATAGATGCGAACAGCTCGTCTCCTCCGAAACCTGTGACATGGATACGGCTTGTGCCTGCCTCCATTTCGGAGATTCGGCTGAGATAGCCTTCGATATCGCTCCAGTAGATCGGTTCTTCAGGTATCTCGTTGTTGGGGTATTCGGCTGCGGGTTCGAATGATCTGTTTCCATCCACGACTCGGCCGACTTTGATGAGTGGCATCCGAACGTCCTCGGAGATTCGCTCGGCCCATTGGGAATCCTGATTCATTGGATCGTCGGGTGTTTCATGATACAGGGGCATACGAACCCCCTCGCTGGCGAAGATGTATGTGATGGCGGCGGAATCCACTCCTCCGGACACATCGGCGGATAGTAGTGCCTCATTGCGCCACTCATCCGCGATCGTCAGGAAACTGCTCCTTAGCGATGCCAGAATTGCGCCGTTTGAAACATGTTTTATGGGTGAAGGTTCCGCTCTCGTATATCGCGGCCTATTGGATTTGTCGAGGTGCAGTATGGTTGCGACAGGTATGGAATGTACGTTCCTCCATGGGGATTTGTCCCCTCGTAGGCTGTCAGGGAGCGAAGGCAGCAGATCCATGACAATGCGTTCTAGGTCAAGATCGGCGTTCGTGATGCTTGCAAGTCGGGAGGCGCTGTCCGACAGGAGCACTTCATCTTCGGAGACGATCCAGAACATGCGATCGCCACTCAGCAGAGGAACTTGGACGCATGTTCCCTCGTCATTGATGCTGATGGAGGCGGGAAGCTTCGAACAGTCCGTTGGCTTCCCGCCGCGGACAATCACGGTACGGTTTGGGTTCTTATACGTAAACGGCATCACGTTTCCCTATCCTGATACAGCTAGGGATCATCAATATATGCAGGGTTTCGGTCAGTTCGATCCCCAAGGGAACGGGGCCTTGGCGCCGCCAACATCGACATAGTTGCCGAACCATACGCCATTGGTTGCTTCCTTGAATGATGCGATGACCTCAACGGCAGGAGGCACATAATCCTTCATCTTCGTTCTCCTCGTGTTCTGGATATGGAACCGGATTGCATGTCGGTGCATGCCATTCCAGTTAACATGATTTGGATAGTACATCCAAGAATGTGTTTGGTGTTTGTCATCTTCGGATGACAAACACCAAACACATGGATCTATGGGGAATCGGACGATCTGCTGGCGTTTTTCAGTCTTCCTTCCAGAGTTGGCCGCGGGAACCCTCTTTTACCACGGTGCCTTTATCCAGTACCACAACATCATCGGTAATCGGCTTCAGCTTGCCGTCCGGTTCGGATGCGATGAGCACCGCAACGCCACGATTTGTCTGCTTCCGTATCTGCTCGCAGATCCAATTCGTGCCCGATTGATCGAGTGCCTGGAGCGGTTCATCTACGATCAGGGCTTTGGGATTGGGAAGCAGAGCTATGGCGAATCGCATTTTGAGGACATCGATTGGAGCGAGATCGTGGAGCTTGACGGTGAGAAGATTCTGCAGTTCGGTCATGTGAATAATCCCGTCAAGAAGCGAATCAGACGTTCCGGCCCAGAACGCCTTCCAACGAAGATAGGTTCCGACCGAGTAATACGGGGATAGTGAAATGGCTTCGGGCATTGCATTCACAACGTTTTTGGGTATACGGGATGTGCCACAGGGTTTGCCACAGGTGTATATGCATCCGGAATCCGGGATATCCAGTCCCAACAGCATCCGGAGAACAGTTGTTTTGCCGGCGTCATGTGGCCCCATCAGAACGGTGACTCGACCTGCATAGGCGGCAAATGTGATCCCATGCAATTCGCGACCGGCATGATTGAATGAGACGTTCTCAAACGCAATGATGGGTGAAGCCGAATCGGGCAGCTGGCACATCGTTTTCCTTTCTTCGATTGACCCGAGCCGCAATAATCGAAGTCCCCCCCCCCTAACGGTTTTTGGATACTGCCCTATCTTAGGGGATGGCAAAAGTGACGTGATATATGCTAGGTTTGTTCCGTTCGCTTGAGCGACGGACATAGACAGTTAACCAGTTTGCTCTATTCTCCAATAAAAGGATTGTGGTGTTTGTCATCTGAAGATGACAAACACCACAATCGTTGAGATGAATATCGTGATTTTTATGCTGGTTTGCTGCCTGTTATTTGGTCCAGCCCCGATTGATACCAAGCTATGGCGATTTGGACTCGGTCCCGCATGTGCATTCTGGCCAATATGCGGCTTACCGTGCGTCGTACCGATGTCGTTTCGATGAATAGGCGCTCCGCGATTTCCTGATTGGACAAGCCTGCCGCCACGAGTTCCGCGACTTCATGTTCCCGCTTGGAAAGTCCGTCGAATAGGCTTCGTAGCAGCTTGATGCGGGTGTTGTCCGATATGGGCCGAACCCCGCGATTGAGTACTTCACCGGTGATTCTCGGTGTCAATACCGCATCTCCGTTATGCACGGCGTGTACGGCGTCACGTAGCTGTTTGGGGGTCGCATCCTTGAGCAGGAATCCGGATGCCCCTCGCGCCAATCCGTCGAAGGCGTAATCGTCCTCATCGTATGTGGTCAGGATCAGTATCTGGATTTGGGGGAATTGCTCCTTGATGATGCCCGTCGCCTCTATGCCGTCCATGACGGGCATGCGCACGTCCATCAGAATCACGTCAGGCAGTTGCTGCGGTGATTGCCGTAGGAACTCGATTGCTTGGGCGCCGTCCACGGCCTGGGAGCTGACGATGATGTTCGGATCGTTGTTCAGCATCATCATGAAGCCGGTGCGCGCCCCTCGCATGTCATCGACCAGCATGACCTTGATGATGTCGTCTCTTGCATCCTTCATGGTTCTTCCGTTTCTTTCAGGGGATTAGTGCCTTGACCGCCCAGCCATTGCCGTATGGCCCATAGGACAGGGTGCCGCCCATTTTCGCAAGGCGTTGGGAGAGCCGTTGCAGTCCGGTTCCACCTGTCGGCTTCCTGCTTTGACCGGATGCCTCGCCGGTGGTGTCGTGTCCGGAGACGTGTCCATCGTTGCGGATCGTGATTGCTGTTCCGCCATCACGGTAATGATTCCAGGAGACGGCAATGCGGGTCAGTCCCGCGCCGTGCCGAAGGGCATTGGTCAGTGCCTCGCGAGTGACGGCGAAGCATAAATCCGAACGGCGGGGGTCCTCGACGCGTCTTCCCGTTTCGGTGAACACGACGATGATTCCGGTTGAGCGTATGTGTTCCAGTACGGGTCTGATATCGTCCCAATCCCGTAAACGCAGGATGTCATCCTGATTCACTGGGTCAAGACCGACCTGTTCCAAAGACGGCTGCGATTCCTCTTCATTGAAGACCTTTAGTATACGGCGCGTATCGGTCAGACTGTCCTTCGCAATCGATGTGATCTCTGCTAAGACATCAGCCAGTTGCGAAGCGGAATAGCCGCCATTCCTTATGCAGTCCTCACCTCCCTGCGATAACGCGATAATCGAGGTCAATCCATGACCGACACTGTCATGCAGCTCGTTGGCCATGCGAAGGCGCCGTTCCGTACGATTCTTTTCCTCCGCCAGCATTGCGGTCTTTCGCCGTGCCTCGGACAGCAGCCTATTCGACGTTCGCCGTTCCCACGCTATGGACAACAGTGAGGATGCGATGCCGGCCAAAGCGACGGAGTACAGTAACGCCAAATATTGAGGCTGCAGATAGGAGGGATAGATGTATTGCATTGCGATCATGCAGATCATGGCCAGATCGCACATGGCCTGAACATACAAAGGAAGCCGAATGCACAGATAAAGCACCAAGATAAGCGCGACCTGCGTGTATGAGTGCAGACCAACGCCGAACAGGACGCCCAGAGAGAGCTCAATGAATTCCAAGGCCAGCAACGCCACGGGGCTTCTGGACCTTAACGTCACGTTTATGGCTCCCAAAACTAGCAGTATAAGGAAGTACCATATTCCCGCTCCCTCGTTGAGGAACCGGATAAACGAATATCCTGTGCCGATTGCCATCCGCTCTTTCACATAATCGCGGATCAGCACGCCCATCGTGCCAACGATGCAGATCAGAGTCGTCGTGAAACGAAGCAGGCGTTCCCCTTTGAGCTGACGAAGCCATAGGATCAATCGATCCCGCGGGGTGACGGCTAACGTTTGTCTCCCATCTGATGACTTACCCCGGCGTGAGCCCATAATGAGATGGTTCCTCGCAACCTGCACCTTACGCCTTCTTCGTTGTCCGAGAATACAGCTTTCCCATTATCTACGATTTGAGGCTCGCATGTCCATGACTGGGCTCCTGTTTGACATCTACGGATGACAGTAACTTATCGCGGACTTCCCTCTCCGCTTGCGGAGAGAATGCTCCAGGCGGGGCTGTTCGACATACTCTCCGCAATCGGCGCGGGAACGCGGCCCCGGTCCATGCGCTGCGCGCATGACCGTGCTGTCTGGCCGCTCGCATGCTCGCGGCGGTGGGCCGCGCGGAATCTGACGAGGGGTTTGCGGCCACCACCAGCATGCCATGCGCTCCGTCTGCGTTCCCTGCGCCGTGTCCCGCGCCGCTCCCGTGCCTGCGCTGCGACGGCGGACCAGCATGCCGTCTTCGCTACTGCCCGGATCGTCGCGGTCCACGCCTCCGGTCTCTCCGCCTGCGCGCATGGCAGGCGGGTGGTGTCCGAAATGGAAACCACACGGAAAGGACCGATGGACATGAACGACATGGTGGACACCCGCACGACGGGAACCGGACTGGCGAAGCGCGTACGCGACGGGTTCCTTCAGGACCGGCGTGAACTTGGGCCGGCGGAAGCGGCCGACAAGTGGTTCGCACCCCTGATGGACAGGTGGAACGGCCTGCTGTCGCGCGACGAGGGAGGCTTCTCCCATGAGGAGCGCGTCACGCTGGCGGTGCTGATGACCGAGTGCCTGAGCATGCGGGACGCGCTGATACTCGCATCTTTGCGCGAGATGGGCGGCGGCGAACTGCACATGCTGTACGCCCAGCCGCATTCGATGGAGTCGGCGGCCGTGGTCATGCGCGAACTGTCACGGGCGTTCAAGGACGCCGCCTACCAGCCGGACACGAGACGCGGGGAACGCGCGACGGCGTTGCTGGAATCGGTGACGGCCGACGCCCCGGACGGATACAAGGCACAGCCGATGGCGTCGTGCGCGTACCTGCTGTGGATGGCCGACCGTTCGACCGCCGCCGCGGTGCGCGCGCTCAAGGCCTTGGCCTTGGACGACGACTGCTCGTTGGCATCCCTCGTGCTCGCGGCCAGCGAACACGGCATCCGCCCCGCGTGGACGGAACGCCGCCGCCACTGAGCGTCGGCCGTGGATTCATCTGGCTGGGGCTTCCGATTCCGGAAGCCCCAGCCAATCCCCAATCATCTGTTTTTTCAAGGAGACAATCATGGAAACCGCAATCATCGAACGTCCCGTATCGGCCGACGAAGGCATGGAGGAATCGAACATCGTCATGCTGGACGTGGGACTTATCGATCCGAACCCCGCGAACCCGCGCCGCGACGTGGGCGATGTGTCGGAACTCGCGGATTCGATACGCGCGCAGGGCATCCGGCAAAACCTGCTCGTCACTCCCACGCCGCAGGGACGCTACCTGCTCGTCATCGGGCATCGCCGCCTCGCCGCCGCCAAACTCGCCGGATTGAGCCGGGTACCCGCCGTGGTGGCCGATTTGTCGGAACGGGAGCAACGCGAGCTCATGCTCGTGGAGAACAGCCAGCGCGCCGACCTGACCGTCATCGAGGAGGCCGACGGCTATCAGGGGCTTCTCGATTTGGGCGTGGGCGTGGACGAGGCAGCGCAACGCACCGGCCGTTCCACGTCATTGGTGCGCCGACGCCTGAAGATAGCCGCCATCGGCGAGAACGCGCGAAGCAAGGCCGGAACGGCCCAGCTGAGCATCGACGACTGGGAGACCATCGCCGACTTCGACCGGCATCCAGACCTTCAGGAACGGCTCGCCGAGGCGGCAGGCGGCAAGAACTGGAACATGGCCGTCAAGCACGCCCGGCAGGAGCGAACATGGCGCGAATGGCTCGACACGGCGCGAGCCGAATTGGAACGCATGGGCATCGACGCGGCCGACGAACAGCCGAACACGGACAACTGGTATGACTCGCCAAAGGGATTGCGTCGCACCACGATGCTGACCACGGGCGACATCGCCAAGGCCATCGACGCATGGCGCGACTCCCATGACGGAGCCACGCCCGTCGTTGGAGTGCGGGCCGAAGGCGCGTCATGGGCGCGCGGCATCGCCCTGTACGAAACCGTGGACGAGGAGGCCGAGACCGCGGCCCGCGAGGCGCGTGAGGCGCGTTGGCGCGAGGAACGGGAACGCGAGGAACGCGAGACGGCACCGGCCAAGGAGTTCGCGCGGGCAAGCCGTGATTTGCGCATCGCGTTCGTGACGCATCTCATGGAACTGAAATCCCAGCCGAAGGGCATCGGCAAAGCCGTCGCCCTGCTGTCCGCGAGATTCGCGCTCGATACGCTCACCGAGGGATTCGACCAATGGAACAGTCATGCCGAGGACGTCTGGGAGCAAATCACCGGCATCGGCACGGCGGGCGACGACGCCGATGATGCAAAGCCGGAGGACGAGGCCGAAGACCCGTTACGCGAGTCCGTCACCGCGATGATTGCCGGCGACCCGCAACGGGCCGCGTTCGGACTGCTCTACGCCTTGGCCGAAGAGCGCGTCAGCTGGGAAACGTGGCGTGACGCGGCGACCATCGCGGAACACGCCGCACCGTTGTACGAGGCGTTGGAAACACTCGGCTACCGCACCTCGGACACGGAAGCCGAAGCCCTCAACGGCTCCCTCGTACCAATCGATGACGACGACAATGGCGAGGATACCGGCATAGGGCAGGACAGCGAACCGGACGACGATGGGGCGTCGCAAGCCGACGACGCATCCGGCGAGCCGGACGACGCCGAATAAGCGACGGACGGGGCGGAACCGGAATACGGGTTCCGCCCCCGTCCGGGCGCGAATGGCGAAACGTGACGGCGCATGCGCGCCCGCGCCTTCCGGAGCCAAGCGGCGGCGGGTGACGTTCAGCCGTGGCGGGAGGAGCGTCGTCGGAGCCGCGCGTCGCACCAATCCATGAGCATGCTCGCAAGCACGGCCGTGAGAAACGTGGCGACGATCAACGCGAACGAGCCGTCCAATGCCGGAGCGTCCGAGCCGGCGAGGAAATGCATGAGCAGGAACGCCAGCATGAGCAATCCCGACAGCATGGCGAACGCCGTGAACACGGAGTTCACGAGGAACACCACGAGCCGCAACGGGTGCGCGAACAGGGCAAGGCACGAGGCCACGCCACGCATCAGCATGCGTATCACGCCCGTCGCCAGCGACAGGCCAAGCATCACCAGCAGCATCGGCATCGCCGCCACCTCCCGTATGTAGCCAATGTCATCCAGCGTAGCCGCCAGGACGCGGGAAACCGAATCGCAATCCCTCCGGGTCCAATCCAATCGAACCGGATTCTCCGGCATCACCGGCATCGGCCGCATTCGCCGTTGCGGCGTTGTCTTCCGTCAGGGCAATCTCCGGCGTATCGACGGCGGATGCCGGTCGGCCGTCGGATTCGAGGGACAAATCCTCGCCATCATGGATTTCGCCGTGACTATCGGCGGGATTGGCCTGCCCGTAGTCGGGCGTGACGGCATGGAACGCCATGCCCGTCTCCCTTGGCTCCATCCTGAGCGTGCGCACGAGCTGGGCACGAGGCATGTGATGGTCGTCGCAGAACGATTGGGCGGCGTCACGGAATCGTTCCGCGGCCCAGCGCATATCGTCCAGCAGGATACCCAAACGCGACAGTTCGCCGCGTTTGCGCCGAAGCGCCTCCAACTCGGCATCCAATGCGTTGTCGGCGATGGCGCGCATCGCCCGGTTGCGTTCCCTCGGCTTCGCCATGACGGTCTCCTCACGGTGATTGTTCTTCACTGCCCCGCATCGTAGAACGACGCCGGCAATGATGCCGGCGGACACGAAACGGAACCGGCGTCGGCATGCGAAACGTGACCTGAAGTCCGCCGCGCATGGCGTGGCGCCAAGGCGAAACTGACCGGTGCGCAACCATCCCCTCCCCGGAGGGGCGGTTGGTGTGTAGCAAGCATCGCCGGTGTACGTACACCGGCGCGGCCCCGCGAGGCTCGGGGCCGATCGCGGGACACCCGTGGAACCCGATATGAGGAGGCGCCGATGGGTTGGAAAGGCAACCGTTCCAGGACGATCCGCAAGGCGGTCACGTTCAGCGAGGAGGAATGGCGGTGGGTGGCGGACTCGCTCAAAGTGGAGAACCGTCAGCGCATCCAGGCCGGGCTCAGGCCCGTGGGATGGATGGCGTTCGCCCGCAACAGGATCAGATGCGCCCACCGCGTCAACATCACCGTGCCCGCGAACCTGCATGACGTGAGCGCCCAACTGGCGAGGATCGGCAACAACGTCAACCAGATCGCCCGTCACGCGAACACCACGCGGGAGACGGACCTGGCCATGCTCTCGCGCGTGTTCGACGAGCTGCGCCAGGCGGAACGGCTGGTCGCGGGCCTGCGCATCCGGGTGGAGACCGACGTTGACCCCAAAGGGGTGCCCGAATGGCTGTAGTCAAGATCGGCAAGATCAAAAGCACGCTTGCCCGCAGCATCGCCTACGTGACGAACCCGGCCAAGACCGACGGCTACCGGTGGGCCTCGACCACCGTCGGCGATGACATCACGGACGCCGAGTCCATCGCCCGAGGCTTCGAATGTGCGTTGGACGCCACGAAAGGCGGCTCACGCCGGCAGGGGGCCGTGTTGGCGCTGCACGTGATCCAATCGTTCGATCCCACCGACCAGGTCACGCCCCGATTGGCGCATCTGATCGGGGAACGGTTCGTCCGGGAGATCACCGGAGGCACGCACGACTACGTGATTGCCACCCACACCGACAGATCCCACATGCACAACCACATCCTCATCTGCCCGGCAGACCGGATCACGGGCAAGGCCCTGCGTCTGAGGAAAGGAACCCTGGGCGAATGGCGGAAGATCAGCGACCGGCTATGCCGCGAATACGGGCTGCACACCCTCATGCCGGAACGGTCCGGGCGCGTGGCCCCGTCGATCGGGGAACTCCATCTGAGCGCCAGAGGCGGCAACATCAAGGACCGGTTGCGCACCAGCATCGACACGGCCTGCATGAACGCCCATGACTTCGCGGGCTTCCGCCGCGAACTCGCGACGCTCGGCGTCAACGCGACCGTGCGCGGCGGACGCATCACCTACACGCCATGCGGGCAGACCCGCGGAATCCGAGACCGGCGACTGGGCGTGGCATACAACATGCTCGCCATCATGGGCAAGATCCACCGGCGCACGCTCAGCGAGATCACCTTCCACGAGGCCATGATCGCCCGTCGGACGGATACGGCGGTGACCGTTCGGGTGCCCGGCACGCACGGACGCCTGCGCCTGTCCATACCGTGCGACCGGCTCGTGCGTGACGGAAGGATCTGGCACGCCTACCTGTCCGACGACGTCAGACAGGTGCTCACCGACGAGAACGGCGGCTATGCACGTTCAACGGACTGCGAGGGCCTGTACGCATGGTTCGCGCGGCCCACGCTGCGACTGGAGGACTACTGCCGTCAACGGTTCGACGGCCGGGACCTGACCGGCGTGAACGGGCGCGCGCTGCGTCAGGCAATCGCCTGCGACCGGCTCGCCGACAGCCTGCGCGAGCTCAAGGTGCTCGCCCAGGTCATCGACGAAGGCGACGGCCGGCTGGCGACGCTCGGCCGACTCACCGACTCCGTCGAACTCAACGCGAAGCACATGCGCGCCCTGATCGCGCTCATCGCCGACAACCATGATCAGGGAGCCGACGCCACGGGACTGGAGGCCCAGCTCGCCATCGAGGAGCAAGAGACCCGTGGCCTGGCCTCCGACGCCCTCGCCCTGCGCCGGCTCATCGCCCGCACCACGCCAACCGCCGAACGCTCCGACGGCGCACGGCGCGCGCAACGCCGCGATGGCGGGCATCGTGTCCGCCGCAGGAACCGGTGAGCCGGCGGAAGCTGGAACGCAACGAACCACGACGGATGACGGGAGAATCCTATGGCGGCCGAGGACCAGGCACAGGAACTCATGATGCGCGTCAGCGAGCAAGGCACGCGCGTCATCATCGACGTGACCAAATACGGGCTCGACAAGGCGCTGCACCTGCTCGGCATCGGCGTGCACGCCACCGGCGAGACATTACGGCGTATCAGGACCACCGGCAAGGTGGACGGCAAGACCCTGCACCGCACCGGCGAGCCGATCAACGTGCAGGAAGTCACCGGACGATACGCCCGACAGCTCGAACACGACCTGAAAAAGGCCGGCATCACCTTCCACATCGAGCACGACCGCGACACCGGCCGCACCTTCCTCCACTTCCAAGGCAAGGACGCCGACGAGGTCAACCACGTCGTCTCACGCATCGTCGAACGCCTCAACCGGGAACTCGCCCGGCAGGAGACCGCCACGACTCCCGAACCCGGCGACGCCGATCCCGCACGGCCGGCCACGGAGACAATGCCGGCACCGGAACGAGAGGAGCCGAATCCGTTCCTCGAACCCTCCGACGACGCGCTGCGCCTCGCCTTCGACGCCGAATCGCCATCGAACGGCCGGTTTGACTTCCGCACGGTGCCCTGGGACCGTGACGCCGCGATCATCACCGACCAGCTCGACCGGCTCCACATACCCCACCACACGCAACGGGTCGCCGACGACACGGTGCGCTTCACCTACCCGGCCGGCCAGGCCAGACGGATCGCCGACACTATCGAAACCCTGACCGCACGCTCACGGGGCCTGGACTGGAACCGCATGGACATCCCCGCCCCGGACGGCGGCGTGCGCCGCCCCAAAACCAAGCAGCAGACCCTGAACGACATCCGCACGCGGGCCGGCAAACGCATCGAAGGGCAACGCCGCACCGCGCCCTCGAAGCAACGCACCCGCACCCGGTGAACGGATGCGCGACGACCATGACCGGAAAGGAACATCGCCATGCCCGAGCTTTCAGCCAACGCGCGTTGGCTCATGGACAACCTCATCGACAACGACCGGCAGGCCCTGGCGGACATCGCGCGACGCGGCGAGCAATACGCGGCCGCCGGCATGCCGCAGGACAATCGGCTGGGCCAGGTCGCCCGCATGGTCGTCGATGACGCGATCCGACGCCACAACCAGGCATGGCCCGACGCCTCGATCAGCTTCCCTGCGCCGGACCTCGACCAGGCCTCCGACGAGATCGCCCAACGCATCCGCACGCAGGCCGCACGATCATGGAACACGCCCGACGCCATGCAGACGCCGACGCGATGGCAGCCCGAACAGACCGGAAACGCGCGAACTCCGGCCCCGGAGCCGAAACGGAACGAGACGGCCGTCGGCCGGCCCGGCGGCGAGCAGACGGCGCAACCCGCGGCCGGTGGAAGAACAAGGGAGATCTGGCCGCGCGTGAACTTCCCCAACAGCTACGTGCACCTGTACCGGATGACCTCCAAGGACGGGCGCATGTTTGACAAGATGCGCGTGGCGATACCGCAGGGCACCAGCATCCGCGGCGTGGACCTGACCGGATGGCAGCTCGACCGCTTCCTGACCGACCATGCACGGGACGCCAAACTGAACGGGCGCGACGTGACCGTCAGCTTCAAACCCGGCGAACCGGTAGAACTGTGGCGCGGCAAAGGCGAGCAACGAGAGACCATGCGCATCGACGACGCATGGCAGCTGTGCCGCGCCGTCAAAGCGCAACGCATGGCCTACGCGAGGCAGCACGCCGAAAACAAACCAGTCACCGCCACCACCGGCACCCCAACCGGCGAGGAACCACCAGCAGCACCCGGCCCGGAAAACCCCGAACCGGCGGCCGAGCAATCCCGGAAGGCCGGCAAGAGCCGGACACTCGACGCCATCAAGGACAGGGCCGAACGCCGCACGCAAACACCATCCACCACGCCGGCAAGAACGCGGACGCAATCACAGCAATCACAGACAAGGAGCCGATGATGGCGGAAGACGACCTGACGATCAACGTATGGGTAGGCAACCTCGGACGATACAACGAGGGCACGCTCATCGGCGGATGGCTGCGCCTGCCCACGGACGAGCAGCGGATCAACCGGTTCCTCACCGAACAGGTCGGACTGACGCTCGACGCGCAGCAAGCCTATGAGATCGGACGCCAAGGAGGCGTCACCTATGAGGAATACGGCATCTTCGACCACGAATACACGGGCCTGCTCGCCGCACTCGACTACCGGCCCGGCGAATACGAAGACCTCCACTCCCTGAACACGCTCGCGCAAGCCGCCCGGATCTTCACGCAAGACCAGCCCGAAGCATTGGAGGCGGTACGGCTGGCGGCCGATATGAACGGCGTGCACGACCCGATCGGACTGGCGAACCTGCTCGTCCAATCCGAGGACATCGAATACATGACCTACGACCCGCCGCAAGGCATCACGCAGGAGAACACGCCCGACCTGGACGAGATGTACGGCTGGCATTGCGTCAACCAAAGCACGGAACTCGCGAAACTCCTTGACGGACCATACGGCATGTACTTCGACGTGGCGAAATACGGGCGCGACGCCGCCATCAACGACAACGTCACCCTCGCCGACCACGGGTTCCTGATCGACGCCACCATCCCCGACACCAAACGGTATTCCGGCACGGAACTCAAGCAGATCATCGACGCCTACACCGACGACGAGCCCGGCCTCGACGCCACGACGCAGTCGACCCCCGACGCAATGCGGATGATCGAGCGCTGGGGAGACACGCACGACAACGTGATGCGATCGGACGGCACGGAGCGCATCACCGAACGCATCATGCAGGCCAACGACACCGATGGCGACACCCTGCGCCGACAGGTCCAAGGCCTCGTCAAACCGGTGGCCGACCAGCTGGACGGCGACATGCCCTCAGGCTCGGCCACGTTCGCCCGACTCGTCGCCGAACACGCAGCAGAACACGCCAATCCCGACCAGATGCCGGCACGGGAACCGTTCCGGCTCGAATCACTGCTCGAACCCAGCGAACGCATCATGGAATACACGCTCGCCGGCACGGCGACGAACTGGGGAGCACCCGTCTACCAGTGCATCATGCCCGCCGATTCCACCGACATCAGCGCCGGATTGGAGGACACCCTCCAACGCATCATCGCCGACCGGACCGGGCGCGGCGACGCCGCCTCGATACTCGCCGAAACCATGGGCGCCAAGCCCGCCGGCGAACTCGACCCCGCCGACGGCATCACCCCGATCGACCAGGGATACGCGCTGCCCGCACCCATCACCTCCTTCAACCCCAAATCGGCGAAAGAGGAAGAGCCGAACACGTCGAAAGGCAGGGACACGGTGCTCGACGGCATACGCCAACGGGCCAGCCAGCGCGCCGACGACCCCACAGCCCATCCGTCCACACCGGACCGGACGAAGACCCGCAACCGATAAGCCGCCGAGGAGACCAGCATGACCACCATGGACACCGCCTACCGGCAACTGCAGGACGAACTCAAACGCCTCGGCTACGAGCTGCGCATGGAAGGCTTCGGCATCCTCCAGCCCCAAGGCTCCTACGGGGACATCGAACCACCGTACCGGCTCGTCACCCTGCGCGAGATCCCCATCGAACCGTTGCCCGAATGGTCGGCCGACGTGCACCCGCACGACATCACCTACCGGTTCGACGCCACGCGATACCAGCACGACAGCGAACAACGGGACACCATTGACGTGCGCGACTACGAAACATGGACGCGCACCGTATGCGACGAACAACACGTGCAAGGCCGCGTGCTCATCGACATGGACAAAACGGCGGAGGAACGCATCGCCGACCTCGCCACCGCAATCCACTACATCCAATCCGCGAACCCCGCATGCCGCTCCTACCCGGTGGACCGCAAGACCCGACGCAACGAACTGCCCGACCGCACCCGCATCAGCCAGCCGATCGACGACTACCGGGACCCGTGGAGCATCCGGGTCATGGCCGCACGGGAACAGGCCCTCGACACGCTCGCCTCCAAACACGTTCGGGTGTCCAAGGCCCGCGCCGAATCCGACGCGCTCACCGGAGGCGGCCGCCATGCCCGCGCCGTCGGACGCGACGCCATCAACGCAGTCCAAGGCAAAGCCCCGAACATCGACAAACCCATCAGAAAACGCAGGCCGAGCCGATGATCGACGCCCGACATCCGCAGGCCTATGCGCGCGGCATCCTCACCGATGACGCCAGATTCCACACCGACGGCGACGGCAGGACGACGGCAACCCTGACCGTGAACGCCGGCACCATGGACACGCCGCTCATCATCCGCGTGCACGCGGCCGGAGACCATGCGACATACCTGCGCGAACAGAGCGCACTGCAGGGACGACGACTCATCGTCCACGGCATCATCCACGAAGAGGAAAACGCCGACGAAGTGTACATCCTGGCCGACGAGATGGCCCTGCACACCAGCGTCAAGGACACACTCCCGTGAACACGGCGCGAACAATCACGATCATCGATGCAGGCGAGGAAACCGTTGGCACTCCAATCACACGCGGGAACTCGGCCATCTACGATGCGGAAACACCCGTGGGACGCATCCTTGCCGCGATGTGCGACGGAGGCGACACCATCGAGAACCGCCAAGGTCTCACGCGCATCACCAGCGCCGCCGACGCGGGAAACAGACAGCCGGCACTCGGACGCGATAAGCCTTTGCAAGCGGACACCGCCGTCATGCAGCCCGCGGCCGACGATCCGCCATGGACTAGGGAACAGACGCTCACGAACATCCGCGTCCGCGCCGAACACCGCATCAACAGTCGGATTTCGCAAGCGGCCGAAGCATTCGTTGGAGATGACATACGAAGAACCATGACGCAGCACCGCGTCAGCGTGGGAGGAGACAAGGGAAACCAATGAAACGCCTACAGGCCATACTGCCCGCGGCCATGGGACTGCTCACACTGTTCTGGCTGGGCGACAAGATCGGCTACCAGATACGCACCGACCTGGATGAAGGCACGAGCGTGATCGACCTGATGAACAGATTCTGGCTCGACCTGTACCATCCATTCCACCTATCCACGAACCATACCGATTTGCTGTGCGGACTCGCCGCAATGGGAGTCGGCCTGCTGATTTGGGCATACAAGTACACGGCACGCCTGAACCTGCGCAACGGCGAGGAACACGGCTCCGCCCACTGGGGCACCCCGAAGGACATCAAACCGTTCATCGACCCCGTGGAATCCCGCAACATCCGATTCACCGCGACCGAACGGCTCTCCATAGACACGCGACGCACCCTGCGCAACCTCAACGCGCTCCTGCTCGGCTCATCAGGCTCCGGCAAAACCCGCTACTACGTCAAACCCAACCTATCGTCCGTGGACATGAACTGGGCCGTCACCGACCCCAAAGGCGAACTCAAACGTGACACGGAACACGCCATGCGCGATCGCGGATACCAAGTCAACACGCTCGACCTCATCCACCTCGACCGGTCCGACCGGTTCAACCCCATGCGCTACATCGACCCCGAAGAACCCCAATCCGCGATCCTGCGTCTGACCGACAACCTCGTCACCAACGCCAACGGAGACCGCAAAACCGGAGACAGCTTCTGGCAGGACGCCGAAAAAGCACTCCTATGCGCCCTCATCGCATGGACCTACTACACCGAAAACAACCCCACCCTCAACCAAGTCACCGACACACTCGACCGAATGGGAGCCAGCGAACAGGACGAAGACAAGGAATACATCATCGATGCGCTCTTCGCCGAAGCCCAAACCGAAATCCACCGCATGCGCGAACACCCCGACGACTACGATGAGGAGACCCGGAGCATGCTCGACGGGCTCGCGTTCGCATGCGCCCAATACAACACGTTCCTCAAAGGCGCCGGCGAAACCAAGAAAAGCATCATCATCACCACCGGCGTCCACCTTTCACCTCTCCAAGTGCGCGAGGTACGCCGGATCCTCGACGGCGACGACATCCGGCTCGAAACCCTCGACCAAGGCAAACGCATCATCTACCTCGAACTGCCCGACACCAACGCCACGTTCTCCTTCATCGCCAGCGTCTTCTACCAATGCCTCTTCGAAACACTCGTGCGCAAAGCCGACATCAAACCCGACGGAGTACTCGACCGCGACGTGCACTGCATGCTCGACGAATTCGCCAACATCGGCAAAATCCCCAACTTCGTAAGGCTCATCGCCACCATACGAAGCCGACGCATCAGCTGCAGCATCATCCTCCAGACCGTCAGCCAAGGCAAAAGCCTCTACAAGGATGATTGGGAGACCATCGCAGGCAACTGCGACAGCCAGCTCTTCCTCGGCGGCAACGAACCCAGCACCACCAAATACATCAGCGACCGACTCGGAGACCAGACCATCGACGTCATCGAAACCAGCGAAACCAAAGGCCTCAACGGCAGCTGGACGCGCAGCACCCGTAAGAACGCCCGAAAACTCCTCA
>NZ_BCFK01000048.1 GCF_001417815.1 Bifidobacterium aesculapii
CCCCGGACGAACTCGGACGCATACCTGCCAACCAGTGCATCTACCTACTCAGAGGCATACCGCCGTTCCTTAGCAATAAGGTTTGTCATCTATAGATGACAAACCCCTCTTTTCACAGGCAGCGTTTTGAATAAAGTGCCAGTATAAATGTGAGGTTCATCACAAAGACGTTGATGAATCCTCAGCGTCTGGTGAAGCCTCGTCAGACGTACACCCTTAAAAGAGAAAGAGTCATCATGAACACCGTCAAGCGCAAGCTTCTTGGCGTTTTCATACCGATGCTGGCTATGGCCTGCTTCGCAACACCGGCAATCGCCGGCAACGTGAGCAGCAGCAGCTGGAGCGGATATGCCAAGAACTGGTCTACCTTCGATACCCCTAACCGGCAGAAGCAGAATAGCTCAGCTTCCTTCGTGCGAGCTGATAATGTATCTGGGAATCGTACCATTAGGGTATGGGCCCTTGGATACAGCAATGATGACGTGTCATCCAGCGTTGAATTCCTGCGCAGCAATAAGAGTGCTCTTGTATCAAATAACGCTTTCAAGAACGGCCCCAAGCAAATTCATTTGCGTATGCAGAATGTAGAGAACTACATCTCTGCAACGTCTGCGTATGGTGTCTGGAGTCCGGACTCTAACTGATAACGACTAATAACGATGTGGGTGGTGCCACATATTCGGCGTCACCCACATCGTCATTAGAACGATATGGGAGTAGGGAGTAAAGCATGAATAGATTTGTATTCCGTCGGCAGTTGGCGCGAAACGTGTGCAGTGTTCGTTTGCTGGTTGTCGTGGCTATGTCTGTAATGCTGATGGCGGTGCAGTATTGGACCACGTACCACGCGGGGTATCGAATCAGGGAAAGTGCGCCATCGCTCCTGAAGGATGTGATGCTATTCAACCAGTATGGTTCGGCATCCACATTGTATCTGTATTTGCTGCCGTTCTTCGCGGCCCTGATGGGTGGGAGCGTGTGGGCGGTGGAGGAGCGTAGCGGTCGCCTGCTGAACATGCTTCCGCGCGAGGGACGTTCCGCGCTTTTGCATACAAGCATGCTGTCCGGTTTTGTGCTGGGTGGCTTGGGTGGGGTGTTGCCGTTGATCGTCAACCTGTTGGTTTCGGCTGTTCGGACACCACAGTTGTCGTTCATCGAAGGTACATCGGCGGATGAGAATGGCATGATGCTGCCTAAATATGTACTGATTGATTCGTCGTCGTGGGCGTATCCGTTGTACAGGATGAGTCAGCCGTTGCTGATTGCGGTGATCCTGTTGTTGGTGTTTGTCTTGTCGGGTGCGTTCGCCCTGTTGGCGTTGGGCTCGTCCCTGTTCATCCGTCGCAGGCATGTGGAGCTGCTGGTCCCGTTCGTGGCGAGTCTGGTGTGGTGGATGCTGCCCGCGCTGACCGGTGGCCTGGTTCCCGACGAGTGGAGCCAGATCATCTTCCTGAATTTCTCGCATTGGGATGCGCCTGGCACCGCGTGGCGCAATTACTTGGGGATGCTCCTGATGACGGTCGGGATGACGGTCTGCTCGCTGGTGCTCGCGCGGGTGAAGGAGGCCCGCGATGTGCTCTGATCTGTTCCATCCGTTCCGGACCGCGCCACGGGTGATGCGTATCGCAGTGGGGCTGGTGTCCCTGATCGGCGCCGTATGCGCCGTGAGTCTGCTATACGGGGGCTTGGCCCCATCCCTGCACGACGATTACATCGGGTTCATGCGTGTGGGCGCCACTTTGTGCTCGTTGCCGCCGTGTCTGATCGCGGTGGGCGCGGGCAGTGCGAGGTATGGCGCGTTCGAACGGGTGCGCCGCGATCCGAGGAACGAGTTGCGGCACAACCTCGCGTGGCTGACTCTGATGGGCCTGTTGACAGGGGCGTGCTCGGGTGTGGTGTTCGCACTGACCGAGTTCGTCCTGCTCGGCCGGCCGTTCGAGCCGGGCTCGCTGTCGCTGACGGCGATGCTGACGGTGCAGACGGTGATGATGTGCGTGGCCGTGTCGCTGCTGGTGCTGCTGCTGGCGAACTGCGGGCTGCCGTTCTCGCGGACGCTGCCGGTGCTGATTGCCATCCTGCTGTTGGCGAATTGGATGCTGCTGCCGTTGACGGGCGAGGTGACCCGGTACGTGTACTACTTCTGGTATCCGATCAGTCCTTATTGGTCGGATGTGCTCGTCGGGCAGGTGGCGCCGTTCGTCGGCTGGTGTCTGCTGCTCGTCGTCGCGAACGTCGTCGCCTTTGGACACATGGACAGGTTGGAGGCGTGACATGAACGATAGTGGTCGGATGAAGTGGCAGATGGCCCGGTTCCTGCAGTCGCTACATCGGCGCAACGGGTTGCGCGCGATGCTGCTCGTCATCTACGCGGTGGTCGTGTACCGGTTCCTGATCAGCGGTATGGATCCGGGCGTGTTCATCGGCATGTTCCGCTCGTCGGATTCGCCGTTCACTCCGGGGCTGGCGTACAACATGTATGCACTGGTGTACGCTTTGTTCGGTATGGCGATCCCGTTGGAGCAGTTCTCGGAATGGCTCGCCGTGCCCGAGTGCATGGTGTACGTCAGACGCGGCCGGGGACCGGGACGGTTCCTCGCCTACCTGCTCATGATCACCGTGTACTGCGTCGTCTACACCCTGATCCAAGCCGTGGCCCAGCGGATCATGTTCCCGGACGAAGACCCGGTCGCGTTCGCAGGTTCGGCCGTGTGCGCGGCGTGCGTGCTGCTGGCTGCGATGCTGACCGCGAACCTTGGCTACTTGTCGGGGTCGCGCATCGCTGGCTACTTCGTCGTGGTCGTACTGCTGGGACTGCTCATGTCGTTCTCGGAACCGCAGCAGTGGCTGCTCGCCGTCGGTCCGCTTCACGTACCGAACTGGATGCCCGCGGCCATCCTGACGATCCTCATATGCGCCGCGGCGAACCTGATCGCGTTCAATCGGATGCAGATTCTCTGAAGAGGTCGGGATGACGTCGCCAATCGGAAAACCAACCACTTTGTTACCAGCGAAAGGGGAACATCATGTACGTGCAGGTCAGGAACCTCACCAAGACGCTCAAGGGCAGGACCGTCCTCAAAGACGTGAACGCCGACTTCGAACGGGGACGGATATACGGCGTGGTCGGCGCCAACGGCTCCGGCAAGACCATGCTGTTGCGGGCCGTATGCGGATTCATCCGTCCCGACCGCGGGACCGTGACCATCAACGGCAAAACGGTCGAATTCAACCGCAAGCTCCCCGACATGGTCGGTGTGATTATCGAGAACCCCGGATTCATGCCCTCCGAAACCGCAGACGCCAACCTGCGCTATCTCGCCGGCATCAACCATACCTACGACGAGCGGGAGACCACACGGCTGCTGACGTTGTTCGGACTGAACGACCACAGGCACGAGAAGGTCAAGTCGTTCTCCCTGGGCATGCGCCAGAAGCTCGCCATCGTCCAGGCCCTCATGGAGCATCAGCATCTCATCCTGCTCGACGAGCCCACCAACGGCCTTGACGAACACTCCGTGGATATCTTCCTCAATGAGATGAAACGTCAGCGCGACATGGGACGGACCGCCATCATCGCCTCCCACCACAGCGATGAACTCAACCAAATCGCCGACCACCTCTACACCATGACCGACGGCAAACTCGGATGAGCAGTACTATCCCAGCCGGTCGGGGAATGAGGGGGTTGCCGATTGCCCAGGTACGTCCCAAGTGGGATTGCCTCGCGTGACTGGCTGGGATAAACCTTCCGCTGATGGTGCGGGTTGTCGGTTCGATGATTGGGAATCCGATCCTGGATGCGTGGAACCATCCGAACGGCCCGCCTCGGATATTTCCTCGTTCTCTACTACAGCCGTCATGGAATCCCGGACGATTTGCATGACTTCGTTGAGGTCCTGGATGGTTCTGTTATAGACATCAAGATCCTGATGGTCGCGCATCATGAGTCGTGCATGGGTGATCTGCTCATTGAGTCGTGCGCGGGTGTTGTCGTCTCTGACCTTGTTCGCGGATTCTTTGTAGAACCTATCGGCGTCTTCAATGGTTTGGCTCAGTGCGTTCTGTGCGTTGTCGATCTGTTGTTGTTCCTGTGATGCCTTGACCGTGTCAACTGTGTCATGCAGGTTCCTGATCTGGGTTCTGAGCTGGTTATTCGCTCTCCCTATTTCTGAGGCTTGTGTTGTTTTCGTGGGTTAGTTGGTGGGTTGGGGTAGTCGGATGTCGAGGCCGCCGCATCGGAGCATGACGAGGCTGATGAGGTTGTCGACGTGGTGGAAGCCGTAGGCCATGCGGATGGTGACCTTGATCCGGTTATTGAACGCCTCGAGCCTCGCGTTGGAGTAGCCCAGCTCGATCGTCCTGAGGATGTCGGGACGGCGGCGTCTGATCTTGCGTGAGAGTTCGACGATCTCGGGGATGCGGCTGTGGGACGCCCAGAACACCCAGTGCCTGAGCTCCGCGGTGGCTTGTCCGATGGGGTGTTTGAGCAGGGTGCGCAGGAGCTCCTTGAGCTGCCAGGAGCGGTAGAGCTGGCCCTTGGGGTCCGTGTTCCCCAACGCGGCGAGGGATTCGTCCTGCCGGCCGGTCAATTGGTCGGGGTTCTTCAGGACCGCGTATTTGACGCCGCGCATGCGCTTGGTCGCATCCTGGTCGCCGTCGCGCCTCGCATCGTTCCACAGGCGTTTCCTCACCTTGTCGAGCGCGTCGGTCATCCAGCTGACAATGTGGAACCCGTCGAGCACGCGCTCCGCGTTCGGGCAGTGCTCCTTGACGCACGAGTCGATCCAGCGGGCGCCGTCGCCGGTGACGACCCGGATGGACGCCTTCTGCTCGTCGGTGAGCTGCTTGAAGAACAGGTCGAACACGTCCCTGCCGTACCCGTCGTGCGCCCAGATCACCCGACGCCGCTCGTGGTCGACGACGACGGTGATGTACGTGTGGCCCTTCCTGTAGCTGGTCTCGTCCACGCCGATCGACGTGAGATGGTCGAACGGCGAGCCCATCGCGGCCCTGAGCCGGCCGGCGACCCTATGGGCGATGTCTCCGGCGGTCCGCCACGCCACGTGCAGGAACCCGCTGACGGTCTTCTGATTCGCGACCGTCATCAGCCACGCGCACTCCGCCTCGAAATCACGCGTGAACCGGCTCCCCGGCTCCGCCCACGGCACGACGGCGACGACCACGCCGCACCCGGGGCAATCCACCCTGGGCATCATGGCGACCAGCTCCACCCGCCAGCAGCCGAAATCCTGATGACGCCACCGGCGCACCCCGCCGCCACGGTCATAGCCCGGACGCCTCCGCCCGCACCTCGAGCATCGGAGCATGCCCGCGCGCGGGCGCACGCGCACCTCGAGCACGGGCTCGGGACGCATGGGACCGTCGACGATGCGAACATCCTCGACGACCATGCCTTTGACGTTGAGAAGACGTTTGAATATGCTGTTCACCAGGCGCTCTTCGGTTGTGTGTTTATCTTGGTCGAAAACATCCTACCCGGAAAGCGCTCTTCTCTTACTCCCCCAACGCCTCAACGACGAACCACCACCCACGAAAACAGCAATAGCGCCCTATTTCTGCACGAGTGCGATCGAGACGGTCGGCCGTCAGACTCGGATTGCAATTTTCTGTTGAGATCGATGGTTGATATTGCATGATTTTGCCAAGCAGTTCCAAAGACTTGGGATCCCGCACGTCTTTATCCTGGAACTTCGCATATGGTTCCGCCTGTTTCAATGCCTTGTTCCATTCAATCCGCACTATGTCAGATTGCTTGATTGCGTGATTGCATGACGTGAGCGCCGCCTGATGGTCGTAGTTCTTCTTCGCCATGACAAGGCCTGCGGCTGATCCTGCTGCGATGACCAGAACGAGCATGATGCCGGCGATGTGGGTAAAAGGGATATGCCGATGGACGGCCACCTCATCCGTGCTGTCAGCCGATGAATCTTCTGCCAAGGACACATCATCCTTGGCATGTTCCCCTACCCCCATTGGTGTGTCTATCGTCGTTCCCTTCTGTTTGTCAAGCTTGGATACGGGAGTGCTGTTGTTCCGTGCATCGCGAGGCAGCTCATCATCGATGATGGGTGTGATGGGAAGCAGCCGGTGCTTGGGTTTTCCGTCTGTCAACGGTTCCGGTGGAGCCCCAGCGGTTTCAGGGTCTGCAATGGCATGCGCAGCCCACTGGTCGAGTTCCGGCCATGTACTGGGATGATTGCGGATTTGCATGAGGAGATCCCAGTTGGCGGAATCGCTCATAAGATCGGAAAGCTCGCAAGGGTCAAGCTTGGGATTGATGCGGCGCATGCTTCCTTCCTTCCCTCGGGATTAGTGGATGTAAGTGATGCTGGGATTGTTGGCCTGCTCCTTGGTAAGGGTCCTGAGCCATGCGTATGGAAGGCCGCCGCCGGATTCGCTGACGACGATGCTGCCGTCGTCCTTGATTTCCTCGACGATGGCGACGTGTCCGTAATCGGCGCTTGCGCCGAGATAGCCTTTGGCGAAGCTCGCCACGTCGCCGAGCTGTATGCCGCCGCCCGTCGGGTATCCGAATTTTCTGGCGCTTGACGCCCACATCCAGCCGTCGCCCATGTAACCGTCCACAGGTTTGCCGATCTGCAATCGGCGGGCGGCCGCCCACCATGTGCATTGGCCGGTTTCATAGGTGGTGATCTTGCCCACGGGCGTGCCGGTCGCCGCCACATCCACGTTCAGAGTGCCAGACTGCATGACCAACGGTGGCGTGAGCTTGCCGATGGTTCGTCCTGCCGTGGCCGAACAGCCGCCTCCCGCATCAATCGCCGGCTTCACGTTGTCGAGATACCGTTTGGTGATGTTGGGAATATCCGGGTACCTCATGAGGTTGCCTTCGCCCGCGTTATGGGCGATGACCAAAGCCGTCAGGTCGTCAAGCTCGGCGAACGGCATGCCCGGGTGCTTGGCCTTGAGTTGTTTGACGCCTTCCAAGCGGTTTTTCAGATACATGCCGCCGTAATGGGCGTGGACCATGGGCTCGGTGATGCCTTCAGGTGGTGTCTGGTCGGCGCCTTCGGGGTGCACGCCGCGCCATACGCTCCTGTTCATCTGCAGCAATCCCCAGGTTCCTCCGTTGCTGTCGTCGGCATATGCATCCGGTCGGAAACCGGATTCCTGCTTCATGATCGCCGCGATGAAATCCGCGCTCAATCCGCTCGATCGAGCCGCCTCGCTCACCCATGGTTTCGCCTCGTCCGGGACCTCGATCACACTGGCTTCACAACCGCCGTCATCTCCAACGGCAACGGTGGGGATGAACCACAACAGCAGACTGAAGACCATCAGCACCGCCACCGCGCCCAGCAGAAACGGGACACCGACCGCAGCTGATGCCGATGCTGCGATCCCGGCTTTCACCGCCGTTACGGCCCGAGAAACCGTCTGCGTGACTTGTCTCGCAATCTGCGTCGAGGCTCTGGCAGCGGATTTGGCCCCTTGGACGCCCGATCGTACGGTCTTGCCGGAGCGCCTCGCACGTCTGACACGAGCCGAAGCCGTTCTTCCTGCCGCGGCACGTGCCGTCGAACCTCTTGCCGCATGTCTTGTGCGAATAATACCGGTCACGCCGTCGCATATCCGGCTTACGGGGGCCATTGGTGATAATGGGTTGTCGTCCTCGCTGGTCTCCGTCTGTGTCGATTGCGATTCAAGCACGGATCGTGTCGCTTTCACACCACGGTTCAAAGCGCTGACGGTTGTTGTGCCGATCGGGTGCGATGCTTCGGATTCACTGTTCCTGATGATAGTTTGTGGCTGTTTTAGCCCGGCCAGCACGGGCCCATGGGAGAGTCCGCTGACATGACGGACTTTCAAGCCATGAATCGTGCCGTTCGGTCGAACGAGATTGCGTGTGGCGTGGAATGAGTCGGAGGTGACGGGTCTCATTCGGGTTTCCGATCCTCGAATTTCGTGGTATACAACCGATAAAGCAGACTATCGGCATCGATACGCCCATCGAACGGTATGAACGCAGTGCCGCTCTTAGCCATGCCCTGACCGGGCTGCACCCCGGTGAAGAACGCCCGCTGTTCATCGGACAGCTTCAGCAGCTCGCACAAGGCGTCGGCATCCGTGGCGGTCTGGTTCAGCAGCAACAGGAAGTCGCTGTTCGCGAGCATCAGACGCGCATCCTGGTTGGCCAGCAGCTCCTCGATGTTCTGCGTGATGCCGGTGGGGCACAAACCCCATTTACGGGCGCGCTTGTACAGGCGCAGGAAGTATTCGGCCGCATACCGGTTCGAGAACAGCAGATGGAACTCGTCCACCCACAGCCAGGTGCGCCGGCCGAGACGGCGATTCCTGACGACCCGGTTCCATATCTGATCCAGGACGACGAGCATACCGAATGTGCGCAACTCCGCTCCCA
The DNA here is from genome assembly GCF_001417815.1 of Bifidobacterium aesculapii. Taxonomy (GTDB): domain Bacteria; phylum Actinomycetota; class Actinomycetes; order Actinomycetales; family Bifidobacteriaceae; genus Bifidobacterium; species Bifidobacterium aesculapii. Next base: position 8,405 of record NZ_BCFK01000048.1, read on the forward strand.
GACCGGAAACGTCATAGACCAGGAACCGGCTGGACGTATTCACATCAGTGGCATGGGCGAAGGCGTTCAGACTGCCGGTCGCGTAGATCTCCAATGCTCGCGCGGCATCATGGGCACCTGGCTCATTCAAAGCCGTGAGACGGTCATGCAGGGTGACGAGCGTTGGCATGCCCAGTTCTGGATGCTCCCGCACCTCGCGATACATGCCGATGACCGTACGGTCGATCAGACTGCGCTGCATGCGGTCGATGCCGTCCTGTCCGCCGATCAGCACGCCGAGCATGTTCAGCACGCTCGCACATTTCGACCGTATCGGATCACCCTCGGAATCATCCTCATACTCGATATCCAAAGCGTTGATATGCGCGCGCGACGATTCCCCGATCTCGACTCGCTCGCCGCCAAGACCGGTGCACAACGGCGTGAACTCACGTTCCGGGTCGATGACGATCAGATCATCGTCCGGACGGGTCAGATAGATCTGGGTGATCTCGTTCTTCGCCGCCTGGCTCTTGCCCGACCCGGTCGTACCCAGAACGAATCCGTTGCCGTTCATGCCTTTCGTACGGTCGATGACCACGGGATTGCCGGTGCGGGCGTTCGCCCCATGGAACACCCCGCCCGGCTCGAACAGCTCCTGCGACGTGAACGGCACCAGAATCGCCGCGCTCGACGTGGTCAGCGTGCGACGCATCGGCGGCAGGGGATTCCCCAACGGCAGTACGGCGTTCAGCCCCTCCACCTGCATGTAGGCCAAGGTCTCGGCCACACACGACTGCCCATCGATTGCGGCCGTCACGTCACGAACCGTCTGGTCCAGTTGCTCGCGACTGCCCGCCGACACGTCCACGATCATGAGGGAATCCACCAGACGGTCGCCGTTATGCTCCAGATCATCACGCAGCTCACCCGCCTGAGTCATGGATTCCTGAAGATCATGAGGCAGCATGTCCTCGGGCAGATGCTGTTTGCGGTTCTTGCGCCGCTCGTCGATGGCCTGCATATCCATTTCGGCGATCGTCCGGTTCACGAGCTTCAACCCCTCGGCCTTGCCCCGCGGGGACAGATGGATGCCGACCGTGATATCCGCCTTGATGTCCGTGATGGACGACACTAGTTGATCGCTCAGATAATCCGGGAAGTCACGCACCAACAGACACTGATGCCACACCTCCGCAGTGCCCGAGCTCAACCGGAGCCGACGGCGATCCGACACATCCACGGCGAACGGGGCCACATAATCCTTCGTGGACATGCCATGCGATTTCAGGAAGCCATCCTCGGTGAACGAGAACCGGACACCGTGCCGCAGCATCCCGTGCAATACCGCCAGACGCGACTGCCGGTTCAAGCGGACGCCGACGCAGCCGCCCACCGACCGCAGTTGCGCCGTGGCACGCAACGCGGCACGGTTCAGCAGCGTGACCGCCCGTTCCCCGTCCCGCTCACGCAACGTCAACGTCAGATACTTGTCCGTCACCGCGCCCTGCGAACGCCCGGCGAGACGCCGACGCACATTGCGGTTGAAGTCCCCGCGCAATCCATCCAACGCATCGCTCCGAAGCGACATGGCGATACTGCGCGTCACCTCCTCGGGATCCAGCATGCGCGTGGCGACCGTGATCTGGACTCCCATGTTCTCGCCGATCGAATTCAGGAAACGACCCCACCGGTCCACGACATCCAGCTGCTGATCCTGGGTCGCGACCTGATAATTGATGTCGCTGATCCGCAGCGACACGCTCCACCGGTCGCCGCCAAGGAACACGATGCCATTGGACAGCATCGAATCATAGCCAAGCAACTCCTTCGACGAACGAGGCATGCGACGATTCCCGGACCGCCTGTTCCCGACCTTTCCATGTCGCTTACCGTTGCCTTTGACCGCCTTGCTGCCACTGATGTCAGACATGACGACGTACCTGCCTTCCCCTGATTCGTCTACGGGCCTTCTCTTTCAACGACGGTTTGCCGGGAAACCTCGCGGGAACATAGGGTTCGAGCAGGTAGACCTTCGGACCGAAACGCTGGCGCAGCATGTATCCCAGATACCGTTCAGGCTTCAGCCCTTTCGGACGCCACCAACCCCACAGCGCGAACGGCAGGCAAACCGCAAACAGCAGATACGACCCCAGATCGGACAAGCCCAACGACCAGAACAACGCCGCCTCACCTCCGCCCAGGACGAGCATGCATGCGGCGGCCGCCAGTTGGCGCCAGCTCAGCCCCCACATCACCTTCGCCTCGACATTGGCGATCTCCTTATATACGCGCATCTGCAACATGAAAGAATCCTTTCCCTGATTGGCCCCGGTTGTGGTAGGCGGCTACTCGCCGCCGGCTATGGCCCGGCTGACACGCTGACTCACCGCGATCACGAAGAACAGCAGGATGCCCGCCATCATGAGATTGCCGAAGTTGCCCGTCACCCACGCCACCATGCCCTTGTCCGCGGAATCCGGGATCTTCACGGCATCGACCACGACCCGCTGATAGAACACCAGACAGATGAACACGCACACCGCATTCACCGACGTGCGCGCATACGACTTGAAGAAACCCACGCCGATCGGCTTGGTGTCCTCATGCACCAGAAACGCGAATGGCAACGACTGGAACGCCGTCAACGCATACAATTCGATGAACCGCACATACAGCACCACCGTGAACACCACCGACGCCAACTGGGACAACAGCCACGGGATCACCAGCAGAAAGAACAACGCCGCCTGCCCCATCACCCCGGCATCGCGAATCTGGTCACGCATCAGATCGCCCAGCTGACCGCCGTCGCCCGTCGCCTCATACGACATCTGAGAAGACACTCCCTGCATGAGGAACTGCGTGACCTGATTGAACATCCGAATGAATAGACTGGCGTTCTGCACGGCGATGAACACCAACGCGATCTTGAACATGGTGCCGGCAACGATCTTCACACCTAGATCACGGTCCGACTCGATGCGCGTCGAGTTACGCGCCAGCTCCAACGTGAACATGACCGCGAGCACCACCGATGTCAGAGGCTTGACGGCGACTCCATGCACGTTCACCGCCAACTGGTAAAGAGCGGGATTCCACGTCTCCGGCGCCTGAGATAACAGCCCGGCTGTGATCGAACCGGCGCCTCCGCCGCCGATCATGTTGAGCATGGCTACGATGAAGTCCTCCACGGCAGGCCCCGAATCAGCTCAGCCCAGAGCCACCGCGTTGAAAATCTGCGCAGCCGCGATGATCATGCCTCCACCCACGATCTGCCACAGTCCCGATTGCGTCTGCGGCCCGTTATGATCCTTCAGACCGCCACCGAAGGTAACGGCGCCCCACACCAGCCACAAGCCACCACCGATAGTGGCGAACCTGACGAACAACTGAAGCACCTGATTCAACAAATCCACGACGGCCTCCTCTGACGACGATCAAGGAGCCCGATAGGCAACGGCCTCCGTTGACCTCATCGTCAGGGAAAACCAGCAGGATAGCGGCGGACAGAGGAACCTCGTTGCCCCGCATAGGTATAGGAAGACTGTTTCCCAGTCTGGGCAGTGAAAAGGGAAGGAACAAGCAAAAACTCGCCTCTTCGATTCATAGCGCCACACTCAGCGGAATCAGACCGGAGTGCGAAGTTGGTCGAGCCGTCATCGGCATATGTGCAGCAGCACTGAAGCATCTGTACTTGCCGTTACATATTTGCAGATCTGAAAAAGTCAGAAAAGGAATCCGCAGCGGAAGAATCTTCAGAATGGCGGGCATGTCAGCTGAGATATACCCGCCATCCTATGCATTGCCCCTTTGTCGGGACATGTGCAGTCTACCAGTCATGGGTAAACTTCCACGCCGCCAATGCCGCTAACCATGCCTTCCCGGGTTATGCTGTAGTAAAACTCTTTACTAAAGTTTGCGGGGAGGATGTCATGGCCACGCTCAAGGAGGTCGCGGAACGGGCCGGAGTGTCGCAGAGCACGGTGTCGCGCTTGCTGAACGACCCATCGTTCTCCATCAAGGAGGAGACGCGACGGCGCGTGCTGCGCGTATGCGAGGAGCTGGGATACCGCAACGTGTTCCGTCCCGCGATCGCTGTGCTGGACGCCCCTCCGTCCGGGGAGGAGCTGCAGGACGCATACTTCTCCGATCTGCGGAAGGTCCTTGCGGAGTGTGCGGGGTCGATGGAATTGGACCAGCCCACGTTCATCCGGTCCATACACGAGCTGACGGAACGCGCAGCGGAGTTCGATGGGTTCATCACCGTGGGCGCCACGGTGTTTCCCGAAACAGACCTGCGCGCCCTGCATGCGGCACTCCCACATGGCGTGTGCATCGACACGAATCCGGCACCGCACCTGTTCGACTCCGTACGGCCCGATCTGTCGCAGACGATGCTGGATGCCTTGGACGCGATGATCGCGGCGGGCCGCAGACGCATCGCGTTTCTCGGTGGCGTGGGCAGCATCATGGGCACGCATGACTATCCCGAGGATATCCGCGAACTGTCGTTCCGCCAGTGGGCTGCGCACTTGGGATTGGAAACGGACGGATTAGTGTATTCGTCCGGCACGTTCACCGTGGAGAACGGTTATCGTCTCGCGGAGCAACTGGTGGCCGATCATCGTGAGGCCGGCAGCATGCCCGATGGTCTGATCGTGGCTGCCGACGTGCTCGCGGTGGGGGCGTTGCAGGCGTTGAACGCACTGCGCGTGGCAGTTCCCGACGAGTTGGCCGTGGTGAGTGTGAACAACCAGTCAATCGCCCGGTACACGTCGCCGTCGCTGAGTTCGTATGCGATCGATCAAAGGGAGTTGGCCCGTATGGCGTTCTCCACCTTGATTGATGGGTTGAAGCATGAGCGGCGGGTGCGTCGTCACATCCTGCTGACGACCGAGCTGGTGCCGCGCGCAAGCTTCGTTCCTCAGGCGTAAGACGTCGTCTCGAAGACGGGCGGCACCGGCGTCGATTTTGCTGGAAGGAATTTACTTCACCTGGCGGCCGGCGCACCAGACGTGCCGGGCGGTCCAGTCGGCGGGGTCGAGGAGGTTGAGGTCGGCGGCGTATCCGGGGGCGATGAGGCCGAGCGGGGCTCCGGTAACTGGGTTGGCCTTGTCGAATCCGAAGGCGCGGGCCGGGGTGAGGGTGGCGGCCTCGACGGCGGCGACGGGACTGAAGCCGAGTTCGTTGACCGCGCGCTGGACCGCGACCTCCAGGGTGAGCGTGGAGCCGGCGATGGCGCCGTTGGACACGAGGCGCGCATGCCCGTCGACAACGTTCACGTCCAGCTCGCCGAGCTTGTACGCGCCGTCGGGGCAGTCGGTGGCGGCCATCGCGTCGGTGACGAACGCGATGCGGTGGGGCGCCAGTCCGAAGCCGAGCTTGACCATCGGGTTCTGGACGTGGAAGCCGTCGTTGATGAGCTCGATGGTGACGCGCGGGTCCTCGACCGCGGCCGGGATGGGGCCGGGTTCGCGGTGGTGCAGGCCGTTCATCGCGTTGAACATGTGGGTCATGATGCCGGCGCCCGCGTCGAAGCCGGCCTGGGCGGTGGCGTAGTCGGCGTCGCAGTGTCCGACCGCGGGCACCACGCCGGCGGCAGCGAACTGGCGGATGGCGCCGATGCCGTGCTCCAGTTCGGGGGCGATGGTGATCTGACGGATGCAGCCGAGCTTGCCGGCCGCGGGGTCGGCGCCCGAGGCGTCGAGCATGCGGTCCACGAGTTCGGGCACCGGGTCCTTGAGGCAGTTCGGGTCGTGCGCGCCCTTGCGCTTCAGGGCGAGGAACGGGCCTTCGAGGTGGCAGCCGAGGATGTCGGGGCGGGTGGCCATCTTCTCGCGCACGGTGCGGATGTTGCGGCAGATCACGTCCATCGGGTTGGTGATGAGCGAGAGGACCTGGCGGGTGGTGCCGTGCACCGCGTGGCCAGCGCGGGCCACGTCGATGCCGTTCGGGCCGTCGTCGAAGCTCTTCTCCCAGGCGCCATGGGCGTGGATGTCCACGTAGCCGGGCGTGAGGATGCGGCCGTCCGCATCAATAACCGCACCGTCCGAACCCGATGGAGCGGCCGGGTCGATGCCGACCGTGCGGCAGGCGTGCTCGAACGCCTCCTCGCCGCTGCCGTCCGCCGCCGCGAAACCGGTGGCCACGATCACGCCGCGCGCGTCCGAGACCACCCAATATCCGCTTTGCTCGCCGCGGGCGTCCACCTTGCGAGCCCCGCGGATCGCGACCGGACGGGCCTCGCCCTCCAACGCCGCCGTCACGTGCGCGACGATCTCACTTCTGTCCTGTGTCATGATTTCCTTCCTATATGCGTTCGGGCTCCTTCTTTGCGGAGAAAGAAGGAGCCCGAACCGTTCGATTGCCGTCAGATGCCCTGCCAGGCCGGCTTGTGGGCGAAGGCGTAGCGGTAGTAGTCCTTGTGACGCAGGCGGCTGGCGGCCTCCTCATCCACGATGATCGTGGCGTGCGGGTGCAGCTGCAGCGCGGAGGCCGGGCAGAACGCGCTCACGCCACCCTCGACGGTCTCCTCGATGGCCTCGGCCTTGCCCGAGCCGAACGCAAGCAGCACGAGGTGACGGGCCTTCAGGACCGTGCCGATGCCCTGCGTGATGCAGTGGGTCGGTACCTGGTTGATGTCGTCGTCGAAGAAGCGGGCGTTGTCGATGCGCGTCTGCTCGGCCAGGGTCTTCACGCGCGTGCCGGAGGCGAGCGAGGAGCCGGGCTCGTTGAAACCGATGTGGCCGTCGGTGCCGATGCCGAGGATCTGCACGTCGATGCCGCCCGCGGCCTCGATGGCCGCGTCGTAGGCCGGGCCGGCGGCGGCGATCTTGTCGCCGTCTTCGAGCGGGGCGCCGTTCAGCACGTCGCCGGGCACGTGGACCTTGGCCGGGTCGAGGCCCAGGGGCTCGACGACCGTGCGGTGGATGGTGGAGTGGTAGGACTGCGGGTGGTCGAGCGGCAAGCCCAGGTACTCGTCGAGCGCGAAGCCGCGCACCTTGGAGACGTCGATGTGCTCCTCATGCACGATCTTGGCGAGGGCCTGGTAGGCGGCCAGCGGGCTGGAGCCCGTGGCGAGTCCCAGCACCGCGTCCGGCTTGGCCTTGATGAGGTCCGCCACGCAACGGCCGTAGATCTCGCCGGCCTCCTCCTCGTTCTTGACGATGATCACTTCAGCCATGATTGATTGTCTCTTTTCTGTGGGTGTGTTTTGGGGAATATGCACGGGCGGCGGCATGGTGGTGCATGCCGCCGCCCGTTGCCGGTCAGATGAGTTCGAGGTTCACGTCGAGGGTGAGCGGCCTGCCTGCGGGCAGCTGGTAGGCCGTGTGGACGGGGGCTCCCCAGGAGTCGTCTCCGCCGACGCCCATCTGCGCCGCGAGCAGACGCAGGTAGTTGTGGCGCGGGGCGGGCAGGTCCTCATGGCGGCGCGCGGCTTCGATCATGTAGGTGTTCCATGGCAGCAGGCTGGCCGTGAAGTGACGGTCGCCGCGCTGGCTGACGCGCAATCCGTGGCCTTGGATGTCGGTGGCTTCGAGCCAGCGGACGTCCTCGTGGCTTCCGGTTTCCTGCACCATGAGATACGGCGCCATGCTCGCCTCTGAGGTGGTGTCCCAGATGCCGAGCTTGCCGCCCTGCTTGCGGTCGCGGTAGGTTTCCTCGGGGCCGGGTCCGTAGTAGCGCAGCTGCGTGTATTCGCCGGGCAGTTCCCATTCGACACCGAACGCGGGCAGGCTGGCGGCGTTGGTGACACCGCCGGGGTATTCGACGGTCAATCGCATGCGCATGTCGGACGTGATGCGGTAGGCGACCGTCACGGGCGTGTGGCCCGGGTCGGCGAGCTCGTACCGGTATTCGGCCGTGAGTCCTCCGTCGTCGGATTGCGTGATGCTCGTATCGGTCACGATGGCGTAGCGGCCGGCCGCGAACCATGCTGCACGGTCGAATCCGGAACGGTTACCGCGGTCGTTGTCGGTCAGAGGGCGGAAGGTGACGAGTTCAGGGCGACGGATGACCATTTCCCGTCCGTCCCGCGTCCAGGAGACGATGCCTCCCTGGGTGCGCGACAGGAGGATTTCCTCGTCGTCGCGGCGGATGCCCGCGTTCCACCGGCCGAGCGTGACCGTCGCGCGGCCGTCGTCGTCATAATCGGTCTCGGTGATGTCCCGTTCGGGGTTGAGAGTGCCGGTAAGCTGGCCGAACGCGAGCTCGTAGCCGGCCGGCGCCCATGCAGTGGCTTCGGCGAGCAGGAGATCGACCTCGTAGGTGACCTCGCGCGTATTCCCGTCCGTGTCGATGTCGGGGAAGGCGATGTCATGGCGTTGGGTGTCTCCGGCGGCCACGTCGAACCGGTAGTCGGCGTGCCAGATCTCGCGCCCGTCTTCGAGGAGCCGTGCGGCGAACACGTAATCGTCGGTGCCGATGAACAGGTTGCGGTTCTCGATGGTCACGCCGTGTCCGTCGGGGGTGAGCTTGATCGGCGAATACAGCTGCTTGACCTCCTGCGCCTTGGGGCTGGGCGTGCGGTCGGCGAACACGATGCCGTTGCCCACGAATTCGTAGTCGGTCGGCCGGTCGCCCCATTCTCCGCCGACGCTGAGTCGTTCGCTCCCGTCGGGCAGGCGCTGGACGAGCCCCTGGTCGATGTAGTCCCAGATGAACCCGCCGGAGTAGCGCTCGTACTGTTCGAGGTCGATGAACTCGCTCAGGCCGCCGCACGAGTTGCCCATGGCGTGCATGTACTCGCAGCTGACGAACGGCTTGTTCGCCGCGCCACGCTCGTCGCCGTGTTCGAGCCAGTCGCGGATCTCGTCCGGCTTGGCGTACATACGGCTTTCGAAATCGCTGATCCCATCGTAGGCGTGGTTCCAGTTGACGCCTTCGTAGTGGACGGGACGGCCCGGGTCGAGCCGATGCGCGTGCATGCTCATGGCCTTGAGGACTTCGCCCGCGTAGGATTCGTTGCCCAGCGACCAGACGAGTACGCTGGGATGGTTGCGGTCACGCATGATCATGCTGTCCAGCCGGTCGATGCATGCGCCCAGCCAGGCCTCGTCGTCACCGGGGACGGAGGTGCCCACGGGGATGTCGCCGGGGCTGTTCCAGCTGCCGTGGGTCTCCAGGTTGGTCTCGTCGATCAGATAGATGCCGTATTCGTCGCACAGCTCGTACCAGCGTGACTGGTTCGGGTAGTGCGAGGTGCGCACCGCGTTGATGTTGTGGCGCTTCATGAAGCGGATGTCCCACAGCATGTCCTCTTCGGTGACGGCGCGGCCGCGCCGGCAGTCGAACTCGTGGCGGTCCACGCCGCGGAACACGAGGCGCTTGCCGTTGAGCTTGAGGACGCCGTCCTCGATGGCCACATGCCGGAAGCCGATGCGGGTGCGCGCGGTCTCCAGAACCGTGCCGTCCGCGTCGAGCAGGGTGACGGACAATTCGTACAGGTCCGGGCGTTCGGCGCTCCAGGGGGCGGCGTCGTCGATCTCGGCTTCGGCGTGCAGCGTTCCGGCCGCTTCCGTGGCGGTGCGCCAGACGATGGTGCCGTTCTTGTCTCGCAACGCGAGGTCGGCCGTCGCGGCGTTCGTGGCGCCGTCGATCAGCACGTCCAGCGAGAGCGATCCGATCGACGTGGCAGGCTCCCAATCGGCTTCGGCGTGGATGTCGGAGACGTGGGCGGCGGGTCTCGCGTTGAGCTCGACGGAGCGGAACAGGCCGTGCAACCGCCAGAAGTCCTGGTCCTCCAGCCAGCTCGCGCTCGAATACTCGTAGCAGGCGACCGCCAGCACGTTGCCGTCCTTCCTGACGACGTCCGTCACGTCGAACTCGCTGGGCGTGAAGGAGTCCTCGGCGTAGCCGACGAACGCGCCGTTGAGCCACACGTAGATGGCGGTGGCCGCGCCCTGGAAGGTGAGCGTCACCGTGCGGCCCTCGCGGATGGCCTGGGCGACCGCGCCCTCCGCGGCGAACTTGCGTCGGTAGACCGCCACATGACCATGCTCGGGGATGGCCGGGGCCTTCGGGTCCTCGTGGCCGTCCCACGGGTACTGCACGTTCACATACTGCGGGTCAAGAAGCCCCGCGGTCTCCAGATGCGAGGGCACCCGCACGCGGGGGAACGACGAGTCGTCGAAGCCCGGCGCGGCGAACAGCGGCGACACGTCGCTGATCCAATCCGGCCCGTCGCTCGTCCCGTCGGGGAAGCTGTTCGCCGGCGCCGTCTCGACGCGGACCCGCCATTCGCCGTCAAGGCTCTGCGTGAGATCCGTGCCCTCGCCGCCGGAGGGGGCGTACGACCAGCACGCATGGTCGGAATGGGCGTCGAGCCGGTGGACCGCGTACACGCGCGGGTCGGCGAGCCATGCCGTCGTCGGCATGGACGGGGAGACGATCGGATCGCCGTTCTTCCGCTGATCGTCGGTTGTGTTCATGATGTCCTCGCTTTCGCATCGGATTGCGTCGCGTCGTTGCCGCCGCAGTGCGGGAGCCCTCGAATGTGACTCCTTGCACAACGATGATAAAGATATTTACTAATTTACGCAACTTCTTGCGCATGCCTCGATGGTGACTGCGAGAACCTGTGCAAATCCATTGATTGCAATGATAATTCGGCTGCTACGGTGTCTTTTCGCCCGTGCGTCGCGTCGAATCGTCGAATGCGATTCGTTGGCGTTGCTTGCGACACGCGGTAAAGTTTTTTACTTTTTTGAGAAAGTTCTATACTCGCGTCTTGCGGGATCGGAGCTGTTCCCGCGCACGGATTCTTTACAGGTCGCAAGGAGGCCACCACACCATGAGCGGATCCACCACACAGCGCACGGCGACGCCCGGACAACCGCAGGCAGCGCCCGCGAGGAACATGGGCCAGAAGATCGCATACGCGTTCGGCAATCTGGGACAGGCCGCGTTCTACAACACGATGAGCACGTTCTTCATCACGTTCGTGACCACCGCGCTGTTCATCGACGTGGACAAGACGCTGGCCGCGCGCCTCATTGCGGTGATCACCGGACTCGTGGTGGTCATCCGCATCGCGGAGATCTTCCTCGACCCGCTGCTCGGCAACCTCGTGGACAACACGAACACCCGCTGGGGCCGGTTCCGCCCCTGGCAGTTCATCGGCGGCCTCGTGCCCGGCATCCTGCTGATCATGGTGTTCACCGGCCTGTTCGGCCTCGTGGACGTGAACACCGGCGTGTTCATGGTCCTGTTCGTTATCGTGTTCATCCTGCTGGACGTGATCTACTCGCTGCGCGACATCTCCTACTGGGGCATGATCCCCGCGATCTCCTCCGACTCGCACGAACGCAGCACGTACACCGCGCTCGGCGCGTTCACCGGATCCATCGGCTACAACGGCGTCACCGTCATCGTCGTGCCCGTCGTCAGCTGGTTCACCTGGAAGTTCACCGGCCAATGGGAGCAGGGCCGCACCGGCTGGGCCGCGTTCGCCATCATCATCGCCGTGCTCGGCCTGTTGACCGCGTGGAGCGTCGCGTTCGGCACCCGCGAGAACCAGGGCGAGCTGCGCGCCAAGGCCGAGGCCAACGGCAACCCCATCGAGGCGTTCAAGGCCATCGCCCAGAACGACCAGCTCCTGTGGGTCGCCCTGAGCTACCTGCTGTACTCCGTGGCCAACGTCGCCACCACCGGCGTGCTCTTCTACCAGTTCAAATACGTGCTCGGCGCGCCGGACAGCTTCTCCATCGCCGGCGTCATCCCGGTCATCACCGGACTGGTCACCACGCCCCTCTACCCGGTGCTCAACCGCCGCATCCCGCGCCGCTGGCTGTACACCGCCGGCATGGCGTTCATGATCGCCGGCTACACGCTGTTCATCATCGCGCCCATGAACCTGCCCGTCGTCATCGTCGCGCTCGTCCTCTTCTACCTGCCCGCGCAGACCATCCAGATGACCGCCATCCTGAGCATGACCGACTCCATCGAATACGGACAGCTCAAGACCGGCAAGCGCAACGAGGCCGTCACCCTCTCCGTGCGCCCGATGCTCGACAAGATCGCCGGCGCGCTGTCCAACGGCATCGTGGGCTTCGTGGCCGTCGCCGCCGGCATGGTCGGCAACGCCACCGCCGCCGACATGACCGCCGCGAACATCCGCACGTTCAAGACCTGCGCCTACTACCTGCCGCTCGCCGGCATCGTCGCCAGCCTCGTCGTCTTCCTCCTGACCGTCAAGATCGACGAGAACATGCACGACCACATCGTCGAACAGCTCGAAGAACGACTCGCCTCCGAGGAAACCGACAAGCAGTAAGCAATCAGGGCAGCAAGGGAACGGCCCGGCGCTAACGGTTTGAACCGTTGGCGCCGGGCCGTTGCCATGCCCGCCGGGGAGAGAAGAAGGAAGAGAACCGGCGGGGTTCCGGCCGGATTGTCGTCCGGCCGGAAGAATCATCGCGGCAGAAAGCGGTCCCTGCCGCTTCGGTCAGACCACGGATTGCCCGCCGGGAACCGAATCCACGGTTTCGACGGCATCCGCGTCGGCGTCCTCGGCATCGACGGGTTGCATCGTGCCGGAGTGACGGCCGGCGGCGTTGTTCCCGCGCCTGAACCTGCGGGCGGCGACCAGTCCCACGCCGACGGCGAGCAGGGTGATCGCCGCGGCGATCACGCCCTGGATGGCGGCGCCGGTGTGGGCGAGCCCGGTCCGGTAGCCGTTCCAGTCGTCGGTGTTGCTGACCACTTCGGTGTCGGGGCAGACGAGCCTGCCGTCGATCGTGACCGCGTCATCGGGTGCGGACGTCTCGTCCTTGCCGTCGAACGGATCCGGGTCGGAGACGACGCATTCGATCAGAGGCGTGCCGGTGACCGTGGCGCGGTCGGTGTGATGGTCGGTCACGCCCTTGAGGACGCCCTTGACCTCGACGCTTTCGCCGGGCTTGAGGATGCGGCTGTCCCAATCGGCGGGGTATTCGAGGTCGGTCACCCGGCCGTCGCCGGCGACCAGTTGGTCCTTGAGGTTCAGGTCCTTGGTTCGGTACCATGCGCCCTGCTTGGTGTCGGGGTCGGCGGTGCTGGTGTTGGTGATGGTGAACACGATGCGCGTGTCGCCCTGCATGGCCAGCGCGTCCTTGACCTGGTCGCGGTCGCCGGCCGGCCAGCCGGAGGCCTCGTCCCATTTCTCGATCTTCAGGCTCGGGGTCATGTCGGGCGTGTGCGTCTCGACCTGGTTGGAAGGCCGTTTGGTGCCGTTGAGGGTTTCGTCGAACCGGTTGGCGATGTGTTCGCCGGTCTTGACGCGCTTGCACTGGATGAACGCGGTCCATGCCTGCTCGCTTTCGTCGTTGCCGCTGATGAGGTCGAGCATGCGCTGGGTCGCAGTAACGGTGACCACGCCCTTGTCGTCCTGCGCGAGGGTGAACAGTTCGCCGCCGTATGCGCCGGCGTCGAAGCTGCTGCCGGCGATCTTCATGCCTTTATGGGCGATCACCTTGCCCTGTTCGGTCAGGTCGCGCATGGCGTACACGGCCCATTGGCCGGTGTACTGGTCGTGCTCGGTGTCGAGCGGGTCGGTGATGCTCCAGTCGGTGACCTTCTGGTAGGCGCGGTGCGCGGGCAGCACGGAGCTGTCGAGACGGTAGAGGAACAGGCTGTTGAGGTACACGCTCCGCTTGTCGATGGATTCGCCGTCCACCTTCACGACCACGTCCTTGGACGGGTTGACGGGTTTGAGGGGGTTGGCGACCTCGTTGGTGTCCTTGCGGGTGTCGTTGACGACCTGCGTGGCCTTGTTCTTCACGATATGTCCGTCGGTGACCTTGATGACGGTCATCGGCAGGATCACCTCGTAGCTCGTGCCCAGCATCGACTGGTCGATGGCTGGCTCCTTCAACGGGTCGTGGTCCTTCTTTTCGGCGTATTCCTTGAGGTTCTTGGGCTGGGGGTCGCCCTTGATGGTCTCGCCGGTGGCCGGCACCTTCGTGTCCGCGGTCTTGGCGTACACGTAGGCGACGCCGTCGATCGCCGCGATGTTGAACTTCGCGGTCACGTCCTTGCCGGTCGCGGTGTCGGTGACCTCGATGCGCTTGGCGTCAAGGGAGAGGTATTCGTCGTCCCAGTCGTCGGTCATGCCGAGTCTCCAGACCTTGTAGGCCTGGTTGGTTTGCTTGGCGTCGATAATCACGCGGTAGTAGATCCGGTCGCCCAGCAGGGCGGTCTTGCCGTCGATGCTGATGGACGGGTCGGCCTGGGTGTCCTTCTTCACCGGCGTGAAGTCGGGAGGCTCGTTCCACACCCTGTTGCTCGGGGTGACCATGTTGTTCAGTGTCAATGCCCACTGGTTGCCGATTTTGGTGTCCGTGGGCGCGTCCTTGGCGACCGTGCCCTCGAAGCGGACGATGATGCGCGGGTTCGCGCCGTTGCGCCAGTTGGTCTTCACATACCCGTCGGAGAACACGAGGCGCACCGCGTGCTGCGAGTCGTTCCACTGGGTCTCGTACTCGGTTTTCGGGATGAACCTGCCGGTGGACAGATCGGTGACCTCTAGGGTCTGTTTGTCCACTTCAAGATGCTCGTCATAGGTGTCGGTGACCGCCACCTCACTGACCGAATACACGAGATTGCCGGGCAGATGGGGCTGGGTCTCCAGACGGTATTCCACGCGCTGGCCCGGGTAGACGACCTTGCCGTCCACGGACGCCTGGTCGCCTCCCTGAGAGGATTCGCCCACCACGTCCTTGACGACGGGCGGTACGTAGCCGCAGATCTTCGGCTCGTTCGTGGGGATGGTGTGCGTGTTGACGGTCTGGGAGCCCTTGTTCGTCAGTGACTTGCCATCCGGCGCGGTGCAGAACGACAGTTCGTCACTTGCCTTCTTGCCGAAGTCGTCGCGCACCTGTCCCGCGCCCTTGCCATCGGCGTACGCCGCCTTGCCGGGGATGAGCAGCGTGACCTGCTTCGCGGTCTTCAGCCCCTTCAATCCCTCGCGGTAGGCCTGGCCGGCGGTGGCGGTCACCATGGTGCCTTCCATCGTGATCGTCCACTGGTCGGTGACGTCCCTGCCGTGATTGGCGATGTCCGTGACGCTGGACTCGCGGTCGGTGCCGGCATCGGCCTCGTACACCTTGATCTTCGACTTGTCATCGGAATCGAACAGGTAGTCGGCGGCCGACCAGTCGTCCGTGAGCGTCAGGGTTTCCGGAACCTGGATGAGGTTCTTGGCGATGGTGCCGTTGACCACCGACGCGACCCGGTCGCCGTCCAGAAGCGTCATATTGTCGACGCCGGTCTGGTTGGTCTCCTTCGGGTCGATGACAGCCTCCCACTGGCCCTTCGTGTTCAGACGAATCCAGCTTTTGTCGGGATTCGGCCGCCATGTATCGAACTGTTTGGTTCCGGCATCGGCTTCGGGCTCCTGGTTCCACTTGCCCCACGCATGGTCCTTGACCTGCTGGAAGTCGGAAGGCTTCGACACGGTCACGTCGAAGCTGAACTCGTACACATGATCCATGGGCATCTCGCCCTTGTCCGCCGAGCGAACGGCCGACACCGTGTTCGATGCCTTGTCCCAATTGATCTCGAACTCGCCGGAAACGTCTCGGTTGCTGTCGGTCCTGTCGATGAGCCTGTAGTTGCTTACGGAGTATTCGACACCGCTGGGCTCGATCACGTCGCGGAAACGCATCTCGTAGCCGCCGCGACCGGTGCCGTACGTGATCGTGGTGCGGTTCGTCATCCGGTCGGCGCTCACGCCGTCCTTGATCTTCTTGACCGGGAGCTCGGGCGGCACCGAGCTCACTTTCCAGGATTCGGACGGATCGCGATCCGCGGTGTCCACGGCAGTCTGCATGCGCCCCTGCTTGGGCACCTGGATGTCGATCCAGTACGAGCCCTCGGCCCAGTATTTCATGCCGAAATCCTTCGGCGAAGCGAGATCGTCGAGTTGGGTGTCTCCACTGCTGGAGAAACTAATCGGCCTGCTCGCGCTTTTCGCAGGCAGGTACGGGCCGTTCTCGTAGTGGATGATCGCGGTGCCGTTCAGCGTCTCCTTGATCGCGGAGCCGCCATTGTCGGCGTGGATGACGTCTCCGATCGGGTCGGTGGAGCCGACCTGCATGTCCGTCTTCTGCTTATGGCTGGTGGTCACGTTCAGCTTGTAATCGACCGGCGGCTGGTTCTGCGCCAGCACGATCACGCGGAACGAGGCGTTCGGGTTGGAATTGATCGACTCCTGCGCCAGCGAGTCAACGCTGCGCGTGCCAAGCTTGTCCTTCCAGGTCGTCGAGGTCGAATACTTCTGACCCTGATACGTGTAGTCTCCCTTCGCCTCGGCCTTCCACTGCGCCTCCCAACGGCTCTTCGCGTTCGAGCTCACGTAGCTGCCATTGAACGAACCATCCGCCAGACGCACGTAGCCCACCGCCACCAGACGGCAGTCCGCGTTCCCGTCACCCGTATAGGAACGCTGGCACTCATCGATCGCGTCGCTCAAAGTCTTGTTCATGTTCACGAACTGGTTCTGCCCGTTCGTCAGATCGGACGACAGACGCACCTTCGCGTCGCTCAGCGCCGTCTTCATGCCATCCAATGTGGCCGGCCATGAATCCTTGTAGATCCAATGCGCATCGGCCGTCTGCGTCGGGCCCCCACCCGAACCGCCGCCATCCTCTCCGGAACCACCGCCGCCGTTATCGGCCAACGCGACCGGAACCAGGCATGCCAGCAGCGCAGCGGCGGCCGTGATCGACGCCACCACGCTGACGCTTTTCCTCCCGAACCTCATACGGAATCCTTTCCCTCATGCGACAGAAGCGCTTTTCTCCGGGAAAGAGAGGAAACGGGGACTCCAGAACCCGCCTCCTCCCGGGTCCCTGGAAGAAAAGCACGCCCGCAAGCCCGACGGCAAACCGCCGGACCCCGAACGCATCACCAGCATCACCCCACGTCGAGTTCCTCCGCGGCGGACAGACGTTGCCTCGATCGAACCATCTCATCGTGGATCGGGGCTGTTGCGTCGCTCTGGTTATGATCTGATTGCGAAACGCGGCGGTATACATACAGGTCACATTGTATAATAGTCATGTATTTCAATTAAAAATTGACTATTATGAGTTTTAGGGAATGGCAATGCGATGATTCGTTTGAAAAGACTTGTTCTGGACGACATGAGGAACATATCGCATGGCGTCCTGGATTTCGATGATCTGCCCGCCGGTGGTAGCGTCACGGGCGTTTACGGGCAGAACGGGTCCGGTAAGACCACCGTCATCGACGCCATCGGGATACTGCGCGCGCTGTTGTCCGGGAATATGCTGCCGGATACCGCCGGTGATGTCGTCAGCGCCAGCGCCGGTTCGGCGACCGTGACGGCGACGTTCCTCATTGGAGACAGGCAGAAGCCCAGCTATCTTGAGTACAGGGTGTCCATGTGCAAGGCGAACCAGGATTCGACGCGGGCGCGAGTCGTCGCCGAATCGGTGCGCATCGGCGACGATCCCTCACGCTTGGGCCGTGAGGTGCTGGGGCATCGTATGGAGGATTCCGAGGCGGACGGGTTCGTGTCGACCCCGGTCTACGTGTGGCGTTCCATCGAGGCGATCGCTTCGGTGAAGACCGTGGTCTCGCGCACCGCGGATCGCGCGTACATGGAGGGGCGCTCGTTCCTGTTCTCCCGGTGCGCCACGCTCGACGATCGGCCGGACGCCGAGTTCCTGATCGACTGGGTGGCGGCCCGCGTGCGGGAGGCGAACGGCGTGTCCTCCAGATCGTTGACGTATATCAACGAGCGTTTCGGCGAGTTCGTTCGCCTGCGCGAGGCCCTGTGCGGCTATGCAACCAACGACATCTTCGTGTCCACCACTCGTCGCGGCTCCTACGCCGCGTTCGCGATCATCCCGATCATGGAGGAGAACCCGGCTGGCCGTAACACGGAGTTCGCGTTCGACCTGCTGCAGCCCAATCCGCTGACCCCCGGCCAGGCGAAACGGCTCGGACAGACCGTGGAATCCTTCGACCGCATCCTGCCCACCATCGTGCCCGGCCTGCACGTCCTGCTGAAGACCGGCACCGCGCCTTCCGGCAAGGACGGCGAAGACCGGGTCACCGCGGAACTGTTCTCCCGCCGCGGCGACGTCACGGTTCCCTTCCGCTGCGAGAGCGAGGGCATCATACGCATCACCGCGCTGCTCGGCTACCTCAAGCACGCGTACAACGACGAGAACGCGCTGGTCGCCGTGGACGAGTTCGACTCCGGCGTGTTCGAGCTGCTGCTCGGCGACATGCTGGGCCAGCTGGCGGACGGGTGCGCGGGGCAACTGGTGTTCACAGCCCATAACCTGCGGGCGTTGGAGGTGCTGCCGAACAGCTGCATCCGCACGACGGTGACCGATCCCAATAATCGGTTCGCGACCATTCCCCGCAAGTCCTCCACGAACAACCAGCGCCGACGGTACCTGACAATCAGCGAACTCGGATGGAACGGTCCGGACATCTACGATTCGCCCATCCCGCGCATGTTCGGCAACAGCCTCTACGCCGCCGGCCACCCCGACGAGGACGACGACATCGATGACGATCTGGCAGCACTCAACGCCGCCGGGACGGAGGCGGACCGTGGCTAAACGCAAGATCGTCCTGCTGGTCGTGGAGGGCGCGAGCGACGCCAGCCTGCTCGTGCCGGCGTTCTCGGCGTTGATCGAGAACCGCCTGTTCCAAGGTCAGGAATTCCATTGCGACGTGCTGACTGCACCGAACCACCGCGAGGAATTCCACCGGCGCAACGGGTTCTACCCCGCGGACAAACCCTCGCAAACCGTGCGCGAACTCGTGGAGTACTACCTCAAAGACCATGACCGCACATGGGGACAGCTTGGCAATATTGTCCAGATCTGCGATCTGGACGGCGCGTTTGCGCCCGACGACTGCGTGAGGGAGGATGCGTCAGCGGAAGGGACCCTATATTCAACGACCGACATCATCACTGCGAACCGCACCTCCCTGATCGCCGACCGGACGGTCAAGCGAAACGGCGTGGACGCTCTGCTGAAACTCGACGGATTCAGGAAGAAGCAGGGCAGTCGCACCGTCTTGATTCCATACCGTCTGTTCTATGTCAGCCGCAATCTCGAACACGCGTTCCGCGGCAGGACCGACAATTTGGACGCACAGCATAAGCAGAGCGGCGCCATCAAACTGGCCGACCGCTTCACGCAGAACCCGAACCTGTTCTCGACGACCCTTCAATCCCTGCGACGCATACACGGCAACCCGGCCACCTGGGAGGAATCCTGGCAATACGCCATGCAGGACCTCCACTCACTCGAACGTGGCAGCAACCTCGCATTCGTGGAACCATACCTTGCAGGCGAACTACAATAGGTCATCCGTAGCTGGATAGCCTGGAGTCGCATTAGCAATCCTAGGACCATCCGGCTGCGGACGCGAATTATGGTTAAGAATATAGACTTAGAGTATTTGTAACATAACGCAGAGGTCGTCTATAATATTATATTTTGCATCTATTTCAGCTTCGACAAATGCGAGCATGATGTAGATAATGAGGACTATATGGAACGCGGATTCGCAGTCGATAAGACATTGTCGATGAATTGCAAATGATTACATACAAGGAAGTATACAATATGACAAAACATGAAAAGCATATCTCCACACCTTATAAAAGTCCGCTATATCGCAGTAATGAATATCATATTTCGGTTGGTAATCCGGGAATCGACCTAGATAGTATATATACTGACAACAAGGTTGAAAACGCTGAATTTTTACGATGGCTTGGATACGAGTCTTTCTGGCTTATTATTGGAATAATATTATCCTCTATTTCAGCCATAGCCCATCATTGTAAGGAATTATCTTTAAATGAGTTGCCAGAAAAATCTTCTTGGAACAAGACGGAATCTATACTAAAAGCTTTCCCCTGTTTTGCAGAAGATGCAGGCCTGTCTATTATCCTCGCTCTATTGGCGATAGTTGCGGGTCTTTCCGTGGGTATCGCAGTTGAGGATCTTTCAAAAAACCATATGTTTAGATTCAGATCTATGGGTAGAACGCTCATACGATTCAGTAATCTTTCCGTCTGCTTTCTCGGCCTGTCATCCGCTAGTCTGATCCTCCGGTATGGGAAAGGACTTGGTGTTCTTCTTATTTTCGGTTTATTGTTTTGTTTCACTATGCTTTACGGCATAGGCGATATATCTGTGAATTATCGTACTCGATTGAAGGAATTATCCAATAGATTGCACGAAGCGGAAAAAGAGCTATGCAATGTCGCCAATAGGAAAAGAAAGCGCCATGTGTTTCGCAGTGTAGGAAGATGGAATAGGACTCTTAATGGTATCGGATTGTCGTTTGTGATTCTGGTCTATGTTTGCTCATCCGTGCATCAGCATAAGTTATTGTTGGCCAATTTGGTGATTTCTTTTACATTGATTGTTTTTTACTGGTTGTCAGTTTACGTTCTAGGAAGTATCCTTTATGATTCAATAAAGGTGTTTGAAGGATTGACGAAAGAAATTCGTCCACTAAAAATACTTTATTGTATTGCATTGTCGGTTTTCTCATTTATTGCATCAATGTATTTAAGTATGATTTTTATTCTTACGTCTCATCAATGCCTGTTTTATGTAAGCTGTGTTTTATTGTTTATCCTATTGCTTTATATCTGCTACTTTTCTTTATCGTCAAAAAATAGGCGGTTCCTGTTTATTGAAACAAGAACCGCAAAACTAAAGAAAGACGTCAGTTTAACTCGGCGACTTATTGACCTAATGCAATCTGAGGAACAATTGGTTTAATCGGGTTAATTTTCTATATCTATCAAAGTGATTATCGTTCGGGTCATGTATATTTTTTAACGTTTTAATGACGCAGATAGCGAAAGCGCCAATGATAGCGATGGCGGCGAGGATTGCCAGTTTGGTTTCACGGCGTTCCTTGGCCGCCATGTCGGCTTGTCGGTTGGCTAGGGCTTCGGCTTCGGCGGCGACGCCGCTGGCGGCGATGGCCGCGATGTGCGCGCTCATCTGGTCTTCGAGCGTGGAATCCTCGCTCGTGCCGTCGAAGGGCTCCTCGTTTTCGTTATGGTTGTCGTTCATGGCTCTGCTCCGTTCCTGCTTGTTGGATTGTTTGCTTTCCTGATTGTTGGCTTGCTTGATTGCTTGCATGTCCGCTTGCCTGCATGCAATCAGGTTTGATTGTTGGATTGTTTGATTGTCTGCATGCAGGCTTGTCTGCTTGTCAGCTTTCGTTTTGCCCGGCGAGGATGGACATGCGGGCGGCGATGAGCGCGTGGCGCGCGATCGCCAGGTAGAGCTGGTGGCCCTCGCCGTCGCCCCAGAACCGGTCGAACTGTTCGGTCGGCATCATGCTGGCGGGGTCGAACCCGTTCCACACGCCGCCACAGAACACCTTCGCCGCCGCGTTCACCTCCTCGTCGGACGGCATGCCCGGATGCCCCTCCGCGGCGTCCGCAGCCGCGCGCATCTGCGCGCCGAACACACGGGCCTGCAATGGCGAGAGCGTGTACGCCAGTCCCGCCGTGGAGCCCGCGGGGAATCCCGTGTTCACGCCGAGGGTGATGACGTGCGCCTCCTCGCCGATGCTGATCCGGTCGCCGAGAACGGAGACCTCCATCGAATAGTCCATAGTGTCTCCTTTCCGCAGACGCGCCGGCTTGTCGGATCGCGTCTGCATGTTTGACTGCCTGAATGTTTGGTTGTTGGCTTGTTTGCTTGCTGGATTGCTTGATTGTCTGACGGGTTACGGCTCGTCGTCGCCGTCGAGCCGGTCGAGCTCGCGTTCGATGGCGTCGCGTAGAAGCTGCTGCATGGGCAGGTCGTGCGCGGCGGCCGCGGTCTTGAGCCGGGTCTTGAGCGACACGGGTATGCGCAATGAGAGCATGACCAACGGTTCGCCCGTGGCCTTGGAGGTCTTGTTCTGCTGACGCAGCACGTCGTCGAACGGCACCGGTCGCGTCAGTGGCTGGTAGTTGCCCTGCATGGTCTCACTCCTGCTTTCCGGCGATCTGCTGGAGTTCGGTGACGAGGTCGCGGTATTCGCCCAGCTGATGCGGGTTGGTGCCGAGCGAACGCTTGTAGGACTGGGCCTTCGGCACGATCGTGTCGAACCGGGGAGTGTCCATGGCAATGAGGGCGTCCATGGTGTCGCGGAACGCCTTCGTGTTGCGTTCGGCCTTGACCAGCAGCAGCGCGGCGGGCGTGCTCATCCTGGCCATGTCGAGGGTGCTCCATGCCTGCTGGAGGTCCATGGGCGAGTCCGATGCCGGCACGATCACGAAGTCGGCCGCCTTGATGGCCATGTCCAGGGTTGGTCCCTGCGGCGGCGCGTCGATGATCGCCCATTCGTCCGGGTCGGCTCCCGCGGCGAGCTGGCGGAGCGTGGCCTGGTTGGCGGGCAGCACGTCGAACGTCAGCGGGTCCGCGGTCTGTTCCGCGGCGGCGGCCCACAGGCTCGCGCTGGACTGTGGGTCGGCGTCGTACACGACGGCCCTGCCGCCCCTGGAAACGATGACCGAGGCGATGTAGATGCTGGACGTGGTCTTCGCGACCCCGCCCTTGGCGTTGGCTATGGCGATGCGCATTCGTTCTTCTCCTTTGCGATTGCCGGCGATCATGTGAACCCGGTCAGTCGGTCGCTTGATTGTTTGCTTGCTGGATTGCTTGGATTCCTGCTTGCTTGATTGTTTGATTGTCTGACGGCTCATGCGGGGCGTGGCGATCGGCCGTCCCGCCCCGTGCGCGCAGGCGTCGCTGCTGGCGTTCGGCGCTGGCCTCGTCGGTGGCTTCGTCGAACACGTTCCGGTGGGCGCGTATCCAGTCCGTGAGCAGCCGCCAGCGTTGCGGCCACGGCAGGCCGCGGTCCCGGCAGGGGACGCCGTCGGCTTCGGCCATGCGCGCGATCCTGCGCCGGTCGGTGCACACCTTGCCGCCGTACACGCCCCATTCGAGTCCGCCGCTGGCCGCGTAGGCCAGGCATTCAGCCCGGACCGGGCACTGTTCGCACACTGCCCTGGCGACCGAATGGAACGCCTTCGCGTCATCCGGACGGTGTTCGAACTCCAACGACCACAGGTAGTCGGACCAGGGTCGCGGAAAGCCACGGCATTCGCCGGATTGCTTCCACTCCTCAAGACGATTCCCTGCCCCGTTCATGGCCGCACCTCGGACGAAGCGCCGGCTTTCGCTCTGCGGCGTCCGGCGACATCGTGGGTGGCATGGTTGCGTTTGTCGTACGCGCATACTGGGCATGCCTCCTGCGAGATGCTACCGTCGATGTGCTCCTGGCATAGCGAGGTGCGCAGCAGCGCCGCCCCGTAGATCGGCACGCGGCTCGCGGACAACGAGCTGACCGGTATCGCCCGGTTGGGATCCTTGACGACCGGCAGTGGGGCATCGGACGCGCGTTTGCCCGTCGGATCGGGATGGGTGAGCATCTCAAGCCGCAGCTGCACGTAGTTCGCGGCGAACTTGGCTCCATTGGCGAGCCGGGGCAGCCAGTAACGGTTGCGGTACGCCCAGTCCATCGTCGCGACGATCTCGCCGTATGGCCGGTCGATCAGCAGCGAGTGGACGGCCTTGCGGTCGGCCATGGTCGCCGGAACGTCGAACCGCCGGTCCACGGCGAGCAGGCGTTGCCGGATGCCGTCGAGCACGCGAACCTCCTGTCCGGCGCGCTCCGTGACCGGCTCGGGCAGTTTGCCGGGCTCGGGCACCCACAGCGGGTTCCTGCATCCCCGTGGAGGCAGGGCCCTGCCCCAATCGGGCGTTGGAACGGTTCCAGGCTTCGAATTGGTGGCGGACGTCCGAGCGGAGGCTTGTCCGGCGTTGAGGGAGGCATCCCCGAAGGGGATGAAGGGAGAATTGTTTATCACTTGTCTATTGGGTGACTTTCTGTCCGGAATTTCGGGACAATTTGTCCGCGAGCCGGCATCCGTCGGTTCGGGTGACAATCCGTCGGGTGACAAATTGTCCTTGCCCGTATCCGACTCGCCGGAGCAGGCCAGCGCGTCCAGGTTCCGGGGCTTCTCCTCGATGTTCTCGGCGGGTCGGTCGCCGTCCATGACGACGTCCCACACGCGGGAGCGATGCCCCTTGGCTATCGGCTTGCGCGTGCGTGGATTGCGCGCGGACATCTCCTGGTCACCGAGCCTGATGTAGCCCTTGCGTTCCAACTCCTGCAACGAACGGATCACCGTGCGCTCACAGCACCCGCAGTTGAACGCAATGGTCTCCACGCTCGGCCAGGCGGCGGCGCCATCGTCGTAGTAGGCGCGACGGGCCAGATACACCAGCACGAACTTGGTGATGCCCTTGACGTCGTCACGCTCCCATGCCCAGTTCTCGGCCCTGCTGCTCATCGGCAGTCCTCCTCGACGTCACACCGCCGGTCCGCTTCACGCCGTTCGCGCAGCCTTGCACCGATCTCGTCGCCCGAGCGGGCGGCGCGGCACAACGCATACGCGAGAACGCCGCCGGAAACGCACACGGCAACCACGACCATCCACCACATGGTTCGGCCGGATTCGGGGGGATATCCCGTGGACGCGCGCCTCAACGGCGCGAGCCCCGTGACGGGTGGACGAGCATGGACAGCACATGAGCTTTCGCAATGCGCATGTCGACGTTCCCATCGGCTCGCGTCGTCCGCCGCGCAGCGTCGCGCGAACGGGTAGGCTCGGAAACATGCGCCGGGCGAACGCCGGCGGCATTGGTAGAATCGGTCATGGCGATGATCCTCCTTCAGGGAATCGGGACAGCTGGCGTCTGATCTTGGCGGATGCACGCGCCGGCGCGTCCCATGGTTGTTGCCGTTCAATCCCCGTGTCAGGTTCCAGCCGGTCCGGGGATTCTTGTTTCGGGTTTCCACCCGCCGTCCGTCAGGTATGCATCGATGCCGAGCACGTACCCCGGGGACAGGTTTCGGTGAATGGCCAGCCAGATCAGATCGGACTGCTGCCACGGTATCGAACCATTGACCTTCCCCGCGACCGAGGATTTGGACTTGCCCATCTCCTTCGCGAGGTCGCGGCAGCTCAGACCCGCCGACGTCATGTATCGACGCATCGGAGAATCCAATCTTTTTGCTGTCAGTCCATTCACGATAGACAATATATCAGGGAACTTGCGTCGAAGCAAATCGCTGTTGTAGGATTGTGTCCATCGGCAATGGACGTATGTAAATATGAAGGAACCTGATATGACAAGTATTGAATCATCTCCCGGAACCAATGGACTCGGCGACTACATGCAGAAGGTGTTCATCTGGAACGTCAACATGCAGCTGACGGGACGCGGCCTGAACCAGCAGGCCCTGTGCGCCCCGTTGGGGCTGAAGAAGGGCGCGGTGTCCGCGAAGATGACCGGCAAGACCACCTGGACCATCCAGGACATCGCCGCGGTGGCGGAGTTCCTCAACGTCTCGCCCCTCTACCTTCTGGACGCGTCGATGTACGAGCAGATGATGCGTGGCATGAACGGCGACGGAGGTGCATCTTTGGTGGCAGCGGCCACCGCCGGGTTTCCTGTGCGCGCGGCTGAAGGCCAGGCTGACGGCCTGAAACCGTTGGAAACAAAAGGCTCCGGGCCACGATACCTCGTGGATCCCGGAGCCGGTGGGTACCCCCAGAGAGAGTCGAACTCTCGTTGTCAGATTGAAAGTCTGGTGTCCTAACCGTTAGACGATGGGGGCGTGACAACTCGTGTAACAATACGCAGGTTGCCGTCATCGTGCAAACCCGGCGTGTCGTCAGCGGTGTTCCCGCGCGCGGTCGGTGCGCGCGCGGGAACACCTGCCTCACGCCTTGCGGTAGGTGAAGTCGTGGATCACGCGGCCGGCGGCGAGACCTTTCTTCTCGAAGTTGGTGAGCACGCGCCCCGCGAACCGTTCCGACTCGGTGAAGTCGGCGTGGGGCATGTCGGCCGCGAGGTCGGCGTTGCCCTTGCCGACGTGGCCGGTGGGCAGGCTGACGGTCACGTCGCCCGCGTTGCGCCAGCCGTCGAGCCCGTCCATCACCTCATGCACGTGCAGCGCGTAGTCCTCTATATCCGTGGCGATGCGCCAGACGCCGCCGTCGGCCAGCGCGCGGCGGATTTCGGCCGCCAGCGCCGGCTGGACGATGCGGCGCTTGTGGTGCTTCATCTTCGGCCACGGGTCGGGGAAGAACGTCCACACCTCGGCGGCGACGGACGCGGCGCATGTCTTGAACAGTTCGGGCGCGTTGACCTGCGCCACGCGGAGGTTCGAGAGTCCCTGCTTGCCGGCGAGCAGCAGCGTGTGCGCCACGCCGGGATCGTAGACCTCCAGCGCGAGGAAGTTCACGTCGGGCCGTGTGGCAGCGGCCGCGACGACGTTCTCGCCCTGGCCGGAGCCGATCTCGATGATGAGCGGATTGCCGTTGCCCCACGTGCGGTGCACGTAATCGTCGTCGAAGACGAAGCCTTCGCGTACGTCGAGCGAGCCCTCGCCGGCGTTCACGTCGAGCAGGTAGTCGCCGGCGTAGTTGTCCCACGCGCGCTGGAGGCGCGCGTCGAGCCTGCCTGAGCGTCGCACGAACGAGAGCACGCGGTGCATCGGGTGCGCGGGGGGTGCCGTGTCGGGTGCGGGTGCGTTCGCGGTCTCCGTGGTTGCCGTGGTTGCCGCGTTCGTCGTGTCGATGGCGGCTGCCGTCGCGTCGTTCGTCATGCATGTTCCTTCCTGCGTCGTCGTTCGTTGTTCCATTATTCACCATGATTACGTATGATTGGCGCGTCCTGATTCAAGGAAACGCGTGTGTTCGGACGTGTGACGTGTTATACTCAAATTGTTCGGAAATATAACAAATGTGAGCAGAAGCGAACAGCGGCTCGCGTGGTCGAACCGCCTCGCCCGACGGCTCCATTGTCAATCGAAAGGCCAGATATGACAGTTCTCGTCACTGGTGGGTGCGGCTACATCGGCGCCCATGTCGTCCACGCGCTCCATGAAGCCGGTGAGAAGGTCGTCGTCGTCGACGATCTGAGCTACGGCAAGCCCACCCGCATCGAAGGCTCCCGCCTGTACGGCATGGACATCTCCGCCCCGGGTGCGGGCGAGCGTCTCGCCGAGATCCTCGACGCCGAGGATGTCGACGCCGTCATCCACTTCGCCGCCCGCAAGCAGGTCGGCGAGTCCGTCGAGAAGCCGCTGTGGTACTACCAGCAGAACATCGGCGGCATGCTCAACGTGCTCACCGGCATGAGCAAGTCCGAGAAGACGAAGAAGCTCGTCTTCTCCTCCTCCGCCGCCACCTACGGCGTCCCGCCGGTCGACGTGGTCCCCGAGGACGTCGTCCCGATGCTGCCGATCAACCCCTACGGCCAGACCAAGCTGTTCGGCGAGTGGATGGCCCGCGCCTGCGAAGGCCGCTACGGCATCCGCTTCTGCGCGCTGCGCTACTTCAACGTCGCCGGCTGCGGCCCGGTCGAACTCGAGGATCCGGCGATCCTCAACCTCATCCCGATGCTGCTCGACCGCCTGAAGAAGGGCAAGGCGCCGCTGATCTTCGGCGACGACTACCCGACCCCGGACGGCACCTGCGTGCGCGACTACATCCACGTCTCCGACCTGGCCGACGCGCACATCGCCGCCCTGAAGTACCTCGACCGCGACGAGCGCAAGTACGACGCCTTCAACGTCGGCACCGGCGAGGGCACCTCCGTGCGCCAGATCGTCGACGAGCTCAAGAAGGTCACCGGCCTGCCGTTCGAGGAGCATGTCCAGGGCCGTCGCGCCGGCGACCCGCCGCACCTCATCGGCTCCCCGAAGCGCATCAACGAGGAGATGGGCTGGCACGCCAAGTACAACGTGGAGGACATCGTCGAGTCCGCGTGGAGGGCGTGGCAGGCCAACCCGGAGCACCACATCGACGTCGAGAACTGGAAGCAGGCCGACTGACTCCGGTTCCGCGTGAGGTGCCATGTTGGGGCGCCATATGGCATGTGTGGGGCGCGTTCCGCTGCGGCGGGCGCGCCCCGCGTGTGTTCGCGGGGTTCTGTGTTTCCCATGTTTCCCCGTTCCCGTGGTTCTGCCGTTCTGATTCCCGCGGATTCGGGGTGGGGGAATCGTGGATGCGGAGGCGTCGTAGAGTGCTGTAATGGTTGGAATATAAGGCGACACGCCGTAAGTTGCGCGATGGGTCGCTGTGAGTAATATATCTACTCGTTGCCTCGCGGAAACGTGAGAAACAACGGCCGCGTAGCTCAGTTGGTTAGAGCGCCGCCCTGTCACGGCGGAGGTCGCCGGTTCAAGTCCGGTCGTGGTCGCTAGGATGATTGAAGTCCGGTTTCGGGCTAGTGATTGTCCAATGGCTCTGTAGCTCAGTTGGTAGAGCGAGCGACTGAAAATCGCTAGGTCAACGGATCGACGCCGTTCGGAGCCACCAAGGGAAGCCCCGCAGATGAATCTGCGGGGCTTTTTCGTTGTTGTGTCCCCGTGTGGCTCCCGGTAATCTCGGCGCGATTTTGGTGCGCAAATCGTCCGATTT
>NZ_BCFK01000049.1 GCF_001417815.1 Bifidobacterium aesculapii
AAGGAACCAACCAACCACAAGAGGAAGGAACCCCAGGCGCCGAGCGGCAACAGACGACTAACCTACACCAACCCACACACCAACGCAAACCGGCACGACAAAACACGCCGCAAACCATTGGAAACACGGCGCTCCACCGGCGTGTCGCAAACACAGCACCAAAACCACACCTACAACCAGCCTACAAACACACACCACACCCCCAACCCCACCATCTCCCATACCAAGACACCACACCACAACCAACCACAACAATTCACCCACCAGCAACCCAAACAACCAAAACCACCAACAACCAATCCACACCCACAACATGGCCACCAACCCACGGCCACCTACCCCCCCATGGTGCGGTAACACAAAACCACCACAACCCCGGAATTCCAACAATCCCAACCCACGCGGAACACCACACTCACCGCACCATGGGAAATAACACCACGGGCCCCTCTCGGCAAGTGTGTGCTGCCCGGAACCAGACCACCCATCCCCCAAGAAAGCATGCGCGTGTTCCGAAATACGGCACCCGCATGTGGAATGGAGGGAGACGGAAAGCGCGTACACGTCTACACTGGTGTGCAATCCCCCATCGATGCATTTGAGAGGAAGGCGCATGGCGGGTCTGTTTCATGCTGTCTCGAAACAGCGAAACCCCTTGGGAACAATCGTGCGGATGCACGGCACAGGCCGATACACATTCGGTTTGGCGTTGAGCGCAGGCCTTGCCGGCCTTCTATACGGGTACGACACCGTGTCCATTTCCGGAGCCATCGAATTCCTGCGCACCATATACCGGTTGAGCACCGTCATGGAGGGGCTCGTCATCTCCTCGATCATGCTCGGCGCGATTCTCGGCGCGGCCTGCGCCGGCTTCCTTTCGGATCGTTTCGGCCGCCGTCGCATCCTCATCGCGGGCGGATGGTTCTTCTGCGTATCCGCCATATGGAGCGCCTTCACACTCACCCCGTACGACCTGATCGCCGCCCGCATCGTCGGAGGTTTCGGCATCGGTCTCACCGCGGCCCTGGCGGTCACCTACATCGCCGAATCCGCGCCGACCAACATCCGCGGCACGCTCACGTTCTCCTACCAGATGCTCGCCGTGTGCGGCCTCTTCCTGACGAACGTCATCAACTACATCATCGCATCCTACGGTTCGCCGGCATGGGATCTCGCCATCGGATGGCGTTGGATGCTGGGCCTTGGGGCCATTCCCGCACTCGCCTTCCTCTTCGCCATGTGGCGCGCACCCGAAAGCCCGCGGTTCCTCATCCAGCAGGACCGCACCGAAGATGGCTTCCAAGTATTGGAGCACATCCTCGGCACGGAGGAAGCGCGCGTACGCACCGACGACATCCAGGCCTCTGTGCAGTTGGAACGCGAGATGTCGAGCGAGTTCACCGACCTGTTCCGGCCGGGCCTCAAGAAGGCGCTGTTCATCGGCGCGTTCCTCGCCATCTTCAA
Organism: Bifidobacterium aesculapii; assembly: GCF_001417815.1. Taxonomy (GTDB): domain Bacteria; phylum Actinomycetota; class Actinomycetes; order Actinomycetales; family Bifidobacteriaceae; genus Bifidobacterium; species Bifidobacterium aesculapii. Next base: position 1,465 of record NZ_BCFK01000049.1, read on the forward strand.
TCAGGCGGTCGGCATCAACGCCATCTCCTATTTTGGTCCGGTCATGTTCTCCCGTCTCGGATTCGGCGGGGACACCGAATTCATGGCCGCGGCGTGCGTGGGCGGTTTCGAGCTCGTATTCACCGTCATCGGCATGTATCTGATCGACACGGTCGGGCGCAAGCAGCTCATGGCCGTCGGCGCAGGCCTCATGGCGGTCTTCGCGATGTGCATCGCCGTCTCCTACCTCGTCGGCATGCCGCTGCTCACACTGGTGTCCATCATGCTGTTCGCCGCCGCGTTCGCGTTCTCCATGGGTCCGATTCCGTGGGTGGTCATTCCCGAACTGTTCCCCACGTTCCTGCGCGGACCCGCCACCGGATTGTGCGTCACCTGCCTGTTCGCAGCGAACTGGGCCATCGCGCAATTCACGCCCATGCTGATCGACGGACTCGGCGGAGGCATCACATTCCTGATCTTCGGGCTGTTGGACATCATCTGTCTCTTCGGCATCATCACCCTGGTGCCGGAGACGATGGGACGCACGCTTGAGGAGATCGAACACCTGTGGCAGCCGAAAACGCCGCTCGCCGCGGCAAAATACGCGTTGAGCTCCGCGGATGCGAACATCCGTCACGCGGAGGCGACCATCGTGCGCGTCGAGAACGAGCGTCTGCAGGCGATGGGCATCATGGAGGCGGCGGAGCGTGCCCGTGTCGCCGCGCAGAAGCAGGTGTTCGCCATCCAAGCCAAGGAACGCGCGCAGGCGGAGCGTCTGTCGGCGGAACGTGCCGCGGAGGAGGCGCGCAAGGCCGCGCACACGGTCGTGTCCGTCCCTATGCCGCCGTCCGCCGCGTCGTCCACACAGCCCACCGCAGATGATCTCACCACGCGCGCCACTCGGGATTTCACCGGAAACGACATCGACGACGATACGCTCATGTCCGATCCGATTCCCTTCTCCTCCGGTTCGGCCGAATATGATGCGATCACGGCGACCGAACGCGCACACCGCATCGCAGCCGATCTCATGGCCGGTACGGCCACCGCCGCGGAGGTCGGGCACGACGACGTACGGCATATCACCGTGGAGTCGAATCCACGCAACGACAACGCGGTTTCGGAGGATTTCAGCGTGAACCTGCCGAAGCGTGCATCCACGGCGACGGATGCCCAACCCGCGTCAGTCGCGACACCCACGACACCCGAGACCGAGCCACCGGCATCGTCCATGCCGCCCGCTGCAATCCCTGTGCCATCTGCGATCGACATCCCGAACGGCCCGGACCACGGGCAAGTGCCAATGCCCGCCGCACCGGTCACCCGGAACGGTACCGCAGCGGCGCGCGCACCACGGAACATCGACGCCGACGCCATGGCGGCGGTCGATACCATCATGGATCGGACGCGCCGCATGTCCCCGCGCGTGCTCGCGCCGACGGCGAGCATGCCGGATCCGGTCGAGACCGCACGCGAACACGCGGAGGCGATGGCGCTTCAGCGCGCCGAAGACATACGCGAGGCGAAGGCCATCGACGACGCGCTCGACACGTTGGACTCGTTCATCAAGGGATGATATTCCCGAGCAAGAGGTACTTCCACGAAGCATTCCCACGGACGCTCCCGTAACCGCCCGTCCCGGCGAGCGGCCGCCCCGGCCGTCCAGAATATGCCGATGCCCGGCAACCGCGATCAACACGGTTGCCGGGCATCGGCATATCGGCGTGCGGGCGGTCAACGCCCGTCACCGCGCTAGAACGTGACCACCTCGTCCGCGATGCGCATCGCGGATTCACGGTGCGAGACGAGCACGACGGCACGCCCCTGCGCCCGGTCACGGATCGAACGCAGAATCACCGCCTCGTTGAGCGCGTCGAGACGGCTCGTCGGCTCGTCGAACAGCAGCAGATTCGCGTCACGCAGGAACACGCGCGCCAATCCGATGCGCTGGCGTTCGCCTTCGGACAGGCGGTCGCCGAGCTCACCCACAGGCGTGTCGAGCCCCTTGGGAAGGGAGTCGATGAGATCAAGCACGCTCGCCTTTGCCAATGCGTCACGCAGACGCGCCTCCAGCGCCCGGCCTGCATCCGCCGCATCGGCCGTAACGTCGGCCGCGTCGCCGGCGGTTCCGGAAACACGCTCCGCACTCTCAGGCAGGGCGAGCAGCAGGTTGTCGCGGATCGTCCCGTCGAACAGGTGCGTCTCCTGACCCATCAGCGCTTGCACGCGGCGACGATGGTGCGCGTCCACGTCGGGCAGCGGCACGCCGGACATGCTCACCGAACCGTGCTGCGGATCCCAGTAGCGCATGAGCAGGGCGAGCGTCGTGGACTTGCCGCGGCCGGACGGACCCTGCACGCCGAGAATGCCCTCGGCCGGAACGTCGAACGTCACGTCGTCGAGCACGGCGCGCTTGCGGCCCGGATAGGAGAACGTCACGTCGCGCAGACCCATGCCGGCATATGCGGGCGTCTTCACGCCGGTCTCCTCGACCACGGGCGTCTCGTCCATGAGCGCGAACAGGCGACGCGCGGAGGCGAACGTCTGGGTGAGGTTCGCGGGCAGCGCGCTCAACGCGAGCGTCGGCCCGAACGCGCTGGCGAACAGCGTGAACGCGACCGTCAACGCGGGGATATGCGCCGGCGCCGCCGCGCCGAGCACCACGGCCAGCACCGCCGCAGCAGTGGTGAGCGCGAGCACGAGCAGTCCGCCGATCGCGCCGAACCACCCGTTCACGCGGCTCAGACGCGCATGCTCGCGCCACAGACGCTCGGTGCGCTCGACGATCGCCGAGGCGCGCTCCTCACCGCAGCCGAAGCGGATGATCTCGTCCAGACCTCGCATGTCGTCGAGCATCACGTCGTCAAGGGAGGACGCCTGGCGACGGATCTTCGGGCCGAGGTCACGCACGCCGGTCGCGAAGAAACGCGGCACGAGCACGCCGATGACGAGATGGGCGACGATGAGCGCGAGCGCCATCCACGGGTCGAGCGTGACCAGCGCGATCGCGTAGACGACGGTGGTGGTCACGGCGATGACGACGGGGCTGATCGTGTGCGCGAAGAAGATCTCCAGCAGTTCCACGTCGGTGGTGACGAGCGCGATGAGATCGCCTTTGCCGTGGCCGGACAGCTTCGCCGGCGCGAGGCGGCGCAGCGCGGCGAACGCCTTGGAACGGAACAGGGCGAGCAGATGGAAGGCGACGTTGTGGTTGAGATACTGTTCGACGTACCGCATCACGCCGCGCAGCAGGGCGCAGACGACCATCGCGGTGACGGCGGCCGGCGTCGACATGCCCCACACCGGGTGCCCTGCAACCGCGAACACGGCGATCATCGCGAAGACAGGGAGGAACGTGGCCGCGATATGCCCGATGCTGCCGGCCACGGAGGCGGCGGCCATGAGCCGTGCGAGCGGACGCGCCTCGCCGAGGAGACGGGAGACGGTGCGGCCGGTGGACATCGTGTGCTCAGGCGATGCCGTTTCCTGCATCGAGGAGTCGTCGGACCGGCTCGAAGCGGAATCGAAAGCCGCCGCGATCGGCACGGCGCCGTCCACGGCATGCCCGATCGCGATCGTCCGGCGCGTGCCGGACGCGTCGCCCAGATCCTCGATGGCGGCCTGCGTGCGGAACAGTTCCGCGTACCGGCCTTCCTCGGCGAGGAGCGCGGCATGCGTGCCCTGCTGCGGGACGTTGCCGTGGTCGAAGACCACGATATGGCCGGCATGCTCTGCGTTGGCCATGCGGTGGGTGATCATGACGACCGTGCGGCCCTGCACCGAAGCGAGGTCGCGAATCGTCTCCAGGATGAGCCGTTCGCTCTCCACGTCGACGCTGCTAGTCGCCTCGTCGAACACGTATACCGCGGAATCATGCAGCAGTGCGCGGGCGATGGCGAGACGCTGTCGCTGGCCGCCGGACAGGTTCGCGGCGTCCTGCGCGATGGGCATGTCGAGCCCCTGTGGCTGTTCGCGCACGAAGTCCGCGATGCGCGCATGGTCGAGCGCCGCCCACAGCATCGTGTCGGTATCGGCGTCATGTGCGGCGCCATCGGCATGACGCGGCAACGCCATCATCAGGTTGTCGCGCAACGTGCCGGCGAACAGGTGGCTGTGCGCACCGATCACCGTGACCGTGCGCGCGAGGTCGTCGCCGTCGAGCGACGCGACCTGCGCGCCGGCGACGGAGAGCGAGCCGGAGTAGCCGGAGAGCGAGCCGGAGAGCAGCGCCGCTGCCGTGGACTTGCCGGAACCGGACACGCCGACGATCGCGGTGAGCGCGCCCGCAGGCGCGTCGAACGTGACGTCGGCGAGCGCCGTGGTGCCGTCGGCGTACGTGTAGCCGACATGGTCGAACGTGACGTCGAGTCCGCGCGCGTCGGCGGGGACGTGGAGACGCTCGTCGCCGTGTTCGGGTTCGGGGGCGTCGAGCAGTGCGAAGATGCGTTTCGTGGACGTCATGCCGTTCATGGCGACGTGGAAGAAGGAGCCGAGCTGGCGCAGCGGGATGAAGAAGTCCGCGGACAGCAGCACGATGAACAGCAGCGCCGCCGCGGACAGGCCGGACGCGCCGCCGGCGTACTGCCAGAGCGCGACGCCGATGCCGGCCGCGGTGCCGCCGTAGGCGACCACGTCCATGGCGGTCAGGGAGCGCAATTGGATCTGCAGGACGCGCATGGTCATCACACGGAAGTTCTCCGCTTTCTCGTCAAGGTCGCGGGCGGCGCGCTCGTCGGCGTCGAACGCTTTGAGCGTCTCCAGCCCTTGGAGGTCGTCGAGGAACGCGGCGCCCATGTCCGTGTACTGGCCCCAGTATTTCTTGAACGTGCGTGCGGCGCTCATCGCGACCATGCCGACCACGATGATGATGAGCGGCGCGCACACGAGGAACGTGACCGCGGCGGGCAGGTTCAACGGCGCGACCACGGCGAACAGGGTGAGCGGCGCGAGCACCGCGTAGAACAGCTGCGGCAGGAACAGTTCGAAGAACGATTGGATTTGTTCGATGCCCTCGCCGGCGGATTGGACCACGTCGGCGGTCTTCACGCGTTGGGCGTAGGAGGGGCCGAGCGCGAGCATCTTGCGGTAGAGTCTCTCACGCAGCGCGAGCTTGACGCGTTCCGACGCCTCGGTGCCGAGGCGGGCGGAGATGACGGTCGCGACGTATCGTACGATCGCGGCGCCCGCGATAACTGCCGCGTGGAACATGGCGTCGCCGGGCAGCGGGGCCGCGGAGCCTTCACCGCCGGATGCGAGGAAGGCGAGCATGGGCGCGAGCAATGCGACCAGCGACGCGACGAACGCGATGTTGGCGGCGAGCCCGATCCACATGCAGGCGACCTTGCCGGCCATGAGGCGGCCGATGCCGGGCGACAGCTGGAAAAGCCGTTTGTCGAACATGAATCCCCTTTGTTGAACCTGGATTTGGCCTTGTCTGACGTATTGTCCGAACTCGTGTGGCCTGTTGCCTGACCTGAAACCACGACAGAACCTAGACAACCGTAACGGAAAACCGGAGTGAATGGAAGAGGCCGGTTATGCGCGGAGAAAAACGATGCGGCGTACCGACGATCCGCAGGCATGGTGCGCTCCGGAAGCATGGTGCGGTCCACGGGTGCCCATCCGCAGGCGTGGTGACCATCCACGGGCGTGGTGACAATCCACAAAAGAACGTGCGCCGATTGTGGCATGGCGCACAAACCATGGCAGGCTACGGGGCCGTAACCTGAGTGACGATACGGCCGGAACCGTCAACGCGACTGCGTCGACACCGGCTGCGGAAAGCTTTCACCAAGCCGTGCCATGCGCCCTGCGACGGGCGGCGGCGCGGCGCAACGTAAGGACACAACGCGCATGCGCACCGAATACACGACACCGGGCTCATCCGTCGAGCTGCGGGACGACCAGACCATCTACTCCCTGCTCACCGACCGTCTCGCACGCACCGGCGAGGAAACGGTCATCGCCGAGAAGAAGCTCGGCCCCGGCCACTGGCTCAACGTCACCACCGGCGAATTCCACCGCATGGCATTGTCCGCGGCGCGCGGTCTCATCGCACTCGGCATCGCCAAAGGCGACGCGGTGACGATCTTCTCCTCCACCCGTCTCGAATGGGGCGTGCTCGACTTCGCGCTCGCGGCGATCGGTGCGGTGAGCGTGCCGATCTACGACACCGATTCCGCGTCCCAGGCCGAACGCATCATGAACGACGCCGACGTGAAGCTCGCCATCGCCGACGACCGCACACGCTTCGACCGTCTCGACTCGGTCAAGGACCACTGCCCGGCGTTGAAGCAGATCCTCATGATCGACGGCAACGCGCTCGGCGCACTGGAAGGACTCGGCGTGACCGTCTCCGACGAGGAGCTCGACGAGCGCATCTCCTCCGTGCACGTCGACGACCTCGCCACCATCGTGTACACGTCCGGTTCGACGGGTGCGCCGAAGGGCGTGGAGCTCACGCACCGCAATTTCGTGTCGATCACCGTGGCCGCGAGCGAGGCACTGCACGAGATGGTCCTCGACGACCATCCGCGGCTGCTGCTGTTCCTGCCGCTCGCCCACTGCTTCGCACGGTTCATCCAATACGCGTCGATCGCCTCCGACGACGGCGTGGTCGGCTACCTGCCCGACACGAAGTCGCTGCTGCCCGACCTGCGCTCGTTCGAACCCACCTACCTGCTGGGCGTGCCGCGCGTGTTCGAGAAGGTGTACAACGCGGCCTCGCACAAGGCCGGCGCCGGCTGGAAGGGCCGCCTGTTCGCGAAGGCGGCCCAGGCCGCGCGCGATTGGAGCCGCGAGGAGCAGGCCGGCGAGAAGCACACGCTCGCGGAAATCGCCGACCACGCGAAGTACGACGCGCTCGTCTACCGTACGGTGCGCGGCGCGTTGGGCCCGAAGATCAAGTACGTGGCGTGCGGCGGCGCGCCGTTGTCGCTCGACCTCGCGCACTTCTACAACGGCATCGGACTGCCGATGATCCAGGGCTACGGCATGACCGAGACCGCCGCGCCGTTCGCCGCGACGCGCGTGCATGACAATGTGATCGGCACGGTGGGCCAGCCCGCGCCCGGCTCGTCGGTGCGCATCGCGGACGACGGCGAACTACAGGTCAAGGGCCCGAACGTGTTCCGCGGCTACCACAACCTGCCGGAGAAGACGGCCGAGGCGTTCACCGCGGACGGCTGGCTGCGCACCGGCGACCTCGCGTCGATCGACGACGAGGGACGCATCACAATCACCGGACGCATCAAGGACATCATCATCACTGCCGGCGGCAAGAACGTCTCACCCATCCCGCTGGAGGAGGAGATCGCGAAATGCCCGATCGTGGAGCATGCGGTCGTGGTCGGTGACCAGCGGCCGTTCATCGGCGCACTCGTCACCCTCGACCCGGACGCGTTGGCCGTCTGGCTGCCCGCGCACGGACTGTCGTTGGACACGCCGATCGACCGTCTCGCCACGAACGCCGCCGTGCGCGATGAGATCCAGCAGTACGTGGACAAGGCGAACGCGACCGTCTCCCGCGCCGAATCGGTGCGCAAGTTCGTGGTGCTCGACACGCGCCTGACGCAGGAGAACAAGTGCCTGACGCCTTCGCTCAAGGTGGTGCGCCCCGCCGTGAACCGCGTCTTCGCGGATGTGATCGACCACGAGATCTACAACGGCAAGCGCTGATCCGGGATCTCTTCGGGGCTGGGTCGGACTGGTCGGGGTCGGACTGGACGGGATCGGACTGGCCGGGGTCGGACTGGTCGGGCCAGGCCGGTCGGGATCGGACTGGCCGGGATCAGGCCGGTCGTGCTGATATCGGCCATGTCGGGGCCGGCCGGGGGCCGATGACCTACCTTTTACCCGACATCACTGTACGTTTACACTGTACGTTTACACCGTTATCTCGGATTTACAGCATCAAACGGACGATTCCGCACCCCAAAACCGTCGGTTTGGCGCTGTAAATCGCGGATAACGGTGTATATGTCCCCGCGATTCTGATGGGGATAGTCCGTCTACAATGAATGCATGGTGGGGCATCACGCTGTGGAAATGCTCTTCGCCGAGGCGAAGAAAGAAAAGCGCTGCGCTATTCCGTCAACGGAAACGGAAGCCAAGGCGCTTCAACGTCGCGTGCGTTCGGGAAGCGTGGAGAGGCCATTCCGTGGTATGTATGCCGAGGCAACATATTGGCATGCCCTTACCAGATATGAGCAGCTTCGTCATGTTGTCCGCGCTTTGGCGAAGAAGCATCCCGATTGGGTTTTCTGTGGTCCGACCGCAGCCGTCATGCATTGCTTGGATTGCTCATATCGGCTGCTATTGCCGTTGCACATTCTGGGGAATCCCAACACTCATCATCGGAATACCCGGCAATTGAAGCGTCACGTCGTTTCATACCCCGAAACGACGGAAGTCGAAGGAGTAAAGGTCACGGGTCTGATGCGCACACTGTTCGACTGCGCCGAAACGCTGGATCTTCGTTATTCTCTTGCTCCGATTGATTCAGCATTGAGAGCCGGACACGTCAGTCGTGACAATCTGCTTGCCTACCCCTCGTCGGTGAAGTATTCCCGGCATCGTCAATCCGCGATTCGAGCGTTCGATCTTTCCGACGCACGCAGCGAGAACGGAGGAGAATCATCGGCGCGTGGCATGCTTCACGACATGGGATATCCTCCCGATGACATCCAGGTCGAATTCTCCTGCCTTGATCGGCCGAATCGCAGGCACCGAGTGGATTTCCTGTGGCGGAGGGAGGACGGCACTTTCGTCGCGTTGGAATTCGACGGCGTGCGCAAGTATGTCGACCCGAACATGACATCCGGTAAAGCGGTGCGTGAAGTGGTCGATGACGAGCGGCGTCGTCAACAGTGTCTGCAACGTCAGGGCGTCGCCATGGTGCGCATGTATGCCAGTGAGTTGGATAACCCGCAACGTGTCCTCGCGGATTTGGAGCATCTTGGCATACAGCGCACTCATTCGTAAATGCCCGAACATCATATCCTCTCACTCATCCATATGCTCTCCGGAACAAGAGCATTTCACGCCACTATCCGTGATTTGCAGCGTCAAACGGACGATTTTGGGGTGCTGAATCGTCGGTTTGACGCTGCAAATCCAAGATAACGGTGTAATCGTAGGGTGATTCGTATTATCGGGGACTGTCTCGGTAAGTGGATGCCGGCATGGGATGGCATAGACGACGTAAGATAAGCGGAGGACTGCACGTCAATCAAGGAGGATGAGTTGAGCGGCAAACGTGACGAAGAGGCCACGACGGTGATCCGGGGCAAGATCAACGACGTGACCGCCGGTCCGGAATCCCGCGGGACAAGCGCTCCGCATACGAATGGAGGTAACGGTACGGGCGGAGCGCCACGCAAAGGCGGCACGGCGCTGAGCCGTAAGGAACTTGCGCGACGGCTTTCCTCCTTGGAAATGCAGCTCGACTCCACTCAAGTCGATATCAAGGTGGACAGGGACAAAGCCATCGCCGTTCCGCTTGACCAGCTACCTGCCTTGGGCGTCGCGTTCGCATCACTGCCGGAAGCGATTCGCACGATGATCGGAACGGCGAGCCTGTCAGGCAACCTTTTCACCATCACCGATGCGCTCGGCAATCCGATCGATGCCGCGAATCTGATGAAATTCAACGACGGCACGGGGCTCCTGGCCTCGTTCCGCGACGCGGTCAACGGCTTCGGACAGGCCAGACTGCATGAGGCGGCGACGGGCGGCGGGGTCATGCCCTACGATCCGACGATGCTGTTCATGGCGGCGGCGATCATGCAGATCAACCACAAGCTCGACACCATCCAAGACACACAGCGGAAGATGTTCGAATACCTCAGGCAGAAGGACAAGGCCGAGCTGCGAGGCGACACGGAAACGCTTGCCGGCATCCTCAACGACTACCAATTCAATTGGAACAATGATATGTGGCGCAACAACAGCCACATGAAGGTGCTCGACATCAAACAGGAAATGGCGAAGGCGTCCATCCATCTCCGTGCGCAGATCACCGGCCTGCTGCAGGAAGGACAGTTCATCGAGAATCGTGATGCGGTCGGTAAGCGTTCGGACGACGTCGCCGATTTGATGAAGGAATATCGCCTCACCGTGTACAACCACGCGTTCGCCTCGTTCCTGGAACCGATGCTGAGCGAGAACTTCGACGCGGAGTATCTGAAGAAGACCGCTGAGGATATCGAGGACCGCAGACTGCAATACCTCCGTTTCTACACGGATGTCTACAACGAGATCGAGAATCGCTCGAATCATACGCCGGAGGCGGCGGTGCTTGGCAGCGTCGCCTTCCTCGGCAGGAAACTCGGTGAAGCCGTAGCGACGGTTCCGCTCATCGGCGACAAGACGCCGATTGACGAGGTACTGATCGGGGCCGGGGACAATGTCGAGCGGTTCAACGCCGACCGCACCGATGGCCTGTTGAAAAGCATGCGCGGCGCACGACTGCCACATACGAAGGAGTTCCGCCAAGGCGTGGAGATGCTGGACCGTCTGCACAACACGCCGATGGCGTTGGCCTGCGACGAGGACAACGTGTACCTGCTGCCGCAGTAGCGGCTGAGTATAAGTAGCTGAAAGCCGGGAGTTTTACACCGTTATCTCGGATTTACAGCGCCAAACGGACGATTCGGCACCCCAAAACCGTCGGTTTGGCGCTGTAAATCGCGGATAGTGGTGTAAATGCGCACAGGGCCCACTCCCTTCTGGGAGTGGGCCCTGCTGTTGTTACCGGTCAGACGGATGATCCGTCATCCGGCTTGCGGCTCAGTGACGGAGTCGCTGATGGGATGTGTGTGTCCGCAAGGCGTACCGAGGGAAGGCGTACGAAGGTACGTCGACCGAGGAACAACGCCGCGGACACTCCATCTCATCAGTGACGGTTGTCGAGACGGTGGACCATCTCGGACAGCTCCAGCTCCTTCTCGAACTGGCGGGCGGTGGTGTTCTCGTCGATGACGGCGAGTTCGACACCAGCGATGCGGGCGAAGTCCTCCCAGGCCTCACGACCGACGGAGGTGGTCATGCAGGTGTGGTGGGAGCCGCCGGCGGTGATCCAGCACTGGACGGCGGTCTTCAGATCCGGCTTGGCCTGCCAGACGGCGCGGGCGCACGGAAGCTCCTTGAGGGAGCCCTGCGGCTCGACGACGTCGACGACGTCCATGAGCAGGCGGAAGCGCTCGCGCACGTCGGACATGGAGACGACGACCGCGTCCTTCTTCGGGGCGCCGGAGAAGACGAGGCGGACCGGGTCGGCCTTGCCGCCGATGCCGAGCGGGTGAATCTCCAGCTTCGGCTTGGCGATGGTGCCGATGGACGGGGAGACCTCGAGCATGTGGGAGCCCATGTCGAGCTCGTCGCCTTCGGTGAAGTTGTAGGAGTAGTCCTCCATGAGGGAGGCACCACCCTCGAGGCCGTAGCCCATGACGGCGCCGATGCGCACGAGGACGGCGGTCTTCCAGTCGCCTTCGGCGGAGAAGCCCCAGCCGTACTCGGACGGGAAGCGCTGCGGGCCGACGCCCGGCAGCTGCGGGAGGGCGCCGAGGTCTTCGAAGTTGTCGACGCCGGCGGTGCAGCCGTTGGCGCGCATCATGTTGACCATCGCGGCCTCTTCCTTGGCGGCGATGAACAGGGAGTCGTACTTGGAGTCGAGCAGGGCCGGGTCGACTTCGTACTTGGCCTTGTAGTCCTCGATGATCTCCTTGACCTGGTCGTCCTTGACGGCCTCGTACGCGGCGACGAGCTCGTTGACGGCCCAGGTGTTGATGGAGGCGCCGAAGACGCGCTCGGCTTCGGTCTTGTCGCCTTCGGTGACGGCGACGTTGCGCATGTTGTCGCCCCAGCGCATAACCTTCATGTTGTTGGAGGCGTCCCAGCCGGCGCAGGCGCGGGCCCAAGTGCCGACCTTCTCGGCGACTTCCGGATCGGTGTAGTGGCCGACGACGATCTTGCGCTTGATGCCGAGGCGGGAGACGATGTAGCCGAACTCACGGTCGCCGTGGGCGGCCTGGTTCAGGTTCATGAAGTCCATGTCGATGGTCTCCCACGGAATCTCCTTGTGGTGCTGGGTGGCCAGCTGCAGCAGCGGCTTGGTCAGCACTTCAAGGCCGCGGATCCACATCTTGGCCGGGGAGAAGGTGTGGCACCAGGTGATGACGCCGATGACGTTCGGGTTGGCGGACGCCTCGACCATGAACTCCTTGACGCCGTCGGAGGACTTCAGGGTGGGCTTGAGGACGATCTTCGCCGGGATCTTGCCGGTATTGTTCAGGTAGTCGACCATTTCGGCGGAGTGGATGGCGACCTGACGCAGGGCCTCCTCACCGTACAGGTCCTGCGAGCCGACGCCGAACCAGATTTCCTTGCCCTCGAAGGGGTTCTCCATAACCATAGGATTACTTCCTTTACTTCGTTGTGATGGATGAATCACGTTCTGGCCCGCCCTCATGGACGGGCCAAAGTCTGTTGTTGTGTTGTCTAAGCCGAATCAGTGCTGG
>NZ_BCFK01000050.1 GCF_001417815.1 Bifidobacterium aesculapii
CCGTAGACGTTCTGGTAGCGGTCGTTGAGCTTGTCGATGTCGGCCTGGTCGATCTCGATGATGTCGCCCAGCTGACGCGCCGCCCACATCGTGTGCGCGACCTCCTCAGTCATGGCCGCGGCCTTCACCGCGCCCTCCGCGTCCTTGCCGATCGTGAACGGGCCATGGTTCTGCATGAGCACCGCCGGGGACTTCGGATACTTCTTCAACGTCTCCACGACACCCTCGCCGATCGCCTCCGAGCCGATCAGACGGAACGGGCCAACCGGCACCGGACCACCGAACTCGTCGCCCATCATCGTCAGACCGCACGGGATGTTCTGACCGGTGGCGGCCCAAGCGGTGGCGTAGGTGGAGTGCGTGTGCACCACACCGTACACGTCCGGCATGTTGCGGTAGATGTACGCGTGCGACGCGGTGTCCGAGCTCGGCGCCTCCGTGCCGTCGACCACGTTGCCGTCCAGATCGACCACGACCATCGAGTTCGGGGTCAGGTTCTCGTAGCGCACGCCCGACGGCTTGATCACGAACAGATCCGCCGTGTGCAGACGCTGGGAGACGTTGCCCGCCGTCCACACGACCAGGTTCCACTTGATCAGCTGCTGGTGCAGGTTCGAGACGACCTCGCGCACCTGCTTGACCTCGGCACGCACCTCAGGGCCGTAATCAGCCAAAGTAGCCATTTGCTTTCATCCTTTCAATCAATGGTTGGACGTTGTTGAAACCGTGTTTCCGCTTACTTGTCTTCGAGGTCGATGGTCTCGATGGCGGCGTGCTCGATGGGCAGGCCCTTGGTGAAGCGGCCGAAGAACTCCTCGAAGCCGACGACGTCGCCGGCGTAGGGCTCCTCGGTGGTGGACTGGTCGTCCTTGAAGACGCAGCCGTCGAGGTAGTCGGCGAGGTTGGTGTGCTCCTCATCGGTGTGCCACAGGTAGTCGGCGAGCACGGCCATGCCCCATGCGCCGCCTTCGGCGGCGGTGGACATGACCTTGATCGGCGTGTTGAATGCGGCGGCGAGGATCTTCTGGGCCACCTTCGGGGTGGTGAAGATGCCGCCGTGGCCGACGAGGGAGTCAATCTGCACGTGCTCCTGCTTGGTCATGACGTCCATGCCGATCTTGACCGGGGAGAACGCGGAGAAGAGCTGCGCGCGCATGAAGTTGCCGAGGGTCATGTTGGCCTCGGGGCTGCGGGCGAACAGCGGACGGCCTTCCGGCAGTCCGGCGAGGAATTCGCCGGAACGGAACGGGTAGTTGAGCAGACCGCCGCAGTTGGCGTCGACGTCGTCGGCGATGGCCGCGCGGAACAGGGTGCCGTACAGCATGCCGGCGTCGACCGGGCTGCCGATGGCCTTGGCGAACTGGCCGAACAGGCCGACCCACGCGTTGAGGTCGGAGGTGAAGTTGTTGGCGTGGCTCATGCCGGCGAGGTCGCCGGCCGGGGTGGTGACGAGGTCGACCTCCGGATGCAGGGCGTTGAGCTTGTGCTCGAGGACGACCATCGCGAAGATGGAGGTGCCGGCGGAGACGTTGCCGGTGCGCACGCGCACGGAGTTGGTGGCGACCATGCCGGTGCCGGCGTCGCCTTCCGGCGGGGCGAGCACGATGCCCGGCTGCAGGTTGCCGGACGGGTCGAGAAGCTTGGCGCCCTCTTCGGTGAGCGTGCCGGCGGGGGTGCCGGCGACGAGCGGCTTGGGCAGCAGGTCGGTGAGCTTCCACGGCTGGGCGGCGACTTCGGGCAGCGCGTTGAACTTCTCGATGAATTCGGTCTCGTAGGTGTGGGTGGTCGGGTCGATCGGGAACATGCCGGAGGCGTCGCCGACACCGAGGACCTTCTCGCCGGTGAGCTTCCAGTGGACGTAGCCGGCGAGGGTGGTGAAGTACGCGACCTTGCCGACGTGCTCCTCCTTGTTGAGCACGGCCTGGTAGAGGTGGGCGATGGACCAGCGCTCGGGGATGTTGTACTGGAACAGCTCGGAGAGCTTCTTGTGGGCTTCGGAGGTGTTGGTGTTCTGCCAGGTGCGGAACGGCACGAGCAGTTCGCCGTCCTTGTCGAAGGCGAGGTAGCCGTGCATCATGGCGGAGAAGCCGATGTGGCCGACGTGGGTGAGGGTCTCGCCGTAGGCGGTCTTCACGTCGTTGGCCATCGAGGCGTAGGCCGTCTGCAGGCCCTTCCAGATCTCCTCCTTGGAGTAGCTCCACAGGCCGTCCTCCAGATGCGAGGCCCAGCCGTAGTCGCCGGAGGCGATGGTCTTGTATTCATCGTCGATCAGCACGGCCTTGATGCGCGTGGAACCGAATTCGATGCCCAGCGAGGTCTTGCCGGCGCGAATCTTCTCCGCGATCGTCGCGACCTGCTCGGAGGTGTTCGTTGCTGCCATTCTGTGGACTCCTTCTGACCGGCCGGCCATCACCGCCCGATCGTCGTTCCTTGGGCGCTGACCGCACCCCTTCCTTGGGTGGCCGTTAACGCTCACAATTTCCGTATTCATTGTAACGGCCAGACGGCCGTACCACAAGCCCGACGTGCCACGAAAGATAACGGTTTGATAACAGGTCATCAAACAGCCTGATACCGGCCCATGCCGCACTCGCGGGCCCGCACGCAATGACCCCGAACCGCATATGCCCACCGGCGACGCGCCCGTCAGACACGGGGCACCGGCCCCAACGAGATGCGGTCACGCACCGAGGCGGGAACCAGACCGACGCCGTGCTGCGAATTGGGCAGCGCCGCGCCCTGCCCTTCGCCGAGCAGCCGCAGCACCTCACGCATCGCGGCGGTGCCGAGCCCTTCGAAGTCCGGACGCACGGTCGTCAACGGCGGGAACATGTTGTCCATCGCGGTCATGTCGTCGAATCCGACGAGGCTCACGTCCTGCGGAATGCGCAGTCCGTGCTCCTGCAGGGCGCGCGCCACGCCCACCGACTGCGCGTCGTTCGCGGCGACGACGACGGTCGGCAGCGGCGCACCGGTCACGCCGGCGGTGTCGATGAGGCGGTTCATCTTCGCGTACGCCTCGCCCGACTCCCACGTACCGCAGCGCATCACCTGCGTCTGGATGGATTCCGCGGCGGAGAGCGTCTCCCACGCGGCCAGTCGCGTCGCGGCGTCGCGCCAGTCGTGCGGACCGGCGAGATAGAGCACGCGGCGGTGCCCTGCGGACTTGACCAGACGCATCACATCGGCCATCGCGCCCCACTGGTCGATGCCGACGAACGCCGTGCGCTCCAGATCGCCGGCGGGCAGCAGCGAACGCGCCTCGCGCATGCTGATGCCGCCGTGCGTCGAGGTGACGATGACGCGCGGCTGCGTGACGCGCGACCGGCAGGCGACGTCCAGCATCACGTCGGTGGGGGTCAGGAAGATGAACGCGTCGACGTTCTGCTCGTTGAACGTGTCGACGAGGTCGTCGAACTCGGCCTGCGTGCACAACGCCTCATGCACCATCATCACGCTCATGAACAGCCCGTGGCCGCGCGCGATGGACTCGATGGAGGAGATGGTGGAGATGGGACCGAAGAACTTGATGCCTCCGGCGATCAGTCCGATGGTGCGCGAACGGCTCGAGGCGAGCGCGCGCGCCGAGTTCGACGGACGGTAGCCGAGTTCGCGGATCGCCGCCTTGACGCGTGCGCGCGTGGCGTCGGAGACGTCCGGGGAGTTGTTGATCACGCGGGATACGGTCTGATGGCTCACTCCCGCGAGCTTCGCGACCTCGAACATCGACGGGCGTTTGTTTGCCCTATTGCGGCCGGACACCATACCACTTCTCCTTCCGCGCGGCACTGCACTGTCCCTCGCAGTGTATCGCGAAAAACCAGACGACACGTGAACGTTCACACGATTATCGGGGCCGGAGCATGGCCGTATCGGCGTGCATGCACGGGCGACGGCGCCGGTCCGCACCCCGCCCCGACACGAATACGACGCCATGCGACGCGACGCCATGCGACGCGACGCCATGCGCTACGACGCGACGCCATGCGATACGATGCGGCGCGACGGGAGCCTTACGGATCAGACAAGCTTCCAGGAGACGCGATGCAGGTCGCTGGGCCCCTGAGCGGCGATCGCCGCCTTGTGCGCCGCGGTGCCGTAGCCCTTGTTGCTCCCCCAACCGTATGCGGCGTATTCCTGCCGTTCAGCGAGACGCTCCATGAGCCGGTCTCGCGTCACCTTCGCGATGACGGCCGCGGCGGCGACGCTCGCACAGGAGCGATCGCCCTTGACCTTGGTCGTCACATGCGCCGGCACCGGCACGTCCGGCGCGTCGAACGTGTCGAGCGTTTTGGTGATGTAGTCGTACGGGCCGTCGAGAATCGCACCGACGCGCACGCGACGGCGATCCGACTCCCCCGCCACGTCGGTCATGTCGAGCATGCCGGTCGCGTCGATTCCCAGACGCCGTTCCGCTTCGGCGAGCGCACGCAGCGCGGCGACGCCGAGCGCATGGCTGATGCCCCATTCGTCGATTTCGGCGTTGCTCGCCTCGCCGACCGCCCACGCGGCGGGCCATGCGACGAGCTCGCCGTAGATGGCCTCGCGGCGGTGTTCGGTGAGGAGTTTCGAATCGGCGACGCCGTCGGGCACGTCGAGCGAGGCGAGGTCATGGGCGTGCAGCATCGTGCAGCCGACCATCACCGGGCCGGCGAGCGCGCCGCGCCCCACTTCGTCGAATCCGGCGACGAGGTCGTAGCCGCGGGAGGCGAGCTCCCGTTCA
This sequence comes from Bifidobacterium aesculapii, assembly GCF_001417815.1. Classification (GTDB taxonomy): domain Bacteria; phylum Actinomycetota; class Actinomycetes; order Actinomycetales; family Bifidobacteriaceae; genus Bifidobacterium; species Bifidobacterium aesculapii. Next base: position 4,724 of record NZ_BCFK01000050.1, read on the forward strand.
AGGTCGAGCGTGGGGGTGATCATCAGGCTCCCGTAGGCGCGTCCGGCACGCCGGCGAAGACCTCGTGGTGCCCGTCGAGCGATCCGAGACGGTTGAGCGGCCAGTAGCGGCACAGTCCGACGCCCACCACGTCGGAGATCGGGACGAGACCGTGGTCGCCGTCGTCCTGATGGTAGCGGGAGTCGGCGGAGTTGGCGCGGTTGTCGCCCATGACGAACACGTGGCCTTCGGTGACGGTCACGCTGAACGGGAACGCGCTCGGCTGCACGCCGTTCTTGAGGTATGCGGTTTCGGTGACGGCGACGCCGTTGACCTTGATCGGCTGGCCCGCGCCCTCGCATGCGACGGTGTCGCCGGGCAGGCCGATGACGCGTTTGATGAGGTAGTCGCCGGGAAGCGGCGACGTGGATTGTTCGTTGGAGAGCCAGTTCGCCGGATCGTGGAAGACGACGACGTCGCCGCGTTTGAGTCCGAACGCCTTGGGTGCGATCTTGAGGGTGACGACGCGGTCGCCGGGTTCGATGGTGCTTTCCATCGAGCGGGAGGGGATCACGTAGGTGCCGATGAGGAAGACGCGCACGAGGATCACGATGAGGATCGGGATGCCGCACCAGATGAGCGTGTCCTTCCAGGAGAACCGTTCATCGTCGAGTTCCCGCCGTGTGCCGCGGTTCCGGGCCGCGGACCCGGACTCGGGCAGGTCGCCGCCCGACGGTGCGGCGGTCACGCCGACGCCCTGCTCGGCCAGTTGGAACGTGTGGCGGTCGCGCTCGTCATTGTCGTATGGCATGGCCCCTCCTGTCGCGAAAACTCCGCCCATCTTAGCCGCGTGCGTGCCCAGATGCGAAACGGCCCGGAACCGCGTACGGGTTCCGGGCCGTCGTTCACGCGCGATGTGCGCTATCGGCTCACTTGGCGCGACGCTCGACGATACGAGCGGCCTTGCCGCGCAGGGCGCGCAGGTAGTAGAGCTTGGCGCGACGGACGCGGCCCAGACGCACGACCTTGATGGAGTCGATGGACGGGGAGTGCAGCGGGAAGCGACGCTCCACGCCGGTGCCGAAGCTGATCTTGCGGACCACGAAGGTCTCGCGCACGCCGGAACCCTGACGGGCGATGACCACGCCGGTGAAGGTCTGGATACGGGAGTTGTTGCCTTCCTTGATCTTGACGTTCACGTCGACCGTGTCACCGGGACGGAAGGCCGGGATCTCCTCGGCGGGCTTCATGTGCTTGGCGTCGAAAGCCTCGATGGCGTTGACCATGATTGTTCCTTAGGTGCCGCCGCATATCGGCCACCGGTCGGGGCGCATGCACGGCCTGTATGGCCCGGACTGTCCGCCCGGCGTGGCGCATGCACCGATGTCTTTCCCCACGGGTCCGCCCGCGAGGGGTGCCGATCCGCCGGAGACACGCCTTGCGGCGCCCGGCTGGACCTTCGTGCGACGGGGGTTTATGCGGCGACCCCCGCCACGACACAGCAATCGAACATTGTACGGCTCCTCGCGGACACCTCGCACGCGCGCAGGTTCGCGAGCCGGACGCCCCTCCTCCACGAGCCGGACAGGACCCTTCCACGAGCCGGACGGGGGCGGCCGGACGGGCGGGTCGTTCCTATCATCGGTGTGCGGCATTCATTGGTCCATATAGTGAACTCATACCATTCGCATATCGAACCAATGGTGGGCATCCGCCGCCGAGGGGCGGCGCGTCGCGGCACGTAACTGAGCGTGACGCGATCGTAACGGCATCAGGGTGGTGGAGGGTGATCATGGGCGCGTTTTCCTTGACGGCCAACAACGAGATCGGTTCGAATGCGACGTGGAGGGCGGTCCCTCTCGGGCGACTTGAGTTTCCACAGGCGAGCGAACCCTACGAAGGCGCGTTCGACGACGACTTCTGGCCGAGCCGCCACGAGGAGTACAACCGCCTCGAATGGGACAGGATGGACTGGAACGCGGTCCGCAGGCAGATGAATCGGGTGTCGGACCGGTTGGAACGCCAGCCCGAGACGTCGCCCGAACTGGAATTCGACGTCCCTTCGATCCGCGAGCGCACGTTCCTGGAGATGTGGTTCGGCTACGGCGACCCGAGCGTCGAGGCCACGGCGGTCGACGGAACGGCGTCGACCCGCTACCGCGTCGGATACGGCCAGCATCGCATCTGCGCGTACGCCGACTATCCGATGGGCACGCGCGACCGCGGTCTGATGCGGATCCCCGCCTCCGGGTTCCTGCCGTCCGGCCCGCTCTCCCCCGGCACCCGCATCCCCGTGCTCACGCACTGACGGGAATCGCCGGCCGCCACGGGCCGGGCGTCGACGGGGCTCATATACAGACAGGACAGCACGATATGAAGACGAACAGAACGTATCCACGCGCAGTGGTCACCGCGAAGGGCGCCCATGCGATCGAGACAGGGCATCCGTGGGTGTACGAGGGCGAGGTGAGACGGTTCGAGCTGCCCTCCGGCGAATCGTGGGACAACAACGGCTCGCTCAAACCCGGAGCATGGGATTCGCCGGCTGCCGGGCCCTCGCCCGAAAACGCGCCCGACCATGAACACACGTCCGGTCCCGACCATCCGACGGAAGACGTGCGGCCCCTGCGGGCGCGTCGCGGCGCCGGCGATTTCCACGAGCGCCGCCTTCGCAAGGAGCTGCTCAACGCGCCGCGGACCGAAGGCGAGATCATTCCGCTCGAAACCCTGCCCGACGGCTCGATCGTGGATGTGGTAAGTCTCAAGGGCGCCTATCTCGGCACCGGCCTGCTGTCCCGCCACAGCCGCATCCGCGTGCGTCTGGTGACGCGCAACGCCAACGACGACTTCTCCCCCGAGTTCTGGAAGCGCAAGGCGCGTTGGGCGTGGGACTACCGCAGGACCGTGATGGGGGACGATGCGCGGGCCTGCCGCGTGATCTTCTCCGAAGCGGACGATTTCCCCGGGTTGATCGTCGACCGGTTCGACGACGTGCTCGTCACGCAGACCCTATCGGCGGGCATGGAACGGCTCAAGCCCGTGGTCTTCCGGGCATTGCTCGACGTGTTCGCCGAGGATGGGATCGCGTTGCGCGGCATCTACGAGCGCAACGACGTGGCCACGCGCGCGCTGGAGGGATTGGAGCAGACGACCGGCTGGTGGACGGCGCGATCACGGGACGGCATCGCGGACGGCGCCTCCGACGCGGGCCCGACCGTCACCGACATCGTCGAGAACGGTGTGCGCTATCACGTCGACTTCGCGAACGGCCAGAAGACGGGTTTCTTCCTCGACCAGAAATACAACCGCCGCGCCGTGGCCCGTCTGGCGAACGGCAGGCGCGTGCTCGACTGCTGCACGCACACCGGTTCCTTCGCGCTCAATGCGGCGCTTGGCGGAGCGGAGTTCGTGCGCGCGGTCGACGTGTCCGAAACCGCCATCGACATGGCGAGGGAGAACGCGCGCTTGAACGGACCGGACGTCGAGAGCCGCATGGATTTCACCGTCGCGAACATCTTCGACCTGCTGCCCGAGCTGGAACGCACGCGCAACCCCGAACGCTTCGACTTCATCATCCTCGACCCGCCGGCGTTCACCAAGAGCCGCCGCACCATCACCGCGGCCGCGCGGGGCTACCGCGAGATCAACTACCGGGCGATGCGCATCCTGCCGCGCGGCGGCTATCTGGCGACCTGCTCCTGCTCGCATTTCATGGATCATGACCGGTTCAAGCGCATGCTCGCCGAGGCGGCGCAGGATGCCGGCGTGCATCTGCGCCAGATCGAGGAGCGCCAGCAGGCCCCGGACCATCCGATCGTCTGGGGAGTGCCGGAGACCGACTATCTCAAATGCCTGCTGTTCCAAGTGGTGTAAGCCGGTGTGAGCCGGTGTAAGACGCTGTGAACCGCTGACCGTCATGAGACAGGATGGGGGCTACGGGGACGTCATGCCCCGTAGCCCCCATCCGCACGTAATCCTCACATGAGCCAGTGCGTGGCGCAGGCGGCGAGGAACACGAGCAGGCCGAATCGCATGACCGGAACCATGCCCATGCCGAGCCACGCGTAGGCGGCCGGATGCTCCAGCGCGTTCCACTGCCTGGTGGAGACGCGCAGCAGCACGACGGCGGCCACGACCAATACGAGGAACACGGTCCAGCCCACGGCCGAGGCGGCCTCGGGCTTGGCCATGTCCGCGTACATGGCGGGCAGGAAGATCCAGCACGATCCGCACAGCACGGTCCATCCCGATTCGATGCCGATGCGCACCACGGTGCCGGGATCGTTCTCGGATTCGGACTGCCCGCGGTGCCTCGTGTTGGCCCACAGGAACGACGCCGCGACGACGAGCAATGCGGCCACGGCGAGATACGCGGCCCACCGCAGGTAGGTCACGTCGGTGTAGAACTCGCTCGGCAGCACGACGATGGCGGAGACCACGAACGTGACGGCCACCATGATGCGGCCGAACACACCCTGTTTCTCGGTGCCGCCGAACGGCCAGCCGACGATCATCAGCATCGTGGCCGACATGGCGAGCATGCCGGAACCGATGATGCCGCCGGGCGTGAGCACACCCAACGTGTACACGATGCCGAAGAACAGCGCGTAGGCGACGAGCTGCGTGACGACGACGGTGAACTCGCCGTGCACGGTCATGCCGAACCCGGGACGCCCATTGCGCGCGTCGCCGCGGCCGGAGCCGCCGCGCGCGTCGCCGCGCACCGGGCGGCGGGCCTCGTCGCGCGTCGCGGAGACGCGCCTGTCATTGCCGCGCCCCTTGCGCGGACCGCGTTTGCCCATATCCATTCCCTCCTTGCAAGCCCGACGGCCCTGACGAACGATGCCCGGCATCGCCGGGATGCCGGGCATCGATGGTGACCGCTCCGCGATTACGGAGCGTCACGGCCGATCAGAACTCGCGGTTCTTACGGTAGAACTCGATCAGCGACTTGGTCGAGGCGTCCTGGGCGGCGAGCGCGTCGTCGTCCTTGGAGATGGCCGGCGTGATCTGCTTGGCCAGCTGCTTGCCGAGCTCGACGCCCCACTGGTCGTAGGAGTCGAGGCCCCACACGGTGCCCTCGACGAAGGTGATGTGCTCGTACAGGGCGATGAGCTCGCCGAGCGCGAACGGGGTCAGGGCCACGCCGAAGATGGAGGTGGTCGGGCGGTTGCCGGTGAACACGCGGGCGGGGACGATCTCCTCCGGGGTGCCCTCGGCGCGGACCTCGTCGGCGGTCTTGCCGAACGCGAGGGCCTTGGTCTGGGCGAAGTAGTTGCCGAGGAACAGCTCGTGCACGTCCTGGTCGCCGTCCTTGGTCGGGTTCGGCGTGTTGACGAACGCGATGAAGTCGGCCGGGATGAGCTGGGTGCCCTGGTGGATCAGCTGGTAGAAGGCGTGCTGGCCGTTGGTGCCGGGCTCGCCCCAGAAGATCTCGCCGGTCTCGGTGGTGACGGGGGTGCCGTCCCAGCGCACGGACTTGCCGTTGGACTCCATGGTGAGCTGCTGCAGGTAGGCCGGGAAGCGGTGCAGGTACTGGTCGTACGGCAGCACGGCGTGCGAGGCGGCCTTGAAGAAGTTGCGGTACCAGACGTTGAGCATGCCGAGCAGCACGACGACGTTCTTCTCGAACGGCGTGTTGGCGAAGTACTCGTCGATCTCGTGGAAGCCGTGCAGGAACTCCTCGAAGCGGGCCGGGCCGAAGACGACGGCCAGGGAGGTGCCGACGGCGGAGTCGACGGAGTAGCGGCCGCCGACCCAGTTCCAGAAGCCGAACGCGTTGGCCGGGTCGATGCCGAACTCCTCGACCTTCTCCAGGTTGGTGGAGACGGCGACGAAGTGCTTCTTGATGGCTTCGGCCTTCTGGGCCTCGTCGTCGTCGGAGATGGCGCCGTTGGCGACGAGCTCCTCGAGCAGCCAGGTGCGGGCCTCGCGGGCGTTGGTGAGGGTCTCGAGAGTGGTGAAGGTCTTGGAGACGATGATGAACAGGGTGGTCTCCGGGTCGAGGCCCTTGGTCTTCTCGGCCAGGTCGTTCGGGTCGATGTTGGAGATGTAGCGGGCGGAGATGCCGGCGTCCGCGTAGGGCTTGAGGGCTTCGTACGCCATGACGGGACCCAGGTCGGAGCCGCCGATGCCGATGTTGACGACGGTCTCGATCTTGCGGCCGGTCACGCCGGTCCACTTGCCGGAGCGGACCTCGTCGGCGAAGGCGTAGATCTTGTCGAGGGTCTCGCGCACGTCCTTGACGGTGTCCTGGCCGTCGACGATGTACTTGCCCTCGTCCTCGACCGGGCGGCGCAGCGCGGTGTGCAGCACGGCGCGGTCCTCGGTGTTGTTGATGTGCACGCCGGTGTACATGGCCTTGATGCGCTCGTCGAGCTTGACCTCGCGGGCCAGGTGGACGAACAGCTGGAGGGTCTCCGGCTTGATGAGGTTCTTGGAGAGGTCGAAGTGCAGGTCGCCGGCATCGAAGCTGAGCTCCTTGACGCGGTCGGCGTCTTCGGCGAACCACTTCTTGAGGCTGATGCCCTCGGCCTGAAGCTCGTCGTAGTGCTTCTGCAGAGCGACCCACGCCGGGGTGGTGGTGGCGTCAATGGGAGGATTGATGGCCATAGGATTCCATTCCTTTCATCATTGATGGAAGCGACTCGCGACCCGTTGCTTCCCCGGATCGTCCGCCGTTCCGTATCACGAAACAGAATACTCACAAAAGCGGACACAATAACACAAAAAGAACACGCGGCTACGCTACGGCAACGTAGCGGTGAACGGACGGGGTCAAGCGCCGGCGCGGCCCGCCCGCACCATTCTCATGCCACGCCCATCAGTGCATGGGCGACGGCCATCATGACCAGGGAGATGATGGCGGTGATCGCCAGCGAGAACCCGGCGAGCTTCGCGTTGCCCAGCACCTTGTCGGTGAACAGGGTGGAGAAGATCGCGATCGGGGCGAGCACGGCGATCACGGCGACCGCACGGATCTCGGCGGAGAACGGCAGCACGAACCAGGCGAACGCGGCGAACGCCAGCGCGAACGGCAGACGCCATGCGAGCACCGCCAGCACCTCCTTGACGTCATGCCGGTCGCGCGGCAGGTCCATGAGCATGCCGACCATGAACATCGAGCAGAACGCGTTCGCCCCGCTCAGCGGCTGCATGACGGTAGCGATCCAATCGGGAATGCGGATGTCCGCGAACATGAGCACGACCATGAGCATGTACGTGTCGAACGGCACGGAGCCGAAGAAGCTTCTGAGGATGTTCTTGGCGAACGCGCGACGCGCCAGACGCCTGGCGTCCCGATCCTTCGGCCGCTCATACGGCAGCGTGGGCGCGGCGCCCGCATGCTGCTCGGCGAGCGTCTTGCCGGGCCGGATGTGCAGCAGCTGCTGGGTCATCACGTTCGTGCCGGCGGCGACCATCACGCAGTTGCCGATGTCGAACATCGCGGCGGGCACCACCGCGCCCGGCCCCCAGAACGCGGTGACGACGGGGAAGCAGAAGCAGCCGAGATTGAATCCCGCGCCGTTGAGCATGAGGAACGCGCGGTCGGCCACGCCGCGCCGGCGCGTGGTCAGGAAGATCAGGACGGGCGGGATGAGCGCACAGAAGAACCCGAACACGCTGAGCCACAGGTAGCTCACGTCATGCGGGTTCGTGGCGAACGAATAGATGATCGCCCCCGGCAGCACCACGTTGAACTCCGCCGTCTGGATGACACGGTAGTCCTTCGCACCGAACAGGCCGAACCGTTTGAACAGGTATCCAGCCAGAATGATGAGCAGCAGCGAGGCCGGGCCGAGTATCGCCGTCATGATCTTCCCTCCTGCCCCGAGCATCACGCGGCACCGGATGAGGTCCCGGATTGGACGGGGCCCGGGGTCATGTGCGCGAGATGGGACTCGAACCCACACGTCCGAAGACACAGGAACCTAAATCCTGCGCGGCTACCATTACGCCACTCGCGCGCAAGAAGACAATGTATCAGTGGCCGGGGAGAATGAAAAACCCGGACTCGGCGAACCGAATCCGGGTGCTGGAGCCACTTGTCAGAATCGAACTGACGACCTGCTCATTACGAGTGAGCCGCTCTACCGACTGAGCTAAAGTGGCTTTGCGCTTGGGAAGCGTACGCTACCCATGCACAAGAGAAAAAGTATAGGGCGCGTCGCGCAAAAAGCAAACCGGCGTGTCATTGCGTGCCGGACGCCTCCGATCCGACCGTCCGGCACGGTCCGTCAACGCTCCAGCAACGCCTCGAGCGCCGGCACGAGCGCCTTGAGCGCCTTGCCGCGATGGGAGATCGCGTTCTTCTCCGCCGGCGTCATCTCGGCGCTGGTCAACGGCTCGCCCTCATGACCGGGCTCCTCGCTGGAGCGGCCGGGCTGGTCGTCCGGCACGAAGATCGGATCGTAGCCGAATCCGTGTTCGCCGCGCTCCTTGCGGATGATCCGCCCGGGCATCTCCCCCACCTCGACCGTCTCGGAGACGATCGCGTGCTGTGCGGCGAGCGCCGCGGCACCGCCTGCGGCCACCGCGCTGCCGCCCGTCGCGTCGACCTCGTCGCCGGGCACGACGAGCGCGGCGGCGCAACGGAATCGCGCCGTGCGCCTGTCGTCCGGAATGTCCTCGATCTGGGCGAGCAGCAGCGCATTGTTCGCCTTGTCATGCCCGTGCGCGCCGGCCCACCGCGCGGAGAGGATGCCGGGCGCGGCGCCCATCACGTCGACGATGAGTCCGGAATCGTCGGCGATGGCGGGCAGACCGGTGCGTCGGGCGACGTCACGCGCCTTGAGCAGGGCGTTCTCCTGGAAGGTGACGCCCGTCTCGACCGGGTCCGGCAGGTGCAGCGCGCCGGCAGAGACGAGTTCGACCAAGGCGGCGTCCGCGCCGAGATCCTCTTCGAGGATGCGGCGAATCTCCACCAGTTTGCCTTCGTTGTGTGTGGCGACGACGAGTTTCATCGGGTTCCCTTTCACATATGCCCTATATGCGTTCCTGGATGCGCCATGATCGCCGGGCGGTCATGCACGGCGCAGGTGCGGTTGTGCGGTCAGGTGCGGCGCGGTCATCCGCGGCCATGTGCGGTCGCGCACGGTCGCGCGTGCGGTTCAGTCGAGCGCGAGCGCGGCGCGCTGGGCGGCCTGCAGCTCCTTGTTGCCCTTTTCGGCGAGGTCGAGCAGCGTGCCGAGTTCGGCGCGCGTGAACGGGCGGTGTTCGGCGGTGCCCTGCAGTTCGATGAACTCGCCGCGGCCGGTCATCGCCACGTTCATGTCGGTCATGGCCTGGCTGTCCTCGACGTACGGCAGGTCAAGCATCGGCGTGCCGTCGATCACGCCCACGGACACCGCGGAGACGACGTCCTTGATGGCCTTGTCGGCGGACTTGATGTGCCCGTTGCGCTCCGCCCAGTCCAGCGCGTCGACGAGCGCGACGTACGCGCCGGTCACGGAGGCGGTGCGCGTGCCGCCATCGGCCTGGAGCACGTCGCAGTCGAGTTGGATCTGGTTCTCGCCGAGCGCCTTCATGTCGATGACACCCCTGAGACAGCGGCCGATCAGACGGCTGATCTCATGCGTGCGCCCGCCGATCTTCCCCTTGACGGATTCGCGGTCGGTACGCTCCTTCGTGGCGCGCGGCAGCATCGCGTATTCGGCGGTGACCCAGCCGAGCCCGGAATCCTTGCGCCAGCGCGGCACGCCCGGCGTGAACGTCGCGGTGCACATGACGCGCGTGTTGCCGCATTCGATGAGCACGGAGCCTTCCGGAGCGTCGGTGAAATGGCGGGTGATGCGCACGGGGCGCAATTCGTCGACCTTGCGGCCGTCCTGGCGGATGATGGGGCGATCGGACGGCATGTCTGTGATTTCAACCATGGCACACAGCCTACTCCACGCGCCCCGACCGCGCCGGGATACCCGCACTTCAGCCGAGCAGCGGCTTGGACGGCAGGATGCGGTCGATGACGAACACGATGAGACTGAGTACGAGGAAGCCGATGGCGAGCTTGCCGCAGTTGACGCCGAACTGCGCCCAGCCGAGCGCATTCAGGTCGATGAACGCATACGGGTACGGGCTGCCGCCCGCTGCGGGACCGGCCGTGGGGAACAGTGCGGCGCGCACGAGCACGAACGCGAGGTAGACGGGGAAGTAGATGAGCCACGAGAACATGTAGTGCCATTGGAACCGGCGATGGGCGTCGAAGAGCACGAAGTCGACGACGGCCATGATGGGGGCGATGCGGTGCAGCCACGTGTTCGTCATCAGACCGAGCACCTGCGGCACATACGCAGGATCGTCCGGCGGCATGGCCACGAACGCGACCACGGCGGTGACGACGGCGTACAACGTCACGCATCCCTTGAGCCACGCGGGCGGCTCCACGCCTTTGAGGATCGAGGCCGCACCGGCCCACAGCATCACGAAACCGAGCGCGAACCCGGCCTGGAACGTGAAATACGTCCAGAATTCGGGGCGGCTCCACGCCTCGTATGTGCCGACGAAACACATGGCGGCGATCGCCAGCCGCCACAATCCCGCGATGAATCTCATGCTCCCCAGTCTATCCGCAAGGGGGTAATCTGGTACCCGACTCAGGAAACGGACGATGCCCACAGGCCAAGGGAGCGATCATGGATTATTCGCCGGCGCTGATGACCGACATGTACGAGTACACGATGCTGGACGCGTGCCTCAAGGACGGCACCGCGAACCGCAAATGCGTGTTCGAGGTGTTCACCCGGCACCTGCCGCAGGGACGGCGCTACGGCGTGGTCGCGGGAACCGGGCGCATCCTCGACGCGCTCGAACGCTTCCACCTGGACGACGCGGACCTGCGCTTCCTCGCCGACCGCCACGTGGTGAGCCCCGAAACCATCACATGGCTGGAGAACTTCCGCTTCTCCGGCACGATCAAGGGCTACCGCGAAGGCGAGATGTTCTTCCCGAACTCCCCCATCCTCGAAGTCGAGGGCACGTTCGGCGAGTGCACGCTGCTCGAGACGCTGATCCTGTCCGTCCTCAACTACGATTCGGCGGTCGCCTCGGCCGCCTCCCGCATGGCCTCCGCCGCGAAGGACCGCCCCTGCATGGACATGGGCGGGCGCCGCACGAACGAATGGGCGGCCGTGGCCGCCGCGCGCGCCTCCGTGGTCGGCGGCTTCCAAGGCACCGCGAACCTGCTCGCCGCGCAGATGTACGGTCTCAAGGCCATCGGCACCGCCGCGCACTGCTTCACGCTCGTGCACGACAGCGAGCGCCAGGCGTTCGAATCGCAGATCGCCGCACTCGGCAAGAACACCACACTGCTCGTCGACACGTACAACATCGAGGAGGCCGTGAAGACCGCCGTCGAGGTCGCCGGCCCGCAGCTCGGCGGCGTGCGCATCGACTCCGGCGACCTCGCGCTCATGGCGCAGCGCGTGCGCAACCAGCTGGACGCGTTGGGCGCGACGAACACGAAGATCACCGTCACCAACGATCTCGACGAGTATGCGCTCGCCGCGCTGCAGACCGCGCCGGTCGACTCGTACGGCGTGGGTACGATGCTCGTCACCGGTTCGGGCGCGCCCACATGCGCGATGGTGTACAAGCTCACCGAGCGCGAGGGCGCAGACGGAGCGATGACGCCGGTCATGAAGAAGTCGAAGGACAAGGCCACCGTGCCGGGCCGCAAGGTCGCCTACCGTTCGTACGAATACGGTCTGGCGGACGTCGAGCACGTGGTCTCGGGCTCCGAGGACAAGCTCGCCGCGTTCCGCCCCGACGAGGGGTGGAAGGATCTGATGGTCGACTTCGTGGACCATGGCGAGATCGACCACCAGTGGCAGGGTCATGACGCGATCATGCGCGCGCACGACTACCGCGCCAAGGCACTGGCCGAGCTGCCGATCGCGGCGCAGAGCCTGATGAAGGGCGACCCAGTGATTCCTACGGAAATCACCGTTCTGTGATTTCCGTAGGAATCCTTCGCGGCTGCCGCCGCTCACCTCACCTACGGGCAGCCCACCGGGCTGCCCGCCTCACGGTTCGGCCTTCGGAAATCACCGTTCTGTGATTTCCGAAGGAATCCTTCGCGGCTGCCGCCGCTCACCTCACCTACGGGCAGCCCACCGGACTGCCCGTTTCACGGTTCGGCCTACGGAAATCACCGTTCTGTGACACCGGTTCAGCATTCGATGGCATAGACGCGGGTCTTGTAGTCCTTCCATTCAGGCAGGGACTCACCCGCGTCGAGCGCGCGCTTGATATCGCCGTAATAGTGGAGCTTGCGCTGCACATGCATCGCGGCCTCATCGAGCGCGCGCCGCTGCTCGTCGAGTGACTCGCGCCTCGATTCGAGCAGGTCGAGGATCTCGTCGATGTGTGCCGGCTCGTCCCGCTCGTATGTGAAGAACTTCTTGAGATCGTCGATGGTCATGCCCGCGTTCTTGAAGCAGCAGATCGCGCGCAGCCGGTTGATGTGGCGTTCCTCGTACACGCGCCGGCCGGCCGTGTCGCGCCCCACATCGGTGAGCAGCCCCTGATCCTCGTAGTACCTCAGCGTGGAGGTCTGCATATGGAATCGGGCCGCCACCTCGCGAATCGTGTATGCCGCCATGGTTCCACCGTCACCTTCCATCCGTCGTTCCCGATTCCCACGGCCGCCGCACGACACGCCACGGCCGCCGCGGCTTGAGTTCAAGCCCACTTGAATTGCGACGATGGTCACGTTACCAGACAACAGCCCCATCGAACCGGAGGACAACCGATGCTCGAACCCACCACCACCTACACGCCGGCCGCAGGCCGCTACGACGCGATGACCTACAACCGCTGCGGCGAATCCGGCCTCAAACTGCCGGCCGTCTCGCTCGGCTTCTGGCACAACTTCGGTATCCTAACGCCGTTCGAGCACATGCGCGCGCTCGTGTTCACCGCCTTCGACCACGGCATCACGCATTTCGACCTCGCCAACAACTACGGGCCGGAGCCCGGCGAGGCTGAACGCAATTGCGGGCGTCTCATCAACCGCTACTTCAAGGCGTACCGCGACGAGCTCGTCGTCTCCACCAAGGCCGGCTACGAGATGTGGACGGGCCCGTACGGCGACCACGGCTCGCGCAAGTACCTGCTCGCCTCGCTCGACCAGTCGCTGGAACGCCTCGGCCTCGACTACGTGGACATCTTCTACCATCACCGCCCGGACCCGGAGACCCCGCTCGAGGAGACGATGGGCGCATTGGCCACGGCAGTCCAGTCCGGCAAGGCGCTGTACGTGGGTCTGTCCAACTACGACGGGCCGACCCTGGAGCGCGCGACCGCGATCCTCGACGAGCTGCACGTGCCGTTCATCATCAACCAGAACCGCTACAACATCTTCGACCGCACCATCGAACGCAACGGGCTCAAGGAGACGGCCAAACGCCTCGGCAAGGGCATCATCACCTTCTCGCCACTCGCGCAGGGACTGCTGACGAACCGTTATCTCGACGGCGTGCCTTCGGACAGCCGCATCGCCCTCGATCCGCGCTTCCTCAAGGATTCCGCGCTCACGCCCGAGCGCCTCCAGCAGATCCGCGAGCTCAACGACATCGCCATCGCACGCGGACAGACGCTCGCCGAGATGAGCCTCGCCTGGCTGCTGCACGACGGCGTCGTCACCTCCGTGCTCGCCGGCGCCTCCAAGCCGCAGCAGATCCTCGACAACATCGGCGCGCTGAAGAACACCACGTTCAGCGCGGAGGAACTCACCAGAATCGACGAAATCTCCCAGCGCTGACGGTCGTCTTACTTTCTTGGCGCGGTTTTCGTGCGCGTTCCGGCCGGAACGCGCACGAAAACCGCGCCAAGAGACGACAGCCGTGGGAGACGAGACACATCACCAGCCGCGCATCTCGTCGTAGATGCGCTTGCAGTCCGGGCACACCGGGTACTTGGACGGATCGTGCTTCGGCACCCACACCTTGCCGCACAGCGCGACCACCGGACGCCCGGTCATCTGCGATTCGGCGATGCGGTCGCGCGAGACGTAGTGCGCGAACCGGTCGGCGTCGCCGTCGTCCGCGCGACGCGTCTCCTCCTTCTCCTCCGGACGTTCCAGCACCGCGGTGCCGGTCTGCGCGTCCGGATCGGACAGCGGGGACGACGTGTCCGCGTCCATCCACGCGGCCGACGCCGCCGCCTCTCCTTCGACAGGACGGAAACCAAACACGACAGACGCGTCACGTTCCTTCATGACGACCTCCTTGCAACTCGAAATCCTGCGACCTGTGCTACCGACCACCATCATAGCGACGTGGCAACGAGGCGGCCTCGACCGGCGACGACGCGACGACGCGGTAGGCTAGTGACCCATGACCATAGCAGTGTGCCCCGGCTCCTACGACCCAGTGACCGCCGGACATCTTGATGTAATCGAACGCAGCGCGCGCTTCTTCGAGCAAGTGCATGTGGTGGTGGCGGTGAACGCGGCGAAGACGCCGATGTTCCCCGCGCACACCCGCGTCGATGTGATTCGACGCGCCCTCGCCAAGGACGGCTGCACGAACGTCGTCGTCGCCTCGACCGACGGGCTCATCACCGACTATTGTCGTGAAGTGGGAGCCTCCGTCATCGTCAAGGGGCTGCGCCAGAACGGCGACTACGAGGCGGAACTGGGCATGGCTCTGGTGAACCGCAAGATCGGCGACGTGGAGACGCTGTTCCTGCCCGCCGACCCGGTGCTCGAACACATATCCAGCTCCATCGTCAAGGACGTGGCCCGCCATGGCGGCGACGTGACCGGCATGGTGCCCGACTGCGTGGTGCCGATGCTCACCGAGGCGCTGGCACGGGAGGCCTCCGCACGCGATACGCGCGCGAACGCGTAGGAAAGGAACGCATCATGACCGATGCAGCACAGGACGGACGCCCGCAGGACGACGCGGCGCGCCCGGACGGATACGTGGACCTCACCGCGCAGACGGAAGGCGGCGCGCGACCGCAGTCGACCGGCGACGCGGCGGACGCGCCGGCGTCGCCGGTGACGTTCGAACCGATGGTGGCGCCGCCCGCACCGGTCGTTCAGGACGCGGAACCGGCCGCGCCCACGGACACGGAAGGACCCGGGGGGCCGACGGACCCGCCGGCCCTCTCCCCCACCGCGCCCGCACAGACCGTCACCGCCGCACAGGACGCCGCCGCAGAAGACGGCCGGCACGACTCCGACGACGAACGTGTGCTCAAGTCGCCGTTCCCGTTGCCGGATCTGCGTGAGAGCGACGAGGACGACGACCTCGACCAGAGCCGTGACGAGTTCACCACGGTCTACGACATCATCGACCGTCTGGAGGCCACGCTCGAGGAGGCGAAGGGCGGCATCTTCTTCCCCGATCAGGTGAAGATCGACCGAGCCCGGTTCGGCGACGAGCTCAACGAGCTCAAGAAGATGCTCCCCGTGCAGCTCGAACGCGCCTCGGCGCTCATGCGCGAGGCCGAACGCCGGCTGGAAGGCGCGCAGACCCAGGCCAACGCCATCGTCGCCTCCGCACAAAGCCGCGCCGCCGACATCGTCAAGGAGGCGAACGAGCAGGCCCAGTTCCTCGCCGGGCAGGAAAACGTCACCGAAATCGCCCGGCAGAAGGCGCGCACGATCCTCGACACCGCCCAGACGAAGGCCGACCGCCTCACGCGCGGCGCGGACGATTATTCAACGAAGGTGATGGAGACGTTGCGCGCACAGCTCACGAAGATGAGCGGCGACGTGGACGCCGGACTCGACGTGCTCTACGAGCGGCGCAAGTCCGCGGGGCGAGACCTGCCCAAGCTCGAAGTGAGCGACTATCCGGAATCCCGCTGAGACCGCACGCAGGCGGACGCGCGGAACCCGGACGACATCGGAACGCGCCGGCGCATGTATGCTGACGCCCGGCGCAACCACAGCATCAAGCATCAACGAAAGGAAGACCACATCATGGCCCGTCCCGAAGATTCCCCCTGGGCGGTGTCCGTCGCGCAGATCGCGGCGCGCCCCGGCCAATCCAAACCGCTCGACGCCGATTTCCCCGCACCGGAAGGCATCGGCGACGCGGTCATCGGCGTCGACGAAGGCGCGCCGGTGCATGTGCGCGGCTCCTTCGACTCGATCGTCGACGGACTGATCCTCACCGCGCGCGTGACCGCCCCGGTGCACGCCGAATGCACCCGCTGCCTCAAGCCCATCGCACGCGACTGGGGCGTGGACGTCACCGCGTTCTTCCCCTACGAGCCCGACGACGGCAAGAACCGCGACGGACACGGCAAGGGCGAGGTCGAGGTGATCGCCGGCGAAGAGGAGTCTGAGGACATCTACCCCCTGTCCTCCGGGGGCGCGTTCGCCGACCTGGAGGCGCTGCTGCGCGACACGCTGGTCGAGCGCCTGCCCCTCCAGCCGCTGTGCCGCGAGGACTGCCTCGGCCTGTGCCCGCAGTGCGGAGTGGACCTCAACGAGCATCCGGACCACCATCACGAGACCACCGATCTGCGTTTCGCCGGACTCGCCGACCTCAAGGCGCAGCTGGAGGCCGAGGAACGCGGCGAGTAGCCGCACCCGGCACGCTCGGCGGCGGCCAACCTGCATCGGCAAACGCCGAGCGTGTCGCCGTCGGTCTTTGTACAGACGCCGCGTTACACTTCTGAACGCTTAAGCTCACATGTTCGAACGAAACAGAGGATACTGAAATGGCACTGCCTAAGTACAAGACCTCGCGCGCCAACACGCACTCGCGTCGCGCGAACTGGAAGGCGACCGCTACGGCGACCGTGACTTGCCCGAACTGCGGCGAGCCGGCCCTGCCGCACGTGGCCTGCCCGAGCTGCGGTTCCTTCCGCGGCCGCATCTACCGTGAGGCCATCCGCTCCGGTCACGCCAAGTGATCACGCGGTAGCCGATCGACATCGACATGAGGGAAGCCCTGCCATCGACGGGTGGCGGGGCTTTCGCATAAGTTCAGGAGCATGAGATTGACCGAAACCACCCACGACCAGCATGACGCACACGAGCAGGAGCGGACGGGCGCGGACGGCACCGCCCACGCGGTGCGCATCACGGGACCGACATCCGACGCCGCCGCCGAACTGCTGAACCGGCTCGGCACCACGATCAGCCCGGACCTGCTCGTCCAGGCGCTCACCCACCGTTCCTTCGCGCACGAGCACCCCGGAGTCAAGCATTACGAACGTCTCGAATTCCTCGGCGACGCCGTGCTCGAACTCGTCGCCACCGAGACCCTCTTCCGCGTCCACCCGGACATGACCGAAGGCCAGTTGGCGAAGATGCGCGCCAAGGCGGTGAGCGAGGAGGCGCTGAGCGCCATCGCGCGCACCAAACTGCACGTCGAACCGTACATCCTTCTCGGCCGCGGCGAGGCGGCGCAGGGAGGTGCCTCGAAAAGCTCCATCCTGTGCGACATCGTCGAATCGCTGATCGGCGCGACATTCGTCGAACACGGCATCGACGGCGCGCGCGAGGTCGTGCACCGTCTCGTCGACGACACGCTGGCCGAAGTCGCCACCGAAGGCCCCGCGCTCGATTGGAAAACGTCGCTGACGGTGAAGGCGCACGAGATGGGCCGCCCGGAGCCCGTCTACCACATGTCCGTCTCCGGACCGGAATACGCGCAGGTGTTCACCGCGCGCGTCACGCTCGGCGACGACGACACCGTGCTCGGCACGGCGCGCGGCTCCAGCAAGCGCAAGGCGCAGCTGGCCGCCGCCGAAATCGCGTGGCACAGGCTCGACGACTGACGGCGGGGCGACGACCGCCACGGCGGGCGCAACGGCGCAGTGCGACGCACCTCACACGCCGCCGTTCCGCCCATTGGGCCATATCCCGCAAACGTTCTCGGAACGAATAGACTGGTAGCACGCACGCGCAGCCAGGCACGACCCGGCCGCGCGCCCACGACGAAGCCGACACGGCCACCGGGAACCACCTTGGAGCCGAACGGCCACGGACCAGTAGTGAAGTGTGAGAGGATTATGGCTTTACCCACGCCTTTGCAGGCTTTCAGCGGCGTGCCCAAGACACCCGCGAGCGACAAGCAGACCATCGTCGACGGCGAGAAGATGACCGGCGCGCAGGCGCTGGTCCGTTCCCTGGAGGATCTGGGAGTCACCGACGTGTTCGGCATCCCCGGCGGCGCGATCCTGCCCGTCTACCACCAGATCAACGACGATCTGAAGTTCCGCTTCATCCTGATGCGCCATGAGCAGGCCGCCGGCCACGCCGCGGAAGGCTACGCCATCGCGACCGGCAAGGTGGGCGTGTGCATCGTGACGTCCGGCCCGGGCGCCACCAATGTGGTCACCGCCATCGCGGACGCCAACATGGATTCGGTGCCCCTGGTCGTCATCACCGGTCAGGTCGGCGTGCAGGCCATCGGCACCGACGCCTTCCAGGAGGCCGACATCGTCGGCATCACCTACCCGGTGTCGAAGCACTCGTATCTCGTCACCCGCGCGCAGGACATCCCGCGCGTGCTCGCCGAAGCGTTCCACGTGGCCGCCACCGGCCGCCCGGGACCGGTCGTCGTGGATCTCACGAAGACCGCGCAGACCGGCGACATGTACTATTCGTGGCCGCAGCGCATGATCCTGCCCGGCTACAACCCGACGACGAAGGCGCACGGCCGCGTGCTGTCCGACGCGGCGAAGCTGTTCAACCAGTCGTACCGCCCGGTGCTGTACGTGGGCGGCGGCGCGATGCGCTCCAACGCGGGCGCGCAGGTGAAGCGTCTCGCCGAACTCACGGACGCGCCGATCGTCACCACGCTGCCGGCGCGAGGCATCGTGCCCGACTCCGACCCGCACAACCTCGGCATGCTCGGCATGCACGGCACGGTGGCGGCGACCGGCGCCGTGCAGCGCTGCGACCTGCTCGTCGCGATCGGCGCGCGCTTCGACGACCGCGTGACCGGCAAGCTCGACGCGTTCGCGCCCGGCGCGCGCGTGATCCACATCGACATCGACCCTGCCGAAATCGGCAAGAACCGCACGCCCGACGTGCCGATCGTGGGCGACGTGGCGACCGTGCTCGACGACCTCATCCCGGAGATCGAGCGCGCGCAGGCCATCACGCCGAAGCCGAACCGCAAGCCATGGTGGGACCGCATCGACTACTGGCGCGGCAAGTACCCGATGACGTGGGACGAGCCGACCGACGGCTCGCTCGCGCCGCAGTGGGTCGTCAAGAAACTCTCCGACATGGCCGACCCGTCGACGATCTGGGTGACCGGCGTGGGCCAGCACCAGATGTGGGCCTCCCAGTTCATCGACTTCGAAAACCCGAAGTCCTGGCTCTCCTCCGGCGGCCTCGGCACGATGGGCTACGGTCTGCCGGCGGCGATCGGCGCGGCGGTAGCGTCGGCGCGCGAGTTCGACGGGAAGAAGCCCGTGTGGCTCATCGACGGCGACGGCTCCTTCCAGATGACCAGCGAGGAGCTGGCCGCCGCGTTCTTCGCGCACACGCCGGTGAAGATCGCCCTGCTCAACAACTCCGTCTACGGCATGGTGCGCCAGTGGCAGACCCTGTTCTACGACCACCACTATTCGCAGACGAACCTGCTTGACGGCGAGGCGCACGGCCCCGAGGGCGACGCGCAGGCCGCAGCCGGCGACCTGCCGCTCGAAGTGCCGGACTTCGTGAAGCTGGCCGAAGCCTACGGCTGCGTGGCGATGCGCGTGTTCACCGAGGAGGAGGCCGTCGAGGCGATCGCCAAGGCGAACGCGATCAACGACCGACCGGTGCTCATCGACTTCCGCGTGTGGAAGGACGCGATGGTGTGGCCGATGGTCGCCGCCGGAGCGTCGAACGACGCGGTGACGTACAAGCCGGGCATCAAGCCCCTGCTGGACGACACCGAGGGCGACGCGTATGTGAACGCCGCCGAGGAGCGGCGCGTCGCGGCCCGCGAGGCCGCCGAGGCCGCCGCCGATGGGAAGGAGAACTGACATGCCCGCGAACTACCCTGCCTCCAAGCCCGGCTCCGAACGCCACACGCTTTCCGTGCTGGTGGAGAACCGCCCGGGTGTGCTGGCGCGCATCGCCGGCCTGTTCGCCCGCCGCGCGTTCAACATCAACTCGCTGTCCGTCTCCCCCACCGAGCGTCCGGACATCTCCCGCGTGACCGTCACCGCCGATGTGGAGGCCGTGCCGCTCGAGCAGATCATCAAGCAGCTCAACAAGCTGCTGCACGTGCTCAAGATCGTGGAGCTCGACCCGAACACCACCGTGGAGCGCGAGCTCGTGCTCATCAAGGTGGCGGCGGACGAGTCCAACCGTTCCGACGTGCTGGAGATCGTGCGTCTGTTCCGCGTGCGCGTGGTCGACGTGAACCCGGAGTCGCTCACGATTGAGGCCACCGGCGCCGAAGGCAAGATCGACGCGCTGCTGGGCCTGCTCGAGCACTACGGCGTGATCGAGCTGGTGCGCTCCGGCGCCGTGGCCGTCACGCGAGGCCCGAAGGCCCTGAGCGAAAAGGTCATCGGCTCCGAGATCACCGGCCGGTGATTTCGATCTCGACGAACCGGCCTTGAGCCGGTGGACACCGCTGATCACGGCCAATCACGATGGAGGGCGTCCATCCCGAAACGACGGGATGGACGCCCTCTTTGATACGTGCACAGGTTGCGAAACTCACAAGTCCAGCGGCGGCAGTTCGACTGTGGCGTCGGCGCGGTCGCGGCAGGCGGCGATGCGGCGCGCGTTGACCTCGTCGACCTCCATGACCCATTTGCGCGCCTGCTCGGGTTCCTTGCCGAATCGGATGTGGCGTTCGACGAGGCGCTCGCGGCGCAGATCGTCGTCGACGTCGACGTACCACACCTCGGTCATGGCCGCGCGCACGTCCCTCCACGCATCGGCCTCGTCCAGCAGGTAGTTGCCCTCGGTGACCACGAGGCGGGTCCACGGGAACACCGGAATCGCTCCGGCCAGCGGCTGCTCCAGATCGCGTTCAAACATCGGCGCGTAGATCACGCCGTCCTCGCCGGCGCTGATGCGCCTGAGCAGGGAGCGGTAGCCACGGGCGTCGAACGTGTCGATCGCGCCCTTGCGCTGCAGGCGCCCCAGACGCCTGAGTTCGACGTCGGCCAAATGATAGCCGTCCATCGGCACCCACGCCGAGAAGTGGTCCTTCGGTTCGGCGGCGCCGCCCGGGACCCCTTCGGCGAACGCCTCGGCAAGCAGCTGCGCCAGCGTGGACTTGCCGGCGCCCGGCGCGCCGACGATGCCGAGGATCACACGCTCGTCGGCGGCGAGCAGCTCCTTCACGCGGGACTTGGCTTCTTCGAGATTCGCAATGTTGACGGTCATCGTCGTTTCCTCCCATGGGTTTCGCCCCTCCCGTCCGTCGGCACCGCCGATGGACGGGAGATGGCGGTGTATAGTGCCATCGTTCGTGGGCGCAGACGTCTCCGCTTCTTCGGGAGATGACTGCAGTGGAGTCCGCGGATGCGTCACCGTCATCCGTTGTTCTCCTTGCAGTACATAAGTCTACCACAGTTTTGTATAAGAATATACAAAAGTAAGCATGAAACTGTAAAGGTTCTGTCAATACTCAGCTGCTGTATGCTAACTGGTATGGATAAGTCTGCGGAATACACCGATCTCGGCGACGGCGCCGTCGAACTACTCACCCGCCTGCGCACACATGGTCCGATGACGCGCAGCGAAATCGGCGCCGTCACCGGCTGGGCGCGCCCCACCGTGAACCGCCGCATCGAGGAACTCGACGCCATCGGTATCGTCCGTCCGCTGTCCATGCCCAGCCCGACCGGAGGCAGACCCGCGCAAGGCTTCGCCTTCGACGCGTCCTGCGCGACCATCCTCGCCGTCGACATCGCGACCACGGCCACCACCATCGCCCTATGCGACCTGTCCGCGCATCCCACCGAGATCCGGACCATCGCGGTCGGCGCCGAGAACGAACCGGAGGAGACGCTCGCCCTGATCCGCGCGACGGCGGACGCGATGCTGGCAGGCGGCGCGGACGCCACGCTCTCCCCCGTCGCACCGGCGCGCCTGTGCGCGGTGTCCGTCGCGGTGACCACCCGCGTCGAAACCGCCACCGGCAACATCATCCAGGCGCCGGTGATGCGACATTGGGAGAACCACAACCTCCGCGACTATTTCACGGCGCACTACCACGTGCCCGCGTTCGTCGAGAACGATGCCAACGCCCGCGCCCTCTGCAAGGCATACGAACTGGCCGAGAACGGCACCGGCTATGCCGACGCTGAACGGGGCGACGGCGCGCCCATGATCGCCGACCTCCTGTACGTGCATGCCGGCATGGGCTTGGGCGCCGGCGTCATCTCCTCCGGCACTGTCATGCATGGCGCGTTCGGCGCCGCCGGCGACATCGGCCACATCCACGTCTTCGGCGAGGACGGCGCACAAAGCTCCTGCCGATGCGGCAACACCGGCTGCGTGGAGGCTTCGGCCGGCGGGTGGGCCGTGATTCAGGCGCTGCGAGACACCGGCCGGCCGGTGCACACGCTGGGCGACGTGATCGAGCTCGCCGATCACGGCGACGTCGAGACCGTGCGCATGATCCGCCTGGCGGGCCGGCTCATAGGCGACACGATCTCCGCCTGCATCAACCTGCTCAACCCGTCGTGCATCGTCATCGGCGGCGAGCTGTCACACTGCGGGGAGCTGCTGATGTCCGGCATCCGCGAGCGCGTGTGGGCCCGCGCCCAGCCGCTCGCCACCACATCGCTGCGCATCGAATCCTGTTCGGACGAGGCACAGGCGGGAATCATCGGACTGGCGTACGCGGCCATCGATCAGGGGCTGACGTCGCTCGAGTTCCTGAGGCGTTTCGCTTCACGTGGCGAGCTTCCCATAAGGTAGTGTTTCACCCATCGCGCGGTGACGCGACACGACACAAAACGACGGTATTCCACCAAACGCCCCAATCGCATTGATCAGCTGATCCTGCGCACAGTCTCTTTGTATGCGGCTTCGTCATCACGAACGGACACGACGATGATCGTCATCGCCCGTTCGGTGCGCTCGAGCCGGTATACGGCCCGCAGCCCATCCCCTTACGCCACGCCATCTATTCGAACTCCGGATCAAAGCCATCGTCGACAGGCCGATAGTCCTCTGAATGCATCCTTCATGCTCAGCCTCTCCCCGGCATCGCGTTTCATCCGGTCCACGGCTTCGAGATAAAGCGCGAAATTCTCCTCGGCCTCCGTATAGCGTTTGTAGTCCTCCGGAGTGATGACATAATGCAAGCACATATATGCTATTATCGCGCACACAGGCAACGCATGCACAATGCCAGCATCCACGGACGTGACATGGCGATACGACAGGAGGCACCTATGACCACCGCAGCGACACAGCCAAAATCCGGCAGAACCAACACATTGACCATCAGACGGCTTTCCGACGAATGCGTGGCGACGCTGAAGCAGGCAGCCAAGGACAACAACCGATCCATGGAGGCGGAGGTGCGCTCGATCCTCGAGGAGTTCACGACCGAGTACATCGCACGACATGAGCTCGAGCAGACGAATCTCTTCAGCGAGATCCGCAAATACATGGAGGAGGAGGGAATAGAAGGATTCGACGAAAACGAATTTCCTCTACCGGAACGCCACTCCACCGGCAGCCGACCGCCAGTGAGGTTTGATGCAGCATGATCATCCTCGATACCAACATCCTCAGCGAGCTGGTGCGCCCACATCCGGACGAGAGGATGATGGCATGGTCCGCCAGCTTCACCAATGAGGACTTCTCCCTGACCGCGATCACCGTGGGTGAACTCCTCTACGGTCTGAGTCTGCTTCCCGACGGCAAACGTAAGCAGACTCTGGCCCACCTCATCACCCGTGAACTAGCACCCTTTGCTGATCGTATTCTCCCCTTTGACGCCGCAGCAGCAACGCACTACGCACGTATCAAGACCGCGCGGCGCGAATCGGGACGTCCCATCAGCGAACAGGACGCGATGATCGCGGCGATCGCCCGGGCACACGACGCGACACTGGCCACCCGCAATGCCAAGGACTTCGAAGGCACCGGCATCGAAGTCATCAACCCGTGGGAACACCAAGGCTGATGGCACCTGCGCCGTCAGTCTTTTTACATCCTTTATAACCTTGATGCCTCAAGTGTCGCACCGAACCGCTTCAAGGCAGAGCTGCCACTACTCCAGCTGCTCGGACAGCTCCATCCATTCGAGGGTGAGTTCCTCCGATTCGTCCGTGACGGCCTTCAGCTGGTCGTTGAGCTCGTTGAGACCGGCATAGTCGCTCGGGTCATGCGCGGCCATCTGCTGTTCGAGGTCGGCCTTCCGTTCCTCCAGTTTGTCGAGCTTGCGTTCGATGGTCTTCACACGCTTGGATGCCTCGTGGAACGCCTTGCCGGTGAGCTTCGGAGTCGTCTGCTCCGCTGCCTGACCATCACCATCCACCGCGGAGGACGCGTCGCCGGTGGCAACGGAGACGGCCGCGCTCTCCGCACCGCCCTTGCGCTTCGCCTTGCCCGCACCGGTCCCGGCGATGCCGGCGACCTCGTCAGGCAGACCCTTGCCGTTCTTCAGGTCCTCGACCATGTCGAGGTAGTCTTGCACGCCGCCGGGCAGGTGGCGCACCTTGCCGCCGATCAATGCGAACTGCTGGTCGGTGACGCGTTCGAGCAGGTAGCGGTCGTGGGAGACGACGATGAGCGTGCCCGGCCACGTGTCGAGCAGGTCCTCCATCACGGCGAGCATGTCGGTGTCGAGGTCGTTGCCGGGCTCGTCCATGATGAGCACGTTCGGCTCGTCGAGCAGGATGAGCAGCAGCTGCATGCGGCGCTTCTGCCCGCCGGACAGGTCAGCGATCGGCGTCATCAGCTGCGCGGATTCGAAACCGAGACGCTCCATGAGCTGGCCGGGCGTCACCTCCTTGCCGTCGACGATGTAGCTCGGCTTGTAGCGGCTCAATACTTCCTTGATCTTGTACTTGCCGAGTTTCTCCAGCTCGTCGAGACGCTGCGAAAGCACGGCGAAGCGCACCGTCTTGCCGATGTTCACATGCCCCACGGTCGGGGTGAGCGTGCCGTCGATGAGCTTCAGCAGCGTGGATTTGCCGGCGCCGTTCGCGCCGACGATGCCGAACCGGTCGCCGGGGCCGATGAGCCAGGTCACGTCGTCGAGGATCTCTCGGCCGGACACGGTCACCTTGCGTGCGGCGGACGTGCCTTCGCCGGCGTCGGCGAGTGTCGCGGACGCATCGACGCCGATGGTCTCGCCGCCGGTGTTCGCGCGGCGGACCGCACGTTCGTCGTCGGCGAAGGCGGAGGCGGAGACACCTTCCGCCTCGGCCTTCGCGCGAGCCTGTTCGGCGGCGGCGACGGCCTCGGGCACGCCGGCGTCCACCAGCCGCGGGTCGGTCATATCGGTGACGGCCACTTCGACGGAACCGTGGAGCTGCGGTTCGGCGTACATCGCGTTCACCACGTCCACGCGCGACGCGGAGTCGGCGAGCGCGGCGGCGTCCGGGGCGACGCGCGAGATATCGCCATGCTTTTCGAAGATCTGCGTCACGTCGACGAGGTCCACGACCTGCTTGCCGAGGCGCGAGGTGGCCATCTGCTTCAGTTCGAGCGTGTTGCGCATCGGCGGCACGTCGGCGATGAGCTCGCGCGCGGCCTTGACGTGGAACTTCTGCTTGGTGGAGCGGGCGCGGGCGCCGCGCGACAGCCATGCGAGCTCCTTGCGGGCGAGGTTGCGGCGTTTGGTCTCGCGCACGTCCGCCTGCCTGTCGCGTTCGACGCGCTGCAGCATGTACGCGGAGTAGCCTCCTTCGAACGGTTCGATGACGCCGTCGTGCACCTCCCACATGGATTCGCACACCTCGTCGAGGAACCAGCGGTCGTGGGTGACGAGCAGCAGCGCGCCCTGGCCGCGCGACCAGCGGTTCTTCAGGTGTTCGGCGAGCCAGTGGATGGTGACGACGTCAAGGTGGTTGGTGGGCTCGTCGAGGGCGAGGATGTCCCAGTCCTTGAGCAGGAGGCGTGCGAGGTCGGCGCGGCGGCGCTGGCCGCCGGACAGGGAGCCGACCTTCGCGTCGAGGCTCATGCCGCCGAGCAGCGCCTCGACGATCTCACGGGAGGTGTTGTCGGACGCCCATTCGTAGTCGGCGCGGCCCTCCAGCGCGGCTTCGCGGATCGTGGCCTCGTCGTCGAGCGGATCGCGTTGGTCGAGCATGCCGAAGGTGAGACCGCCGCGTTTCGTCACGCGGCCCGAATCCGGTTCCTGGGTGCCGCGGAACAGGTGCAGCAGCGTGGATTTGCCGTCGCCGTTGCGGCCGACGATGCCGATGCGGTCGCCTTCGAAGACGCCCTGCGTCACATCGGTGAAGATGGTTTTGGTGGCGAAGGCGAGGGATACGTGTTCCAGTCCAATATCGTAAGTCGGCATAGACCACTAACTTAGCGTCACCACCGGGCATCCCCGCTCCGGACCACCCACTCCCCCACCCCACTTCCCACCCCACTCCCCATGGTGCGGTTTCACTCTAAGCGCAATCGGCGGAATGACGCCGTTCCCCGCAACCGCACCATGGGGAGTTTACCGCACCATGGGAGTCGGGCGCGGGAGATGCGGGCGCGGGGGATGGGATGTGGACGGGGTGGGCTCAGCTGATGACGGGGTCTTTGGGTCTGGACTCCTCGGCGCGCTTGTCGATGGCGCGGGCGTAGCTGTTGCACCGGGCCGCGAAGCCGGTGAACACCTGGTCGGCGAGCGGGTGGATGAGCGGATTGCAACGGGCGAACTGCTCGCGCAGCTGCGACTTGGAGCCTCCGGCGGCCTTCAGGTCCTTGACCATGCTCGGCTCGTCGAGCCATTCCTCGAGCAGCGCCGAACCCACCTCCAGATGGAACTGGAGCCCCAGCGCGGAACCCGCGCGGAACGCCTGCACCTTGGTCGCCTCCGAGCGGGCGAGCAGCTGGGCTCCCTCGGGAAGCCCCACCACGTCGTTGTGCCAGTGGAGCACGTCGATCTGCTTGTCCCACATGGAGAAGTAGTCGTGCTTGTCGACTCGCTTGATCGGTCCGAACCCGATCTCCGGCCGCTCGCCGCGATGCAGCTTCGCACCGAGAGCGGTGGCGATGATCTGATGGCCGAGGCACACGCCCAGCACCGGCTTGTTGACGGCGATGGCGGCGCGAGCGAGTTTCGCCTCGGCCTTGAGACCGGGGTGCCTGTCGTAGTCGGTGGCGCCCATCGGCCCGCCCATGATCACGACGCCGGCGAGTTCGTCGAATGCGGGCAGGTCGGGTTTCTTCTCATCCACGATGTTGAGAATCTGGTAGCCGAGTCCGATCTCGTCGAACGCGGTGACGATGCGCCCGGGCTTCTCCCAAGGCACATGTTGCAGAACAAGCACTTGCGCAGTCATGGTTCCCATTGTGGCACGACCTACGTAAACGCCGTTCGCATGGCGCCGCAATGCCACGCCGCAATGCCACGCCGCCATGTCTCCGCCGCCACGACGCCATGCCGCGCGTCATAGATTTCATCTATTCCATCCGATCGCGTGCCGCTTTGCGCCTGTCGGCTCGCACACATACGCTAGGGGCTTATGGGAAACAGTCAAGAACCGCAGGATTTCAGCGCCTCCGTCATGCCGAGCGCGCTTGACGCACCGCGCGTCACCAAGGCCGCCGCCGGTCTGAAGCTCTACGACACCGCCTCGCACGCCACGAGCGTGTTCACGCCGATCAAGCCCGGCCGTGTCGGCATCTACGTGTGCGGCGCCACGGTGCAGTCCTCGCCGCATATCGGCCATATCCGCGCCGCCGTGGCGTTCGACGTCGTGCGCCGTTGGTTCCTCAAACTCGGGTATCAGGTCACGTTCGTGAGGAACGTCACCGACATCGACGACAAGATCCTCGACAAGGCCGCCGCCGCGGGCCAGCAGTGGTGGGCGCGCGCCTACTACTACGAGCGCGAGTTCACGCACGCCTACGAGACGCTCGGCGTGTTGCCGCCTACGGTCGAGCCGCGCGCGACTGGCCACATGTCCGACATGATCGACCTGATCGAACGCATCATCGCGAACGGCCACGGCTACGCAGTGCGCGACGCGGACGGCAACCCGACCGGCAACGTGTATTTCGACGTCGCATCCTGGCCGCACTACGGCGAACTGACGCACCAGAAGCAGTCCGGCGCCGCGGAGGTCGACGAGGCTGCGGCCGTCGCCGACCGTATGGGCCCGTCCGTCGACGCCGCCGGCGACGACAAATACAATCCGGTCGACCCGGCCGACGCCTCCCCCGACAAGCACGATTCGCGCGATTTCGCGCTGTGGAAGGCCCCGAAGGATTCCGATCCGCTCGACGCGCGCTGGAACACGCCGTTCGGCGTGGGCCGCCCGGGCTGGCATATCGAATGCTCGGCGATGAGCCATCGCTACCTCAAGGACGGTTTCGACATCCACGGCGGCGGCCTCGACCTGCGCTTCCCCCACCATGAGAACGAGATGGCGCAGACCCGCGCCGCCGGCTACGATTCGGCCGCGCGCTGGATGCACTCGGCGTGGGTCACCGCCAAGGGCGAGAAGATGTCGAAGTCGCTGGGCACCGGCCTGTCCGTGCCGAGCGTGCTCGCCGAACATTCCGCGTGGGTGGTGCGTTACGCGCTGGGCTCCGTCCAGTACCGTTCGATGCTCGAATGGTCCGATCAGGCGCTGGTCGAGGCGCAGGCCGCGTACGACCGCATCTCGAACTTCATCGAACGCGCGGGCGTCGCGCTTGGCGAACAGCCGTCGCGCGAGGAGATCGTCGCGCTCACCGCCGACGATCTTCCGGATGATTTCGTCGCCGCGATGAACGACGACGTGAACGTCTCCGGCGCCGCCGCCGCGATCTTCACCGCGATCCGCAACGGCAACACGCTGCTGTCCCGCCTCACCGACCACGCCGATTCCGCCGAGGCCAGATCCGAGGTGCGCGCCGCGCTCGTCGCCGTGCGCGCGATGCTCGACACGCTCGGACTCGACCCGCTCGCCGAACCGTGGGTCTCGCAGGGCGCCGCGGGCGGCGCGGCCGGCTCCGGCGCGGATGAGTCCCCGGAACATCAGGCGCTGGAGCGCCTCATCGGCGAACAGCTGACCGCGCGTGCCGAAGCCCGCAAGGCGAGGGACTTCGCCAAGGCCGATGCGATCCGCGACACGCTGGCCGAAGCCGGCATCGCCATCGAAGACGGTCCGCAGGGCTCCACCTGGAGTCTCAAGTAGCGTCGTCCGCAGGCATGGCACGGCCCCGGCCCCGGGATTCATCCATCGGGGCCGGGGCCGTGTCGTATCGGAGCCGGTCGGCGTCCGCCGGATCAGCCGAACTTGATCAGTCGAAGACGAAATCGACGTCGACGATGTGCAGGCGGCGCTTGAGCTCGTGTTCGAGCGCCCGCTTGCATTCGACGAGGTCGGCCACGTCGATGGTGTCGCCGGTGCCGGCGAGATACACGTCGACCGTGTAGTTCATGCCGGTCTTGAAGATCAGCGTCTTCTCGTATTCGGTGTTCGCCGGCAGGTGGCGCTGCGCCACCGTCTCCACGTGGCTGTTGGTCTCGTCGTCGTCATGCACGCCGCCGACCAGTTCGACGAACGCCTCCCTGATCACCCCGAGCGGCTCCTTGATGGTGGCGGCGACGAGCCCGACGGTGATGAAGAAGTCGCCGGTGTAGTGCAGGAAGCCGAGCGGACCGCCTGCGGGCAACACCAGGAGGACCACGGCGACCGCTCCCACGCCGAACGACATCACGCCGTCCACGAGCGTGCTTTTTGCCTCCGCTCCCAGCATCGTGCTGGAATCGCGGATCGAACGGTTGCGCGCGCGGTAGTAGAGGTACAGGCCGAGGCAGGATGCGACGGCGAAGATCTCGTAGACGACGACCGGCCCGGTGGCGATGGGTTCACCCTCGCCAAGCGCGAACCAGTCGTAGGCGACCCGTGCGACGTCGAGCAGGGAGTAGAGCAGGAGCGAGAGCGTGAGGATGGCCTTGGCGATCGCGTAGATCGGCTCAAGCGCGAACATGCCGTTGGGGAAGCGTTCGGTGGTGCGCACGGTGCGGTGCGAGAGGTATACCGCGACGAGCCCGGAGAGCACGGATATCGCGGTGAAGGAGGAGTC
Organism: Bifidobacterium aesculapii; assembly: GCF_001417815.1. GTDB lineage: Bacteria > Actinomycetota > Actinomycetes > Actinomycetales > Bifidobacteriaceae > Bifidobacterium > Bifidobacterium aesculapii. Next base: position 34,839 of record NZ_BCFK01000050.1, read on the forward strand.
GAGGAACATGGCCTTGAGGCCGGTCATGAAGAACACGATCATGCCGGCGGCGACCTGCGCCACGTTGACGACGATGCCGACGGTGAGCGCGCGGCGTTCGACGGCCTTGTGGTTGGAGGGGGCGGGGACTGCGCCCTTGGCCTCGCCCGCCGCGGTTCGCGCGGGTTTCCCGGTTTCCAGGTTCTTGTGGTTGATGCGGTTGAGGGTGAGCGGCACCCGGTTCGGGCGGATGCGTCGTGCGATGCGTCCGCCGATCGCGCGGATGCTTGAAGTGCCGCCGGTCCTGGTCGTGCAGGTGCCGCCGCCGTCTGGCATATGCTTATTGGTCATATGATGGGCCTTCCGGTGCTTGGCTGTCCGCGTTGGCCCTCGTCCGTTCCGCACGTCGATTGCGACGGCCGATCGCGGATCATCGCGGGTGGCCCATCGTGACGCACGTGCCGGAAGTGGCTCACAGCAGTCAGCTCGGTGGTGTCCAGGAAATCGTCAAAACACGGCCGTCATGGCCGCCGTGATCACATTCCACGGATTTTCTTGCCCCTCCATGGTACCGGAAGGCCCTTACCGGGGCTCGCCGCCGGTTTTCCCGCGTGGCGGCTAGACTGTAGCCCATTATGGCAGCATTTAGTTCTCTGACTGACAAGCTCTCGAATGCGTTCAAGCATCTCAAGAGCAAAGGCAAGCTTTCCGAGACGGACATCGACGGCACGATCCGCGAGATCCGCCGCGCCCTGCTCGACGCCGACGTGGCGCTCGAGGTGGTGCGTCCATTCACCGCACGCGTGCGCGAGCGCGCGCTCGGCACCGAGGTGTCCGATGCGCTGAACCCGGCGCAGCAGGTCGTCAAGATCGTCAACGAGGAGTTGACGGCGATTCTCGGCGCCGGCGTGGACCGTCCGCTGAACTTCGCGAAGAACCCGCCGACGATCATCATGCTCGCCGGTCTGCAGGGCGCCGGCAAGACGACGCTCGCCGGCAAGCTCGGCTACTGGCTCAAGGACGCCGGCCACACGCCGCTGCTGGTCGCGGCCGATCTGCAGCGTCCGAACGCGGTGACGCAGCTGCAGGTGGTCGGCGAGCGCGCCGGCGTGCCGGTGTACGCGCCGGAGAAGGGCGTGCAGTCGGACGGCGGCGACGCGGTCTCCGCCCCGGGACAGACCTCCGGCGATCCGGTGAAGGTGGCGCGCGATTCGATCGCGTTCGCCAAGCAGAAGCTGTACGACACGGTCATCATCGATACCGCCGGTCGACTGGGTGTCGACGAGGAGCTGATGAAGCAGGCGCGCGACATCCGCGACGCCGTGAACCCGAACGAGATCCTGTTCGTCATCGATGCGATGATCGGTCAGGACGCGGTGCGTACCGCGAAGGCGTTCGACGAGGGCGTGGACTTCACCGGCGTGGTGCTGTCCAAGCTCGATGGCGACGCGCGCGGCGGTGCGGCGCTGTCGGTCGCGAGCGTGACCGGCAAGCCGATCCTGTTCGCCTCGAACGGCGAGGGTCTCAAGGACTTCGAGGTGTTCCACCCGGACCGTATGGCCTCACGCATCCTCGACATGGGCGATATCCTCACGCTGATCGAGCAGGCACAGAAGCAGTTCGACGAGAAGCAGGCCCGCGAGGCCGCCGCCAAGATGGCGGAGGGCGAGTTCGGGCTCGATGACTTCCTCGAGCAGCTGCAGCAGGTCAGGAAGCTCGGTTCCATGAAGTCGCTGCTCGGCATGATTCCGGGTATGGCTGCGCACCGCAAGGAGCTGGAGCAGTTCGATGAGCGCGAGATCGACCGCACGGAGGCGATCATCCGTTCGATGACGCCCGAGGAGCGGCGCAATCCGAAGATCATCAACGGTTCGCGCCGCGCCCGCATCGCGTATGGTTCCGGCAACACGGTCTCCGCCGTGAACGCACTGCTGCAGCGGTTCGAACAGGCCGCGAAGATGATGAAGCGCATGTCGAACAAGGCCGGTCTGGGCGGAGGCGTGCCCGGGTTCGGCGGTTCGATGGGCGGCGGCAAGAAGAACAAGAAGGCCAAGGGCAAGAACAAGAAGGGCCGTTCCGGCAACCCGATGAAGCGCGAGGCCGAGGAGAAGGCGTTGCGCGACAAGCTCGCCGGCAGGAAGTCCGGCGGTTCCGCGTTCGCCAAGCCGCAGAACCCGGCGCTGCCCGCGGGGCTTCAGCAGGCGCTGGACGCCAACGGCGGCGAACTGCCGCCGAACCTGGGCGGCGGACTGGCCGGCCTGCTGCGCTGAGCCCGGTTGCCCCCGCACAGGTCCGCCTTTGCGGACGGCCCCCTCAAGCCGAGGGGGCCGTCTTTGTATCGGCATATTCGTTTCGGCGCATATGGTCAAGGTGCCCTCGTCGTGAGGCAGCCGAGGAATGATTCGTTGTTGAGATGTTGAGAAAGGTGACTATCCATGATGGTGTGGTTCCTGTGGGCGGTCATGTTCGTCGGCATGGTCTGGGTGCTGTTGGGGCAGCTTCCGGCCGGTTGGGACGCACGGATGCCGTTGCCGTACATGATCGCGTTGACCCCCTTCCTGTGGATTCCGTTGGTCCTGTGCGCGGCGGCCGCTGGCCTGCTGCACGAGTGGGGACTGATGGTCTGCCTGCTGGTCGTGGCCCTGGCCGCGTCCACGCGGCGTATCGCCTACTGGGGCACGGACCCACGCCCCGGGCGGAATACGGGCGACATCCGCGAAACCAATCGTGAAACATCACGTGAAACACATCGGGACGTCCGTGAAACGTCTTGTGAAACACCTCGAGACGAGTCCGGCGTCGACGGCACCGCATCCGATGTCGTCGACGCGCGTTCCGTCGACACCGCAGCCGCAGACATGGACCACGCACCGGCTCCCGTCTCCCTCACCGTGATGACGCTCAACTGCCGTTACGGACGCGCGGACGCCACCGCGATCGTCGACGCGGTGCGCGGCCGCGGCATCGACGTGCTCGCGCTGCAGGAGGTGAGCGACGACCTCGTCACGCGCCTCGACGCGGCGGGCATCGCCGACCTGCTGCCCCACCGCCAATCAGGCGAGGCGAAGGAAAGCGACAACGGCGGGTACAACATGATCTTCGCGGCATACGAACCAGTGGCGTCCGAAGCGTCCGCCGTCGCCATCCCGGCGGCGGACGTGCCGTCGCTCGCCATCCGGCTGCGCGACGGACAGGACGTCACGCTCGCCTCGGCGCATCCGAAATCCCCGATGCGCGGATGCCGCGACTGGTCGGCGGGCATCATCGGACTCGGCGCGCTCGCGCAACATGCGAAACAGGACGGCACGATCGCCGTCGTGCTCGGCGATCTCAACTCCGGAACCGACCATCCGAGCTTCCGCGCTCTGCTCGCCCGCGGATTCCGCGACGCAAGCCTCACCCAAGGCAAAGGTCCGAATCTCACATTCCCCCGCTGGCTGCCGTGGCCGCGCATCGAACTCGACCACGTCCTCGCCACGCATGGTCTGCGCTTCAGCGAGGTCGCGTCGTTCCCGGTGCCCGGCACCGACCATCTCGCCCTGACCGCGCGCCTCGAACCGAGCCGCGAGACGCATCGCACAGGCGTGTCGCGAGTCCGGGGCGGGGCGCTATAATAGGCCAGTTATTCGCGAGCACGTGGCGCCCTCTACACCCCGGGCCGCGAGGAACACGTGGGCTCGGCGAGCTGCGCCCCACAAAGCGAACCGAACACACACCCCTGATATTTAAGGAGAGCCACTTTGGCAACCAAGATTCGTCTGAAGCGCATGGGTAAGAAGTTCTACGCGTTCTACCGCGTGGTCGTCATGGATTCACGCAAGAAGCGCGACGGACGCGCCATCGAGGAGATCGGCACGTACAACCCGAACACCCAGCCTTCCACGATTCAGATCGACTCCGAGCGCGCCCAGTACTGGCTGGGTGTCGGCGCGCAGCCGACCGAGCAGGTCTTCAAGCTGCTGAACATCACCGGTGACTGGCAGAAGTTCAAGGGTCTCGACGGTGCCGAAGGCACCCTGAAGACCGCCGAGGCCGGCCCGGATGCCGCCGCCCGCGTCGAGGCCGTCGAGGCCGAGGCCCAGAAGCTCAAGGCCGCCAAGTCCGAAGCCGAGGCGAAGGCCAAGGCCGAGGCTGAGGCCGCTGCCGCCGCCGAGGAGGCCCCGGCTGAGGAAGCTCCGGCCGCCGACGCCGAGTGAGCGGTGCCGCAAGGCACCCCGACGACGCCATGTAGCCTGCGAACGCAGTAATGTAGTGGAAGGCAACGTGGCATAGAAAGGCTGACTGAAATGCTTGCACAGGCAGTGGAACACCTCATCAAGAACATCGTCGATTTCCCGGACGACGTGTCCGTCAAATCGCATGAGAACGCGCGTGGGGAACTGCTTCGCGTCCGCGTGAACCCCGAGGACATCGGCCGTGTCATCGGCCGTTCGGGGCGTACCGCCAACGCGATCCGCACGGTGATTCAGGCGCTTGCCGATCACAAGGTGCGCGTGGACATCATGGACGTGCGCCACTGAGCCACGTCCATGTCGGCCGAAAGGCCGCTAGGTACTCGATGGGGTACACTGCTTGGCATGGCAGATCAGAATATGCATGACGACCCTCAGCAGCCGGAACTGCTGAGGGTCGCTCGTATCGGGCGGGCCCAGGGGATGAAGGGCGAAGTGACCGTCCAGGTGTTCACCGACGAACCGGAATGGCGGTTCGAACCCGGTTCCGTATTGTATTCGAGCGACGGCGAAGAGGAATACGTCATCGAATCCTCCCGCACATTCAAGAACCGGTGGATCATCAAACTCGAAGGCTGTGACGACCGCAACGCCTCCGAAGCGTTGAACGGCACCGTATTGTATGGCGAGGCCGACGATCCGGACGACATGCTCGAAGCGGACGAATGGTACCCGAAGGATCTCATCGGTCTTGAGGCCCGTATGGCCGAAGGCAATGGTCTGGGCGTGGAGGCCGGACGTGTGGTCGGCACGGTGGTGGACGTCATCGACTCCCCCGCGCAGTCGCTGCTCAAGATCCGTCTCGTCGAACCCGTGCAGGTGGGCGAAGCGAAGGACGGCACGCCGGTGTTCGAGAAGACCGCGCTTGTGCCGTTCGTCGACCAGATCGTTCCCGACATCGACCTGGAGGAGGGCTATCTCACCATCGACCCGCCGGGCGGCCTGATCGCGGGTCTGGAGGGCGATGCCCGGTGAGGATCGACGTCGTTTCCGTGTTCCCCGAGTATTTCGACGTGATGGGTCTGAGCCTGATGGGCAAGGCGCAGGAGAAGGGCATCCTGCGCATTACGGCGCATAACCTGCGCGATTGGACCCATGACGTGCACCATTCGGTCGACGACACCCCGGTCGGCGGCGGTGCCGGCATGGTGATGAAGCCCAGTGTCTGGGCCGAATGTCTCGACGAGCTGCTCGGTCTGGACGCCCCCGATGCCGCAACCCCCTGCGCAGGTTCGTCCGCCGACTGCGCAGGTTCGCCCGTCGACCGCGCAGGTGATGCCGCCCCCGCCCCGGTGGTGATATTCCCGAACCCGTCCGCTCCCCTGTTCACGCAGCGTGACGCCACGGAGCTCTCGCACGCCGATCATCTGGTTTTCGGATGCGGCCGCTACGAGGGATATGACGCGCGCATCCCCGAATACTACCGTTCGCGGGGCGTGGATGTGCGCGAGTATTCAATCGGGGATTATGTGCTCAATGGCGGCGAAGTGGCGACTTCGGTGATGGTGGAGGCGATCACCCGTCTGATTCCGGGGTTCATGGGCAACGCCGACTCCATCGTCGAGGAATCCTACACGGGCGAGAACGCCCTGCTGGAGCACCGCCAATACACGAAGCCCGCCGAATGGCGGGGGCTCAAGGTGCCGGACGTGCTGCTGTCCGGCGACCACGGCAAGGTGGACCGATACCGCCGCGATGAGGCATTGGAGCGCACGAACGAGATCCGCCCGGACCTCATCGAGAGATTGGATTGCAAGGCGCTCGACAAGGCCGACCGCAAAACCTTGATGGCTTTGGGCTGGGAGGTCTCCGCCGCGCACCCGAGGCGCATCCGGTAGCGTGCGGTCGTTCCCGGCCCGCACCGGCGAGGGATCTCCCGGCGTGGGCCGGGTGAACAAGGAGCGCCACGCCCCGGCAAAGGGGCGCGAAAAAACGTTTGGGGGTCTTCCGAATCACATGCAAGGATTCGGAAGACCCCCAACGGCGCAATCACCTATGGCTTACAGGCCGAAGACCTTGACACGTGCGTCGGCCGGCTGCTTGTCGACCGGGCCGGCCGGCTGGGCGACGACGCCGAACGGCATCTGGGCCTGCAGCTTCCAGCTCTTCGGCAGGTCGAACTCGGCGGCGACGGCCTCGTCGATCAGCGGGTTGTAGTGCTGCAGGGACGCACCCAGGCCCTTCTCGGCGAGGGCGGTCCACACGGCGAGCTGCAGCATGCCGGCGGCGTCGCGGGCGAAGCCGGGGAAGTTGGCGGCGTAGGCGGGGATGTTCTCCTGCAGCTGCTTGGTCACGTCCTCGTCGTCGTAGAACAGCACGGTGCCGTGGCCGGCGGCGAAGGAGTCGATCTTGGCCGAGGTGGCCTTGAACTGCTCGTCATCGGTCACGATCTTGCGCAGGGTCTCCTTGACGATGTCCCACAGCTTCTGGCTGGCGTCGCCGAAGAGCACGACGGCGCGCTGCGGCTGGGAGTTGAAGGCGCTCGGCACATCGACGACGACCTTCTTGACGAGGTCGGCGATCTCCTGGTCGCTGATCGGGGAGGCGCCGGTCAGGGCGTACTGGGAACGGCGGGTTTCAAGCGCGTTGACGAAGGACATGTGGTTTCCTTTCCTATCGGCTGCTTCCGGTTCCGTCCGCATCCGTCTGTCCGTATGCGGACGGAACCATCATGGCATCATGCGATACCTCGTTTCGAGGTACACAATACACATGCCCCGATACGAGGTATGGCCGTTCGGCGTTTCGCCTCACAGTGCAGGACCCTCATGATCCTCACGATCCTCATCATCACGGTCACCATTCACGACCGGTTCGATGGCGAACACGGCCGTCTCGCCGTAGTCGTGATGATCGGTAATCTCCCACCCCGCCGGAGGCGTGGGGTCGTCGGATCGCGCGGAACGTTCCAGCACAATCACCGTGCCCTCGCCCGTCAGCCCGCCGGACGCCAGATCGGCGAGCAGCGAGTCGCACGCGGCCGTTTCGAACGCGTACGGCGGGTCGATGAAGATCAGGTCGAACGGGTGCGCCGCCGCACCGGACGCCGCGAACGCCTCGGCCTTGCGGATGAGCACGCACGCGCTGATGTCCGACGACCATGACCTGTTGCGCTTCAGCTGCGCGAGGGTCTTCACGATAAGCGCCGCAGCGGGTTTCGAGGATTCCACGGCGACGAGTTCGCGCGCACCTCGGCTCAGCGCCTCGATGCCGAGCGCACCCGTGCCGGCGAACAGGTCGAGCACGCGGGCGTCGTCGAGCACGCCCCAGGATTCGAGACGCGAGAACACCGCCTCCTTGGTGCGGTCGGTGGTCGGCCTGGTCCCGGTCTTCGGCGTGGCCAACGCCATGCCCTTGAATCGTCCTGCAATCACACGCATACGCACCACTCTACCGTTTGCGCTGCACCGCCCTCGACGACGATCGCACCGTCCGGGACGGTCAGGCGGTCAGGACGATGGCACGCAACACAGGCAAGGGGCACTCGAAACGAACGATGCTATCATTCGTTGTCGAGTACCCCTTGCTCGGATACTCAGGGCGGTTCCGCAATTGACCATGCGGGGCCGCCCGTTTCTCTTTTCACCGCAGGCCCGTCACCAACGGTCCACTGTCATGGGGTTCTACGCCGCCAGACGATCGGGGACACCGCACGCGCCGACGGGAACCGGACGGTCCTCGCCTCCGTCCCCGCCAAGATGCAGCATGGACGATCCTCTGGAGAGGGAAATCGCCGCACCCGCTCCGGCCCCGGCGGCTGCCGCAACCGGCGTGACGACCGCCACCGGAACAGGGCGCGTGGATGCCACGCCTGCGCCAGGCACCGAAACCGGTCGCGCAGGAGACACGGGAGCCGGAGACGAGACCGGCACGCGATGGCGATGCCGCCCCGTACCGGCCTTGGCCGCGGCCAGCACGCCGTCATCGAACTCGCCGGTCTGACGCGCCACGATGGTGGCGCAGGTGACGGCGGCGGAGACGTTCGCCATGGTGCTCGGCATGCCGACGATGTTGCTGACAGGCACCAACGGCACCAGCAACTGCACCGGCAACCCGACCGCGGTGAACACCGTGGTCGCGGTGACGATGGCAGTGCCGGGCACGCCGGCCGTGCCGATCGAGGAGAACAGGCCGATGACGGCGAGCGCCGCATAGGCTCCGGGGCCGTAGTCGAGCCCGAGCGCGTTGATGGTGAACACAGCGGACAGCATGGGCCATACGCCGGCGCATCCGGGCATGCCGATTGTGGTGCCGATGGGCGTGGTGAAGTTCGCCACGTCCGCGCCCACGCCGATCGTGCCGATCTGGCGGATGCTCAGCGGGAGCGTCGCCACGCTGGACTGCGTGGTGAACGCGGTGGTCTGCGCGGGCAGGACGGCCTTGAAGAACGTGATCGGGTTCACGCCGGCCACGAACTTGAGCAGCAGTCCGTTGATGATGAACGCCTGCACGAAGTTGAGTGCGAATCCGAGCAGCAGGATGCCGAGCAGCGCGAGCAGCGCATCCGCCTTCGAAGTGGTGGCCGCCGTGGAGGTGGCGCCGAGCACGACCACCGCGTACGGGGTGAGTTCGACGACGTACCCGACTGCCTTGTAGATCACGTCCTTCGTCTGATCGAAGAACTTCGTGACGACGCTCACATCCTTGCTTCGCCCTACGGACACGATGGCGATGGCGAGCACGGCGGCGGTGATGATGATCGGTACCACGCGGTTGCCGGACAGGTCGCCCACGATGTTCTTCGGGAAGAAGTTGAGCACGACCTGGTCGAACGGCGCGGTCTGCGAGGTGAGGAATCCCGCGGTGGAGGCGTCGTTGACAAGCTTGACGCCGGCGCCGATGTGCAGCGGGATGGCGACGGACAGCGTCATCACAATGGCGATGAGGTTGGTGAGCATCAGCCAGCCGACCGACCGCAGTCCGATGCCGCGCAGTTTACGCAGCGACCCGACATAGGTGATGCTGGAGATGATCGAGACGAAGATCAGCGGCGCCACGAGGGCGGTGATGAGGTTGATGTAGATGTTGCCGAGCAGGTTGAGCGAATCGACGTGCCCGTTGAAGGCGAGGCTCACGGCGATGCCGAGCACCAGCGCGAGCACGGTCAGCACGCTGAAGTTGAGCGAGAACACCTTGCGCAGCACGGCGATCAGCACGAACAGGCCGATGACCGCCGCCCAGACGGCGACCGCGGTGGGATCGATGCCGGATAGGACTCCCATGGGGATCGGCTCACTTTCCGGCGTCGATGCGGGCGTCGTCCGCGGCGCGGGTCTCGCGCGCACGGCGGCTGGCGACGAGGCTGATCACGGCGAGTGCCAGCAGTCCGGCCACGGTGAGGGCCGGCAGGACGATGCCGGATCCGGTGTTCGACAACTGCCCAGAGGCCTTGTCCGCACTTACCGTCTTACCGGCGTTGCCCGAGTTACCGGCGTTACCGGCGTTACCCGAATTACCTGCATTGCCAGAGTTGCCGGCATTACCGGCGTTGCCCGAGTTACCGCCGTTGTTGCCGCTGCCGGAATCGGAGCCGCTCAGACCGGCCTCGGCCCGATCGAGCGTCTGGGTGGCGGCGGTGAGGCTGTTCTCCCCGTCAATCGGGGCCTGCTTGTTCGCGACGATCTTCTCAGCGTTGGCGAGAGCGGCATTGAACGCGTCTACACGCGCGGCATCGCGACCTTCGAGGTTGACCTTCTTGGCCTCCTCGATGCTGCCGCGAAGCTCGATGAGCGAGTAGAAGTGGTCGAGCTGGGCCACGTAGGCGTCACGGTCGTTGGTCACGGTGCGGCCGAAGTTCTTCGCGGTGGACAGGTCGTCGCCGGTGAGCGTGTGGTAGTTGAACTCATTGAGCTTGGCGTCGTCGTACGTGGTGCCCCACCAGGAGAGCATGTATTCGCGCGCCGTGGGCTGGGGCTTGGTGTCGACGTTGTAGTCGGCGCCATGGTAGTCGACGACCTCGTCGGTGATGGGGCCGGCGGGTTGGTCGGTGCCGGGCAGCTGCACGGCGTTCTTGTTGTTGTAGTGGAGCAGCAGCGGCACCTGCAGACGGTTCGCCTTGTTCCCCTTGGAGTCCACGATGAACTTGCCGGTGTCTTCGGTCACGAGGTTCGGCAGGTAGGTGTTCACCAGATGCGTGTACAGGTCGGCAAGCGGATGGCCACCGTCACCGTAGCTGTCGCGGATGTGGAACGGGGAACCCTTGCCGGACGTGTTGTCGAGGATGGTGTCGAACGTGTAGACGTGGTCGACGCCGTACTTCTCGGCCTCGCTGTTCACGTAGCGGATGGTGGCCTCCGTGTTGGGGCACCAGGTGGCGCCGAAGAAGATGAAGTGGTTGCCTTCGGACTGCAGGATCTTCTCCAGTTCGCCGTAGGTGACGGAAACGAGGCGGATGTCCTTCTCCTCGCCGGTCTTGAACACCGGGCCCGCGCCGCGGTCCGGCGAGTAGTGGGTCACGTAGAAGTCGCCGTTGGTGCGCACGGCTGCGTTCTTCGCGGTGGCGAGCACGCCGTCGAGGGCGGTGGCGTCCGTGATGGATCCGGCGCCGGCGTAGGCGAGCACCTTGTTGTCGCCGGCGGCGTCCTTGTCATAGGTGAACAGCGTGGGCAGGTCCACCACCTTGGAGGGGTCCTTGCTTTGGATGGCGCCCAGCTTGTAGGTGTCGACGGTGGTCTGGAAACGCTTGGCGAACGCCTCGACCTTGTTGTTCCTGTCGTTCACGTCGACGAGCGTGTCGGCTCCGGCGTTGTCGAGGTGCGGGTCGAAGTTGTACACCTTCGTGATGCCCTGCGCCTTGGCGGCCTTGTCGATGCCGGGCAGCGCCTTGGCGAACTGCGGGTCCCATGTGCCGCCGATGAGGATCGCGTACTTGCCGGTGCCGTTCTTGAGGATGTCTTCGAGGCGTTCCAGCGTGATGTTCTCGAACACGTGGTCCGTGGGCAGGCCCTCGATGCCGGCGTAGTAGTCGAACGGCGTGTCCTCCTGCGAAGCGCCCTGGGTGGAGACGATGGGCGTCTCGGCTGCGGTCGCGGTGACCGGCAGCGCGAATCCGCCGATGCCGATGGCCGCGGCGGCGATCAGCGCGATCGCTTTGCCTTTCCAACCGTTCGATGCCGGACCGTGTCCGGAGATGATGTTGTTCATGATTCGTCTATTCCCTTGTCGTATGTTTGTTTGTTGCGGTTTGTCTGTTTCGTTCATTTGGATTCGGATGTGCGGTCGTGCGCTTCCCCAGCGGAGGTGCCGCCTCCGGTTTGGAAGTCGAACACCGAAGTCGTTTCCTGCGCGTGATCGGCCAGGGGAGGAAGCACGGTCGTCGGCGCGGACTGATCAGCGGCGACGGTATCCGCCGCGACCGGGGCGTCCGCGACGTTCCCGTCGACGCCCGCGTCACCGGCGCCCGCATCGGAGCCGACGGCGAGCGCGTGCCTGCGGCGCTGACGCACGATGATCGTGGCGACGAGCGTGCCGGCTGCGGCGAGTGCGATCAGCGCGATGGCGATGATGCGGACCGCCGGGTTCACCGCCGGCGCCTCATCGGCGACACCGGTGGCCTTGGTGCCCGTCTCCTCCGCGACGGCGGTGGAACCGGTGCTCTTGCCGGAGGTCGTGGTCTTCGCCTCGGTCTTGGACTCGCCGGACTTCGCCTCGGTCGCCTCGGACTTCGCCTTTGCGGCGTCCTCGTTCTGCTGGGTGGATTCGGTGGTGCCTGACGTCGTCGCCTCACCCGAGCCTGCCGTGGCGCCGGTGCCGGATGCCGCGCCGTTGTTCTGGACTCCCGTCGCGCCGGTGCCCGTGCCGCCGCCCGTCTGCGTGGCGGGCTGAGACGTCTGCGGCACCGACTGCTGCGGCGTGGCCTGCTGTTGCGGCGCTGACGTCTGTGGCGTCGACTGCTGCGGTTGGGCGGGCTTGGCGGCGGCGGCCTGCTGGGCCTTGTAGTTGGCGCAGTAGCTGTCGAAGCTGGCCTTCTGCGCGGAGACGTCGATGCCGCCGCCCGGGTTGGAATCGTAGGCGGAACCGCCGCTCGAGCAGCAGGCGACCGGATTGTAGTTGGCGGAACACAGGTCGCACACGTCGCCGACCGCGTAGGCGGTGCCCAGCGCGAACTGGAGACCGGCCACGGCGATCACCGCGGCCAGCAGCGAGCCGATAAGCGTGCGGCGCGCCCTGCGGTGGGGACGGTTGCCGGAACGGTTCCGTTCCCTGGCTTCCTGTGACATTGACGATGACATGATATGGGATTCCCTTCTTCTTGGACTCTGCGATTGCGATGAGCTGGACGATGACGTTCAATCAGACGGAGAGCACGGCCGACAATCGCCGGCCGATGCCGCGTGACGTTCCATGAGTATGCTTGCGCGCGGCCGCCGTACCCGTATGGTGATGCTTCACGACTTGGTGATGCTTACGACCGTGAAACGGCGACGCTCCTCACGCTGCCCGATGAACGAGGCGGCTACGTCGGATGGACGGACCGCCGTCATGCGGCTACCTGAGCCGCATGGGCATGAACGACACCGAACACGCCTGTCGCGCGATGATCGCCGACGGCTTCGCACCGCCGCCTTGGTGAATATGCGTATGCATATGCATGATGATGTGCTCCTTGCTCGGTGTAAGGCATCTGACCAGGATGCCCGGCCCTGCATCGTTCCCCAACATTGCGCAGTGGCCTTTCCCTCCTCGGACCGGCCGGGTTTGCGAATGAACTGCCTTCTCCCCCAGACCGCCCCGAATCGGGACGTTGCAGCCATCGTAGACCATCCGGGCCGTGTCGCGGACCGTGTGGCTATACGGATGTCTTATGACCTCATATCAGCGGATGCGCGCATCCGCTGTTCCAACGTTTCCCTTCGGTCTTGTTTCGTCCGATTGCGGCAATGACGCGCCGCGCAGATACGCGGCGAGCACGGCTATGAGCAGCAGGACGGCATTGCCGGCGATGAGCAGCGTGTTCATCGTGTAGAGCAGCCAGATGATGAGCAGCACGTCGACCACGCATGCGGCCGCGCAGACGCCGCGGACCACGGGACGCTCCTGTCTACGTGTCGCTCCGGCGGCGATGGCGAGCTGGACCACGATGGTCAGGATCGTCACGCTGGAGGAGACCGTCATCGTCGACACGCCTGCGATCAGCGGGACGACGCCCGCCGCCGCAAGCACCGCCAGCAACCGCACCGGTGTGCCGGTGCGTTCCGATACGGCCGCGAGCTCCTTCGGCAGCCACCCGTCCCGTGCCGCGGCGCGCAGCGGATGGACGATCCAGCCGATGACCGCGTTCAACGTGGTGAGCAGCGCGAACGCCGAGCCTGAGGCCACAAACGCCGCGGCGATGCCCGACGGCATGAACGCGCCCGCCGAGACGGACAGGTCACGGTTGGCCACGCGATCGATGGGCAGCACGCCGGCGTCCAGCACGCACAGCACCGTGTACAGCACGACCACGATGACCAACGACAGGCGCATGGCGCGGGGTATGGCGACGCGCGGCTCACGCGTCACGGCCGCATAGTTCGCAACGGACGCCACGCCGTTGACCATGAACGTCATGTACAGCACGGCGAACAGGAACACCGCCGGCGAACCGAGGAACACGTTCCGGGTGAGATACTCGGCGCGCACGTGCGGCGCGAGATACGCCGCGTACACGCCGAACGCGACTGCCAGCAGCACGGCCATGACCAGTTGCGCGACGGCTGCGACGCGCGCCCCCAACGCATGGATCGCAACGAAAACGACGACGATGATTGCGGCGAGCGTACGCTCGGCTAACGAGGGCAGATGCAGCAGCTTCGCCGCAGACCACGCGTAGGCGGTCACGTCGAACACAAGAAAGCACATGAGATATGCGACCACGCCGCCCGCACGGGCGCCGAGCAGCGCACCCACCTGCTCGTATTGCCCTCCCGGGTACGCGCCGCCGGCGCTGACCGCCAGCTGCGGCGCCAACGCAACGGCGGCCAGTATGCCCGCCGTCAACGCCGCCGTCCACAATCCGGTGCCGGTGATTCCGATGCCGATGCCCGCCATCGACATAACGCCCAATCCAACGACCCCTCCGACCGCCAACGCGGTCAACGATGCGGTCCCGAGTCCTGCGCGTCCCTGCCGCGCCTCCAGACCGCCTGTCGCGGCAATGCGTTTCGCAGACGCCGGCCGACGCCGGCCCCTATCCGCCTCTGCAATGAGCTTCGCAGACGCACGATTCCCCTTCCCCATGGCATTCCCCCTATGTTCGCCATTCATGTCCCTCCACTTAAAGCACAGGAACATGCCCCGGCACGCCGCAACGCCGACCACAGTCATACGGATTTTCTATGACATGCCTTCACCACGACCCGTCCCACGTCTCCAAGATGGAGGTACAGACAACGGCTTAGCATGGCCTCGTGCAGAAGAGGGAAGACATCACCAGCATCCGTGCCATAGCCATCCTGCTTGTCGCTTTCGGACATAGCATCGTCCTGTACTCGAGTACCTGGAATCTTTACGAGACGCCTGTGCAGTCGCAGGTGCTCGATCATCTCAAGAACATCATCAACATGCTGCAGATACCGCTGTTCTTTTCGGTATCAGGATTCTGCCTCGTGTTCACTATGCTTAGGGGGGGGGATGGGCTTGACGCCCGTCCATTCCTGTGGAACAAGTGCAAGCGCATTCTCCTGCCGTTCCTGATCATCGGTCTGGCATGGATGCTGCCCATTCGGCTTCTGCTCGACTACCCCGGCTATCGGGGCCAATCAATCCCTACAGTCATCCTGAGGGACTTCCTGCGGGGATCCGATAACGGCCATTTATGGTTCCTGCCGACATTGTTCCTCATGCTGGCGATCAGTCTCTTCCTCATCAAGATATGCGGCACCGGCATCCGGCTGGACATCGCCATGGGAGCCGTGAGCCTGCTTTCGTGGGCCGTCTTCGTTTTCGCCCATCCGCTGGTGGAGAAGAACACGTATCTTATGCAGTTCACCTTCTACTATTTCTTCTTCGCATTGGGGTTCATCTATCATCGGCATGAAGCGGTGCTGCGGCGCGTGAACGGGCAAGGGGCCACGACACCGCTCATTCCGATACCGGTTACCGTCATCGTTCTGGCGGCATGCGTCGCCCTGTCATGGAACACGCATTCAACCCCCATCATGCTCGTACTGTCCGCGATCAGTACGCTGTGCATATACCTGATCACCCCCAGACGCTCCTGCGCACCGCTGCGTCTGATCAGCAAGGACAGCATGGGCATCTATCTGTTCCACTCACCCATGCTCTACATCTCCTTCACCTACTGGCCAGAGATCAACCCGCTGCTCATGGTTCTCATCAACTTCGTCGGATTCGGATGTGTCGCGATCCTGCTCACCGAACTCATGCGGCGTATCCATTGCGGAGTCGTCATCGGCGAATGAACCGGCCACCGGCATAACAGTCGGCGACCGGCACCCTAGTTGGAGGTGAGGAAGGTCTCGTTGCCGCGGGTGAAGTCAAGCACCGCTCCGGCAAGCTGCGGCGCGTCCGCAAGGTCCGGATCCTCGGCGAGCATGTGCGCTGCGCGTTCGCGCGCGTCGGTGATGATTTTCGCATCCTTGACGACGCGCAGCAGCTTGAGGCTCGATTTCAAGCCTGATTGCGCGTCGCCGAGCACGTCGCCCGCGCCGCGCAGCTCCAGATCCGCCTGCGCGATCTTCGCGCCGTCGAGCGAATCATGGATGACCTCGAGACGTGCCTCGGCGGTCGTTCCCGGTTCGGCACGCGAGATGAGGAACGCCCAGCTGTTCGTGCCGCCTCGGCCGACGCGCCCGCGCAGCTGGTGCAGCTGTGAAAGCCCGTACCGGTCCGCGTCGAAGATCACGATGCAGCTGGCCTGCCTGACATCCACGCCCACTTCGATCACCGTCGTGCAGACCAACACGGGCGTCTCCCCGGAGGCGAACGAGTCCATGACCTGCGTCTTCGCATCGTCCTTGTCCCTCCCGGTGAGCGTGGCGAACCTGACGCCCGCGAACTGCGGCAGCGCCTTGAGCCGTGCGGCGATCTCCGCGACGGAGTGCAACGGCGGACGCGCGACCTCCTCGCCGTTCTCGTCGAGCGCGGCGAACATGTCGTCGATACCGTCGGCGGCGCGCGCTCCCCCGCGCGAACCGCCGCCCCTGCCCTCCTCGTCGTCCGCGTCGATGCGCGCGCACACGATGTACGCGCGTTCCCCCGCGTCGATGCGCGCGCGGATGTGCGAGAACATGCGGCCCATCGTGTTCGCGTCGTTTTCGTTGACGACGACGGTGCGGATCGGCTTGCGCCCGCCGGGCAGTTCGGTGAGCCACGAGATGTCGAGGTCGCCGAACCAGGTCATGGCGGCGGTGCGCGGAATCGGCGTGGCGGTCATGACGAGTAGGTGCGGCGCGGTGCCGTCAGCGGATTTCGCGTTCAGCGATTCGCGCTGTTCGACGCCGAACCGATGCTGTTCGTCGATGACGACCAGTGCGAGGTTCGGTGCCTGGAACGTCTTCGAGAACGCGGCGTGCGTCGACACGATGATGCCCGGCGTGCCGCTCGCGGCGGCGGCGAGCGCCTTGCGCCGCGCCGCGAGCCGCATGCCGCCGGTGAGCAACGTGACCGGCACGCTCGGCGCCTGCGCGTGCGTTACGGCGTCACCGCCGCCGTCCATCGCCGCAATCATGCGCGTGATGGTCTCGGCATGCTGTTCGGCGAGTACCTGCGTGGGCGCGACGAGCACCGCCTGATATCCGGCGCCGACGGCCTGCAGCATCGCGGCGAGTGCGACGACGGTCTTGCCGGAGCCGACCTCGCCCTGCAGCAGCCGCTGCATCGGCGTGGGGCGCGTCATGTCGGCGGCGATGTCGTCGATCACGGCGCGTTGGCCGCCGGTGAGCGTGAACGGCAGTGAATCGATGAACCTGTCGCGCAGGCTGGTCTCGCCGGATTCCGCCGCATGCGCGTCGTTTTCGGGTTGAAGCGGGCAGGGGTGTGCGGCGGCCTTGTGCGCGTGGCGTCGCGCCTGGAGCAGCGACGTCTGGCAGATGAACGCCTCCTCGTAGCGCAGCGTGTCGATGCCTTTGCCGAACGACTGCTTCGATTGAGGCTCGTGGATCGCACGGAACGCGTCGGCCCGGTGCATGAGCCCGCGTGCCGTGCGGATCGATTCCGGCAGGATGTCGGGAATGGCGTCGGCGAGGGTGGCGGCGAACCGGTCCTCGTCCTCATGGGCCTGCAGGGCGATGTCGTCGGTGCCGGGGGCGGGCAGGTCGCGCCCTCCGAGCATCCACATGAGGCTCAGTATCGTCTCGTGGATGCGTTCGCTCTTGAGTCTTGCGGACGCATGGTAGATCGGGCGCGGCTTGGTCACGCGCGCCATCGCCTCGGCGACGGTGGGCGCGTCCCATCCGCCGGAGACGGTGTTCCGGGCGACGGCGGTCTGCCGCCGTGGCGACGCGAAATCCCGCCACGGATCGTCGCCGTCGAGGGTCCGCGATGGCGCGACGGTGAGGATCTGCGGATGGGTGAACTGCAGGCGCCCCATGTACTCGGACGGCGCTCCGGCGACGACGACCGTGTTCCCCTCGGCGAAACGCCGCATCAGCCAGTCGATATAGCCTTTTTTGCCGCCGCCGAAGAAGACGAGCTGCGCACTGTCCTCACGCATGCCGCGCGCGACGGCGGAGACGCTGTCGTCGACGGTGACGATCAGACGCATGTTGCGACCGGAGAAGGTGCGTGCGGAGCGCACGACACCCGCGAACGCCATCTGCTGGCCGATGACCGCCTCGCGTACCGCACGCTCGGGCACAGGGGCGGTCACGCGGAACGGATAGTAGGTGAGCGCGTCGCCGACGGTGACGATTCCGAACGATTTGAGCGCGGACGCGCGGCGCTTGTTCGCCAGCAGCGCCGCGACCGGAGTGTCCAACGTAATGCCCATAGTCCTGTATTCTCCCACACGCCGCGGCGGACCGGACAACAGTACCGGAGCCGCGATCGTCGCATGATATGCGAAAGCCCCACCGGTGAACCGATGGGGCTCCGATACGTTAACGCTGTTCGCGCACTCACGCAACCACGCGCTGGACCTTGCCGGCCTTGATGCACTTGACGCACACGCGGAGACGAACGTTCTCGCCATCGACCGTGGTACGGACCGGCTGCAGGTTCGGGCGGAAGGTGCGCTTGTTGCGGATATGCGAGTGAGACACGGTGTATCCGACCTGCGGACCCTTGCCGCACACGTCACAACGAGCTGCCATGATGGACTCCCTTTAACCTTGACTATCAAGTCTGTTTCGCGTCCCGGCCGACCATGCGAACACGTTCAACCGAACACACAACTTCACGAATATATCCCAGCACGCCGACAAGCGCAACACGGCGTGGAATCCTATGCGATTCCCGTGCGCCACCGGTACGCCTTGGGCGTAGAAGAGGAATTCTACTGGCGATACCGGACGCGTAGCGTTCCGATGCCCATTGCGGCACACGCCGCCGCACCTAGAATCACAGGTGAGACCGGACCGAGGATATAGAATGGTCTGGCACCGTCATCACCGACAGCTGGCGGTTCTTGGGGCTCAAGGAGGACGACATGTTCGGATTGCACAACACTCTGCACGATACCCTGCACGACGCGACGAACGGCACGGACGCCGGCGAAGACGCCGCGCACATCCCATCCGTGATCTCGCTCGGCCAGGTGTGGGTCGACATCATGATGGACGTCGACGAGATGCCCGCAGCCGGCGACTTCGCGATCGCGAACGACACGCGGCCCGTGGTCGGCGGCAGCTACCGGGTGCTGGACGCGGTGGCGCGCATGGGCGTGCCCGCCGAACACGCCGGAATCATCGGCAACGGCGTGTGGGCGTCGATGGTGCGCAAGGCGTACGAGGAGGCCGGCATCGCGCACGTCGGCCCCTCGCGGCTCGACGCGGATTCCGGATTCCGTCTCGTCTTCCACGACCAGGATGGGCGCAAGACGTTCGTCGCGCATTACGGCGCGGAGGCGCAGGGCGACGAGACCACGTTCGACGCGCTCGAGCCGGGCGCGGGCGACGTGGTGCATATCAGCGGCAACACGATGCTCGACCACACGGCCACCGGCATCGACGGATTCGTGGCCCGCGCCGGCACCGATCCGAAGACGCGGCCGTACCGACTCGTCATCAACCCGACCAACACCCTGAAACTCGTCAACGACCATCTGCTGGAGGATCTCGTGCTCGCACGCCCGATCTGGTCATGCAACCGTCAGGAGGCGACGACGCTGGCCGACCGGCTCGGCGTGCCCATCGACGAGGAGGCGGCGCTCACCGTCGGCGGAGGCTTCGACCAGGCGATGAACACCTTGTGCGACGCGCTCGGCAACGCGTTGCGCGCCCCGCTGGTCGTGCGCGCCGGATCGCGCGGCGCCTGGGTGCGCGAGCCCGGCGGCGCGGTGGAGCACATCGAGGGATTCCCGACGAAGGGCGTGCACACACGCTCCGCCGGCGCATGCCATACGGGGGCGACGTGCGCGATGCTGGCGAAGGGATGGTCGCTCGCGGACGCGGTGCGGATCGCGAACGCCGCCGCCTCGCTGGCGATCCAGCGCAACCAGGGCGGCGTGCCGATCTGCCCCTCCTACGACGAGGCCGTCGCCTTGGCGGGGACCGTGGAATCGGGGCCGCAGACGGCATAATTCATACTGCGTTCACCTTGCCAGACCCGCCGTTCCAGCTCGCTCCCCTACGATTGAATGCGATTCGAGACCGTAGGGAGAACGCACATGTCCCAGAACGCCACCACAACCGCCCCGCAAGGCGCCCCCGCCGACGCCTTGGCCAGGCTCACCACGCGCGAGAAGAAGTGGATTGTCTACGACGTGGGCAACTCCGCGTTCGTGCTGCTGTCCACGGCGGTCATCCCGATCTACGCGAAGTCGCTGATGCCCGCGGACGGCAACATCGTGTCCGCATGGGGGTATGCGCAGACGATCGCCTCGCTGGTCATCGCGTTGCTCATGCCGTTGCTCGGCTCGATCGCGGACGTGCAGGGCATGAAGATCAGGTTCTTCCTCGGGTTCTTCGGCACGGGCGTGGTGATGTGCTGCGCGATGGCCCTGCCGCTGACCTGGCTGCCGTTCCTCATCGTCTACGTGCTCGCCACGATAGGCCTCAACGGTTCGCTCACGTTCTATGATTCGATGCTCATCGACACCACGACCAACGAGCGCATGGACAAGGTGTCCTCGCACGGCTACGGCTGGGGCTATGTGGGCTCCACCATCCCGTTCATCGCGTGCATCGCGCTGATCTTCGGCGGACCGGCGGTCTTCGGATGGTCCACAGTGGCCTGCACGCGCGCCGCGTTCGTGATCACGGCGCTGTGGTGGGTGGCGTTCACAGTGCCGCTGCTGACCAGCTACACGCAGGTCCACTACCGTGCGACGCGCGAGCATGCGCGCGAGGCGGTCGCGGGCACGTTCCGCGAGCTCGGATCCACGTTCGGCAAGATCGTGAAGAACAAGCCACTGTGGATGTTCATGGTCGCGTTCTTCTTCTACATCGATGCGGTGAACACGGTGATCTCGATGAGCACCTCGTACGGCACGCAGCTCGGCATCGATTCCACGCAGCTCGTGGTGGCGCTGCTGGTCACGCAGTTCGTGGCGTTCCCCTGCGCGATCATCTACGGCCGTCTCGCCGGCCGCTTCGGCTGCAAGCCGATGATCATGGCCGCCGTGGTGGCGTACATGTGCATCGTGTTCTTCGCCACGTTCTTCCTCAAGGCGGCGCCCGAGTTCTGGATTCTCGCGATTCTGGTGGGCATGTTCCAAGGCGGCATCCAGGCGCTGTCGCGTTCCTATTACGGCAAGATCATTCCCAAGGACCACGCGAACGAGTACTACGGCTTCTACGACATCTTCGGCAAGACCGCCTCGATCCTCGGCACGTTCCTCGTGGCCACGACGACTACGCTGACCGGCAACGCCTCGCTCGGCGTGCTCTCCATCGCGATCCTGCTGGTGGTGGCGCTTGTCTTCCTCACGTTGCAGAAAGATCCTACGCGGACGGCGACGGCCTCGGCCCGGATCGCCTGAATCTCCCGCCAAACCGAGCCCCCTCTGTTGAGGGGGCTGTCAGCGAAGCCGACTGGGGAGAGCACGGTTCGCCCGTTCAGACGAACAGCGCGTCCGCTTCCCTTGCGGCCGATCAGCGCCTCTAACGCAGGCAGGCCTCGATGTTGTTGCCGTCGGGGTCGTGGATGAACGCGGCGTAGTACGTCGGCCCGTAGTTCGGGCGCGGACCGGGCTGGCCGTTGTCCGTGCCGCCCGCCTCGAGCCCGGCCTTGTGGAACGCCTTGACGGCGTCCTCGTCGGCCGCGTGGAACGCCAGATGCGTCGGGACGACCGGGTTGCCGTCCTTCGGGGATTCCAGCCACACGCTGTCGCCGTCCGCCTTGTTCGCAAAGCACACCGCGCCCGGGAAATCATGCTTCTTCACATAGCCGAGCGGGGCGAGCAGATGCTCGTAGAATCCGGCGCGTTCATTGGCGTCCTTGACGAAAAGTCCGACATGATCGATCATGGCTACCTCCTTGTTTCCGCCGTCCGGGAATGCCTCGGGCGGCACCGTCTCCAGTGTAGCCGGATTTGCCGGAATCAGCGTCCGAGCAGACCGGAGATCTGGCCGATGACGTCGCCGGGCAGACCGGCCTGCTCTGCGATGGCGCCGAAATCGAGGTTCGCGCCCTGTTCGCCGATCATGCCGGCCACGGCACCGATCTGATCGGCGGAGACGTGCTCCTGCGCCAGTGCGGCGAGGTCGCCGAGCTGTTCGGGATTGAGATGGTCGCCGGCGACCTGTGCGATCTCGCCCAGCTGGCCGGCGTCGAACTGCTCCGTGACGGCGGCGGGCAGGTCGCTGAGCGAGCTCAGATCGGCACCGCCCGGGAACTGTTGGGCGATATTGCCGATGATGTCGCCCGCGGCCCCGCCGAACACGCCTTCGGCGACGCCGCCCAGATGCTCGGATGCCAGATTCCTGATGCTGTCGAACAATCCCATGTCACACCCCTTCATTGATGACTATGTGGTTGCCGACTACTGTACAGCACGATTGTGGCAACCTGCTGGCTATGGGCCGATGATGACCTGGACGACGTCCCGCATACGGGCAAGCCCCCTCGTTCGGGAACGAGGGGGCTTGCGGAATTACAGGACACCTACCGAGTTCAGCGTTCGGAGGCTTCTTCGGTGGCGGCGAGGCCTTCGCGTTCGACGCGGATCTTGTGGCCTTCCTCCTGGCGCACGCCGTAGTAGGCGGCGATGGCGATGTCCTTCATGTCGTTGATGAGCGGGATGCGCGGGTTCGCGGGCGTGCACTGGTCCTCGTAGGCGCGCATGCCGATCTGGTCGAGCACGCTCCAGAAGTAGTCCTCGTCCACGCCGCACTCCTGGAAGCTCTTGTTCATGCCGAGCTTGTTGTCGCGGTAGTCCTCCACGGCCTTCGCGAGGTTCTCCACGGCCTCGGCCGGGGTCTTGCCCGGGTCGACGCCGAGGTTCACGGCGATGTCGCGGTAGCGTTCGTCGGCGATGTACTTGTTGTACTTCGGCCAGCTGGTGGGCTCCTCCGGGACCTGCCCGTTGTAGCGGATCACGTACGGCAGCAGGATCGAGTTCGTGCGGCCGTGCGCGATGTGACACAGGGCGCCGATCGTGTGGGCCATGCCGTGGCACATGCCCAGGAACGCGGAGCCGAACGCCATGCCGGCCATCGTGGCCGCGTTGTGCATCTTCTCCTGCGCGTTGGTCTTGGCCAGGCCGGGCTCGCCGTTAACGGACTCCGCCAGGTTGTCCCAGATGAGCTTGGCGGCGTGCAGGGCCATGCCGTCGGTGAAGTCGTTCGCATACACGGACACGTACGCCTCGAAACTGTGGGTCAGCGCGTCGAAGCCGGCGTCCGAGGCGAGCTTCCTAGGCTGGGTGCGGGCGAGCACCGGATCCACGATCGCGACCGACGGGGTCAGCGCGTAGTCGGTGATCGGGTACTTGTAGCCGGTCTTGTGGTCGGTGATCACGGCGAACGGCGTGACCTCGGAACCGGTGCCGGACGAGGTCGGGATGCACACGAGCTTGGCCTTCTTGCCCAGCGGCGGGATCTTGAACGCGCGCTTGCGGATGTCGAAGAACTTCTCGCGCACGTCGGAGAAGCTGATCTCCGGGTGCTCGTACAGCAGCCACATGATCTTGGACGCGTCCATCGGCGAGCCGCCGCCGACCGCGATGATCGTGTCCGGCTCGAACTCCTCGCGCATCATCTCCGCGCCGCGTTCGACGGTCTCGACGCTCGGCTCCGGCTCGACGTAGTCGATGATGCGGAACGTGACGTTGTTCGCGCGGGCGCGCAGCTGGTCGATGATCTTGTCGACCACGCCGAGCTGCTCCATGACCTTGTCGCACACGATCACGGCCTTCTCGATGCCGTACATGTCGCGCAGGTACTTGATCGCGTTCGGCTCGAAGTACGTCTTGGCCGGGATCTTGAACCACTGCATGTTGTTGTTCCTCCGAGCGATGCGCTTGATGTTCACCAGATTCACGGCCTGCACGTTGCCCGACACCGAGTTGCCGCCGTACGAGCCGCAGCCCAAGGTCAGCGACGGGGCGATCGCGTTGTAGATGTCGCCGATGCCGCCCAGCGAGCTCGGCTGGTTCCAGATGATGCGGCAGGCGTGCATCCTCAGGCCATACTCGCGCACCAGCTCCTGGTTGTTGGTGTGGATGGCGGCGGTGTGGCCGGCGCCCAGCTTGAGCATCGCCTCGCACATCTCGAACGCCTGCTCCTTGGAGTCGGCCTTGAGGACGGCCTGGACCGGGGCGAGCTTCTCGTGGGTGAGCGGCTCGTTGTCCGACACCTCCGTGCACTCGGCGCACAGGATCGTCGCGTCCGCGGGGATCTCGAAGCCGGCGGCCTTGGCGATGTACTGCGGGGACTTGCCCGGCACCACGGAGTTGAGCTTCGGGGTCTGGCCGGAGCCGGCGGTGCAGCCGAACATGTACTGCTCGAGCTTGGCCTTCTCCTCCGCGTTCACGAAGTACGCCTTGCGGCGCTTGAGCTCCTTGACGAGCGGCGCGTACACGTCTTTGTGGGCGATGATGGCCTGCTCGGTCGCGCAGATCATGCCGTAGTCGAAGTGCTTGGACAGCACCAGGTCGTTCGCGGCGCGCACGATGTCCACGTCCGCGTCGACGTACGCGGGGGCGTTGCCCGCGCCGACGCCGAGGGCCGGCTTGCCGGAGGAGTACGCGGCCTTGACCATGCCCGGACCGCCCGTCGCGAGGATCGTCGCGATGCCGTCATGCTTCATCAGCGCGCCGGTCGCCTCGATCGACGGGTGCTCGATCCACTGGATGCAATCCTCAGGGGCGCCCGCCTCGATCGCGGCGTCGCGCACGATGCGCGCGGCTTCGACGGAGCACTTCTGCGCGCCCGGGTGGAAGCCGAAGATGATCGGGCAGCGGGTCTTCAGCGCGATCAGCGACTTGAAAATCGCCGTCGAGGTCGGGTTCGTCACCGGGGTGACGCCGGCGACGACACCGACCGGCTCGGCGACCTCGTCGATGCCCAGCACGTCGTCCTCACGGATGATGCCGACGGTCTTCTGACCCGCCAGATAGTTGGTCACGTGCTCGCACGCGAAGATGTTCTTCGTGGCCTTGTCCTCGACCAGGCCACGGCCGGTCTCGTCGACGGCCATCTTCGCGAGCACCAGGTGCTTGTTCAGCGCGGCGACGGACGCCTTCGCCACGATATGATCGACCTGCTTCTGATCGAGCTTCTCGAACGCGTCCAACGCCTTCAGGCCCTTGGCGACAAGGGCATCGACCTCGGCCTGCGCCGCGGCCTGCTTCTCTTCCGGGCTCGGTTTGGTGGGAGCCTCGGTCTTCTTCGCTTCTGCCATGAATCCTCCTCGATTTGCCGGTGCAAATTCGTTGTATGGAATCTCCCGCCCGTAGGCGGACATCGTTCAGCACACTCAACCTTGGGTTGCTTATGTGGCCTGCGTCACAATATAACGAATCGGTCAACAAGCTGCATGCGCACAAAATCTACGGCGTTTCATGTTTGTATTTATGCGGTTTTTGTTTGATGTTGTGAGATTTAGCGCACAAAACCATTCAATATTCGGTTATTTGATACTTTCTGTTCATTTTTTGACGGAAATCACATGGAGCTCACCGCCTTGAACGCCTTACTTATAGAAAGTGCTTTTCTAAAATTCGCCCATCGCTGCAATCAAACACAAATCAGATTAATAAAAGTTCCGTCACGCAATCCCTGGAACACGTCGGCGCAGACCGCGCCACGCCCACGAATATGCAAAATCACTTTTATAAAAGTACACTGCCGATAACGCATCCAATGGAGGTCCGTCATGAAGGCAATGCCATCCGCGGCGGTGAAGACGCACAACCGCATCGCCATGACCCAGTATCTGTACACGCACGACCATGCCACCAAGCAGGAGATCGAACGCGAACTCGGGCTGAGCCTGCCCACCATCACACAGAACCTGCGTGCTTTGGAATCGGAGCATGTCATACGCCAGGGCCCCCTCCTCGCCTCCACCGGCGGGCGCAAGGCGCGTGGCTACGACTTCAATCCCGATCACCGCACCGCCATCGGCGTGGTGATGAAGCACAACGAGGTGCGCATGTGCGCCGTGGACCTGCGCGGCAACGTCGTCGAGAGGCTCAACCGCACGCTCCCCTACCGCAACGCGAACGTCTACTACCAGCGCGTGGGCGACATCGTCGAGAACTTCGCCACGGACGTCGAAGCCAGACACGGCGGGGTGCTGGGCGTCGCCTTCGCGATCCAGGGCATCGTCTCGCCCGACGGGCGCACGATCACCTTCGGCAACATCATGCGCAACACCGGGCTCACGCTCGACGCCATCGCGCAGTCCATACACCGTCCCTGCATGATGATTCACGACTCCGACGCGTCCGCGATGGCCGAACTCTGGTTCGACAAGACGCTCACCGACGCCGTCTGCGTCTACCTCGAGCGGCGCCCCGGCGGCGCGGTGATCGTGGGCGGCAGGCTCTACCAGGGGCCGAACATGTGCAACGGAGCCATCGAGCATATGACGCTCGTGCCGGGCGGACGCGAATGCTACTGCGGCCAGCGCGGCTGCATGGACACGTACTGCTCGCCCGAGTCGCTGCCGGAGGACTACGAGTCGATCCCCGGCTTCTTCAGCGTGCTCGAGCAGGGCGAGCGGCACCACCGCGAACGCATGGACGAATGGCTCGATTATGTGGCGCAGGCGATCGTCAACGTGCGTTCGGTCATCGCCGGCGACGTGATCATCGGCGGCGAGGCCGCGCAGTATCTCGAGGACGACGACATCGACGATCTGAAGCGGCGCGTCGTCGAACGCACGCCGTTCGGCACCGAACGATTCACATTGCGCCGCAGCTACTGCGCCGAAGACCAGAACATCATCGGCGCCGCGTTGCGCTACGTGGAGACCTATCTGTCCGAAATCTGCGGCGCATAATAG
>NZ_BCFK01000051.1 GCF_001417815.1 Bifidobacterium aesculapii
CCACAATCGCGCATAGGAAGAACAGACCCGAGGCTCAGCTGCGGGTGAGGACCTCGGCGAGGGCCTGGATGACGGGCTGCGGCATGTGCGAGTCGTTCTCGCGGCTCTCGTCCACGCCGTGCAGATCCTCGATCGTGTGGAGCGCCGGCAGCGCGTCCGCGCCGAGCTCCCTGACCATCGCGTACGCCTTCTCCTTGGTGAGGTAGAGCATCTGCGCGTCCTTGAGCACGGCGAACGCATCCTCGACCACCGGATCGTCGGCGAACGGCAGTCCCGCATCGAACGTCACGACGAGACCGTCGGCGGAGGCGACGCCCGCGACGCGCACGACGACGCTCAGCGTCACGGCGTCATAGGTGACGTCGGCGTCGATTCCGCGACCGGCGGACGTGACGGCGACGCCGTCGGCCGCCGACGCGTCGACGCCGCGGAAGACGAGCTCCCAGTCGCGCGACTCGGGCACGACGTCACCGGCGCCGGCGACCGGCGCGACGGTGAACGTCGCGGTCCGGGAGACGCCGCCGTCTCCGTCTGTGGCGGCACTCGGGTCCAGCGTCAACGCGGTCGACGCCCAACGAACCGAACGTTCGGGCGCGCCGTCGTCCTCCCACAGCGTGAACGAACCGGACGCGCCCGGGAAGACGAGCACACGCAGCGAGCGCGGGTTGGCGACGGAGTTGAGCGGCGTCGCGGCGCCCTCAGCGGCGCCGCCTTCCGCGACGGTCTGCAACGGCACGATCGCGCCCGCCTTGGCGAACACGGGCATGCGGTCGAGCGCGCGCCACGCCTCCAGACGACGGCCGGATGCCGGGCGGGACTCGTACCGGCGGCCGTCGAAGAAGTCGAACCACGTGCCCTGCGGCAACCACACGTCGGCCTTGGCGCGCTGCACGCTCCTCTCGCCGGGGTCGACGATCGGCGCGACGAGCAGTTCGGTGCCGAAACGGAATTCGTCGACGAGCTTGTACGCATCGCGGATCTCCGGGTAATCCCAGTAGAGCGGCTGGACGAGCGGCTCGCCCTCGTAGGCGGCGCGGCGGTTCATCGCGTACAGGTACGGGATCATCGCGTGGCGCAGGCGCAGCGCGGCGGTCATCGCCGCGGCGACGTCGCCGTGGAAGTTCCACGGCTCCTTGCCGTTGAACGGCGAATCGGTGGAGTGCAGGCGGTTGATCGGACTGAACGCGCCGAGCTGGTACCAGCGCGCCTCGAGCTCCTCGTCGCGGTAGCCGAACATGTGGCCGCCGATGTCGTGGCTCCACCAGCCGTAGCCGATGTTGGAGGCGGTGGCGGTGAACTCCGGCTGGAACTTCAGCGATTCCCAGTTGACGACGGTATCGCCGGAGAAGCCGATCGGGTAGCGGTGCGAGCCCGGCCCGGCGTAGCGCGAGAAGGTGAGCGGACGCGGGTTGAGGGCGCTGTGGCCGCCCTCGTCGGCACGCGCCGAATCGAGGTAGTGCAGGTGGTTGAGACCCCACAGCGGGTCGAGACCCTTCTGGCGGGTCACGCCGCCCTGCTGCCAGTCGAGCCACCAGAAGTCGACGCCGTCCTCCTCCATCGGGTGATGGAGCAGGTCGAAATAGGCCTCCATGAACGTCGGATCGGTCAGGTCGAACTGCACCGCCTCGCCGGTCGCCGGGTCGATGCCCATCGCTGCGGCGAGCTCGGGGTAGCGTTCCTCGAACGCGCGTATGCCGTCCTTCGGGTGCACGTTGAGCGTGATCCTCATGCCGTGGTCGTGCAGCCAGGCCATGAAGCGCTTCGGATCGGGGAAGAAATCACGGTTCCACGTGTAGCCGGTCCAGCCGGAGCCGTATTTCGGGTCCACGTCGTCGACGAGATGCCAGTCCATATCGACGACGGCGGTGGTGAACGGGATGCCCTCCCGCTCGAAGCGGTCGACGAGCGTCATGTACTCGTCTTCGGTGTAGCGGTGGTAGCGGCTCCACCAGTTGCCGAACACGAATCGCGGCAGCAGCGGGGTCGGGCCGGTCAGACGGTAGAAGTCGTGGACGGCCTCGCGGTAGCGGTGGCCGTAGGCGAACAGGTAGCAGTCGGTGGTCGGCTCCGGCTTGGGCGTCACCCACGTGCCGAACGGGTTCGGTTTGCCGTTCACCGTGGCGGTCTCGCGGATGAGGTTCGATGCGGAGTCGTCGATCACGGCCCAGCCGTCGGTGCCGTTGACGCCGGGGCCGACGGGGATGCGCCCGTTCGCGAAGTCGAGCGTGCGCGCGGTGCCGCCGAGGTTGCGCCGCTGCTCGTCGCCGTAATGCCATGTGTTGTCGATGGCGTTCACGTTCTTGATGGTGGCGTACAGGCCCTCCTTGGAGAACGGGCCCTGGTCGTAGGAGATGTGGAGCGACGGCGTGTCGATCTCCAGCCAGCCGTCGCGCTCGATGACGGTGAACTCGGGCTCCTTGCCGCCGTCGCCGATGAAGTCGCGGTTGAGCACCGACTGGGTGGCGTCGTCGACGAAACGCCCCGAATCGGACCATTCGAAACGAATCAGCGCCTCGGTGATGACGCCGATGCGCCATCGATCGCCTTGGATGACGCGGCCCGGATTCATCGCCGGATGCGCGCCGAGCGTGGCGAGGGAAAAGAGATTGCTGTCCACCATGTCAGGCTCCTTTGCTGTGGTTTCGGGTGGTAGGCGACGCAGAAGTGCGTTCCGAACAAGATGGGCGGATTCGGGCGCACACCATAATGATAACGCTTGCACTATTCTGCGCAATATGACACACCGGAAACAACTCGTCTTGTCATATTGTGCGAAATACCAATACTTTTTCGCCGTGATGTGATATCATAGCGCTTGCACACACAACGGCGTGCATGCATATTTACTTCCCTTCCATCACACCGCACCAAGGCGGGAAGCAGGACGGAAAGACGCTATCCACGAGGCACCCACGCAGTCTTCCGGCGCCTGACCACCGTTTTTTCGGATTTACAGCGCCATAAGGACGTCTCACCCCCTCCGGGATGTCCATTTGACGCTGTAAAGAGCCAATAACGGCGGCAATGCACCTGTTGTCGGACCACTCTCAGGCGGCTCCGGACACCTGCCGCCGTTTTCACGGCCTCCCGCCACCCATGCCACCCAAGAAAAAGCAGACCCGCCAATATTTCGTAATTTGTTTTAGAAAAAAGTTTTCAAGAAGTCGCCGCCGCGACATACACTGATGCCGCCGGACGGAAACGCCGTCCGCCCACGCCGCAAGGCGCATCATCACGGAAAGGAACCCATCATGCTGAACGGAAAGAAAATCATGGCGGCCGTGCTTCGCGGACTCGAGGTCAGCGGCACGAGCGCCCTCGCCCAGGCCGGCTACAGCGAATCCACCCTCAAGGCCTTCGAGGCCATCGAACAGCGCTGAACGCCCCGCATATGCGAAGCGGCCGATGCGCAATGACGCACACCGGCCGGCACTGGCTTGGCAGGTCGCGACGCGACGATCAGATCACTTCACGATCTCGCAGAACTCGATGGTCTCGCGGTTCGGGCCCCACACGTTGAAGTAGCGGATGCCCTTGGCCCAGAAGGTCGGGATGGACTGGATCTCACTCTCCTTGATCTCCAGACCGAGCTCCTTCGCGTTCTCCCACGCGGCCTCGATGTCAGGGGTGTCGAACGCCCAATGGTTGATGGCACCGGTGGTCAGCGGCGCCTCGTCGCCCTCCCACGTCTCGATGGTGAGGTGCCCGTAGCGCAGGAACGCGCAGCGGTTCTCGCCGTTCAGATACAGACCGGCGAGCTCGAAGCCGAGCTTGTCACGGTAGAAGGCGATGGTCTCGTCCAGATCCCTGGCGATCATGCCGGAGTGCTGGAGGTCGGTGGTGAACGCGGACATGGGCTTGGTCATGATGATTCTCCTTTGAATTGAATCGTGAATGAATTGAATTGTGACATTGCGGGCTGAATGCGATCAATGCAATGTGGTCGCATCGACACGCTCTAGGCTAGGGTAGCGCACCGGCCCCGATCAGGCGAAGGCGGCCGCGGACCGGCTGGCGGCGACGGTCACCTCGATCGGACGCGTCTCGGACGAGCCCGCGGCGACCGGCGACTCGGCGGCACCGGCATCCGCGGACGCCACGGCATCTTCCGGCCGCTTCGCACCCTTGATGCGGCGCCCCTTCTCGTCGAAGCCGGGCTGCTTCGGGTGCAGGGTGCAGGTGAGCAGCAGCGCCACCACGTACAGCGCCGCGTACGTCCAGCAGATGCCCTCGATGCCGATTGACGGCAGCAGGAGCGTGGCGATGCCGGGGCCGACGAACGTGGTCAGACCTGCGGCCAGATTGTATGCGGAAAGGGCGGCGCCCTGCTTGCCGGGAGCCTCGAGCGTCATGATGGTCGGCAGGCAGGAGAACGCGCAGGTGCCGATGCCGACGATGATGGAGGCGACGATCATCATCGCCGCGTTCGCACCGAACCAGCGCGGGATGTAGTAGAAGGCGACGGAGCCGACGGCGAGCACGCCGCAGCCGAACCAGCGCATCGGCCACACCCAGCCGAAACGGTCCATGAACCAGCCCCAGAAGGTGTTGAAGACCAGCGTGACGACGAACACGAAGCCCCAGATGCGCATCCACTCCTCGGTTTTGAAGATGTTGATGCCGCCGTATTTCGTGGTGCACAGGTAGAGGGGCATGATGACCGGGAAACCGTACAGCAGCAGGTTGTTGATGATGCGGATGACGGCGCAGACGGCGATCTTGCGGTTGGTGAACAGGATGGTGGCGCCGTCGGTGAGCTCCTTGAGCTTCTCCCCGGTGCTCAGCCCCTCGCCCTTGACGACCTTGTTCCTCGGCACGAACAGGAAGCACATGATCGTGCCGACGATGGAGAACGGCAACGCGAACCAGAAGGTCCGGTACTCGCCGAAGTGCGGCATGATGAAGCTCGGCAGGTAGGCGCCGAACACGCCGATGCCCAACGAGAAGCAGGTCCAGAAGAATCCGGTGGCGGAGGCGAGGCGGGCGGGGCTGATGTACTGCGCCATCAGCACGACGAAGCTGTAGATGAACAGCGGGTAGCCGATGCCGCGCACCGCGTAGACGGACAGGATGAACGGGTAGACGCCGCTCGGCAGCGCCAGCGCGAGGAACACCAGATGGACGCCGATCCACCAGCAGGCGCCGAACATCATGACGCGGCGGGCGCCGAACATCTCGGCGAGCACGCCGGCGGTCCAGCCGCCGATCGCGGCGAACAGGCCGTAGACGGTGACCAGGCCGGACGCCTGCGCGGCGGTGAAACCCTGGTCGACCATGTATTTGGACAGGAAGGTGAGCTCGAATCCGTCGCCGGTCATGAAGATGGCCACGGCGAGGAAACCGAGCAGCAGCGCACGGGGGATGCCGAACTTTTCGAAGAAGCGAATCATGGATGGATAACCCTTACTGGAACGTCATTGTCGGATGGGTTCTGCGCCGTCGGAAACACGGAAAGCGGACGGTGGAAACGCGAATGGAATGCGAGCGGAGAGGAAGGAAGAGGTGACGGCCGCCGGGAAAAAGGGAAAAACCGGCGGCCAAGCATGTACGGGGAGGTCAGGCGCCGACCTTGACGACGGCCTTGGAGACGCCCTTGATCCTGCCGTCAAGGAAGTCCTGGACCTCCTCGAGACCGAGCTCGTGGCTGATGAGCGGGGCGACGTTCATCTTGCCGGATTCCAACAGGCTGATCGCATCCTTGAAGGTGAGCGGGTTGATGAACGAGCCCTGGATGGTCAGCTGCTTCTTGTAGATGTCATAGGTGTTCATCTCGAAGTGGGCCTCCTGCGGGCCGACGCCGAACATGAGCACCTGCGCGCCCTTGCGCGCGGCGGCCACGGCCTGCGCCTGCGTGGAGGGAAGACCGACCGCCTCGATGATCACGTCGTAGGATTCCGCCGGGATGGATTCGCGCGTGGTGTTGTACACGTTCTTCACGCCGAACAGCTCCTGGTTGCGCTTGAGCTTCTCGTCGAAGATGCCGGCGAGATCGACCTGGTGCACGCCGTAGGCCTGCACGATCTGCGCGAACAATTGACCCATGAATCCGTCGCCGATGACGAGCGCCTTCTGGTAGGGGCGCAGCTTCAGCAGGTCGACGCCGTGCGCGGCGCAGGAGATCGGCTCGATGGCGGCGGCGTCCTTGAGGGAGACATTGTCCGGCAGTTTGTAGACCACGGACGCGGGTGCGGTGAACTGCTCGGCGAGGCCGCCGTCGCGGGTCACGCCGACGGCGGAGAGGTGGTCGCACAGCTCCGGGCGCTGGGTGAGGCAGTAGTCGCACTGGCCGCAGTAGATGTTCGGGTCGACGGCGACACGGTCGCCGGGCTTCACGTTGGTCACGGCGGCGCCCACGGCGGCGACGACGCCGGAGTTCTCATGGCCGAGCACGATCGGCGGCACGGCGGCGGCGGAACCGGGACGGCCCGCGTACAGGTCGTGGTCGGTGCCGCACACGCCGGCGTATGCGGTGTTGACGAGCACTTCGTCCGGCTTGATTTCGGGGGTGGGCAGGTCCTGGATCTCGAACTGCTTGACGCCGGTGAGCACGAGTGCCTTCATGATGGCTCCTTTCTACGGCCCTTCTGCAGCGAAGGGCTGCGGCCTTGACGCGGGGAACGGGTCGTTCCGTTCCGGCCTCGGCCGTTATGGCTGGTGGTTGTCGTTGGTTGATGGTTCATCGTCATCCCGCGTACCTTGCGGGGTGTTGATGAACACTATAACTTCCTTTTCTCGGTTTTGCAAATTCATTTTCTAAAACATATTTACACCGGCGTGTCGCACCATGCACCGCACACACTTCACTGTTTAGGGTGTGGCATCCCACC
>NZ_BCFK01000052.1 GCF_001417815.1 Bifidobacterium aesculapii
GCCACACCAACAGCGGCCGCATGAGCAATCCATCACCGCGTTGCATGCGCCTTCCGATACGCAGAAGGGGTCATGCCAGTTTCATCGCGGAAACGACGGTTGAAATTGGACGCGTTGTCATAACCGCTGATCCGCTGAATACGGGAGATCGGCATGTCCGTGCAAATCAGCAGACGACAGGCGCGGCCGACCCGAAGACGTCGTACGAAGTCGGCGAACCCGACACCCGCCACACGTTTGAAGAAACGGGAGAACGTGGACACGCTCATCGACGCAGCATCGGCGGCCCCCTCCAGACTCACATCGTCCAGATGCGTTGAAATATAAGCGATCGCGGCGTTGACACCGCTTTCGGCGCCCACCGCCACCGCCGGGTTGTATTCCGGAGTGACCACGGTTCGGCTCTCATCCGCAGGAGCCTGTTCAAAAACCGAAAACATGGCAATCAAGTCGGCCACACGCCGGGATGGCGAATGGTCGCCCATCCCCACCAGCACATCAGCGACGTCACGGGCCGATTCCCCGGAAAGGACCAGCGCATGTGACGCCCGCCGCAGCACCTGCTCGAAACCGGAGGTTTCAGGGAACGCCGACGACAACATGCGGATGGCCTGTGGTCTGACATGGCATAACACATCACGGTTCACCAGCCGCTCCCCCGGCATGAGATCAGAAAGCCAATTATGCGGCAGATTGGAGCCTATCAACGCCACATGCCCCGGCTCGAACGGCAGCAACCCGTCACCGGCCATCAGTTGACCAGTCCCCTCACGAATCAGGTGAATCTCGAATTGGGGATGGTAATGCCATTTCGCCAATGAATTCGGATAGCCATGGCACGCCCATCGAATCGCCGCACCGGCATCGGGAAGAATGACCTCCAAGGAACCCGAACCTGTACCCGCACCTGTACCCGACGGGACGAATCCTTTCCCAGCCACAGCCAACCTCCTCACTCCGCCGACCCACAACCTATACATTGTCGGCGTACGCCCCGCATAGGACGAAACGGGGCTCGAACGCTGACCGGCTACGGAGAACACCAACTGAAATCTTTTGGCGATCACCGTCAACCGAATGGACGCTCGAACTCCGTTTCACCCGCCGTCAAAGAGACGGCGCCCCAAAGGACGGCATTCGGCGCATCAACGATGATCAACCGTGATCTGCAGCTTGATGTCTCCCGGACGCCCTTCATCCATGCGGTCGAAGGCCGCCTTGGCATCGTCCATCGCGAACGTGTCGGTGATAAAGGGCTTGAGGTTCAGCCTGCCGCTGGCGACCAGATCGATGGCCTTCTGATACACGTTCGCATAGCGGAAGACGTTCTCGATACGCACCTCGGTCGCCTGCAGCTCGGTGATATCGATGGGCACCGGGTTGACCGGGATGCCCACCAGGACGGCACAGCCACCGGGAGCAATGAGCTTCCAGAAGGTCTCATACGCCTTCGGTGCGCCGGAGCATTCAAACGCCACGTCGGCACCCCATCCGGCCGTCTCCTCACGGACCCGTTCGACCAGATCCTCCTTGGTCAGATCGACGGGGATGATGCCAGGAATCTGTCCGATGATGCCGAGTTTGACGGCGGAGACATCAGAGACGAGCACCTTGGACGCGCCACCGGCGAGCGCCGCGGACGCGGTCAGCATACCGACGGTGCCGGAACCGGTGACCACGCACACATCACCAGGCTTGATACGGGCCTTGGTGGCGGCCCACATGCCTACGGCTGTCGGCTCGAGCAGGGCGCCTTCGCCGTAGCTCATGGTATCGGGCAGATGATAGGTAAAGGCGGCGGGGTGGATGACCTCCTCGCACAGGCAGCCGTCGATCGGCGGAGTGGCGAAGAAACGGACGGCCGGATCGACGTTGTACATGCCCAGACGGCTTGCACGCGAGGTCATATCCGGGATGCCCGGCTCGAGAGCGACACGATCGCCAGGCTTGAATCCGGTGACGCCGGGACCTACCTCCAACACGGTGCCCGCGGCCTCATGCCCGAGGATCATCGGCTTCTCGACCACGTATTTGCCGACTCGTCCATGCGTGTAGTAGTGCAAATCGGATCCACACACGCCCACGGTATGCGGTGCGATGCGCAACTCACCGGGCCCCGGCGCCTGCACATCCGGAACCTCGCGAACGTTGATTACGCCCTTCTTCTCCAGAACCACTGCCTTCATGATGTTTCTCCTTGTGTTGTTGGTTTGCTGGTTGTTGGCTTCATTGAGTATCGGCTCGTCGGATTGGCCTTCACGCATATCCGCGAGGTCAAACGGCCTGCGGAACCGCGATCATGGGCAACGAATCGATGTCGGCCACGGGTTCCTTGGCCACAATGCGACGTCCTCGTTCATCGAATCCGGGCTGCCGGGGGCGAATCCACACCGAAATAACGGATCCTCCGATATAGCAGATCGCATACGCCCAGCACACTCCGGCGAATCCCACAGTTTCCAGCAGCAGCGTGGCGATGAACGGGCCGCAGAAGGTCGTCAGACCCGACGCAAGATTGTGGGCGGAAACGGCAGCACCCTTGTGGTCGGGTTCCAGTGCGGGGAACACCGCGCCCATGGGGACGAACGCCGAGATGCCCAGGCCAAGCACGATCGCGCATACGTACATCGCCGGCAGATTGCGACCAAGGAACTGTGGAACGTAGTACATGGCGAGGGTGCCGATTGCGGAGAGCCAGCATCCCCACCAACGCATCTGCCGCATCCATCCGAAACGGTCCCCCATACGCCCCCAGAACACGTTGCCGAATACGGTGACCACGAAGAGCAGTCCCCAGA
Source organism: Bifidobacterium aesculapii (assembly GCF_001417815.1). Lineage (GTDB taxonomy): Bacteria > Actinomycetota > Actinomycetes > Actinomycetales > Bifidobacteriaceae > Bifidobacterium > Bifidobacterium aesculapii. The sequence continues at coordinate 2,799 of NZ_BCFK01000052.1, forward strand.
TCGTCGACCATTCGGTGACCCTGAACCATGCGCCACCACCATTGGTGTGGGTGGAGAGATAGAGAGGCATGATGACCGGGAATCCGTACAGGGTCAGGTTGCAGATGACACGCAGCACGGCGGCGAAGGCGATCTGGCGATTGTCCTTGAGGATGGTCACGCCGCGGGAGAGCTCACGCAGCTTATCGGTCGTGCTCATCGTCGCCAGTTCGACATTGGTGGTCGTCGGCACGAACATGACGCAGACCAGCATACCGACGATGGCGAACGGCAAGGACAGCCACAGCGAGTAGTACTCACCGATCACCGGTGTGATGAACGCGGGCAGGTAGGCGCCGAATACACCGATGCCGAACGAATAGGCAGTCCAGAACCATCCCATGGCGGACGCGAGTTTGCCCGGATCGACGGTCTGCGCCAACAGCACCACATACGAGTAGATGAACAGCGGATACCCCATGCCACGCAGCATGTACGTGACCAGCATCAGCGGATAGATGTGGCTCGGGAGGGCCACGCCGATGAACACCAGATGCAGCAGGATCCAGGATCCGGCGCCGACAATCATGATGCGCTTGGCTCCGAACAACTCGGCCATCACACCGGACGACCAGCCGGCAAGCGCAGCCACCAGACCGTACAGAGTGAACATCAATGACGCCTGCGCCGATGAGAACCCCTGATCCACCACATATTTCGACAGGAACGTCAATTCGAAACCATCACCTGTCATGAATACCGCTATCGCCAGGAATCCCGGCAACAGCTTTCGCATAAGCCCCTGTGCCATGCGTTCTCCTTACATACAAGAACATATACAACATCACTGTCAACTTCCGCTCGTCTTTGGAGCGTTAGTTATATTTTTCAACGGATAATCACGGTCTTTTTCCGTGACAATCGGCAACAATTGATACTTTCTTGCAATCCAGCTCACAGACGTGAATAGGACAAGACGGCCTCATGGTACAGCGGTGAACGGTGATGGTAACTGGACACGTCTACAATGGGTGTATGAGAAATCCATCGTTGCATCGTTACGCCACCCGCCCGGGCTTCTACTTCACCGAGGACGGCGGCGCCGATGTCGTCGTCCGTTCCGAGACCGCCGATCAGGTCTGGTTGAGCGTCGTCGAATCACTCGACGATCCGACCGCGTTCTATCAGGACGCCATCCGCCTGTTCGACGTGCCGAACGTGCCGTTCGTCGACCAGATCCGGGAGTTCCCGGTCTGCATGCGCATCATCGAGGACCTGTACGTGCGCGAGACCCTGTTCCGCATGGAAGGGCCGAACTACGGTCTGTGGTACGTACACATCCCGAAGGCGTGGAGCGGCATGCGCTACGGCTTCCGCGCGGACGGCGCGTGGGATCCACGCCGCGGCATCCGCTTCAACCCGTACAAGCTGCTGCTCGACCCGTACGCCAAAGGCATCGACGGCAAGATGGAGCTCTCCCCCGCCGCGTTCTCCTACGAATGCGAAGTCAAGGACAACCGCGTCACCGGCTCGGCGTTCGGCAACATGAGCACCGTCGACTCACTCGGTCACATGCCGTTGTCCGTCGCCATCGACGACCGCGACAAGACCAAGCACGACGACGACCCCGACCACCCGCACATCCCATGGAGCAAGACCGTCATCTACGAGCTGCACGTCAAGGGCTTCACCGCGCAGGCGCCGTGGCTGCCCGAGGAGCTGCGCGGCACCTACGCCGGTCTCGCCCACCCGACCACGCTCGCCTACCTGCAGGGTCTCGGCGTGACCTCCATCGAACTGCTGCCCATCCAGGCGAAACAGCCGGAGGTCTTCCTGCAGGAACGCGACCGGCCGAACTACTGGGGGTACAACACGCTCGGATACTTCGCCCCGGAGCCGAGCTACGCGACGAAGGCCGCCCAGCAGGCCGGCGCCGAGGCGGTGCGCAAAGAGGTCATCGACATGGTGCGCGCACTGCACGAGGCCGGATTCGAAGTGATCATGGACGTGGTCTACAACCACTCCTGCGAAGGCGGCGTGGAAGGTCCCACTGTCTGCTGGCGCGGACTCGACGAGATCCCCACCTACCGTCGCCAGAAGAACAACATCGGACGTCTGGAGGACACGACCGGCTGCGGCAACACGTTCGACTTCACGAACACGCACGTCGTAACCTTCGCCATCGACTCGCTGCGCTACTGGGCGAAACGCATCGGCATCGACGGATTCCGTTTCGACCTCGGCGTCTCGCTCGCACGACTCAACGGCGAGTTCACGCACCACCACCCGTTCCTGTACGCACTGCGCGCCGACCTGCTGCTCGGCAACCTCAAACTCATCATGGAACCGTGGGATCTCGGCAACCTCGGCTGGCGCACCGGGCAGTTCTCCGTGCCGTTCGCCGAATGGAACGACCGTTTCCGCGACACGTCACGCCAGTTCTGGCTCACCGACGTGGAGAGCGGCGGGCGTGTGGGCCGCATCGGCATGCAGGAGATGGCGACGCGCCTGTGCGGCTCCGCCGACCTGTTCGCCACCGATCCGGGCCGAGGCGCGGCATCGTCCATCAACTTCGTCACCTGTCACGACGGCTTCACGCTCACCGACCTCACCCGCTACTCGAACAAGCACAACGAGGCGAACGGCGAGAACAACAACGACGGCTCGAACGTGAACCATTCCGCGAACTTCGGCACGGAAGGCGAGACGGACGACGTGACGATCGTGGCCCGGCGAGAACGCGCGGCGATGAACATGCTCGGCACACTGCTGCTGAGCCTGGGCACGCCGATGATGCTCGCCGGCGACGAATTCGGCAATTCGCAGGACGGCAACAACAACGCCTACTGTCAGGACGGGCCCATCAGCTATCTCAAATGGGATTGGCTGTACCAGCCGAACAAAAGCTGGCACATGCACCGTCTGGAGACCGTGTCGAAACTGGTCGCATTGCGCAAGTCCCTCGACCTGTACCATCAGGAGGGATTCTTCACGAGGCTGACGCAGTTGGGACTGCTCAAACCGTCGAGCCGCATCCAATGGTTCCTGCCGAACGGCACCACGCCGATGGAGCGGGACTGGTTCGATCTCGGCCAGCGCAGCTTCGCCATGCAGCTGCTCGGAGCGAACGAGACGGACATCCTCATCGTGATCAACGGCGTTCCGGAGGACAAGTCGTTCCGACTGCCCTCGGAAAGCACCTGGACGCCCGCCTGGTGCTCCGCCGAAAGCACCGGTCACATGCCGGGGCATGGATTGACGGTGGAGGACATCCAACTCGACGGCCAGCCGACCAAGTGGACGCACAGCGTGCCGCGCACCAGCGAGATCCATGATCTGGTCGAACGCATGCAGCACGTCGTGGACGGCAAGACATCACAGCAGCTCACCGACGCGTTCGACGCCGACATGCAGGCGATCGCGGTGGCCGAGGCGGAGGCCGCCGAGACCGCACGAAAGGCGAACGCGCGGCATACGCGCGGCATGGCGGAGCCGGCGAACCCCGCCGCATCGCGGGTGCCGCAGCACGCAGCGGCCGCCACGGCGCCCACCGCCGCCGGGACGCAGCCCACCGCCGCTCCGATGCGGCAGGCACAGTCCGCATCCGCAGTGCCCGACACGAACGTCTGGACCTTCCCGGCGCTCAGCATCACCCTGATGAAGCAGCTGGACTGAGCGGCTGGCCAAACGGCTCCACATCCAAATGCGGAGACCCCGCCACCGGATAACCGGTGACGGGGTCTCTTCGTATATGGGCAGCGCCCAGGCGAATCAACGCTTGGAGAACTGCGGGGCGCGACGGGCCTTGTGCAGACCAGCCTTCTTGCGCTCCACGACGCGGGCGTCGCGGGTCAGGAAGCCGGCCTTCTTCAGCTCGGGGCGGTTGGCCTCACGGTCGATGGCGTTCAGCGCACGGGCCACGCCGAGGCGGATGGCGCCGGCCTGACCGGTGGTGCCGCCGCCGTCGACGAGGACGACGATGTCGAACTTGCCTTCGAGCTTCAGCAGCACGATCGGGGAGTTGACCTCACGCTGCAGCAGCTTGGAGGGGAAGTACTCCTCCAGGGTGCGGCCGTTGATGGTCCACTTGCCGGAGCCCGGAATCAGGCGGACACGGGCGACGGCCTCCTTGCGGCGACCGGTGCCGTAGCCCGGCTCGATCGCGGAGGTGCCGGTGCCGGCACCGGCGTTGGTCTCGGTGGTGTAGCTGGTGAGCTCCTCTTCGGTTTCCTGAACCGCGGAGGTGTTGGTGTTTTCAGCCATGTTCTCTATCTCCCTTCGGTTCACTTAGCCTGCTGAGAAACCTGCTGGATTTCGAAAACCTGCGGGTTCTGGCCGGCGTGCGGGTGCTCGGCGCCGGCGAACACGCGCAGACGACCGAGCTGCACCTTGGCAAGACGGTTCTTCGGCAGCATGCCCTTCACGGCGGAGGTGATGATGCGCTCCGGCTTGTTCTTGAGCAGCTGTCCGTAGGTGTCGCGACGCAGACCGCCGGGGCGGCCGGAGTGCGCGTACAGTTCCTTGCCCAGCTTGTCGCCGGTCAGCGCGATCTTGTCGGCATTGATGACGATGACGAAATTGCCGGAATCGGCGTGGGGCGCGTAGGTCGGCTTGTTCTTGCCGCGCAGCAGGGTTGCGACCTGGGAGGCAAGACGGCCAAGCACCACGTCGGTGGCGTCGACGATGTACCAGTCATGAGTCAGATCAGCTGGCTTCGGAGTGAAAGTCTTCACTGTATCTACCTTTTCACTATTGTGTTCCGGGCTTCGGCTGCTCGGCGTGCGTGTAGGAAGCGCGCGATTCGAGAAGCTTCAGACCTCTTTATCCGTGGGCTCCCTGAAAGTCCTCGATGGCGAGTGGGAAAGCGCTTTGAAGGACCCCTTAGGGAAACACAACAATCCACTAGTATATCGCCGGGCTTGACATTGGCACCGGCGTGTCGTGGTCCGACGACCGGTCCGGCCGAACTCCCTCCCGATACGAGACAAGGCTCCCTTCCGGGAGCCTTGTCGTCACAGCGTCGTCACGGAGTCGAGACCGCGTCAGCCGTTCATGATCGCCGCGAGCCGCTGCACGGACTCGCGTTCGAACAGGCCTTCGAGCGGCACGACATCGCCCTTGCCGTCGGCGAGCGGGATGCGCCAATTCGGGTATTCGTTGTTGGTGCCCGGCTGGTTCTGCGCGCGCTTCTCCCCCACCGCATCGGTGATGGCGGCGGCGAGCAGCTTGCACGGCGATCCCTTGAGCGCGCGGTATTGGGCATCGATGATGTCCTGCTCGTGGGCTTCGCGATGGTCGGCGAAATCGGCGTCGAGGTAGTTCTCCCTGACGAGCATCTCCAGCATGGCGTTCTGCTCGTCCATGGCCTGGCGCTCGACCTTCTCCTTCGGCTCGGTCAGCAGGCCGAGACGTTCGCGCAGTTCGACGTGCTCCAGCTCGAGGTAACCCGCCGCCGGCGGCAGGTCGTGCGTGTTCACCGAAGCGAGCGCGTACGGGCGCCACTCGCCCGGCGTGCGGAACTTGCCGTCACGCTGCTCGAACCATTCGACCGCGCATCCGAGCAGACCATGCTTCGACAGCGAATCGGCCACGTAGGCCGGCACTACGCCGAGGTCCTCGCCGACAACCACGCCGTCCGCGCGGGAGGCCTCGAGCGCGAGGATGCCGAGCATGATCTCGGAGTCATAGTGCACGTATGCGCCGTCCAACGGCTTGCGGCCGGCCGGAACCCACCACAGGCGGAACAGTCCGAGGATATGGTCGATGCGCACCGCGCCGGCGTGCGAGAACATGTTGTGCACCAGATTGCGGTACGGCGCGTACCCGGTGTTCTGTAGGGCGATCGGGCTGAGCGGCGGCTGGCTCCAATCCTGGCCCTGCTGGTTGAACATGTCCGGCGGGGCGCCCACGGTCGCGCCCTTCGCGAAGTTCTCCGGGTGCCACCACACCTCGGAGCCGAGCGCGTGCACACCCACCGCCATATCGGCCATCACGCCGATGCGCATGCCGGCGTCGCGGGCCTCGCGCTGCGCACGGTCGAGCTGTTCGACGGCGATCCATTCGAGCCAGCGGTAGAAGTTGAGCGTGTCGGGGAACTGCTGCTTGAGCCCCTGCACCTCGGGGGACTCCTTGGTGAACTTCTGCTCCCAGTTGTCCAGTTCACGAGACGGCGCGCCCCACTTGTCGTAGCAGAGGCACCAGGTGGCGTAGCCTTCGAGGTCGTCGCCCGCGGCGGCGCAGAACGCGTCGAACGCCTGCTGGCGCTCCGGGGAACGCCCGAGCTTGAAGATGATCCACAGCGCGTGCATCTTCGCACGCCACATCGCGTCGCGGTCGACGACCTGCGCGTCGCCGTTGAGCGGTTCCACGGAGGCGTGCAGCTGCTTCACCTGGGCGAGGCTCTCCTCGCCGAGCAGACCGTACTCCTCGATCGACTCCGGGCGGATGTAGGTGAAGTTGACCAGACCACGGGAGATCGGCAGGTACGGCGACGGCGTCAACGGGGAGACCGGCTCCGCGGCGTGCACCGGATTGATGAGCATGAAGTCGCTGCCCGTGCGGCGCTTGGCGCCCTTGAGCAGGTCGGCGAGGTCCTGGAAGTCGCCCACGCCCCACGAATCCGCGGAACGGATGGAGTACAGCTGCGCCATCCAGCCCCACAGGTGCCCGTTCTTCATCTCGTCGAGCAGCTCCACCTTGGCGGGGGCGCTGATGAGCGTGGCGTCCTGCGTGCGGTCGCCGACGGTGACATGCAGCGTGTGGTAGCCGATCGGCAGGTCAGCCGGAATGGTGATCGAGGCGGTGGTGATGAACCGGTCGTTCAGCGCATACGCCTTGGAACCGTCGCCGGGACCGTAGGGCAGTTGCCTGCCGTAGTCCTCGCCACCCTCCAGGGTGATGGTCGCCTGCGGCAGGTCGAACACGCCGACGTTGACCAGCACGCGCGTGTCCTCACCGGCGATGTGCAGCACGGTCGGCGGCACGAGACGGCTACGGCGCTGGTCGCGAATGTGCTTGATGGAGCTGCGTATCGCATCGTCGTTGGAGGCGTCCACGCCCAGCGCGGCGAGGATATCCACCAGGACATCGTCTTTGATCTCGTGGTAGTCGTTGCTCATCCCCACATAACTGGTTCCGATGCCGACCAACTTGGCGAGCTGGATCAGCGGACGGGCGAGCCGCTCATCACTTTCCGTTCTCTCAGTCATGCTCCCAGTGTAACGCCGGTGTGGAGAAAACACAGGCATATGCGCCCAGCCAGCGGAATGTCGTACACTACTCGCGCGCGAAACGCCGTGACCGCAATCGGGAATACACCACGGCGCAACCGCAGCGCAACCGGAACGAAATCCGCGGCGGCCGTCATGCAGTCGACGCGGCGCGGCGTTTCTCGGCCGCATGCCGCACCTCCGCGGACGGATCGTCGGCGAGCTTCGCGACGGTCTCCGGCGTGGCGTTGGGGTTGAGCGCCACCGCGCGGCGCACCATCGAGGAGAGCACGGCCGGCGCACCGGGTTCGCGCTCGGTGCCTAGCGATGCGAGAAAGTCCAGTGTGCGCGCGTCCACCTCGGGATCCTGCGCGCCTTCGAGACGCATCTTCCATGAGGTCTTCCCGTTCATCAGCGCGGCGTCGCGCACCTCGGGGACGGGATCCTTGGTCAGGCGGCCCACAAGCCAGTTCTTGTCGCTCGTGTTGGCCGCGACGGCGCGCCGCACCTCCGGCTCGGGGTCGGCGGCGAGTTTGACGAGCACGTTCGGGAACGGCATGGTCCGCGCGAGGAAGACCCGGTCCTCCACGGGCGTGTTCGGATTGCCGCCCACCGCCTCCAGCAGTGCGGTGGCTCGCGAGAACGCCGCCTGGTCGGCGCGGTCGGGCAGCTCCCGACGCGCGAATTCGGACAGCTCCGCGGCATCCTCGCTATGGCGCAGATGCTCGTAGATGACGGTCAACGGCTCGAAATCGGTGTCGGTCATGCGCTCCAGCCTACCCCATCCGCCGTCGTGCCGTCCGGGGCCGGCATCCCGCCGTCACTGTTCGACGGCACGGTTCACCACGTCGATGGGCTCCGGCGTGACGGTGGCGTTGAACGTCTCGCGCACGAGCTCCATGAACCGAGCCGACCGCTCGTCCGGCAACGACGCGACGAGCGTCACGTCAGCCGCGTACGTCTCATCGGACTGCACGCCGTCGAGCGAGGCGAGGATCTGCTGGAACCGTTTCAGCTGCGGGTACTGCAACACGACCAGATAACGCCGGCACGGCACGATCGCCGCCTGCCGCGCCGCCTTCACGGCAATCGACGCACCGGTCGAATACGCGCGGATGAGCCCACCGGAACCGAGCAGGATACCGCCGAAATACCGCGTCACGGCGATGACGCAGTCGGTGAGATCGTTCGCGCGAATCACGTCGAGAATCGGCTTGCCGGCGGTGCCGGAAGGTTCGCCGTCGTCGCTCATGCGTTCGGCGACGCGGCCGTCGGCGCCGCCGCAGACGGCCGCGTACGCGACGTGGCGCGACTTCGGGTGCGCCTCGCGAATCGTCTCGACGAACGCGAGCGCCTCGTCGAGCGTGTCGATGTGCGCGGCGTCGCCGATGAACTCGGACTTCTTCTCGACGAACGCGTCGTGGGCGGGGTTCAGGGTCGTGTCGAGAATCGTGCGCATCACGCCTCGCGACCGTCGTGTGCGGCGGCATCATGCTCGGAAACGACGACGTTCATCTCGCCGCCGGTGAGGAACGCGCGCGTGGCGTCCACCATCTGACGCGTCAGATCGGCGAACGCGCCGTCCGTGCGCCACGCGACGTGCGGCGTGAGGATGATGCCGGGCACGCGACGGATCGGATCGTCGTCCGGCAGCGGCTCGCTGTCGTACACGTCGAGCGCGGCGGGAATGTCGCCCTGCGCGAGTCTGGCCGCGAGCGCACCCGGTTCGATGACCTCGGCGCGCGCCGTGTTGACGAACAGGGTGCCAGGGCGCAGACGCGCGAGATGCTCCGCGGTGATGATCCCGCGCGTGACGCCGTCGATGAGCGGCAGGTGGATGCTGACGACGTCGCTGGAGGCGATGAGCTCGCCGAGGTCGTCGACGGGAGTGACGCCGTTGCGGGTGAACCGGTCGACCGGCGTATGGCCGGTCCACCATGCGGACACGTCCATATCGAGGGCGCGCGCGATGCGGGCGACGGCACCGCCGATGCCGCCGAGACCGATGATGCCCAGACGGCGGCCGGCGAGCTGCAGACCGTCCGCGTACGGGCTCGCCCAACGCCCGGACTTCACGTCCGCGTCGAGCGCCCCGACATGGCGCGTGAGCTCGAACAGCAGGGCGAACGTGTGTTCGGCCACCGCGTTGTCGCCGTAGTGCACGGCGTTGCAGACGCGCACGCCGAGCTCGCGCGCGAGAGAAAGGTTGATGTAGCTGGCCACGCCGGTGCCGGAGAACACGATGCAGCGCACGCTGCCGGCAAGGCGGCGCAGCAGTGCGTCGGAGATGTGCGGGCCGCCGTTGATCATGACGTCCGCGCCCGCCGTGCGCCGCGCGATGACGTCCTCGTCCTCGGTGAAGTCCTCGAACATGCGCACGCGCGCCACGTCATGCAGGCCCGCGAACCGTTCACGCAGCGGACGGATCATCGAACCGAGCACGGCGGGCATGACGACGAGCGGCAGGTCCGTGCGCTCCGGCTGGGTCTCGAAGACCTGTGGCACGGGGGCCGCAGTAGGCTCCGGTGCCGTTTCGTTCGTGACGTCTGACGTGTCCTGAATGCTCATGGAGCCTACATTAGCGCGTCGCCGTGTGCGGCGGCATCACTGCTTCGCCTGTTGTTCGGCGGTGATGTTCCATTCGCGCACGATATTCGGATCCGCGCCCATCTTGTAGATGACGTCCGAGATGCGCTGACGTTGCTTGGCGTCCTCGGCGTCGTTCCAGCACACGCCGTCCGGGCGGTCGGAGGATATCGGACACCACACGTATTGCCCCTGACGCATGTTCGCAGTGGGCAGCCAGTCGATGCGGCTGACGCGCCACGAGCCCGCGACGCCCTTCTTGCCGGCGAACTGGACGCGCGCGGTCACGCCCTGGTTGTTGACCTCGTTGCCGGGGATGTACGAGGTGACGGTGACCGCGTTGCCAAGCCCGTAGATGATCCACGTGCCGTTGTAGTTCTCGATGGGCTGCGCGCAATGGCATCCGGCGCCGTAGATCACGTCGAACGCGCCCGTGTCGGCGAGCTCGTGCGCTTCGGAGACCTGCCACGAATCGGCATAGTCGAGGTATTCCTGCACCGAATGCATGGCGATGGCGACCACGTCGGCGCCCTGCTCGCGCGCCTTGTTCGCCTTGTCGACCGCACGCTGGATGTCGGAATCGTGATTCGGGTCGCCGGATTCGCGCAGACGGTCGACCTGCCAGTCCTGGTCGGCGGTCATGCCGTTGAGCGAGACGGTGCCGGTGACGAGGCCCAGCTTGCCACCGCCGGTCGGCGAGTCGATGACGAGGGGCTTGACGGAATCCGCCTCGCTCTTGTACGAGCCCGTCTGGGCGATGCCCTCGGATTCGAGCGTATCCCAAAGGCGGGCGATGCCCTCCGCCCCCTGGTCCCACGAATGGTTCGTGGCGTGCGTGCACGCATTGTAGCCGACGTTCTTGGCGGCGTCCGCCACTTCAGGCGGGATGTTGAAGATCGGGTACGCCGAATACGGGCCGCCGCGCGGGGCGATGGGCGTCTCGAACTCGCAGACGGCGATGTCGGAGGCCTGGATGTACTTCTTCATCGGTGCGAACAGCGGATCGAAGTTGAAGGCGGTGCCGTCGGTGGCGGCGGTGTTCGGGCCGGCGAAATGCTCCCACAATCCCTCGTGGAACAGCAGGTCGCCGTTGACGAGCATCGAGATGCAGTCCGTATCCGGGCAGTCCGGTGAATTGCCATGGTGTTCGGATACCGGCTCGGGGACGGTTTCCGTTTTCTCCACCGGAGCCTTCACGGAGGCCTCGGAGCGGCCGGCGGCCGGCACGCCGGCGCCGAAACGACCGGAGGTCACGGCCCACGCGCCCGCAACGAGTCCGGCCGCCAGCAATGCGACCAATACGACGATGATGGCGGTGACCGTCTTCGACGGCCCCTTGCGCAACGGCGCGTGCGCACCCCTACCGTTGATGTGCCTCATGGCGCTCTGCCTCCTTGCCTCTCTTCTTCGAATATCGAGGATATCGCCACGCCAAGCAGGCTTGCGTGGTCGTCTCACACGAGCCGGGTGTCGTCTGGACTATGGGATTAGAATGACATCTAGGAGACGGATGGACAAAGGCGTACCTCCGGCTCCGCCTACGTGCGGCAATGAACGTATGTGCACCATGCAACATACCGCGGA
>NZ_BCFK01000053.1 GCF_001417815.1 Bifidobacterium aesculapii
AGGGTGCGTGGGGATGTGTTTTAATGGGAACGGTATGGGGTACGTAATGGGGGTACGAAACCGGCTTCTCCGATGTTGATGTATAAATCGGCCTGCTATGGACGATCATTTGGTCGTCCCCATGCTTGCTCGCGCTCACCGTGAGTGTGCATTTGCCACTGTTCTTTACTCAACCCTGCGGTTTGGTGATGGACTTGTGCAGTAGGGGCATGAACCTGCGCAGTCCGATGGCGAACCTGCGCGGTTGGGTCTCGAACCTGTACAGTCCGATGATGAACCTGCGCATGGGGGTCTTGAAAGACCACTTGCGCCGGATGGGGCAGTTATTGCGGGTTCCTTTGGTATTCCGGGGTTTTCAGAGTGTGACGCATGTGCTTTGGAGCCCTGCGGCAAGCCTCTTTCAGCACCCCTGTGCGCAGGTTGGGTCGCCGACTGCGCAAGTTGGGCTCCGAATCGCGCAGGTTCACGACAAAAAGGCTGCATGGACTTATGAGGGATGATCGCGCTCCACAGCAAGGGGATGCAACCGATTGCACAGACGTGGCTGGCGTCGCAGGTCATGTTCCACGACAAGGGGACATGGTCGATTGCGCAGGCAAGTGGGATGATGTGGCGAATCGTGCTCCACAACAGGAAGATATGAGCTTGTGTGGTGCGGTCATGCTCCACATGGGGCGCGTATG
>NZ_BCFK01000054.1 GCF_001417815.1 Bifidobacterium aesculapii
CCTGGTTTTCCTTATGCCGGAAAGGAACATCATCATGGCCGACGAGAATCTTGAAGACCGGAACCCGGGCGCCGGCGACGCCGGCGAGAATACGCCTCCCGACACGGACGGCGGGCAGAAACCGCCGTGGGAGCGCGACGGCGAGGAGTTCAGCCCGGAGAAGGCGTGGAAGCTCATCGAGAACCTGCGCGCCGACAACGCCAAGCTCAAGACGTCCAACGAGTCCAGCAACGCCAAGCTGCGCGAGATCGAGGATGCGAAGCTCTCCGAGCAGGAGAAGCTGCAGCGTGACCTCAAGGAGGCGCGGGAACAGCTGGCCGACGTCAACCGGACGAAGGCATGGGCGGAGGCCCATGCCGCCAAGACCGAATAACGCGAGCGATTCCGAGTGAAAAACACTGAAAACAAAAAGCCGCTCTCCCCTACTGCCGTAAGGGAAAGCGGCTTATCCTAAGGCGCGCTCAGCTCAATGCGTCCTTCAACTTGGAGAAGAAGCCCTTCTTGCCGGACTGCCCTCCCGAAGCGGGGCGGGAGCTTTGCGTGACATGCGTCGCCTCGCCGTCATGGGAGGCTGCGAACCGCTCGATGAGCGCCCTCTCCTCATCGTCGAGCTTGCTGGGGATCTCGACGGCGATGTGCGCGATCAGATCGCCACGCTCGCCTTGCTCGCGCATACGGGTCACGCCGAGCCCCTTGAGGGTGACCGTGTCCTCCGGCTGGCATCCGGCCGGTACGGTCACGGACCGTTCGCCATCGAACGTGTCGATCTTCAGGTCGTGCCCGAGCACCGCCCAGCTCATGGGGACACGCACCCAGCAGTGCAGGTCGTCGCCGTCACGGGTGAACTGCTTGTTCGAGCGGATATGGATGTCCACGTACAGGTCGCCGGCGGGACCGCCGCCTTCGCCCACCTCGCCTTGGTTAGCGAGTCTGATGCGCGAGTCGTCGCCGATGCCCGCAGGCACTTTGACGCCCACGTTGCGCGTCACCCGCACTCGTCCGTGACCCATGCAGGAACGGCAGGGCTTGTCGATGATGTCGCCGTGGCCTTCGCAGCGTTCGCAGGGAGCCGACGTCATCATCTGGCCGAGCATCGTACGCACGACCTTCTGGCGGTGGCCGCTGCCATGGCAGTCCGGGCACGGCGTCGGTTTCGCGCCGTCGGCGGAACCCGTTCCGGAGCAGTCGGGGCACAGGCCGAACGTGGTGATGCGCACCTGTTCCGTTCCGCCGAACACCGCCGTTTTCAGATCGATGGTCATGCCGGCGAGCGCGTCGCGGCCGGGCTGGATGCGCGGCGTGGGGCCTTGCGCGCCGCCGCCGAACGCGCCGCCGAAGAACGTGCTGAACACGTCGCCCATGTCCCCCATGCCCCCGAAACCGCCGGCGCCGAATCCTGCGGAGGCGTTGGGATCGTTCGGGTCGACGCCGGAATCGTACATGCGTCGTTTGTCCGGGTCGCTCAGTACTTCGTAGGCGTTGTTGACCTCTTTGAACTTGTCCTCGTATTCGGGGCCTGCGATGTCGGGATGGTATTTGCGGCTCATCCGCCGGTACGCCTTCTTGATCTCGTCATCGCTTGCGCTGCGGTCGATGCCCAACACATCGTAGTAATCTGCCACGGTTCGTTCAATCCTTTATGTTCGTGAGGCTGCTAGCGGGTTATTGTGCCATAAGGCGGGGTCAGCGCAGACCGTCATCCGGCCTGCGGCGGGACGCCGTCGCCGTCTCTTCCGGGAGGATCCCTGCGGGATTCGTCCCCGTCGGAGAGGAACGCGGTGAGGTATCGGGCGACGGCCCGTACCGCGGCGATGGTGTTCGCATAATCCATATGCGTGGGGCCTATGGAGCCGATGAACGCGATGGGTTCGCCGCCGGGCCCGGGCACGGCGGCCGAGGGCCGCTTGGGAGCGTCGACGGCGTCGCGAACGGAATCATCGCCTCCCTGAGAGGGTGAGCCGTCAGTGGGGCGTGTACCGGTCTCCCGCGCATCGGCCGTCTCGGTCCGGCCGTAGCCGCTGGTCACGACCGCCGCGTGGAGCAGGCCCGGCGTGTGCGTCTCCGATCCGATGGCGACGCCGACGCCGTCGCCACGCGCCGTCTCCTCGCTCAACGCGCTCATGAGCCTCATCAGCACGACCTGTTCCTCCAGCGCGTCGAACAGTGGGACCAGATCCTCCACGGCGCGCTGGTGGGCGAGGCTTGATGCGCCGGACATGTACAGTTCGCTGCCGTGTTCGTCGTCGTGCATCGAAGCGAACGTCTGGGCGAGGCCGCTGGCGAGCTCGTCCGCGTCACGGAACCGGGGATCGGCGCCGAGGGCGCGGATTCTCTGGGATGCCTGCGCAAGCGACAGTCCTGTGCATTCGGCGTTGACGGTGTCGGTGAAACGTCCGAGCAGCTCGGACGAGGGCATCTCGGCGACACCGATCGTATGCTGCGCGACACGCCCGGTGTCGGTGATGACGACGGCGAGCAACGTAGTCATCGCGACGGGCACCAGCTCCACGTGGCGCAACGTCGATTTCGCGAGGGACGGCGAGGCGACGACGGCCACCTGGCCGGTGATGCGGGCGAGGAGCCGCGCCGCGCGCTGGAGTGTGTCCTGCAGACTGGCCGATCCGGACAGGAAGCTGTCGATGCCGCGGCGTTGGGCCCCGGACAGGGGCACCACGGTGGCGAGCCTGTCCACGAAATACCGATACCCTTTTTCGGTCGGCACGCGCCCGGCCGACGTATGGGGCTGGATGAGATACCCTTCATCCTCGAGCGCGGCCATGTCGTTGCGCACGGTGGCCGAACTGACCCCGAGATCATGTTGTTTGGTGAGCGCGGCCGAACCGACCGGTTCCTGCGAACGGATATAGTCCTCCACGACGGCGCGCAGCACCACCATCCGTCTCGTCTGCGGCATGCGCACCTCCTTCGTTACGTACCCGTGCGGCACATTTCACTTACGGTTCATGTCGGATTCCCGGGGGCGTCACGTCACGTCAACGCCCGGGGCGCGGCATGCGCCCGCAAGGGCGGAATCCGCGTCCGTGAAGCCCTTCCGGATGCCGAGAACCGTTCTCCGTACGGCTTTTTCATCACGGATATTGTATTAGCACTCCTATATATCGAGTGCTAATACGTTCGTCGCCAGCGTATCGAATCAATTTGTGAACGTTAACGGAACAGAACTTACCAAAACACGCCAAAATCACACCGCTACGTCGCGAAATGACGCTAGCATAGGAGACGCAATGTGAGGGCGTCAGCGCCCGGCACAAGCCGGACACGCGGCCCGACCAAGCGGAAGGAAATACATCCATGACCGAATTCAAGGAGACCGAGCTGGACGAGCGCGCCATCAAGATGGCCAAGGTCCTGTCGGCCGACGCGGTTGAGAACGCCGGTTCCGGCCACCCCGGTTCCCCCGTTTCCCTGGCGCCCGTCGCCTACACCCTGTACCAGCACTTCATCAAGCATGATCCGAACGATCCCAACTGGGAGGGTCGCGATCGCTTCATCCTTTCGGGCGGGCACGCCTCCCTCACCCAGTACGTCCAGCTGTACTTCTCCGGCTACGGCGTGACCCTGGACGACCTCAAGCACTTCCGCGGCGGCGCTGACACCCGCACCCCGGGCCACCCGGAATACGGCCTGACCCCGGGCATCGAGATGACCACCGGACCGCTGGGCCAGGGCTTCGCCTCCGCCATCGGCTTCGCCTACGGCGAGCGTTTCCAGCGCGGCCTGCTCGACCCGAACACCCCGAAGGAAGAGTCCCCCTTCTACCACAAGATCTGGGCGATCTGCGGTGAGGGCGACATCGAGGAGGGCATCTCCGGCGAGGCCGCCGCGCTGGCCGCCAACCAGAAGCTCGGCAACCTGACCGTGATCTTCGACGCCAACCGCATCCAGATCGAGGGCGACACCAACCTGGTGCTCGCCGAGGACGTGCTCAAGCGCTTCCAGTCCTACGGCTGGTACACCGACGAGTTCAGCTTCATCCAGCCCGACGGCTCCTACAAGGAGGACGTCGAGGGACTGGCCGAGGTCATCGCCAAGGCCGAGGCCGCCGCCCCGGACCAGCCGAAGCTCATCAAGGTCCACTCCCTGATCGCCTGGCCGACCCCGGGCAAGACCAACGATCCGTCCTCCCACGGCTCCAAGCTGGGCGCCGAAGCCGTCGCCGGCCTCAAGAAGCTGCTCGGCTACGACCCGGAGGAGAACTTCCACGTCGACGAGGAGGCCCTCGCCCACGCCCGCAAGGTCGCCGAGCGCGGCCTCGAGGCCCATAAGGAATGGGACGAGAAGTTCGACGCCTGGCGCAAGGCCAACCCGGACAAGGCCGCCCTGTACGACCGTCTGAAGGCCGGCGAGCTGCCGGAAGGCTTCGACAAGGCCATCGACGATCTCGAGGCCACCTTCGAGGTCGGCAAGTCCGTCGCCACCCGCGGCGCCTCGGGCTCCGTCCTCAACGCCATCGCCGCCGTCATGCCGGAACTGTGGGGCGGCTCCGCCGACCTCGGCGGTTCCAACAAGACCGACCTCAAGGGCGCCGCCACCTTCGCGCCCGAGGAGTGCGCCACCAAGCAGTGGCCGGTCTGCAACGAGTTCGGCCGCCAGCTGCACTTCGGCGTGCGCGAGTTCGCCATGGGCTGCATCACCAACGGCATCCTGCTCGGCTCCCACACCCGCCCGTTCGGCGGCACCTTCTTCATGTTCTCCGACTACGAGCGCTCCGCCGTCCGTCTGGCCGCCCTCATGGAGATCCCGAACCTGTACGTGTGGACGCACGACTCCGTCGCCGTCGGCGAGGATGGTCCGACCCACCAGCCGATCGAGCACCTGGCCGCCTTCCGCGCCATGCCGCAGCTCGAGGTCGTCCGCCCGGCCGACGCCTTCGAGACCGCCGAGGCTTACCGCTACTTCTTCGAGAAGAAGAACACGCTGCCGACCGCCATGGTCCTCTCCCGTCAGGGCCTGCCGGTTCTTGCCGAGACCGCCGACAAGGCCAAGGACGGCGTGAAGAAGGGCGCCTACGTGCTCGTCGACACCGAGGGCACCCCGGACGTCATCCTCCTCGCCACCGGCTCCGAGGTCCAGCTGGCCGTCTCCGCCGCCAAGACCCTGGCCGGCGAGGGCGTCAAGGCCCGCGTGGTCTCCGTCCCGTCGCTCGAGTGGTTCGAGGAGCAGGACGCCGAGTACAAGGAGGCCGTGCTTCCGGCCGCCGTCAAGGCCCGTGTCTCCGTCGAGGCCGGCGTTGCCATGCCGTGGTACAAGTACCTCGGCTCCTACGGCAAGCCCGTCTCCATCGAGCAGTTCGGCCTGCAGGGCAGCGGCGCGCAGAACCTCATCGACCTCGGCATCACCGCCGAGCACGTCGTCGAGGCCGCCAAGGCGTCCATCGCCGAGGTCGAAGCCGCCAAGTGACCCACGTCGGGGAGGGGCCGCACGCCGCCTGCGCGGCCCCTCCCCGACCATCAACACAATCAAGGTTTTGTTCCGCACGGGATACGGAACCGTGCGGAATGATTAGGAAGGAAAACAATGACTGAAGCAACTCAGCGCACGTCCGACAACGGCGTCTCCATCTGGCTGGACGACCTGTCCCGCTCCCGCATCGAGTCCGGCTCCCTGCAGGAGCTCATCGCCGACAAGAACGTCGTCGGCGTGACCACCAACCCGTCCATCTTCCAGAAGGCCCTGAGCCAGGTCGGCCCGTACGACGCGCAGCTCAAGGAGCTGGGCAAGGTCGACGTCGAGACCGCCGTGCGCGAGCTCACCACCACCGATGTCCGCAACGCCACCGACATCTTCCGCGAGATCGCCGAGAAGACCGACTTCGTCGACGGCCGTGTCTCCATCGAGGTCGACCCGCGTCTGGCCCACGAGACCGAAGCCACCGAGAAGCAGGCCGTGGAGCTGTGGGAGAAGGTCAACCGCCCGAACGCGATGATCAAGATCCCGGCGACCCTCGAGGGCCTGCCGGCCATCACCGCCACCCTGGCCAAGGGCATCTCCGTCAACGTCACCCTGATCTTCTCGCTCGAGCGCTACGAGCAGGTCATCGACGCCTACATCGAGGGCATCGCCCAGGCCGCGGCCAACGGCCACGACCTCAAGCACATCGGCTCCGTCGCCTCCTTCTTCGTCTCCCGCGTGGACACCGCGGTCGACAAGCTGCTGGAAGCCAATGGCTCCGATGAGGCCAAGGCCCTCGAGGGCAAGGCCGCCGTCGCCAACGCTCGCCTCGCCTACGAGCTGTTCGAGAAGAAGTTCGCGAACGATCCGCGCTGGGCCGAGCTGGCCGCCAAGGGCGCCAAGGTCCAGCGTCCGCTCTGGGCCTCCACCGGCACCAAGAACGCCGCCTACTCCGACTGCAAGTACGTGGACGAGCTGGTCGCCCCGCACATCGTCAACACCATGCCGGAGAAGACCCTGAACGCCCTGGCCGACCACGGCAACGGCGCCCCGTCCATCGAAGGCACCTACGAGGAGTCCCACGCCATCATCAACAAGCTGGCCGAGCTGGGCATCAACCTCAAGGACGTCACCGACAAGCTCGAGGCCGACGGTGTCGCCGCCTTCATCAAGTCCTGGGATTCCGTGCTCGCCGACGTGCAGTCCGGCATCGATCGCGTGAACGCCTGAGACGAAAGCGATGAATCGATATGCGGACGTGCGAACGTCCACATATCGGCTCGATAACTGAAACGCAAAGGCTCCCGACCGCCATGGCCGGGAGCCTTTGCTATACGGTGGGGACGTCCGACGAATACGGCGGCCAATCGGCCGGCACCAGCAGGCCGACACCGGCGCCGAGACGCATACCAAGACGACGCCGACCGCGCATATCCACAAGGAGAAGAGATCCATGCGACTGTCCACCCGCCAACGTCTGCTGATGACGTTCACGTTCTTCTCGATGTTCTTCGGCGCGGGCAACCTGATTTTCCCACCCTTCGTCGGAGCCCAGGCCGGGTCGGCCGACGTGCCGGCGACGATCGGATTCATCGTCTCCGCGGTGGGACTGCCGATCATGGGCGTCATGGCGGTCACGTTCGCCGGGGGCTTCGACGCCCTCGCCGGCAGGGTCTCCCCCATGTTCTCGCTGGCGCTGGGCATCGCCATCATCCTCACCATCGGCCCATGCTTCGCCATCCCGCGCACGGCCACCACGTCGTTCGAGATGATGGTGGCGCCGTTCGCGCCGTCCGGCACCGTGCCCATGGCCCGTCTCGCCTACTCGTTCGTCTTCTTCGCGCTGGCGTTCCTGTTCGCCCAGCACCCCGAACGGCTTTCCAAGGTGCTCGGACGGTTCATGGGCCCACTGCTGCTCGCGCTCATCGCGGCGATCTTCGTCGCCTGCCTCATCCATGGCGTCGGCACGCCCGCCGAGCCTATGGGCGACTACGCGTCCGGACAGATGGCACGCGGCTTCCTCGACGGCTACCAGACGATGGACCTCCTGGCCGCGTTGTACTTCGGCATCGTCATCTCCGCGAACATCCGCACGCAAGGCGTCGACGACGAGCAGCAGGTACGCCGTGAGACGGCGTTCGCGGGTCTCGGTACCGGCGTGCTGCTCATCGTCATCTACGGCGCGTTGAGCTATGTGGGCGTGGTCTCGGGAGCCATCGCCTCGATCGACCCGGCGAACGACACGGGTGCCACCGTGCTCACCAACCTCACCTCGTCGGTGTTCGGCACGGCGGGCACGGTGTTCCTCGGACTGGTGTTCGTCATCGCCTGTCTCAACGTGTGTACCGGCCTCATCTGCACCTGCGCCACGTATTTCCACACGAAATTCCCCACCGTCGCCGGCCGGGAGGTGGGATACCGTGCATGGCAGGTCACGTTCACCGTGTTCAGCTTCGTGGTGTCTAACGCGGGCCTCAGCCTCATCATCAAGGTCTCGGTACCGGTGTTGTCCGCCCTGTATCCGATGGCCATCATGCTGGTGCTGCTCGCGCTGACGCATCGGACGCTCGGCTCTCGCTTCCCACGCGTCTACCCGTGGTCCATGGCGTTGGTCGCAATTCCCTCGTTCGCCACCTGCGTCACGTCGTTGGCCGCGGTGTTCGGCGGCTCCATCCCCTGGCTCGACGATCTGCTGCATCTGCTGCCACTGTACGGCATGCAACTGGGCTGGGTGGCTCCCGCCGTCCTCGGCGTGCTGATCGGCGTGACGCATTCCATGGCGGAAAAGCGCCGCTGACAACTCCCACGACCCCTCGTCCCATACGGAACAACGGCCGCCGATACGACCGGACCCCGCACGCGACGACTACTATGAGTCTCGTATGCAACCAACGACCATCGGAAACGAACAGGAGCAAGGCATGGATGAAGTCGTCACCGACAAGGACCGCGAATACGAGGCGGAGGAGCGCGCGGCGGCGCCGGGCCCGGATCAGGCGATGAGCGACCGGGTGAACAACCGTTCGCTGCGTCCCCGTTCCGAAGCGTTCAAGGAGTTCATGCGCTCCGGTTGGGCCGACGATGAACCGGACATCGAACCACTCGCATCCTCGGAGTTCACGCCGGCGCGACTCAAGGCCCTGGGCGCCGCGTTCCCGGGTGAACGTCTGGTTATCCCGGCCGGGCAGCCCAAGGTGCGTAACAACGACTGCGACTACATGTTCCGCCCGGACACGACCTTCGCCTACTACACCGGTCTCGGCGTCGACTACGAGGCGGGCGCCGTGCTCGTCCTCAACCCCGTCTCGCCGGACTCCCCCGAGGCGAAGGCCGGCGAGACGCATACGCCGGAACTGTTCGTCGCGCCGCGCGCCGACAACTCAACCACCGACTTCTTCATGAACGCCCATTACGGCGAATACTGGGTGGGCCCGCGCGCCGGCCTCAAGGAGATGACCGCGATGACGGGCATCGAGACGCATGACATCGCGCAGCTGCCCGACGCGCTGTCCAAGGACGTGGGCGCCGAGGCCGGCGCCGTGCGCGTGCGCGTGGTGCGCGAGACCGACCCGCAGGTCACCGCGCTCGTCGAGTCCATCCGCGAGGCGAACGGCGCCGTCGATCCCGACCGCAACGCCGCCGACGATGACAAGCTGCACGAGTTCGCCGCCGAAGCGCGCATGGTCAAGGACGCCTATGAGATCGGCGAGATGCGCAAGGCCGTCGCGGCGACGAAGCAGGGCTTCGACCGCCTGCTCTCCGCGCTGCCGGACGCTCTCGACAAGCCGCGTTCGGAACGCATCCTCGAAGGCGCGTTCAACGCGGTCTCGCGCGAACTGGGCAACACGGTCGGCTACGATTCGATCGTCGCCTCCGGCCCGCACGCGCCGATCCTGCACTGGATGCGCAACACCGGCGTGGTGAGAAGCGGCGACATGCTGCTCGTCGATGCCGGCGTCGAAGTCGACTCGCTCTACACGGCGGACATCACCCGCACCTTCCCGACCAACGGCAAGTTCACCGAGTTGCAGAAGCGCCTCTACCAGGCGGTGCTCGACTCCCAGCAGGCAGGCTTCGAGGCCGCGAAGCCGGGCGCCACGTATTCCGACATCCACCACGCGTGCATGCGGGTGATCGCCGAGCGTCTGCACGAATGGGGCCTGCTGCCCGTGGACGTGGAGACCTCCCTCTCCCCCGAAGGCCAGCAGCACCGCCGTTGGCTCGCCTGCGGCGTGGCGCATCACCTCGGCCTCGACGTGCACGACTGCGCGCAGGCCCGCTTCGAGGCCTATCAGGGCGCGCCGATCCGCCCCGGCATGATCTTCACCATCGAACCGGGTCTCTACTTCCGCGAGGACGACCTGCTCATCCCACCGGAATACCGCGGCATCGGCATCCGCATCGAGGATGACGTGCTCATGACCGAGAACGGCCCCGAATGGATCTCCGCCGGCATCCCGAAGCGGATCGACGACGTCGAGGAGTGGATGCACGAACGCGCCGGAAAGGAGAACGCATGACGACCCCGCAGTTCGTACTCGACCTGAGGAAGAAGATCGGCCACGACCTGCTGTGGATGATGGGCGTGACCGGATGCGTACTCGACGACGAAGGGCGCGTGCTGCTCGGACGACGCTCCGACACGGGCGAATGGGCGATGGTGTATGGCATCAACGAGCCCGGCGAGCAACCCGCCGACACGGTGGTGCGCGAGATCAAGGAGGAGACGGGCGTGGACGCGGTCGTCACCGATCTGGTGGCCGTCACCTCCGACCCGAACCCGATGACCTATGCGAACGGCGACATCGCGCAGTACATGGACCATTCGTTCCTGTGCGCGTTGAAACCGGGCGGCAACGCGGAGCCGTTCGTCGGCGACGACGAAAGCCTCAACGTGGGCTGGTTCGATCCGGACGATCTGCCCGAGCCGTTGGCGAAGAGCACCGTCGAACGTCTGGCGCTGTTCCGCCGGTACATGGCGAACAAGGCGCGGGGCGACGCCCACGCGCTGTACGTCTTCGACGGCGAACGGCGCTGACGGTTCATCATACCCGTCGCCGACGGCCCGGGCGGCGAGTTCCGCGCATCGGCGACGGGTATGATGAGTACCGTATCGATAATCACGTCCGGCAGTTGAGGGGACGATCGTCCACACGCCATTGACAGACGGGGACGACGACATAAGGAGAAGCCATCATGGCCCCGCAGACCCATTTCCGCTCACTGCCACTCCGCGCCGCGGGCGTGCAGGCCACCAAAGCCAGTCCCTCCGACGTGCGCCGTATGAACCGCTCCCTCATCTTCAATCTCCTGTTCCCCTCGACCTCGAGGTCAAGGGCGGAATTGAGCAGGATCACGGGCCTGTCGCGCGTGGCCGTATCCGACGTGGTCAACGGCATGATCGACGAGCGTCTCATACGCGAGAACGGCCATGAGACGAACGCGAACGGCAAAGGCAAACGCGCCACGCTGCTCGCCATCGACCCGATGCATCTGCACGTCATCGCCATCGACCTGTCCCAGGAACATCTCGTGGAAGGTTGCGTCTGCGATCTCACCGGCACCCCGCAGACCCATCTGAGGGTCGCGCTCGACGAGGGCGAACATGTGGACACGCAAACCGTCGTCCATCTCATCGGCAGTCTGCGGGAGGGGCTGCCGCCCGAAGTCGAAGTCATCGGAATAGGCATCGCGGTGCCCGGCGTGGTGAGCGACGGTCTGATACGGGAATCCACGATGCTCGGATGGCGCGACGTCGATCTGGGGAGCGCCGTCGCATCACGCTTCGGCATGCCGGTGACGGTGATGAACGACACGTTGGGCGAGACGTTCACCGAACGTTTCTTCGGGCAGGCGGGCCCGAACCTCATGTTCGTGAAGATCGACCGCGGCATCGCGGCGGCGACGCTCATCGACGACGTCCCCGCGCTGGGCGAGCATGACGCCGGCGGCGAGATCGGGCACGTCTCCATCGACCCCATGCACGGTCCGGAATGCCCCTGCGGCAAACGCGGATGCCTGGAGACGCTGATCTCCGCGCCGGCGATGCGCGCGCGCATGGAAGGTCTTGACGAGGACGGACGCCGGAGCGTCAAGGCATCCGCCGGAGCCACGTTCGCGACGGCGATGTCCATGCCCGTCGGACTTCTGGACGTGTCGGACATCTGCGTGTACGGCCCTCCGGACGTCATCGACGACGTGTTCGTGGAAGCGGCGCAAGCGACGCTCGACGCGGCCACGCTGTCGTCGTTCCATAGCCGTACCGTCATCCGCCGGTGCCGGTGCGGCGCCGACATCACGCTGCGGGGGACGGCAGTGGCCACGGTCCTGCGTCATCTGGAACGGGCGTAGACGGCGAGCGCCGCACCCAACGCCCCGATCGGCTCATTCGCGGGAGCCAGCCGCAGCCGGTCCGCGAAACGCAGGCCGGCGAGGAACGGGCAGACCGATTCTCGTGTCTCGAGTTCCTCCCTGATCACGCGCAGCAGCGGTTCGCCGGTCCGGGTCATGCCTCCGGTGAGGATGATGAGTCTCGGATCGAGCGTTTGGGCGATGATCTGGATCACGTCGCCTATCGCGTGTCTGACGATGCCGAGCGCCCGGCAGGCGTCCGGTTCCCCCTGCGCGGCATGGATGATGAGATCGGTCATCGCGTCATGGCCGCCTGCAGGCCACAGCCGCGCCACTCCCGGCCCCGAGCATACGGTCTCCAGGCATCCACGCTGGCCGCATGGGCAGTCGAAGCGGTTCGGGTCGATGGGGATGTGCCCGATCTCCCCCGCCGCGCCGCTGGCGCCGTGCCGGATCACGCCGTCGATGATGATGCCGGAGGCGAGTCCGGTGCCGAAGTTCAGCAGCGCCACGGTGCCGTCCGATGCGTCCGCCGTGCCGTCCGTGCCGGTCAGAAGGTGTGCGGCGCCTACGGCCGCGGCGTTCACATCGTTCTCGACATGGACCGGAATGCCGAGTTCGTCGGCGACGAGACGGCCGAGTTCCAGCGTTTCGATGTCGAGGTTGACGAGGTTGGCGATGCGGCCGGTGCCGGGGTCGACCTGGCCGGGGATGCCGATGCCGACGGCGGCGACGTCACGCGGCCGCCCGCCGGCCACGTCGCGCGCGATGGCGCACACGTCTTCGACGACGTGCGCCGCGCCGCGCCGCGTGGGAATCCGCACGGCGTGTTCGATGGTGCCGTCGCCGGTGACGAGTACGGCTTCGATCTTGGTGCCGCCCACGTCGATTCCTATGAGCGGCCGTGTGTTGTTGCGTTCGGATTGCGTCGTCATTGACGTTCCTTTCCTTGGGTGATGCGGCGCATGCGTCGTCGCATGAGCCGCATTGGCGACGATCCGGCGCGCGATGTCTAATCCGCGCGCCAGACGATGCCGTTCGCGTCGAGCGTGAAACGGATGGTCGCCCCGTCCGGCAGCGTCACGACGGTGGTCTGCGGACGGTCGGTGTTGTTGATGACGCAGTAGCGGCGTCTGTCCGGGAAATGCGCGACCTCGCATTCCGGGTTGGAAGAGCTGAACGCCGCATACCTCTCCTCGTTATGGGACGCCCAGAACAGCATACGTTCGAGGAGTCGCGCGTTGACGGCCGAATACGGCAGCCCGGAGACGTACACGCCGCGCCCGCGACCGTATTCGTTGGCGGCGAGCTGCACCTGGCCATGGTCGGCGCGCAGGAGCGTGACCCGTTCGTTGATCGGGAAGGTGTTGGCGATCTGATCGCCGAAGTCGATGCCGCCGAGCGGCGCGCGCCCTTGGCCTCCCCCGCATCCGGACAGCGGCGCGCGGCGACCGGCCTCCTCCCACGCACGACGCGTGCCGGAGTCGACGGGAACGTCGGCGGTGATGAAGTGGTCGATGGCGACGGGCGGGAAGTACTTGTCGACCGAGAGGGTCTGGAAGCGTTCCTCGTCGACGCCGAATACGTCGGCCAACTGGAAGAAACGGCCCTGGAACCATTGCGCGCTCGGTTCGCCGACGCCGACCAGCGCGCCGCCGGAACGCACCCAGGCGCGCAGCGTTTCGGCGAGGACGGGCGACTGCGTCCAGATGTCGCCGCCGGAATAGGAGGTGTCGAGGGGGCCTCCGGTGATCACGACGTCGATGTCGCCGTCGATGCCGTGGTCGATCACGTCGTCGAAGCTGATGAAACGCACGTCGACGCGCATGCCGGACAGCGCTTCGAGGATGCCGTAGTACGGGGCCGTCTGCTTGTTGGGCAGCGCGTGCGCGACCGTGTACGCCATCCACGATCGCATGCGGCCCCACGAGTTGAGGATCGCCACATTGAGCATGCCCTCGGCGGGACGGCCACCGGTCTGTTCGTGGATGTCGCGGAATTCGTCGGCGATGTGCGTGACGGCGTCCACGAACTTCGGGAACTTCGCCGCGAGGGAAAGGTAGCCGCCATAGCCCATGCGTGCGATCGGGCTTCTCAGAACGGCACGCCGCGCCTTGCGCCAGTTGTCCCACGCCTCGATGCTCGGATCGTTGCCCTCATGGAACGTGTCGGGGAAGAAGTACGGCAGGAAACGTCCTTCGGTGTACCTCACGCCGGGGATGTCGGCGATCATGCGCGTGGTGGTGCCGTCGCCGATCGAGCCGACGACCGCGTCGAGACCCAGGTCGGCGAAGCCGTCCTTGTACGGTTCGGTGCCGATCCACTGGTCGCCGAGGAACATCATGGCCTCCTTGCCGGCGGCATGGGTCATGTCGACGAGCCGCCTGACGTTGGCGCGCGTGAACGTGGACAGGAAATCGATCCAGTCGCGCTGCGCCCTGCCGGGCACGCGCCATGCGGAATCGTAGCAGCCTTCGTCCACGAAATCCTCGGGGCGCAGACGGTAGCCGTACGTGCGTTCGAAATCGTCGAGCGCGGCCGGCGACACGGTGCAGGAGCATCCGAACCAGTCGACGACCTTCTCGCGGCGCCGCGCGTCGAACAGGAGCGTGAACTGGTAGAAGAACGTGGTGAACCGCACCACGTCGACGGACGGATTGTCCTTGAGCCAGCGCGCGAACGTGTCGAACACGAACCTGCGCGTGGCCGGATGGTAGATGTCGAACGGGATCTCATGCTCCTTGTCGCCCCAATCGTTGGTCAGATGGTTGTACATCTCCACCGGGTCCCAGATGATATAGGCGAGGAACGAGACCGTGTACTCGTGCATCGGCGTCGCATTGATGACGGTCACGATGCCGGCCGAGGCGTCGACGCTCCAGTCGGAGGGCGGCACGACGGCGCCGGTGGTGCGGTCGACGACCTCCCAGTAGCGCGACGGGTCGGCATCGTAGTTGGGCGCGAGTTGTTCGGCGAAGAACGTCTCCATCAGATTGACGGACACGGTGCCGGTCTCGGCGAGCACACGGTCGGTGAGCAGATACACCTGCGGGGTCTCGTCCATATGCAGGCTGATCCATTCGTTGTGCGCGCGGGTCGGGAAGTAGGCGCCGTATACCTTCCTGCCGAGCGCGAGCACCTCCTCGTCGAGACGCGTGCCGTCGGAGTTGCGGATGGCGTCGGCGCCCCATAGTTCGGCGAGCTCGCGGGTCTTATCGGCGAAATTCTCCTCGCCGGGGATGGTGAATCGTCCTGTGGACATGGATGTTCCTTTCATGATATGGGACGGGCTGTCCGCTTAACGCGTCGCCTCCGGCCCTGCAACTTCGGACCGGCCTGCCGGCCGGACCCAGACCTGCCCTCGCTCGGCTACCGCCTCACTCGGGCCGAGCCTACGGACAGCCCACCGGGCTGTCCGCTTAACGGCTCAGCCCTTGACCGCGCCGGCGGCGAGGCCGGCCTGCCAGTAGCGTTGCAGGCCCAGGAAGAGGATGATGACGGGGAGGACGCCGAGCAGGGCGCCCATCATCAAGGCGCCACGGTCGGTGAACGTGGCGAGCGAGACCATGCCGTACAGGCCGAGGGTGACGGGTTTGAGCGAATCGGATGAGATCATCATCAGAGGCAGCAGGAAGTTGTTCCAGGTGGCGACGAACAGGAACAGGAAGATCGTCACCATGGCGGGCGCGAGAATGCGCAGCACGATGGTGAAGAAGATCCTCGCCTCGCCGGCCCCGTCGATGTGCGCCGCCTCGATGAGCTCGTCTGGCACCGAGGTCTGTGCGTACACGCGGCCCAGGAAGAACCCGAATGGCGAGACGCAGCATGGAATGATGATCGAGAGCATCGTGTTGGTCAGATGCATGGCATGGAAGATGGAGTACTGCGGGATGGTCAGCAGGGCGGCGGGCATGAGCATGCAGCCCATGATCACGGCGATGGCCGCGTTCCTGCCGCGGAAGTCGAACTTCGCGGTGGCGTAGCCGGCCATCACCGCCACGAGCGTGCCGATCAGGGCCGAGATTCCGGAATAGAGCAGCGAGTTGAGCACCCAGCGCCAGAACTGGCCGCGCGTCCATCCAAGCAGTTTCGCATAGTTGGCGGCGACGGCGCCCGGCAGGTCCGCCAATCCGACGGAGAACCACATGCCGTTCCCGCTGGTCATCTGGCTGGGGGTCTTCGTCGAGGCGATGATGGCCCAGTAGATCGGAAACAGGAAGTAGATGAGCACGATCGTCAGCGCGGCCACGGTGACGACGCGCACGGCCATGGACGGCTGCAGGGAACGCGGCAGGTCGTCGGCATGACTCTCGCGGATCCTGTCGGCCTTCCGGCGCGCACGCGCGGCGGCGCGGGACTCGTCTGTGCGGCTCATCGGTCGTTCACCTTCCTTTCGACGAGGGCATAGACCGCGGCGAGCACGCCGGCGATCAACGCCATGACGATGGCGATGGCCGAGGCCGGGCCGTCGCCTCCTGGTGTCAGGGTGCCCTGCGAGGTGTTGAGGGCCATCATCATCGGCGTGTACGACTTGGAAATGGACGGGTCGGAGATGGCCATGACCTGCGGCTCGTTGAACAGCTGGATCGTACCGACGATGGACAGCAGCATGGCGAGCAGCGCGGCGGCGCGTACGTTCGGCAGCTTGATGTGCCACGCGATCTGCAGGCCGGATGCGCCGTCGATGCGTGCGGCCTCATACAGGTCATGCGGTATCGCCTGCAGCGCGGCGAGGAAGATGAGCATGTTGTAGCCGGTGAACGTCCAGGTGGTGATGTTCGCCATCGAGGCGATGACGATGTTGTCGGCGAAGAAGTCGACGTTGACTCCCAGTGCGGACAGCCCCTTGACGATCGGCGAGATCTGGCCGTTGTAGAGGAACACCCAGATGATCGAGGCGACGACGCCGGGAATCGCGTAGGGCAGGAAGTAGCCGAGACGGAATCCGGTGACGCGCTTGACGATGAACGAGTCGAGCAGCATGGCCAGGACGAGCGCGGCGACGATCATGACCGGCACCTGGATGAGCGTATAGAGCAGCACCCTGCCGGTTCCCGCCCAGAACGCCTGCGAGGTGACGACGTACCGGAAGTTCTGCAGGCCCACGAACTTGTCGACCAGTTCGCCGCCGCCATAGGCGCCGCCGCCGACGGTGACCTGACGGAAGAAGCTGGAGTAGACGGCCCAGAGAATCGGGAGGATGAACACGAGTGCGAACAGCAGTCCGAAGGGAGCCATGAACGCCCATCCGGTGCGGTTCGCGCGCTTGGCCGCCTGCGAGCGCCGGGACCCGGCCCCACGGCCGGTCCCCCTATTCGCCGTATGCATTGCTGACATGGGAAGCACCTGTCTTTCACAAGTCCGTGGAACGGCTTCGGGCACGGACGGACCGTGCCCGAAGCCGCCCGCCGCCAGGCGGGAGCGGAACCGTCAGTCGGCCACGGACAGGCCGAGGTTCCTGAGCGTGTCGACGGAGGTTTTCTGCGCTTCGGAGAAGACGTCGGCGACCTTGCCGGACCCATCGGAGGCCTTGGCGGCGGTCTCGTTCATCGTCGCGACGACCGCGGAGAAGCCGGGCATGTAGGTGAAGCCCCCCATGTTGTTGTTGGCGTCCTTGAACTCCTTCATGATGTCCTGGTCTCCGAAGAACTCGGCCCATTCGGTCGGGGTCTCGGCGTCCTCGGTGACGGCGGCCGGCACGAGTCCCTGGGAGACGAGGTCGGGCACCTGGGTGTTGAACCAGTCGAGGAACTCCATGGCCTCCTTGGGGTGCTTCGAGTTCTTGAGCACCGCCACCGCGGAGCCGCCGTCGGGACCGGTCTTGCCGGCGTTGCCGAACCAGTCGCCGAGCTGCGCCACCTGCCATTCGCCCGAACCCGTGCCGCCGGAGGAGGTCATGAACAGGGGCGCCTCCCAGGCCGCGGCCACAGTGCCGATGAGCTTGCCGTCCTTGATGGAGGCGTCGAAGGACGGATCCCAACGCGGGTTGGTGGTCACGGCCTTGGCGTCGAGCAGCTGCTGGTAGAAGTCGGCCACGGCCGCGGAACCGTCGGTCTCGGTGTCGACGACCCACGAATCGCCCTTCACCCGGTACCACCCGCCGGAGGCGCCGGCCAGACCGGACAGCATGTTGCCGGCCTCATCGCTCTGGTAGGACATGATGTACTTGCCGGCCGCGGCGGCCTTGCCTGCCGCGTCGATGAACTCGGAGGCGGTCTTCGGCACCTCGGTGATGCCGAGCTTGGCGAATTCGGCCTTGTTGTAGAAGTAGACGAGCGGACCGGTGTCCTGCGGCAGGCCGTACGCCTTGCCGTCCACCTGCACGAGGCCGTACGGCCCGGAGGCGTAATGGTCCTTGTACTGCTCGGCGTACTCGCTCACATCCTGCAGCATGCCCTTGGTGAACACCTCGGGCAGTTCGGCGTAGCCCACCTGGGCCAGGTCCGGGGCTTCGCCGGATTTGACGTCGGTCTCGAGCTTCTTGATCATCTCGGCGGCCTTGCCGTCGAACTTGGTGGCCTTGATCTGGATGTCCGGATGCTCCTTGTTCCATTTGGCGACGATGTCGTCGACCAGCGTCATGCCTTCGCTGTCGGGCAGACGATGCATGTAGGTGATGGTCACGACGCCGTCGGACGAGCCTTCGGAGGCGTCGTTGGGCGACGAGCCGCAGCCCGCAAGTCCCATGGAAAGCGCGGATACGGCGGCCATGGCCGCGAGCAGACGCTTGTTGAATGACATCATGATGTAACTCCTCTTTGAGATGCCCGCCACCACCTTGTGGCGATTACCAAGAACCTTAAGGGAACCGGTTTTATTTGTCAACTATCTTAACATTAAAGGCGTGTCCCCCTTCCGGCGGGGCATGACCACTCCCGAGCCCCATCGCACAGCATCACCTTCCCGAACCCCGCACGACGCCTCCGCCGCGTACAACGGACGACACGCCGAAATATTATTAATTGCGTGAATGTATTAACGAGGTTAATATATTCACGAAGTTCAGATTCAACGACGAGCGGACGATGATTCAGACCGCGCAAGGAGGTGCCGAGTGAACAGCAGCCAAGCCAACACCACGGCGACCCAGGCGACGGTTGCGGAGTCCAATCGCTCACGGATCATGCAGCACCTGTACCACAACGGCATCAGCTCCAGGGCGCAGATCGCCAAGGCACTGGGACTCACCCCCGCCGCCATATCCAAGATCACGGCGCAGCTCATCGAGGCCGGCGCGATCGAGGAATCCGGCGACATGGAGGGGGCGAAGAACCGTCGTTCCATCGGGCTGCGGCTTGACACCGCACGATTCCACATCATCGGCGTCAAGTTCGCCCGTTCCCTCGTGCAGGTCGGCGTGTTCGACCTGTGCGGCAACACGTTGGCACTGGAGGACCTGCCTCCCGTCACCAACGAGACCATCGGCGACGCGGTACGTCTCATGCACCGCCGCATCGAATCGATGCTCGACGAGGATTCCTCCATCATCGCCGTCGCCATGGCCGTCCCTGGCCCCTATATGAGGGACGAAGGCCGAACGGCGGTCGTCTCCTCCATGCTCGGATGGCGCGACGTCAACTTCATCGAGGAGTTCGGTCACGCCTTCCGCGTGCCGGTGTTCATCGAACAGGACGCACGCGCCGGAGCCCTCGCCCACTATCTGTTCGACCCGGAATCGCACGGGGAGGACGAGCTCTCCTACTTCCTGGTCGGCGAAGGTGTGGGATTGGGCGTCATCGAACGCGAGCGCATCGTCAACGGCGCGCTCGGCGCCGCCACCGAGATCGGCCACGTGTCCATCGACGTCAACGGCAGACCCTGCGACTGCGGCAACCGCGGATGCCTCGAACGGTACTGCTCCACACCGGCGATACACGAGATGCTCATCGACGAAGGCGGTCCGGTGCCGGGTGCCGAACACCTCAGCCACGCCGAGGCGGCGCGCGCGCTGTTCGCGCTCGCGCGCCAGGGCGTCGCCCAGGCCGTGGAGATGGTGCGTCTCATCGGCCGGTACATCGGGTTCGGATGCGTCAACATCTTCAACACGTTCAATCCCAGGCTCATCATCATCGGCGACATCGTCTCCGAGGCGGGGACCCTGCTGCTCGACGAGGTCAAGGCCACGGTGCGCAGCCGTTCGATCCGGGAGATCTACGACTCCACCGAAATCAGACTGTCCGCCATGCCCACCGATGCCACCGTCTGCGGCACCGCCGCGGTGGCGGCCACCCAATTCCTGGATCATCCCTCCATGTTCTTTGAACTGGGATGAGCACAGGCCACAAGATTTCCATACGGAAAACCAACACAAGGAAAGGAACCACCATGTCCAAGCCCATCGTCCTGTCCCTCGGCGAGCTCCTGTGGGATATGCTGCCCTCCGGCAAGCGCGCCGGCGGCGCCCCCGTCAACTTCGCCTACCATTCGATGATGAACGGCGCCGACGGCTACTCCATCTCCGCCGTCGGCGAGGACGAGCTCGGCGACGAACTGCTCGCGGAGACCGCCAAGGCCGGCATCCACGCCGTCATCCAGCGCAACGCATGGCCGACCTCCACCGTCGAGGTCGAGCTGAAGAACGGCATCCCGGAGTACACCATCGTCAAGGGCGTCGCCTGGGACCACATCCTGTACACGCGTCAGCTCATCGACGTCGTCTCCCAGGCCGACGCAGTGTGCTACGGCACCCTGGCCCTGCGCTCCCCCGAATCGCACGCCACCATCACCGAGCTGCTCAAGCACACCAAGCCGGGCGCGATGCGCTTCTTCGACATCAACCTGCGCGGCGACCACTACTCGAAGGAACTCATCGAGGAGCTGCTCGGCTACGCCACCGTCTTCAAGATCAACGACGAGGAGCTGCTGCTCCTGCGCGACATGTTCGACATCCGCGGCACCTCCGGCGAGGACGCCTCCCGCTGGTTCCTCGAGCAGTACGACCTC
Source organism: Bifidobacterium aesculapii (assembly GCF_001417815.1). Lineage (GTDB taxonomy): Bacteria > Actinomycetota > Actinomycetes > Actinomycetales > Bifidobacteriaceae > Bifidobacterium > Bifidobacterium aesculapii. The sequence goes on from NZ_BCFK01000054.1 coordinate 20,707, forward strand.
GACTACGTCATCCTGACCGCCGGCTCCGCGTACTCGACGATCATCTCCAAGAACGGCGAGATCTCCACCGTCGACACCCCGCGCGTCGAGGTCGTCGACACGGTCGGTGCGGGCGACTCCTTCTCCGGCACCTTCACCGCCCGCATCCTGCTGGGCGACACCCTGACCGAGGCGCACCGCAAGGCCGTGAACACCGCGGCGTTCGTGTGCACCCAGAACGGCGCCTGGCCGCAGTACCCGGCCCAGATGACCGACTACCTCGCCGAAGCCGGCAAGTAGTCCGCATCCTCCGCCCCACCACCTTTCCTTGGCTGGAATCCGCGTCGGGCACCCGCCCGGCATCACTGGCTTTCGGCACCGTCCGACGCGGATTCCGGAACCGGCCAAGGTGACCATAACCGAACATCGTTTTCATTTCGTCAGTCTCATTACAGGAAAAAGGGAAAATACAATGAGCAACGAAACCACCAAGACCGGCAACGCCGGTTTCGCCAAGATCGCCCCGGTGATGCTGGCGTTCTTCGTCATGGGCTTCGTCGACCTCGTCGGCACCGCCACCAACTACGTCAAGGCCGAGTTCTCGCTCGCCGACGGAACCGCGAACCTGTTCACCACGATGGTGTTCTTCTGGTTCCTCATCTTCTCCGTGCCCACCGGCATCCTCATGAACAAGATCGGCCGCCGCAAGACCGTGCTGTGGTCCATCCTCGTCACGCTCGTCGCCATGGCCCTGCCGATCATCGGCTACGTCGCCTTCTCCGGCACCGCGCGCCTCGTGCTGATCGTCATCTCCTTCGCCTTCCTCGGCATCGGCAACACCCTCATGCAGGTGTCCCTCAACCCGCTGCTCACCGTGTTCGTCAAGGGCGACAAACTCGCCTCCACGCTCACCACCGGACAGTTCGTCAAGGCGTTCGCGTCCCTGTTCGCCCCGTACATCGCCGCATGGGGCTTCAACCAGCTGAACATGTGGTGGGTCCTGTTCGTGATCTACCTGGTCGTCGGCATCATCGGCTACATCTGGCTCGCCTTCGACAAAATCGACGAGCCCGCCCCGGACGCCGGCACCACCACGATCGGCCGCTGCTTCAAGCTCCTGTTCTCCGACGGCATCGTCTTCCTGTGCTTCCTGGGCATCGTCGCCCACGTGGGCGTGGACGTCGGCATCAACGCCCAGGCGCCGCGCATCCTCATGGAGCACACCGACATCGCCCTGACGGTCGCCACCAACGCGACGATGGTCTACTTCATCGCCCGTATGATCGGCTGCTTCACCGGCGGCATCGTGCTTCAGAAGATCAGCAACAAGCTCGGCATGCGCATCTGCGGCGTCATCATGACCCTGTCCGCGGTCTGCTTCGCCGTGTTCACCCTCACTCCGAACGACCCGCCGCAGTGGCTGTTCTGGACCGCCGTCGCGCTCGTCGGCTTCGGCAACTCGAACGTGTTCTCCCTGTTCCTCTCCCACGCGCTCATGTACCGCCCAGACCGTCAGAACGAGATCTCCGGCCTCATGCTCATGGGCCTGATCGGCGGCGCCATCTTCCCGCCGATCATGGGCGTCGCGGCCGACGCGGCCGGCCAGTTCGGCGGCATCCTCGTGATGGCCGTGGGATGCGTCTACGTGCTCGTCATCGGCTTCGCCTACAAGCTCATCGAGGGCGCGAAGAAGACCGAGGCCTGATCCTTCCGCCATGGCGCCCGGTGCGTGCCGGGCACCATCCGCACCCCAAGGGGGCGTGGCCATGTCGCATCGTCCGACATGGCCACGCCCCCTTCCCGTATGGGCCGCGTCACACAGCCGTCATCGCCGCCGTACGCGCAGCGTCGCCAGTTGGAACGGGCCGAACGAGAGCGCGACGCCGTCACGGGTGACGGTGGCGGCATGCCCGAGCGCACGAGGCAGATCCGGCGCGAGCAGATCCTCTTCCATCAGATCCGTCTCCCGGACCGTGCAGCCATCGAGCACGGGATCGAGGCGCAGCAGGCATCGGCATCGTCCTCCGGCCGCCTCGAACAGCCGCAGGACGACGTCGCCGGAACCGTCATCGGCGGGCTTCACCCAGTCGAGCGTCACCGTGCCGCCACCGCCCACCCGTTCGACGGAAGCGAGCGGCGGCACATCCGCAAGCCCTTCGATGACGGGTGTATTGAGACGTGACGCCTCGACGAGCGCGGCATCCGTGTCCGCGTCGGAGAGCACCGACCAGTCGAACGAATGCCGCCCCACGTCGGTGTCGGGGTCGGGATAGCGCGGTGCGGACAGCAGCGACAGGCGGATCATCGTGCCAGCCCCGCCCCGCCACGCACTCCCCCGCACTTCGGATACGTCGGCGCCATAGACGGATCCGTTCACCACCGCGACCGCGTACCCGGGTTCGGCGACGCGCACGAACCGTTGCATGCAGCTTTCATAAGAGGGCTCAGTACCGGGCGCCCCGATCTCGACCGGCCGCTCCACGACGCCATACGGGCATTCGAACCAGGCCCGTGCCGCCTGCACGGCGACCGGCATGTCGACCTTGAGGAAGCGTTCCCGGACATGCCAGTCCACGTCGGCGTGGAAATCGAGCGCATGGGCGCCGGGTCGCAGCGAGATGCGCAGCCGCACATGCACGCCGCGCGACCCGCATTCGGATACTGCTTCGACGGCGCCGTCGTCCGCCCGTTCCACGCGGACGGACGACGTGGCGGGCAACGGCGCGGCCGTGGCCAACGCGTCGCGTTCCAACTCCCAGGCGTCCCACTGCGACGGCTCGTCGCGCAGCAGCTCGAACCGTCCCATCGTCGTGCCGGCGGGGACGAGTTCACGGTCGGCGCCCATATCGATCAGGGAGTCCACGACGCCGTCCGGCGTGACGTGCGCGCGCAACAGCCCGTTGTCCAACGTCACGCCGCCATCGTCGCCATGTGTGACGACCACCGGAGCGGCCGTTCCTCCGCATGCGGCCCGTGCGGCTCCGGCGGATGCCGCACGGGCCGGAACCGCGAGTGCCGTCTCTCGTGCGATGTCGCTCAGTCGCGCGATGTCGCGCATATACGTCGCGCGGGCCTCGCGGTGGACGCGCGCGATGCCGGTACCGGGCAGGATGTCGTGGAACTGGTTGACGAGCAAACGCTTCCATATGCCGTCGAGTTCGCCGAGGGGCGGCGCGTAGTCGGGCGCACGCACGGCGGCCGCCGCGCACAGGTGCTCGACGAGACGCAGCAACGCCTCCTCCCGACGGCACAGTCGCTTCATCTCCTGCTGGGAGGTCGTCGTGGCGCGATGCAGCTCAAGGTAGAGTTCGCCGCGATGCACCGGCGTCGCGCCGTCCGCGTCGTCGACGATGTCGCGCCGCAACGACGCGAAGAAACCGTCGGGTGTGCCGAAGTCGGCCCGCGGCGCCCCCTCGAGATCGCGTACGCGGCGGATGCGCGCGGTCATCTCCCGTGTGGGTCCGCCTCCCCCGTCGCCGTGGCCGTAGAGGATGATCGCGTGGCCGACGAGATCCTTGTCGTTGAGGTCGCGCTGCGAGCGCGTGAGCTCGTCCATGCCCATCGTGGAGCCGTAGGTGGCGGACGGCGGCATGTGGGCGAGGATGCGCGTGCCGTCGATGCCCTCCCAGAGGAAGGCGTGGTGCGCCGGGCGGGTGGTGTCGTTCCAGGAGAGTTTGTTCGTGAGGAACCATTCGAAGCCGGCACGGCGGGCGATCTGCGGCAGCGTGGCGGGGAATCCGAAGGAGTCGGGCAGCCACACGCCGCGCGGTCGCGCGTCGAGATGGTCGCGGAACCAGGCGAGACCGATCGTGAACTGCCGTACCAGCGATTCGCCGCACGGCATGACGGCGTCGGATTCGACCCACATGCCGCCCACGGGGATGAACCGACCTTCGTCCACGCGGCGGCGGAGCCGCGCGAACAGGTCGGGGTGGTCCTCTTCGAGCCATGCGTAGTGCTGCGCGGAGCTCATGGCGAACGTCATGTCCGGGTCCTCGTCCATCAGGGCGAGCACGTTGGCGACGGTGCGGGCCACCTTGCGGCGGGTCTCGCGGATCGGCCACAGCCAGGCGGTGTCGATGTGCGCGTGACCGACGGCGGTATGGCGCACGGCGCTCGCCGCGGCGGGAGCGGCGAGCACGCCGGCGAGCGCGGCGCGGGCCTGCGGCACGGTCGCGGCGCGGTCGCGTTCATCGTAGGCGTCCAATGCGTGACGAAGCGCTTTGGCGAGTCTGAACCGGCGCGGATCGTCGGCATGGAGCTCGCGGATCAGGCCGGCGACGGTTTCGAGGTCGAGGCGCAGGGAGAGCAGGGGACGGTCGAAGGCCGCGACGTCCATACGCCGCAGCGTGTACCCGGGATCGTCCCTTCCGGTGGGGTCGCCGCCCAGTCTCGTGGGCATGAAACCGGTGGATTCGCTCAGGTCGGGATTGCAGGCCGCCTCCAGATAGAGCGTGAACCGTCCTTCGCCGTCGAGGCCGACGGCGTCCGTGCCGTCGGCACGGACGAGCGGCACCCAACGGTTGCGTGGATTGACGGCTTTGACGGCGGTGCCGTCCGGGCGGTAGACGAGTCCCTCCGCCTGGAATCCGGGCCAGTCCGACCGGTCCCAGCCGAGGTCGGTGATGAGTTCGACGGCATGCCCGCGCGCCGCCTCGAGGTCGACGCGGCCGCTCACCTCGAACCACGTGGTGCCCCAGGTCGTGCCCCATGTTCCGGGTACGGCGAACGGGCGGAGGCCGGCGGTGCCGGAGCGGGCGCGCGCAAGGAACGCGGAAACCCGCTCGGGCTCTCCGGGGTTGGCGGCGGCGCGCACGTCGCAGGCGCTCAGCGTGGTGTGGATGTACGGCGCGATGCGTTGGGCGATGACGCGGTCGCATCGCATGAGTTCGTGTTCGATATCGGACGACATCGTCCTCCACGATACCAGCGCGGGTGCGTCGCGGCCCGGCCCGCTTCGGGCTCCGGCCCCGACGCACCCGACGCATCAGGAGCATGAGAGGCGATACGGCGGCGACGCCGATGACGCGACGGCCCGGCCCCTCGCGGTGAGGGAACCGGGCCCCGTGATGGCGTGGCGTGTGCCGTGCCGGGTGCGATCAGGCCACGGCGGCGTCCGCCTTGGCGCGACGCTCGGCGAGCGCGGCGCGGATGGCCGGCTCGTTCTTCTCGAAGCGGCGGTAGAGCAGCATGATGGCGATGACGATCGCGTAGACGATGACCGGCAGCCAGATGAAGCAGAACTGGATGGCGTTCAGCGCTTCGGCGCTCTGCTTGGCGTTGGCGACGTAGCCGGCGGCGGCCATGATCTTGGAGGGGATCAGGTTGCCGAGTCCGGAGCCGAACTGGATGCAGAAGGAGGCGCCCACGGCGGACAGCAGACCGGCGGCGCGGATGCCGTTCTTGTATTCGCCGTAGTCGACGGTGTCGGCGAGCATGGCGAACGGCATGGCGAGAGCCATGGCGGCCCCGAGGATGGAGATGGCCCAGAACACGACGAACAGGGCGAAGCTGTGGGACGCGGTGAGCAGCAGGAGCTGGCCGATGATGGCCATGACCATGCCGAGGATCATCGTGTCGGTCTTGCCGGCCTTGCCGAGACGCTTGGAGACGTTCGGGATGAGGAACGTGGTGATGAGGCCGAGGATCTGCATGCCGTTGAGGACGGTGGCGAGGTTCTCGTCGTTCAGGTTGTACTTGGCGTAGTACACGGCCACGGACATGCGGTCCTCCTGGGCGATCCAGAAGATCACGAAGGCGACGATGAGGATGATCCACGGCCAGTTGCCCTTGATGGCGTGCAGGCTCTCCTTGAACGGCAGCGGATTCTGGGTCTTCGGATCGTAGTTGTGCTCGCGGATGTTGCGGAAGGCGAACAGGAGCAGCGCGACGGCGATAACGCCGTAGACGGCGAAGGTGAACATGAAGCCGACCCTCTGGTTCGTCTCGCCGGTGATGGCCTTGCCGGCCCAGTTGACCAGCGGGATGGTGCACACGGCGGTGATGAACGTGCCGAGCAGGCCGCCCGACAGACGGAAGGTGTTGGCCTTGACGCGCTCGGCCGGGTCCGGGGTGAGGTTGGACAGGATCGCGGTGATCGGCGTCTGGATGCCGGTGTAGACGAGTCCGGCGGCGAGGATGTAGGTGACGGTGGCGTAGACGACCTTGCCCATCGGGGGCAGGTCGGGGGCGGTGAACGCGAGGAAGACGGTGATGGCGAAGGGCACGCACATCCACAGGAAGAACGGGCGGGACTGGCCCCACTTGGTCTTGGTGTGGTCGACGATGGAGCCCCAGACCGGTGCGGAGATGCAGTCGCCGATGCGGGCGATGAGCAGGATCCAACCCGCGGCGGCGGCGGTGATGCCGAACACGTCGGTGTAGAAGAACATGATGTAGGTGCCGAGCGACGAGTACAGCAGGTTGCCTGCCATATCGGTGCTCATGTACGAGACCTTCTCCTTCAGGGGCAGCACGCCGCTGAATCCGGTCTCCGTGCCTTCGATGCCCGCGGCGCCCTCCGCGGCGCAGGGCTCAGTCATGGTGGCGCTGATTGCCATGATCCATCCTCTCTTGCAGATTTCACGTCCGTGGGACGTGTGGTGTTTCACCTCATCGGCGTGAAGCATGTTCTCGCGCCGATCGCATGATTCCCGCAGAAAAATCCCTATCTTCACAGTTCCATCATGTTTGTTATGGAATATATACGCAGATTTGGCGGATTATAACGCTTTCGCAACAGATTGATAACGCAACCATAACGATGCAAGGGCATAACAAAACGCCGTACATACCATTATGTGAGATAAAAATAATCACATAGTGACATGTACGGCGTGGTGGCCGACGGTGGGCCTTCCGACTAGTTCTGCCAGTAGCGGCCGAAGAAGTCCGCGATCTTCGCGGTCGCGTCACGGAGCACCTCGATGCGCGGCAGATAGACGATGCGGAAGTGGTCGGGCTTGTCCCAGTTGAACCCGCCGCCCCGCGTGATGAGGATGCGTTCGTCATGCAGCAGGTCGAGGGCGAACTGCTCGTCGTCATGGATGTTGAACCGCTTGACGTCGATCTTCGGGAAGATGTAGAACGCGGCCTTCGGCTTGACCGCGGTCAGTCCGGGGATCGCGTTGATCGCGTCGTAGATGTAGTCGCGTTGCTCGTGGATGCGGCCTCCGGGCACGATGTAGTCGTTGACGCTCTGGTGCCCGCCGAGCGCCGTCTGCACGATGGACTGCGCGGGCACGTTCGAGCAGATGCGCATGTTCGCGAGCATGTTGATGCCTTCGATGTAGTCCCTGGCGACGCGCTTGTCGCCCGACAGCACCATCCAGCCGACGCGGTAGCCGGCAATCATATGCGACTTCGACAGACCGGAGAACGTCACGCAGAACAGGTCCGGGGCGAGGGAGGCGATGGACGTGTGCGTGAGCCCGTCCATCACGAGCCGGTCGTAGATCTCGTCGGAGAAGATCATCAGATGGTGCTCGCGGGCCAGTTCGACGATCTGCTCGAGCACCTCCTTCGGGTACAGCGCGCCGGTGGGGTTGTTCGGGTTGATGATGACGATCGCCACCGTGCGGTCGGTGATCTTCGCGCGCATGTCGTCGATGTCCGGATACCATTCGGAGTCCTCGTCGCACACGTAATGCACGGCGGTGCCGCCGGCGAGGTTCACGCACGCCGTCCACAGCGGGTAATCGGGGCTCGGGATGAGCACTTCGTCGCCGTCGTCCAGCAATGCGGACATGCACAGGTTGATGAGCTCGCTGACGCCGTTGCCGGTGTAGATGTCGTCGATGGTGACGTTGGGCAGGTTCTTCAATTGCGCGTACTGCATGATGGCCTTGCGCGCGGAGAACAGGCCCTTGGACGGCGAATACCCCTCGGTCTCGGTGAGCTGGTGGGCCATGTCGTAGACGACCTCGTCCGGCGTGCGGAATCCGAACGGCGCCGGGTTTCCGATGTTCAATTTGAGGATGTGCGTGCCGTCGGCCTCCATGCGCGCCGCCTCGTCGACGACCGGGCCGCGCACGTCGTAGAGCACGTTGTCGAGCTTGTGGGACTTGCCGAACGCCCTGCGGCGCGGCGCGGCGGGCGCCGGCTCGGCGTCGGGACCTTCCGGACCGGCGGGGACGGGACCGTCCGTCACGTCCGCCGTCGCCGACGGGAGGGGCGACGCGTCGTCCTGCGGCATGGATCCGCGCAGCCATTCCGGATCCACCTTGAGCTGCGCGGCGAGGAAGTCGAGGATGTCCTCGCGGGGCATGGTCTTGCCGGCCACGTACTGGCTGATATGGCTCTTGCCCATGCGCACGCCCAGGGATTCGGCCGCACGCACCAGATCCACCTGCTTGACGCCCCTGTCGTTCATCGCCTCGTGCAGTCGCTCCGCGAACACCGCTGTGGACATGTCTTCCTCCAAACCATGCAGACCATGAAGTTCAATATTCATATTGAACATTGGTTCATAACCTAGGAGAAGTTCAAGACAAGTTCAATTACCTACGCCCGCCGATGTCACATACCGGACATCTGAAATTGAACTTCATTGCGGGAGTCACACGCCTACGGCCGCAGCAGGTGGGATTCGATCCATCGGGCCACGCCGTCGTCGTCGTTGGGCGGGCACACGTCGTCGGCGACCGCCAGCACCTTGGGATTCGCGTTGGCGACGGCCACGCCGATGCCGGAGGCCGTCATCATGTCGATGTCGATGAGGTCGTCGCCGAAGCTCACGGTATCGGCGAGGGGCACGTCCATGCGCGCGCACAGGGTCTGAAGCGCATGGCGCTTGTTGGCGAGCGGGTTCATCAGCATCCACATCGACCCTTCGGAGATGGCCACGTCGAAATCCGGGGGAACGAGTTCGCCGAGTCTCGTCCACTGTTCGGGCTCGGGGAAGACGATGAGCTTGTCGGCGATGCCGTCGGGCACGTCGGTGAAGTCAGTGAACCGCCAGGTCTGGGTCTTCCAGTAGACGCTCACGTCGAAGTTGGTGTAGCGCACGTCATCCATGACGATGCCGAGTTTCAGCCCGGGCATCTCGCCAAGCAGGAACCGGCACACCTCGCACGCCCGGGCGGCGGGAAAGCCGATCTTGAGCAGATGCCCGTCGGCCGGCATGACGCCCGAAGTGAGCATCCCGTAGTCGGAGCGCGCGGGCTCGAAGTCGATGAGCGCGCCGTTGAGATAGATGACCGCATCCACCGGCAGCTTCTCGGCGTATTCGTAGCCGGTGCTCACCGGGCGCGCCGTGGCGATCGCGAACCGGTACCCGGCATCGTGCAGCCGTTCGACCGTGCGGACGGAACGATCGGTGATGTGGCGCCCCTCGAAGGTGGGGGCGCCATGAAGCAGCGTGCCGTCGAGGTCGGCGACGATGAGGCGAGAATGGACGTTCACGGTCATGGGAATGCTTTCGTTTCGGGCTCACGGACGGTCACGGACGGGCGCGCCGGGTCAGACGAGACCGGCGCAGTAGGAGCGCACGATTCCGGCGGAACGGTGGAGCTTGGCGCGTTCCCCGTCGGTCAGGTCGAGTTCGACGATTTCGTTGGCGCCGTTGGCGCGCAGTTCGGTCGGCACGCCGAGGAAGACGTCATGTTCGCCGTATTCGCCGTCCAGCAGCGTGGATACGGGCACGATGCGGCGTTCGTCCCACAGGATCGTCTGCACGATGCCGGCGACGGTGGAGGCGATGCCGAAGTTGGTGCCGTGCTTGACGGCGACGATCTCGTCACCGCGCATACGCGTCCTGCGTTCGATCTCCTGTGTGGAGACGGAGGAGAAGCGGCTGCGGTTGTCGTCGAGGAATCGGGCGAACGGCTTGCCGCCCAGCGAGACGGTGGACCACGCCGTGAACTGCGAGTCGCCGTGCTCCCCCATGACGAACCCGCCGACGTTGCGCGGATCGAGCCCGGTCTCCTCGCCGATGATGGTCTTGAGGCGCGACGTGTCGAGCGCGGTGCCGGTGCCGAGCACCTGCGAACGCGGCAGCCCGGAACGCTTCCACGCGTACCAGGCCATGACGTCGACCGGGTTGGAGACCATGACGATCACGCCGTCGAAGCCGGAGGCCATGACATGGTCGACGACATCGCCGACGAGTCCGACGGTGAAGCCGAGTTCGGCCAGACGATTGGAATCGACGGGCGGTTTGCGCCCGACCGTGACGACGACGATGTCGGCGTCACGGCAGTCGGAGTAGTCGCCGGCATGGACCCGGATGTGACGGTCCCAGAACTCGCTGCCGTCATCGAGGTCGTGGCTCTCCCCCGACGCCTTGTCCCGATTGTGGTCGATGAGCACGAGCTCGTTGCACAGCCCGTGGGTGACGATGGCGAAGGCCGCGGTGGCACCCACCTGTCCGGTTCCCACGATGACGACCTTGTTGCGGTTCATGGTGACCATGGCACGGTTCCTTTCACTAGACGCACATTGCGCCCGGCACACGGCCGGCGCAACGAAACTGACCCATGGCACCGGTTCCGGGGCCATGGGTCATACGAGGGCGTGATGCGCGCGACGCATCTCAGATGAGGTTGAACTTGGTCATCAGGCCGAGGGCGATGATGATCGCCACCCAGATCAGGGCGATGACGACGGTCCAACGGTTCAGGTTCTTCTCGGCCACGCCGGAGGTGCCCGCGTTCTGGGTCAGACCGCCGCCGAACATGTCGGACAGGCCGCCGCCCTTGCCCTTATGCATGAGAATGAGCAGCGTCAGCAGGCAGCTGAGCACGACGACGACGATTTCGAGCGCGATTTTCAGAGCGGTCACGGGTGGATACCTCCAACTTGGTACAAATCTTCACCAATCATAGCGCAATGCGCCGAACAATGCATCGTGCCCCTCAACGGGTCGCCTTGGCGGTCAGACGGCATATCCTGACCAGCTCGTCCACGTCGAGCGCCGCGCCGCCGATCAGGAAGCCGTCCACGTCCGGCTCGCCGATGAGTTCGACGGCGTTCCTGGACGAGACGGAGCCGCCGTACAGGATGCGCACGGTGTCGGCCACCGTGTCGTCGAACGTGGCGCGAAGGTCGTCCCTGATGGCCTGCGCCGCGTACTGCGCGGATTCGGGAGTGGCGACCATGCCCGTGCCGATGGCCCACACGGGTTCGTACGCGATGATGAGTTTCGAGGCCTCACGCTCGTCGAGGTCGCGGGTCACGTCATGCACCTGCCCCACGGCGAAGTCCAGTTCGATGCCCTGACGCCGCTCCTCGAAGCTTTCGCCGACGCACAGGATGGGCTGCATGCCCGCGGCGAGGACGGCCCGCACCTGGTCGACGATGTTCGCATCGTCCTCGGGATGGTATTTGCGCCGCTCGGAGTGGCCGATGATCACATAGGAGCAGCCGAGCCGCGCGATCATGTCCGCGGAGATGTCTCCGGTGAACGCCCCCTGATCGGTGACGGACACGGACTGCGCGCCGTACCGTATCTTGAGTTTGTCGGCCTCGACGAGCACCTCCACGCTGCGCAGCGAGGTGAACGACGGGAACAGCGCCACCTCCACCCTGCGGAAGTCGAAATGGGCGTCACGCAGCATCCACGCGAACTTCTGCACGAAATACGTCGCCTCGAGATGATCGAAGTTCATCTTCCAATTGCCCGCCACCAGCGGTATGCGTTCGGACGCCATGCGCGGTCTCCCCCTCAGTAGAAACGTATGTGCGGTACGGACGGCAATGGCTCCCCGGCCCCCCTTGCGGGGTCCCGGGGAGCCATGCGTTCGTCGGATCAGTCGAGCACCTTCAGGCCCGGCAGCTCCTTGCCCTCGAGGAACTCGAGGGAGGCGCCGCCACCGGTGGAGATGTGCGAGAAGCCGTCCTCCGGGAAGCCGAGGTTACGCACCGCGGAGGCGGAATCGCCGCCGCCGACGATGGTGAACGCACCGGCTGCGGTGGCGTCGACGAGGCCCTGGGCCACGGCCTTGGTGCCGGCCGCGAACTCGGGGATCTCGAACACGCCCATCGGGCCGTTCCACACGACGGTCTTGGAGTCCACGATCTTGTCGTGGAACAGCTTCTGGGAGTCGGGGCCGATGTCGAGGCCCATCTTGTCGGCCGGGATGGCGTCGGCGGCCACGACCTCCGGGGCGACCGGGGTGTCGCCGGCCGGGAAGCCGGGGTTCACGACGATGTCGGTGGGCAGCACGAGCTCGACGCCGTTCTTCTCGGCGGTGGCGATGTAGCCCTTGACCTTGTCGAGCTGGTCCTCTTCGAGCAGGGAGGTGCCGACCTCGTAGCCCTTGGCCTTGAGGAAGGTGAACACCATGCCGCCGCCGATGACCAGACGGTTGGCCTTGTCGAGCAGGTTCTCGATGACGCCGAGCTTGTCGGAGACCTTGGAACCGCCGAGCACGACGGTGAACGGACGCTCCGGGTTCTCGGTCGCCTTGGACAGCGCCTTGACCTCCTTCTCGACCAGCAGGCCGGCGGCGGCCGGCAGATCGGCGGCGACGTCGTAGTTGGAGCCCTGGGCGCGGTGGACGACGCCGAAGCCATCGGAGACGAAGGCCTCGCCGAGGGCTGCGATCTTCTTGGCGTACGCAGCACGCTCGGCGGCATCCTTGGAAGTCTCCTCCGGGTTGAAGCGCACGTTCTCAAGCAGGACGACGTCGCCGTCGGACATGGCGGCGACCTTGGCCTGGGCGTCCTCGCCGTAGGTGTCCTTCGCCAGCGGCACGTCGATGCCGAGCAGCTCGCCGAGGCGGGCGGCCACGGGGGCGAGGGACAGCTCCGGGACGACCTTGCCCTTCGGGCGGCCGAGGTGGGCCATCAGGATGACCTTCGCGCCCTGCTCGCGCAGGTTCTTGATCGTCGGCAGGGCGGCCTTGATGCGGCCGTCGTCGGTGATCGTGGTGCCGTCCAGCGGGACGTTGAAATCGGCGCGCACCAGAACGCGCTTGCCCTTGAGATCTCCGAGATCCTTGAGTGTCTTCATGAATATCCTTTCATAACCGCATGCGCGGGAAAGTGGCGGTGTCTTGCCACTTCGCATAATACAACAGGCCCGCCGTCCGGGCGGGCCTGACACAGGATTTTTTGGAACTCGTGGCGTGCGACGCCATGCGGGCGGCTCAGGAACGGACCTTCTCGGTCTTCTCCGCGAGCTGAAGCAGACGGCGGATGCGTCCCGCGATGGCGTCCTTGGAGATGGGCGGCTCCGCCAGACGGCCGAGCTCCTCCAGGCTCGCATCGCCATGCTCCAGACGCAGCTGGCCCGCGGCACGCAGGTTCTCGGGCACGTCGACGCCGGCCTGGTCGAACAGTTCGAACGCCTTGCGCACCTTGTCGCACGCTTCGGCCGCCGCCTTGGCGGAACGGCGCATGTTGGCGTCGTCGAAGTTGGCGAGGCGGTTCGCCTTGGACCGGGTCTCGCCGTCGGAACGCTTGCCCGTCCAGTCACGCGCCGAGCGCATGGCGCCCATCGAGTTGAGCATGCGTTCGATGGAATCGGGGTCGGTGAGCGTCACGCGGAAGGATTTGCTCAACTGCCTGGGCTTGGCGGTGATGCCGAGCCTGCGCGCAAGTCCCGCCAACGCCATCGCGGCCTCGTTGCTCGGGCAGATGATCTCCATATACGGGTTCTTGCCGAGGTCGGAGAGGATGCCCTTCGCCATGAAGGCGCCTCTCCACGCGGCCCTCACCTGCGCGATCTTACCCTGCACGATCTTCACCGGCAGGCCGCGCACGGCCTTGTTGCGGTCGATGAGGCCGGTGGCCACGGCGAGGTTCACGGCCCCGCGCTCCACCTTGACGATATGGTACTGGTGGGAGCCCTTGGGCGTCGTGCGCGTCGACGTGATGAGCTTCGCTTCGAGGTTGTACAGGTCCCTGATGTTGTCGCGCAGCCATTCCGCGGCGACCAACGAATCGAAAGTGGCGAGCATGACGATCTGCTTCTGGGCGTTGTTCATGAAGCCGCCGGCGAAGCGGATCATGGCGGTGACCTGCGCCTTCCTGGCGTCCGCCTTCTCGTCCTCAAGCGCCGCGAGCTCGCTTTTCACATCATCCAGAAGAGCCAAGAGCCAACCTCCTAAGTCTCGTCCCTCTCAATGGTTCCGGGGTTCGGGGCATGGAACGGGGTGCTATGTTCCCGCGCCTCCCGCCGAATTTCTGTGATACCGGCCATCTTGGACAACAGTCGCCCCGTTTTCGCTTTTCCATGGCCGCCGTCTCGACATGTGGTCAGGGCGAGCCGGCCGGAAAATCAACGGCGACGACGCTGCTCGCGGGCGGAAACGGTGACATCGAGCCCATGTGAGCGCAAACGGGAGGCCAGCGCCTCGCTCATGGCCACCGAACGATGCTGACCGCCCGTGCAGCCGACCGCGATGGTCACGAAATGCTTGTCCTCACGGGCGTACCCCTCGATGGCGATGAGCAGCGCCTTCTCGTAGGCGTCGAGGAACGCCTTCGCGCCGTCGCTGGACAGCACGTAGTCGGCCACGGGCTTGTCCCAGCCGGTGAGCTCGCGCAGACTGGGCACCCAGAACGGATTGGGCAGGAACCGCACGTCCGCCACGAAGTCGGCGTCGGTCGGTGTCCCGTATTTGAACCCGAAGCTGAAGATGTGCACGGACACCGTCTTGGGGCCGGACCCGACCATAGCCTCGTACAGCTTGGTGGACAGCTGGTGGATGCTCAGCGAGGACGTGTCGATCACCTTGTCCGCGCGCTCCTTGAGGTTGGCGAGCAGCGCCCGCTCCTCCTCGATGCCGTCGATGAGACGGTTGCCGTGCTGGAGCGGATGCGGCCGACGGACCTTCTCGTAGCGGGTGACGAGCACGTCGTCGCTGGCGTCGAGGAACAGGATGCGCGTCCTGACGCCGAGGTCGTCGAGATGGCTGAGCACCTCGTTGAGGTCGTCGAAGTACTCGCGCGACCTCACGTCGATGACCGCGGCGAGCCGGTGCACGCCCCTGCCGTCGCCGGCGTTGGTCATCATGTCGACGAGCGGCACGAGCAGCTTGGGCGGCAGGTTGTCCACCACATACCAGCCCATGTCCTCCACGCAGTCGGCGGCATGCGACCTGCCCGCCCCGGACATGCCGGTGATGAGCAGCACCTCGAAGCCGTCGGCCGGCGCCGGGCTGTCCGCAGATCCGCCTTCCCCTTTCTTCGCGGCGATGGAGCCGCGGTCCATCGAATCCATCACAGCGCCTCCTCCAATGCACGTCTCATGGCGATCTCCAGGTGGTCGTCGTCGACGGTGACGTCCTGCAGACGGCGATCGGCGTCGGAGGGCGGGTCGTCGTCCCAGATCCCGGTCATGAGCAGCACCTGGATGAGGCCCTGGTACAGCAGCATCTCCTCGCCGCCGATCGCCTGCCCGCCGTGCTCGCGCCACACCTGCATGAGGCGCGTGGGGCGAGGATCGTAGACCACATCCAGCAGGGTGCCGGGGAACGTCGTCTCGACGGCCGAGAGCACGTCGGCGACGCCGTCCGCGGCATGCCCGGGAATCGTGTTGATGACGTACCCCGCCTCACGTGCGACGGCGGCCACCGCGTCCCCGTCCGCCAGGTCGATCTCGTCATAGGGATGCACGCCGTCGCCCCGGAACATCGCCGCGGCCGGCCCGATGCCGAGATCACGCCCGGGGTGCCGTGACGCGACGGTGATGCGTGACGCCCCCGGCATCATCAGGCATGCGGCGGCCGCGGAGGTGGCCGTGTTGCCGTTGCCGATGATGAGCGCGCGGCCGGCACGGCCAGCGTCGCGATGCACGCCGGACTCGCGGTCGGCATGGTCGAAGGCGAGCTGGATGCCGACGACGTCGGTGTTATACAGTCTGATGACCGGGCGCCCGTTCGGCCACAGCGGGTCGTCGTGATCGACGTGGGACCAGTCGAACACGACCGTGTTGGCGACCTTCAGCTCCCTCGCCCACACATTGCGCGGGGTGCCGTACGGCTGGATTGTCTTCTTGAGCGGCATGGTCAGGCTCAGCCCACGCCATGTGGGGTCCAGTCCCTTGAGGAACGCGTCGAGGTCCTCCTCGCCCACCTCGTGCCGGTCGTACCACCAATCGTCGAGTCCGAGCGCGCGGTACGCCGCGTTGTGCAGCACCGGCGACAGCGAATGCGCGATGGGCTTGCCGAGCACCGCGCACCTGTTGGCGATCGTCATGCCTGCCTCCTTCGTCTCCCTGCGTTCCCGCTCCATCCTACTCGTTTCACGCCGCGGCCGACGACTCCCCGTCGCCTTGGCCGCCGTCGGCGTGCAGGGCGGCGTGGATCGCCTGGGCCTTGGCATGCCCGACGCCTTTGACCGTCTCCAGCTGCTCGACGCTCGCCTCGCGCATCGCGCGCACGGAGCCGAATCGCGCCAGCAGACGCTTCTGATAGGTCTCGCCGATGCCGGGGATGTCGTCGAGCACGCTGCGCAGCGCGCCCTTGCGCCGCGTCTGACGATGGTAGGTGATGGCGAAGCGGTGCGATTCGTCGCGTACCCGCTGCAGCAGGTACATGCCCTCCGACTGCCGTTTGAGGATGACCGGGTAGTCGTCGTCGGGCACCCAGACCTCCTCGAGTCGTTTGGCGAGGCCGCAGACGGCCACATTATCGACGCCGCAGTCCGCAAGCGCCTTGGCGGCGGCCATGACCTGCGGCCTGCCGCCGTCGACGACGACGAGGTTCGGCTTGTATGCGAACCGGTGGCGGTCGGTGTTCTGCTGGACGGGGGACGCGTCCGCCGCGCCCGCGCCGGCACCGTCCACCGCGCCCGTCGCGGCCACGGCGTCGTCCGTCGTCGCGGCGGAGGCGTGCGGAAGCGCCCCCTGCGCGCGTCTCTCCGCCTCGATGCTTTCGCCGGAGTCGCCGGCGATGTTGCCATGGCGGAAGCGGCGCGTCAACGTCTCGTACAATGCGCTCAGATCGTCCACGGCGCCCGCGCCGTCGCGGCCGCGGATCGCGAAGCGGCGGTACTCCGATTTCTTCGCGACGGCGTCCTCGAAGACGACCATGGAGGCGACCTGGAACGCGCCGCCGACGGTATTGGAGATGTCGTAGCATTCGATGCGCAACGGCGCCTCGGCCAGCCCGAGGGCTTCGGCGACCTCGTTCATGGCCCGGGTGCGCGCGCCCATGTCCGAGATGCGGCTCATCTTGGACCGCGCCAGCGCCTGCGCGGCGTTGTCGTTCGCGCGTTCCATGAGCTGTTTCTTGTCGCCGCGCCCGGCGACGCGTATCGTCACCGCTCCCCCGCGCAGTCCGGTCAGCCACGACTCCAGCTCGTCACGGCGCGACGGCTCGACGGGGGTGATGACCTCACGGGGCACGGGCGCGACTGGGGCGAGCAGGTCGGCACGTCCGGTGACCTCCCTGCGCGCGTTGCGTTCACGCGTGGCGCGGGCGCGCGCCTGCGCGTCGGTCGCGCTCATGCGCTGCGTCGCGCCGATGGCGTCGCGCGTCTCCTCGACGCGGGTCGATGTCCCGGTCGCGTCCGCCGACCCGTCGTGACCGACGACGGCCGCCGCGTCATGCGCCGCATCGTCCTCGGCGTCGGAGTAGACGCGCACGATGAGATCGGCCATGAGGTCGGCGTCGTCGATGTCCTCGACGCGTTCGACGCTCCAGTTGCGTTCGCCGCGGATCGCGCCGGCGCGCACGTGGAACGCGTGGACGGAGGCTTCGAGCTCGTCGGTCGCGAAGCCGAACACGTCGGCGTCAACCTGGTCGTCGAAGACGACGGCGTTCTGCTCGACGACGGTGGAGAGCATCGCGATCTCGTCGCGCAGCCGCGCCGCCTTCTCGAATTCGAGGTCGGCGCTGGCCGCCTTCATGTCCCTCGTCAGCTGGGCGATGTACGACCTGCCGAGACGACCGGTCATCACGCCGACGAGACGCTCGCACATGCGACGGTGCTCGTCCGGCGCGATGCGGCCGACGCAGGGCGCGGAACATTTGCCGATGGAGGCGAGCAGACAGGGACGGCCCGTCAGCTCGGCCTTGTGGTAGACGCCGGGCGTGCAGGTGCGTACCGGGAAGGTGCGCAATAGCCGGTCGAGGCCATGGCGCAGATCCCATACCTTCGCGTAAGGTCCGAAGTACCGGGCGTCGCGCCGTTTGCGGCTGCGCGTGACCCACACGCGCGGCACACGCTCGCCGACGGACACCGCCAGATACGGGTACGTCTTGTCGTCGCGGAACTGCACGTTGAACCGGGGGTCGAACTCCTTGATCCACGTGTATTCGAGTGTGAGCGATTCGAGTTCGGTGCCGACGACGGTCCATTCGAGGCTCCGGGCGGTGAGCACCATCGTCTGCGTGCGCGGGTGGAGCTGGTACAGCGGCTGGAAGTAGTTGGTGAGACGGTTGCGCAGGTTCTTCGCCTTGCCGACGTAGATGACGCGCCCCTCGCCGTCGCGCCACTTGTAGACGCCGGGCGACGCGGGGATGTCGGAGGTCTTCGGGCGGAACAGGTCGCGCGAGTCGCCGAGCAGCGGCGCCCCGTTCGCGTTCACCTTCCGCGCGGGGCCGCCCGGAAGGTCCGGGGCATCCGTCCCGCCGTCCGGCATGCCCCGGTGCCGCAGCTCCTGCGCCGTGCGCCGCCACACCTGGGGCGAATGCCGTTCGATGTCGTTCGTCACAGCATGTCCTTGAGGAACCGGCCGGTCCACGAGGCCTCGCACCTCGCCACCTGTTCGGGCGTGCCCTGCGTGACGAGGGTGCCGCCGCCGTCGCCGCCCTCGGGGCCCAAGTCGATGATCCAGTCGGCGCATTTGACGACGTCGAGGTTGTGCTCGATGACGATGACCGTGTTGCCCTTGTCCACCAGCGACTGGAGCACCTTGAGCAGCTTGTTCACGTCCTCGAAGTGCAGGCCCGTGGTCGGCTCGTCGAGGATGTACACGGTTTTGCCGTCGGAACGGCGCTGGAGCTCCGTGGCGAGTTTGACGCGCTGCGATTCGCCGCCGGAAAGCGTGGGCGCAGGCTGGCCGAGGCGGATGTAGCCGAGGCCGACGTCCACGAGGGTCTTCAGGTACCGGGAGATGCCGGTGTACGCCTTGAAGAAGTCGGCCGCCTCCTCGATGGGCATGTCGAGGATGTCGGAGACGGTCTTGCCGTTGTACTTCACCTCGAGCGTCTCGCGGTTGTAGCGTTTGCCGTGGCAGGTCTCGCACTCCACGTACACGTCCGGCAGGAAGTTCATCTCGATCTTGAGAGTGCCGTCGCCGTGGCAGGCCTCGCAGCGGCCGCCCTTGACGTTGAACGAGAACCGCCCGGGGCCGTAGCCGCGCACCTGCGCCTCTGGGGTCTTGGCGAACAGGGCTCGGATCTTGTCCCACACGCCCGTGTAGGTGGCGGGGTTGGAGCGCGGGGTGCGTCCGATCGGGTTCTGGTCGACGTGGATGACCTTGCGCACCTGGTCGAGACCTTCGACGCGGCGGTGCTTGCCGGGCACGATGCGCGCGCCGTTGAGCTTGTCCGCGAGCACCGGGTAGAGGATCGAATTGACGAGCGAGGACTTGCCGGAGCCGGAGACGCCGGTGACGACGGTGAGCACGCCGAGCGGGAAGGCGACGTCGATGTTCTTCAGATTGTTCTCACGTGCGCCCACGACTTTGAGTTGGGCGGTCCGGCGGACCTTGCGCCGGTGCTCGGGCACGGCGATCTCGCGGCGGTGGGCGATGTAGTCGCCGGTGATCGACCGTTTCGCCTCCACGAGGTGCTTCGCGGGCCCGGAGTAGATGACCTCGCCGCCGTGTTCGCCGGCGCCGGGCCCGATGTCCACGAGCCAGTCGGCACTGCGGATCGTGTCCTCGTCGTGCTCGACGACGATGAGCGTGTTGCCGAGGTCGCGCAGGTGGTGAAGCGTTTCGATGAGGCGGGCGTTGTCGCGCTGGTGCAGGCCGATGGACGGCTCGTCGAGCACGTACATGACGCCGACGAGGCCGGAGCCGATCTGCGTGGCCAGACGGATGCGCTGCGCCTCGCCGCCGGACAATGTGGCGGCGGCGCGCGATAGGGTGAGATAGTCGAGACCCACATCATTGAGGAAGCCGAGGCGCGCGCGGATCTCCTTGAGCACCTCGCCGGCGATACGCGCGTCCGCGCCTTCGAGCTTCAATTCGTTGACCCACGCGAGCTCGCGCACGACGGGCATGTCGCACACGTCGAAGATGGACAGTCCGCCGACGGTGACGGCGAGCACCTCGGGCTTGAGCCTCCTGCCCTTGCACACCTGGCAGGGCACCTCGCGCATGTACGACTCGTAGTATTCCTTCATCGACTGCGAGTCGGTCTCCTCGTGGCGGCGCATGAGCGTACGCACCACGCCCTCGAAGCCGGTGGAGTATTCGCGCAGGCGCCCCCACCGGTTGCGGTAGGACACGTTGACCTTGAACTCGTGGCCGTAGAGGATGTCGTGGCGCACGTCTGAGGGAAGATCCTTCCACGGCGTCCTCATCGAGAAGCCCATCTCATTGGCGAGGCCTTCGAGGATGTGCCCATAGTACTGGGAGGTCATCTTCGTGTTGCTCCACGGTTCGATGACGCCTTCGGCGAGCGACTTGTCCGGGTCGGCTATGACGAGCTCCGGGTCGATCTCCAGCTTGAAGCCCAGACCCGTGCATGCGGGGCACGCGCCGTAGGGGGCGTTGAATGAGAAGGTGCGCGGCTCGATCTCGTCGAGTTCCAGCACGTGGCCGTTCGGGCAGCTGCGGTGCTCGGAGAACGGCCTGCGGCGGGCGGGGCTCCCCTCCTCCTCGTCGACGAAGTCGATGACGATGGAACCGTTGGCGAGCCTCAACGCGGTCTCGACCGAATCGGTGAGACGCTGGCGTATGCCGTCCTTGACGACGAGACGGTCGACGACCACCTCGATGGTGTGCTTCTTCTGTTTGGCGAGCTTGATGTCGTCGGACAGCTGCGTCATCTCGCCGTCTACGAGAGCCCGGGCGTAGCCGTCGGAGCGCAGCAGCTCGAGCATGTCCACGAACTCGCCCTTGCGCCCCTTGACGACGGGCGCGAGAATCTGGAAACGGGTGCGCTCGGGGTAGCCGAGCAATGTGTCGACGATCTGCTGCGGGGTCTGCGAGGCGACCGGCTCTCCGCACTCGGGGCAGTGCGGCGTGCCGGTGCGGGCGAACAGCAGGCGCAGGTAGTCGTAGATCTCGGTGATGGTGCCGACGGTGGAACGCGGGTTGCGGTTCGTGGTCTTCTGGTCGATGGACACGGCGGGGCTCAGGCCTTCGATGAAGTCGACGTCGGGCTTGTCCATCTGGCCGAGGAACTGTCGCGCGTAGGCGGACAGCGACTCGACGTAACGCCGTTGGCCTTCGGCGAACAGGGTGTCGAACGCGAGCGAGGACTTGCCTGACCCGGACAGACCGGTGAACACGACCATGCGGTTGCGCGGGATGGCGAGGTCCACGTTCTTGAGATTGTGCTCTCGCGCCCCCTGGATGGTGATCTTGAGGTCGTTCGGGATGTGCGAGATGTCCGCGACGAGCGCGCCGTCATGCTCGACGAGCGGCGCCTTGCGGATCTCGCGTGTGAGGAACGAGTCGCTGGACATCACCTTCTCGACGATGACCTCGCCGTTCCTGCCGTTCGATCCCCTTCGCCCCGTGGCCACCGTTCCCGCCTTCCCCGCCGCATGCGCGGCGCGCCCGCGTCCGTCGATTCCGCACCAAGGATACCCGACGACCCGACAGATATCGAACACACGTTCGATGGCGTGTCAATGCCGATGGGAGACGCGGGGCGCCGGCCGGTCGTCACCGACCTTCGAGCACCGCCTCGCGCAACGAGCTCAGGCCCGTGTCCGGATCCCTGTAGGTGACGTACGCCTTGGTGCACACCGCAAGCATCTCGCCCGTTTTGCTTTCCGGCGCGGATACGATCACCTGGAACCCGAGTCGCGGCAGCACCATGAGCGCGCGCTGCGTGTACCGGCCGTCGGCCTTGATGAGCGCCTCATCGAGGAACAGCGTGGTGTAGCACGGCTCGCTGGTCATGCCTCCGCCGAGCAGATAGATGAGCGCGGCGCCGTAGACGAACGAGGTGAGCTCCTGCAGCGCCCCGCCCGAGCGGCCTCCGGTGGAGGTGATGCGCTCGTCGGGCCCCTCGTCGTGCCGCACGACCGCATAGAAGGTGGAGCGGCAGCGCGGGTCGAGGTTGTGCGCGCCGATGCTGCGCACCCCGTTCGCGTCCTTGACCTTCCCCAGGTCGTCACGCAGCATGGCGATCATCGGCGCGCAGTCGTCGAACGTGCGCCGCGCCAGCTCGCCGTCGCCGCCGCCGTTTGCCGCGCAGGCGCGCCACGTCTTCAGCACGTCGATCACGTGGGCGAGCTTCGTACGGAATTCCGGATCGGCCCGGCGGATGTCGGCGTGGATCGACAGGCTGCCGCGGCGCGGACCGAACTCCTGGCCTTCCAGCATCGCGTTGATGCGGTCGAGCTGGTCGTGGATGTCCGCGGTGTCCGTGTCGATGGCGCGCTTGATGGTCATCATGCTCATGGCCAGCTGTTCGAGGCAACGCCTGTATTCATCGTCCGTCGTCTCGACGGCCACGAGCTTCGACAGGCCCTCGAGTTCGTCGAGATAATACCGGTGATCGTCCACGCTGGCGGCCAGCGAGCCGCCCTGCGACCCGTACACGTCGATGTACGTCGTCATCTTCGCCTCGACCGCGGCACGGGCCGCGCCGACGTCTCCCCTCAGCCCGGAGATGCGCGCGGCCATGTCCTTGGCCATGCCGGCGATGATGCGGTCGGGGAACGATTCGCCCGACATCCCGGTCGACGCGAATCCGGCTCCGATGATCATGTGGGCGCGCAGCGCGGCGTCCCCGATGCCGGCGAACCGGTTGTCATACGATTCGTCGAGCGCGGAGGCGATGTCGCCGGCGAGCGCGCCCGGGTCCTTTTCGCCGTGCGGCATCGCATCGCCATGGCGTTCCAGCCACCGGGCGGCCGCGGCCGCGGCCCGGGCCGCGGAGGACGCCGCCTGCTTGGCCTCAAGCCGACGCTCCTCGAGCGTCTCGAGCTCGCCGGCGAGCGCGTCGCGCCGTTCGGCGAGGCGTTTCATCTCCGGATCGTCTCCGGTCGCGCCGACCGCGGCCTCGAGATCGGCGACGGCGCGTCGCGCACCTTCCACGTCGACGTCCTCCCAGGTGGTGTAGGCGAGCAGGTCGGCGAGCTCATGCTCCCCGCGCAGCATATCGGACTGGCGTCGGGCCGCGTCGACGGCGTCCGTCGCATGTTCGAGGTCGCGGCCTGCCTCGCCGATCCGGCGCTCGAGGTCACCGAGATACGTCTCGTTGACGAATCCGATGATCTCGTCGCCGTCCTTGACGCCGTGCTGTCCGCGTCCGCCGGATTTGATCTGCCCGTCGGCCTGCACCTGGCGGCGCTCCCGATCGGCGTCGTCGATGGCGTCCACGCACAACGCGTCGAGGTCCCGGTCGGAGGTGCGTTCGCGCAGCCAATCGGCGAAGGGCGAGTCCTCGCGGAAACGCAGTCTGTCGGACAGCCACGTCCCGTCATGCAGTCCTTCGCGCAACACGCTCGCCGAACCCCGATCCGCACGCGTCGTGTCCACGAACCGCCAGGTGCGTCGGGGCATCGTGCGCGGGTCGATGGCACTGACCTTGGCCGCGAACCCCTGTTCGTGGCGTTTGTCGACGAGGATGGTGCGGGCGATGGATCCGTAGACGGCGTTCATCGCCAGACGCCAATGCTCGTCCTCCTCGCGCACGTCCATGAGTTCCGCCACGTAGGGCAGTTCGGACGGCTCGAGGCCGGTGGCGTGGCAGAGCATGGCACGAGCCTCGTCCATGCGTCGGGTGATGCGGGTGCGCTGCGACCGCTGCCGTTCGTAGTCGGTCTTGAGACGGCGCAACCTGTCCGCCGCCTCGGCGCGTGCGGCGACGGCCTGGTCGCGGGAGTCGTCGAGCTCCTCCAGACGACGGTCGTAGCCGCGTTTGAAGTTCACCGCGGCGAGTCGGCGCCCGTTCCACGCCTGCTCCCCGTCCGGCGTCGTCTCGCCGAGCGCCTCGAAGCGACGCGCGATGCGGTCATGGGCGGCGGTGACGTCCTCGAGGCGACGGCGCGCCTGGTCGAGGCCGGCCTCGGCGCGGGCGAGGTCGCCGCCGTCCGCGCCCTGCATGCGACGGCTGATCGCGTCGAGGCGCGAGCGCAGCGCCTCGGCGCGCCGCTGCGAGTCGGCGGCGTCGTCTGCGCGGGCGCGCGCCTCCTGCTCGTCGACCGGCAGCTGCGCGGCGACCTCGGCCTTCATGCGGGCCAGCGCCCTGTCGCGGATGGCGGCGCTCCCCTCGTCGCTCGCAGGGTCGGCTGCGGCGAACGCGCGCATGCGCCCGCACGCCGCCTCGTATGCGGCGTAGCCGTCGCTGATGGCGCGAAGGGCCTTCATCCGTCGGATCTTGCTCTCCATGGCGCGGAAGTTGCCGTCGTAGCGTTCGTAGTCCTCGACGGTGGCGCGCGCCAGACCGAGCGCCTCGGGCACGCCGAGCACGCCCTGTTTGAAGATGTCGTCCAGGCGGGAGGGGGCGTCGGCGGATTGGATCCTGTGCAGCAGACGGCACGCGGCCTCGCTCAGTCCCAAGACCGACCAGATGCGCGTATGGAACGCGTCGGCGCTTGGGAACGTCTCGCACCCCGGGTACGCGGCCTTGAGCTGGACCGCCGTGAACGGCGCCTGACGGTAGCGGTCCATCAGACGCGGGTCCATGGGCTCGTCCCAGGTCACGTAGCATCTGCGGACCTCGCCGCGGCCGTCGCCGGCCATGAGGTACAGGAACTTGCCGCAGGAGAGCACCTGCCCGGTGGTCCGGTTGTGGTACGTGTCGACGATGGCGCCCCATACCGGCTGCGGAGAGCCGTCCCCGTCGCGGCCGCGCAGGTAGAGCGGCTCGTCGCCGTCATCGGTGTTGCCGACGCCCGTCATGCCCCTCAGATAGGTGTAGTCGCTGCGTTCCGAACGGCCCGAGTTCGAGGCCTTGTTGAACGGCGTGCCCGTCGGGTATAGCAGCGAGGTCTGTGCGTCGACCAGTGTGGATTTGCCGGATTCGCTGGCGCCGGCGAGCAGGGTCACCGGCAGCGTCCCGTCGGTGGAGGGGCGGAATTCGTGGTACCCCTCGTAGGTGCCCCAGTTGACGAGCCGGCGGGATTCCAGCATCCACCGGTCCGCTATCATCTGCACGTCCGCGGCAACCGTCATCGTCCGTCCTTTCCGTCGTGCCCGTCCGTATCGTCGTCGCCTGCGGCGGCGAGCCACATGCCGGCGAGGTCCTGGTCGAGCACCACCGGCACCAGCGGCGTGATCAGGTACATGGATTCCTCGTCCATGCGCGCCAGATAGCCGTAGGTGACCATGGCGGAGACCGTCGCGCCCACCTGTCTGAGCACGCCCTCCTCGTCATTGCGCGAGGCGAGGTAGCCGGCGCCGGTGGCGAGCGCGGCGCGAATCTCCTCGAAGCCGACGATCCACTCGTCGGGCGCGGCGTGCACGTTCTCGTATTCGAGCACGCGTATGCGCAGGAAGGCGAGCAGCGCCGCCTCTTCGCGCCGCAGGCTGACGCGCGTCTTGAGCGAGCGCAGCGCGACGTCCTCGCCGAGCACCGGCGTGGCGTACATGATGCGGTAGTGTTCGTCGACCACGAGGTCGAGCAGGTCGTTGTTCAGGGAGCGTACGACCGCGTCGCGGTGTTCGAGCACGGTGTCGTAGAGGTCCGAACCCACGTAGCGTTCGCGTTTGAGGGCGATGGCGGCCATGCGCGCTTCGGCGGGCATGTCGCCGAGGTCTCCTTCGAACAGTGCGTGCGGGTTCGTGGTCGCTTCGCGTTCCTCGTTCATGATGTCCATCCCTACATCTCCTCCATGACGGTGTCCAGTTCGTGCGGGTCGACCAGCATGGGCGCGGTGGTCCAGTCCCTGGGCTCGCCGTCGATCGACATGCAGTGCCAGAGCGAGGTCCGGGCGCCGGGCGCGTCGGCATCGCGTCTCTCGTCCCGCGGCGCCGCGTCCAGTCCTTCCAGGAAGCCGATGATCTCGCTTTCGCGCCGTTCGTGTTCGGGCAGCCGGTTGAAGCTCGCGGCGATGTCGACGAGACCGTCGCGGATCACCGGGGCGCGCAGGATGAGCCCCACCATGTGCTTCAGCCGTGGGCCTCCGTTGGCGACCAGCGCCAGCAGGTCGGCCGCCGGCATGCGCGCGGGGGCGCCGTCGGACATGTCGGCGAGGAGGGGCGGCGCCGTGCGGCGCATCGTCTTCGCCGGGCGGGTGGGCAGCGGCGCGTAGAGCGCTTCGGCGGTGTCGGTCGCGTATGGACGGGCGGAGTCGCCGGGATGCGCCTTCGCGTCGGCGTTGATCCGGGCGTACAGGCGGTTGAGGCGTGTGAGCATCGTGCGGTAGCGCACGTCCGTCTGCTGGCGCATGAGGCGGCTGACGGCCTCGTCGGAGACGCGCATCTGGCGGCGCACGTCCTCGATGCCGTCGTAGATGCGGGCGAGTTCGTCGCGCACCTGGCCGAGCAATGCGCCGGAGCCGCCGGTCAGGTACGGGGTCTTCGCGATGGCGCGCAGCGCCTCGTCGATCTGCTGCCTGCCCTCGTCGGTGATGATCACCTGGAAGGCGTCTTCGAAGCGCCGGCCGGCGTCCGATTCCCGGAACGAGCGACGGTACGCCTCATGGTAGCCGGCGAGGTTCTCGTCGACGCTCATGCCGCCGGCCTGCATGCGCCGGCGCAGGGCGTCGCCGTTGTCGCGTTCGGCGAGCGCCAGTTCGCGCAGGTCGACGGGAACGCCGCGCAGCGTGTTGTGGATCACCGCGATGATGTCCTGCACCTGCGCGTCGCTGAGATGGTCGTATTCGCGGCCGTGCCGGATGCGCGCGATCTCGCGCTTGCGCTCCTTGATTTCACGGTTGAGCAGGCGCACGCGTTCGCCGGGGTCGGCGGTCAGCCGCATGCGCGCATGCTCGATCTCCATGATGATGCTGTTGGCCTGCGCCCCGGACAGGGTGCGCGCGTCGTCCTCGAGACGCCCCAACGCCTCGATGGCCCGGTGGGCGCGGGCGGTGAGACGGTACAGGAACCGGTGCGAGGATTCGTCGTGCGAGTTGGCGAGCCACGCGTAGTCCCCCTCCCCTTCGCGGGTGAGTTCGACGAGTATGCCGTGGGCGGCGTCGGCGAATGTCTCGTCGGGCTGCGGCGCGTACTGTCCACCGTCCGCGAGCGCCGCGAGCCCCTGGGCGAACCGTTCCTCGACCGTTTCGCGGGGCAGTTCACCCGTCAGCGGGTCGAACGCGGCCCTGAGCAGCGCCACGTACAGGCGTGCGTTGCGCCGCAGCAGCAGGCGCAGCACGCCGGTCTCGTAGACCGGACGCAGCCGTTCCATCTCACGCCTCGCGTCGCCCATGCTCGCCTCCCCGCCGCAGATCCGATGCGGCATGGGCGCGATGCGCCGACGTCATGCCGACTCCGATACGCCATTACCATAGGTGAAGGTGGCAACCATCGTCCGGGACCGCGACGGAGGGCAGGGTTTTCCACCGGGTTATGCACCGTCATGCACATCGCTCCGACGTGATTTGCCTTTGCGTCGCCGTCGCGCCATGGTGGTTGCACCGTGCCGGCCAAAGGAGGCCGGCCCACATCATGAAGGAAGTGTCATCATGACGCAGGCAGTCATCACGCGGTCCACGGATGGAGCGCAGGGGCCTTCGGGCGAATCGTGGACGGAACGGTTCAGAAGGGACGTCGACCGACGCTACGTCTCCGACGACCAGGTGGACAGGGCGGCGCGGCTCATCGACGAGATCGCGCGTATGGCGGTGGCGCGCGGCATGTCCCTCGAGCCGCCTTCCGACCGGTTGTTCGAACGGGCGCAGGAGGCGAAGTGGCCGTGGCCGCACATCGTCGTCAAGGACGGCGAGGGATTCCTGCGCTCCTTCCATGTGGCGGAGCTGTCGAAGCCGGGCACCGCGCCGAAGCCCCGGAGACTGTCGGGCGAACCGCAGAACGGGATTCCGATGTGGATCGCCGGCAGGTCGCGGCAGTTCGAGCCGACGGGGGCGTTGTCGCTGCGGGTCGACGGCGACATGCCGCGCACAGGGCAGCGTTCCATGCGCGATACGGTGCATTCGCGCATCGAGGAGCGGCTTGGCGTCCTGTTCGAGACGATGGCGGATGACACGCGGCTGGCGCGCGAGTACGCGGAGGCGGAGCGACGTCGCGAGGTCACCGTCGAACAGGCGCAGCGCGCGTGTCTCGTCGACCGGCTGTACACGGCATTGTGCGACGAGGTGCGCGCGCATGAGGAGCTGCGGCGACAGCGCTGCTATCTCGATGAGGTCGAGCAGCGTCTGCGCCGCACGGATCCGGACAGGCTGCTCGTCGTCGCCGACGACATCGAGATGATGCGGGAGCATATCGACAAGCGCGACCCGCTGACCGGCGGCGGCGTCGCCTGGTGCACCCAGCCGGCGCCCACCGATGTGGACGTGTACGAGTACATGCGCCGCAACAGGCAGGCGACCGCGGGCGGCCGGGACGGCGGGTGTGCGGGAGACCCATACCCGGGCGCCCCGTACCCGGACGGCATGTATTCGTCAGGCACGTATTCGGACGACGGGTTCCCGGCATACGGGAACCGGCCGCAGCCCCACATATCCCCGACGATCGACGACGACGGATTCTTCGACTGAGGCGGCGGCTCACACGCGGCCCGGCGTGGCGTGCGCCGTCATGGGGTCCGTCGGCGGGCGGCCACGCCGGCTGGCGCATCGCGTGCAGACGGGTCCGGTCCGTCCAGCATGACGATGCGGTCGCACCATCCCGCCGCCAGCTCCTCATCATGCGTGACGACCAGCACCGCACGCCCGCCATCCGCCAGACGACGCAGCAGTCCACCCACCCGTTCCATATGCAGCCGGTCCAGACCGCTGGTCGGTTCGTCGAGAACGATGAGGTCCTTGCCGCACATCAGCGCCGCGCCGATCGCCACACGCTGCTTCTGCCCGCCGGACAGGCTCATCGGATGCCGGTCGGCGAACGCCGTCAGGTCGAGCGCGTCGAGAATCGCGTCACATCGCGACCGCGCGTCGGAATCATCAGCACCGAAGCCGATCATGAGCTCCTCGCGCACCGAAGCGGAGAACAGCTGGTAGTTGACATCCTGCATGACCATGAACCCCGCCCGGGTCAACGCGTGGGGCCCGACCTCGCGCCCCTCCAGCTCGATGCTCCCCTCCAGTGGTTTCGCCAATCCCGTCAACGTACGCGCCAGCGTCGTCTTGCCGCAGCCGTTGCGCCCCATGAGCCCGACGATCAGACCGCGCCGCAACGTCAGATCGCCGACGACGCGACGGAACGATCGGCCCGCTCCACGGCCGGCGCCGCCGAACCCGAACCGCGGCCGTCTACGTCGACGATCATGGCCGACGATCAGACCGCGCGTACGCAGCAACGGCGCACCGGAACCGTCCTCGTCACCGGCCGCGGCCAACGCGCGGACACGCCGCCGGCATGGTTCCAGATCGAGCGCGCGCAACCCCATGCCGGCGATCTCGTCGGGCGCAAGCGCGAGGAAGTCGCCAACCGCATACGATCGCACGATTCGTCCTCCGTCGAACACCACGTAACGGTCGGCGATGCCATTGAGCCAGGCGAGACGATGCTCGGCGACCAGCACCGCCACGCCGGAATCCTTCATCCGGCGCACCAACACCCGCATGTCCTCGATCGCCGCCGCATCGAGATTGCCCGTCGGCTCGTCGAGCACCACCAGACGCGGGTCGAGCATGTTCGCCGCCGCCATCGCGATCCGCTGACGCTGCCCGCCGGACAGTCGCATCAGATCACGGTCAAGCAGCCCCTCCACGCCGAAACGCGCGGCCACCTGCGCCACACGCCGGTTGACCGCCTCCGTCCCCATCCCCATGTTCTCGCACGGAAACGCCAGCTCATCGGTCGAATCCGCATTGAAATACTGCGTCTTCGGATTCTGGAACACGCTGCCCACCAACGGCGTCAGACGGTCGATCGGCACCCGGGCCGCATCCAGTCCGCACGTCAGGCACGTACCGGCGAACCCGCCATGGAAGAACGAGGGGACCAGACCGTTCGCCACACGGGTGAGCGTCGTCTTGCCGCACCCGCTCGCCCCGCACAGCACCACGCACTCCCCCGGCGCGACACGCAGCGAGACGCCGTCCAACGCCGCCGGCGTCCCGTCCGCGCCGCCACGCACACCACCGTCGGCGTCGGCCAGATCGTAGCGGAACGACACGTCACGCACGTCGAGCGCCTCCACGGACCGCGAACCGTCCATCTCAGACCACCCCCGCGATATCCGCAACGAGCGGCAGCGTCGCCGCCGCCATCATCCCCCAATCGCATGCGCGCATGCGGATCGCCGTACGCGACGTGTGCGCGCCCTCACGGCCGAGACCCTTCGTCAACGCGGCCACCGAGAGGTCCTGCGCCACCGTCGTCGCGTTCATCAGCAACGGCACCAGCACATACTCCAGCGAGCGCGCCGGATGACGCAGCCACGCCGCCGCGCCCGAGGCGATGCCGCGCAACGCCATCGCCTCGCGGATGCTCCGGTAGTCCCGCGCGACCGTGGGGAAGAACCTGATGATCACCACGCACGGCACCACCACCGCCTCAGGCGCCCGCATGCGCCGCAACGCGTACACGAACGCGCTCGCCGAAGTGGTCGCGACCGCATAGGCGCCGGTCATGAAGCACGGCAGCATCATCGACACGCCCACGGCCAGAGCCGAGACGACATGCAGCTGCGGGACGCCCATCGCATCCGGATCGATCATGGAGAGCGCGGTGAGCGCCGCGACCGCCACGGCGAAACGCGACGCCATGCGTGTGCGCCCCTCCACCGCCATCGGCGTGAGGAACAGGGCGGCCATGACGAGCTGCGTGACGAGCACCACATGGAAGAACAGCATGAGGTTCGCGAACAGCAGCAGGACCAGCTTCGTACGCGGGTCGAGCGTGTGCGGACCGGTCCGGGAGGCGGACGATCCCATCAGGCGATGCCGGCCTTGGCGAAGTGCTTCCTCATGAGACGCTGGCCGAACCATCCGCCGAGCAGCGCGCAGACGAGGATCGCGGTCATCGCGAGAATGAATGTGCCGGTGTTGATGTTCGCGAACACACCTTCGATGTACGCCGCGTCCTTGCCACGCGCCTCAAGACTCGCCACATAGGCGTCCTTCATGAACCACAGCGGCAGGATCGGCCCGGTCAGGCCGTATGAGAACACGACGTAGGAGACGAGGAGCAGCGTCCTGTTTCGGTACGAGCCCGCACGCGCGATCAGGTCGGCGGCGAGGGGGAAGACGAGGCTCGCGATGAAGGAGAGCGCGAAATGGCCGGAGACGAACAGGAACAGGCCGATCACCAGTCCCATCACGGTGATGCCGCCGAAGCGGCGCAGACGCGCGTCCAGCAGCATGAACACGGGGCCGGAGATGAGCGCCGCGATGGCGGGCAGGAAGATCGAGCCGAAGCCGCCGGTGAACAGCGTGCTGACCAATGTGGCGACGCACACCATCACGAAATACAGCGCGCTGAATACGCCGATTGTGATGAGGTCGGCGGTGGCGAGGCCCGTGCCGTTGCGGCGGCCCGTGCCGGCGTGCAGCGCGTCTGTCGACGATGCTGTTGTGGGGTCGGGGGTCTGCGGGGTCACGGTCGGCTCCATTTCCATACGGTCCTATGCGGCTGCCGGTGCCATACGCGGGCCGCCGGCCATCCCAATATATCGGTGGGCGCGCCGGGTGGCAATAGCGATGCACGAACGCACGTCGGCCGGAGAGACGCCGGCGACGCCGCGTCACTCCTCGGCGACGAGCTCGAGATAGGAGTCGTTCCACAGATCCTCGTCGCCGTCCGGCATGAGCAGGACGCGCTCGGGGTTGAGCGCTTCGAC
Source organism: Bifidobacterium aesculapii (assembly GCF_001417815.1). Taxonomy (GTDB): domain Bacteria; phylum Actinomycetota; class Actinomycetes; order Actinomycetales; family Bifidobacteriaceae; genus Bifidobacterium; species Bifidobacterium aesculapii. The sequence goes on from NZ_BCFK01000054.1 coordinate 52,620, forward strand.
GGCGCCCTCATCGTGGGTGACGAGGACGATGGCGCCCTCGTATTTGGCGATGGCCTTGAGGATCTCGTCACGGGAGGCGGGGTCGAGGTTGTTGGTGGGCTCGTCGAGCAGCAGCACGTTGGCGCGGGACGTGACGAGGGTGGCGAGCGCGAGTCGGGTCTTCTCGCCGCCGGAGAGTACGCGGGCGGGTTTCATGGCGTCGTCGCCTGAGAACAGGAACGAGCCGAGGATGGATCGGGCCTGCGTGTCGTTCAGTTCGGGGGCGACGTGCGTGAGGTTCTCGAGGACGGTGGCGTCGAGGTCGAGCGTGTCATGCTCCTGGGCGAAGTAGCCGATCTTGCAGCCGTGGCCGTAGTCGACGGACCCGGTGTCGGGCTGTTCGATGTGCGCGAGCAGGCGCAGGGTGGTGGTTTTGCCGGCGCCGTTGTAGCCGAGGATGACGACGCGGGAGCCCTTGTCTATGGCGAGGTTGACGCCGGCGAAGACGATGTTGGAGCCGTAGGCCTTGGAAATGTCCTTGGCCATGATCGGGGTCTTGCCGCAGGGCGCGGGTTCGGGGAACCGGATGTCCGCGACCTTCTCCTTCTTCTGCGCTTCGGAGGTGTTCTCGAGCAGCTTTTCGGCGCGGCGCATCATGTTCTGCGCGGCGACGGCCTTGGTGGCCTTGGCGTGCAGGCGGATGCCCTGCTTCATGAGGCGTTCGGCTTTCTTCTCGGCGACCTCGCGCTCGCGGCGGCGACGCTCCTCGTCGACGACGCGCTGGTGGAGATAGGCCTTCCAGCCGAGCGAATACATGTCGATGGCGCCGAGCTGGGCGTCGAGGTGCCACACCTTGTTGACGACCTCGTCGAGCAGTTCGGTGGAGTGGGAGATGACGAGGAACCCGCCTTCGTATTTCTTGAGGTAGCCGCGCAACCATTCGATGGAGTCGGCGTCGAGATGGTTGGTGGGCTCGTCGAGGATGAGCGTGTCGGCGTCGGAATAAAGGATGCGCGCCAGTTCGATGCGTCGACGCTGGCCGCCGGAGAGCGTGCCGAGCGGCCGCTCCATGACCTCCTGCGGCAGCCCCAGCGAGGAGGCCATGGCGATGGCTTCGGATTGGGCCGCATAGCCGCCGGCCTTGTCGAAGTCCTGCATGGCCTTGTCGTAGCGGTTCATGGCGCGGGTCATCACATCCGGATCGGGGTCGGTCATCTCCTTTTCGGCCTTGCGGATGCGGCTGATGATCGAGGCGATGTCGCGCGCGCTCATCATGCGGTCGAGCGCGGTCTGCTCGGGGTCGGCGGCGTGCGTGTCCTGCGGCAGGTAGCCGAGTTTGCCGGAGACGCGCACCTTGCCGGAGGTGGGCAGCATGTCGCCGGTGATGACGCGCGTGAGTGTGGTCTTGCCGGCGCCGTTGCGGCCGACGAGGCCGATTTTGTCGCCTTTGGCCACGTGGAAGTCGCACGGGTGCAGCAAGGTCCTTGCGCCGATCTGAATCTCCAGACCCTGTGCATCGATCGCCATGTCGCCTCACCCGTCGCTTTCCGTGTCATGTTGCCGTGGATTTTGCCAACGAACACTATAACGGACGGGATGCCCGCTGCCGCAGCCGGACGACGGGCGCCGACGGAGGCGGCATCCGCGCCCGTGCCGGCAGTCCGACCGGTCGCGTCACTCGGCGGCGGCTGCGGCCTCCTTCACGCACCTGAGCGCGTTGAGCGTGCGCGGGTATCCGATGTAGGGCATGCACTGCGAGACGACGGCGATGAGGAACGCCTTGTCGTTGCCGACGGCGATGTTGGCTTTCGCGTGGGCGGTCAGCTGCGGCTCGCATCCTCCCTGCGCGGCCAGATAGCACAGGGTGATCATTTCGCGGTGGCGGGTATCGAGCCCGGTGCGCGTGTAGTAGTCGCCGAAGCAGTTGTCGGCGAGCCATTTGTTGATATGCCGCGTGTCTTCGGGGCCGGAATGAGCGAACCCGCGCATCCCCTCGCCGAAGATCTCGATCTGCTTGGCCTCACCGGCGGCGGCGCGCGTGTCGGCGGTGACGGTCGCCCGGCCTTCGAGCGGCAGGTCGACGCCTTGGTCGGAGAGCACGTCGTTGGTGATGTTGAGGAAGGGCAGCACGCGCCCGAAGCCGCAGTAGGCGACCGCCTGATAGACGATCTCCTTGGCCTGGGCGGGGGTCACGCCGCTTTTCAATGCGACGGGCAGCAGCATCCCGTAGGCGTCCGTGGCCTGGCTGCCGATGAGCGTGGCGAGGATCGCCATGGAACGCGTGGCGTCGTCGAGGTCCGGATGGTTCGCGCCCGGCTCGTGCACGACCTCGTCGTAGGCGAAGGCCGAGAACAGGTCGATGAATTCGGGGTCGCACTGGGCGAGCGTGGGTTTGCCGTCGGCGAACAATCCGCCGTTCCTTCTGCCGAACATGGTTCGTTCCTTCCCGCCCGGCCGCGACGGCCGGGCCCGTCTCATGCGCGCGGGTTCCGTCTGCATGTCGCCGGCGCCGTATCGCCATACAGGATAGGGGCCGGCGGTCTTCGCGGTCAAATGCCCGCAACCGCATGATGGGGCATACGGGGCGGGCATGGCGGCGCGACTACACTGGTGGGTAGCCCGCGACCCGCCGTCGGCGCGCCTTGTTCCGTCGGCACGTACGGGCAGGACGGACGGAACCTAGGAGGTCGCCATGAATACACCGAACGATGAGGAACGCCGCGAGGTCCTGCTGCACAGCGCCTTCACGGCTTCGGATGTGCGCGCGATGGAGCGTCCGCTGCTCGACGACGGGGTGCCGCTGATGCGCATGGCGGCCAACGCGACGGCGCATACGGCCGCGAGGATGCTCGACGACGAGGGCGTCGATATCGAGGACGCGGTCGTGACGCTGCTCGCCGGCGCCGGCGACAACGGCGGCGATGGACTGTTCGCCGCGGCGATGCTCGCCGAGGAGGGCGCCCAGGTGAACGCCGTGGCGGTGGGCCGTTCCCTGCATGACGAGGGGTTCGCCGCGTTCGTGCGCGCAGGCGGCAAGGTGCTGGTGCTCGACCCCGACGCCGAGATTCCCGGTTGCACGTCCGGATTCTCGCCGGGCGAGGCCGGTGAGCGTCTGCAGGCGGCGGTGCGTGTGGCGGATCGTTCGCACCTGGTCATCGACGCGATGACCGGCATCGGGTTGAACGGGCCGTTGCGCGGGGTGCCCGCCGCGATCGCCTCGGCGCTCGGTCTGCCCGAGGCGGATGCGCGCGGAGGCGCCGGTCCGCTCCCCGACCGTCCGGCGTTGCCGGGTCGCGAATCGGACGGGGAGCTGCCGCTGGTGCTCGCCGTGGATACGCCGTCCGGCGTGGGCGTGGACGATGGTTCGCTGGCGGGCGCCTACATTCCGGCGGATGAGACCGTCATGTTCGGCGCGATGAAGCCGTGTGCGATGCTGCCTCCGGCGACGTTCGCCTGCGGCCGCATCACGCTGGTGGACTTCGGCTTCGATCTGGACGGCGCGACGCCGCTCGTCGAGGCGACTGATCGGGATTCGGCCTCCGAGGCGGTACGGCTTCCCCGTGTCGGCGACGCGAAATACTCGCGCGGTGTGGTGGGGCTGGTCACCGGCTCGTCGCGCTACCCCGGCGCCGCGGTACTGACCGCGAGGGCGGCGGCACGCACGAACGTGGGCATGGTGCGCTACCTCGGCCCGGAACGCCCGCAGGGCATGGTGCTCGCGGCATTGCCCGAGGCGGTGCTCGGCAAGGGGCACGTACAGTCGTGGGTGGTCGGTTCCGGTGTGCCGGCGGGCGACGGCGACGACGCCGGCAACGACGTGCAGCGCGCCACGATCGCCGCATTGCTCGACCATTACGCCGCGGACGCGCAGGACGCGCCGTCGATGCCGCCCGTCGTCGTGGACGCGGGTGCGCTCGACCTGCTGCCGGAACGCGTCGTGCCGCAGGTGGTGGTCACGCCCCATGCGGGCGAATTGGCGCGCATGTTGGGCGTCGATGCGGCGCAGGTCGAGGCCGAACCGCTGCGGTGCGCGCGCGAGGCGCATGATCGCACCGGCGCGACCGTGCTGCTCAAGGGGGCGGCGACGATCGTGGTGGGCGAAGGCGCGCGCGTGCTGGTCGCGGGTGCCGCGCCGGCGTGGCTGGGCACGGCCGGGGCCGGAGACGTGCTCGCCGGCATGACCGGTGCGCTGCTCGCCCAGATGGATACGGACGACGTGGATGACGACGGGGACGACAACGGTCGGAGGGGCGACGAGTCCTCGCCGGCACCGTACGACCCGTTGGCCGTCGCGCGCACGGCTGCGGCCGCCGCGTATCTGCACGGTTCCGCGGCGGCGATCGCCTCGGAATCGGAGCAGTGCGGATGGGAACCGCCGGAGCTGTTCGGCATGAACGCGCGCCGTCAGCGCTTCGACACGTTGGGTCACCCGATCGTCGCCTCCGACGTGATCGACGCGATACCCGACGCGCTGGCGGACGCCATCGTCTGACGACGTGGCCCCGCCATGGGAGCATTCCCGGCGGGGCCCGTCCATATGGTGTATGGGGAAGGCTGCGGTCAGTCGGCGGCGCCGGTGACGTCGAGACGGTACCCCATGCCAGTCTCGGTCTTCAGATAGCGCGGATGCGCCGGGTCGGGCTCGATCTTGCGGCGCAGCTGGGAGACGTACAGACGCAGGTAGCCGGTGTCCTTGACATGACTGGCGCCCCAGATCGTGGTGAGCATGTCCTGCCGGGTGACGAGCTTGCCCGCGTTGCGCACGAGCACTTCCAGCACCTTCCATTCGGTGGGCGTGAGCTTGACGCGCACCTGCCGACCCTGACGCCCGCGGAACACCGCGCGCGCGTTGAGGTCCACGGTCACGTCGCCGAACGCGACCGTCGGCGATTCGCTTTCCGCGGCGTTCTCCAACGTCACGCGCCGCAGCAGGGCGCGGATGCGGGCGAGCAGTTCGTCGATCGAGACCGGCTTGGTCACATAGTCGTCGGCGCCGGCGTCCAGCGCGGCCACCTTCTCGCGTGCGTCGGTACGGCCGGAGACGACGAGGATGGGGGCTTCGGTCCATCCGCGCACGCCATGGATCACGCCCATGCCGTCCATACGTGGCATGCCGAGGTCGAGCACGAACAGGTCGGGGTGCTCGCGGACCGCCACGGTGATGCATTCGACGCCGTCACGGGCCGTCACGATGTCATAGCCCTGTGAATGCAGGGTGATCTTCAACGCCTTGAGGAACTGCGGATCGTCGTCCGCCACCAGAATCTTCATCATGCATTCGCCTCCTTCGTATCCGTATGGTTCTCGGCCGCCGCATCGGCCGGCCGGGGGCCGCCGTCCGCCTTCGTGTCCGCCGTCACGCCGTCATGGTCCGCGGCGCCGTCCGAACCGCCGCGCATCACACCGTAGGTGATGAACCTGTCGAGTCCGCGCTCGTCGGAACGTCCGCGGCCCGGCAGCGGCAGGATGACGTCCGAAACGGCGTCCGATACCTTCAACGTGTCCTGTTCGAGGATATCCGCCGGGTTCGGCAGCTCGTCCTTCGGTATCGGCTGCCCAGCCTCCAGCGAAGCACTGGCGGCGCGCAGGGTGATGACGATGGTGAGTCCGCCGCCCGGCGTGTCCTCGGGCGATATCGAGCCGCCCATCGATTCGACGAACCCCTTCGACAACGCCATGCCCAGACCGAGCCCCGTGGTGTTGTCGGTGTCTCCGAGCCGGTGGAACGGCAGGAAGATGTCGTCCTTGCGATCGTCCGGCACGCCGGGTCCCTGATCGGCGACGCGGATCTCCACCACACCGTTGAACGCCGAGGCGGCGATGCGCACGCGCCGGTTCTTCGGCGTGAAGCGAAGGGCGTTGACCACCACGTTCGACAACGCGCGGCGCAATAGCGGCGGATCGGCGACGACCAGCGGGAGATCCGGGGCGATGTCGAGGTCGACGCTCCACGGACCGATGCCGAGTTCGTCGAACAGGGGGATGATGGCCTCGCCCACGTCGGTGGCGACGAGCGACAACGGCAGGGCCCCCTCGCGGATGCGCGACACGTCCAGCAGGTCGGTGACGAGCTTCGTGAGCTGCTTGAGTCCGTTGGACGCGACCGACAGCAGATCCTCACGGTCGCGTTCGCTCATCGTGGAACCCATGCGCTCGAGTCCCGAGACCGCCGCGGTCGCGGAGGCGAGCGGACGACGCAGATCGTGGCTCACTGCGTTGAGCAGGCCGGTGCGGACGCGCTCGGCCTGTGCGAGCGGACCGATTTCGCTGGCCTTGCGTTCCAGATCGTTGTGTTCGAGCACGGTCTCGATCTGGGAGAGGATCGCCATGAGCATACGCTGGTCGGAGGCTTCGATGGATCTGCCGTAGAGCTTGAGCGCGGGACCGTGCTCGTCATGGGCGATGGTCTCGGGCTCTTCGACGGACGCGCCGGCCGTCTGGTTGCCGTCGGGGTCCTTCGCGGGCGAGGGCTCCCCGTCGGAGATGACGATGCGGCCGTCCTGCACGACACGCACGCAGTCGAATCCGAACGCCTCGCGCGTGCGGTGCACGATCGCCTCCAACGGATCGTCGCTGCGCAGCACCGAACCGGCCACGGAGGCGAGGATCTCCGATTCCGCGCTGGCGCGCTGCGCCTGCCGCGTGTGGGAGTCGGCCCTGTCGACGACGGCGGAGACGATGAGCCCCACGACGATGTACAGGATGATGGTGGCCACATCCGACGCGTGCATCACATGGAACGTGCCCACCGGCTGCGTATACAGGAAATCGAGCACAAGGCCGCTGAGCAGGGCGGACAAGGTGGCGGGGACGAATCCGCCGATGACCGCCGCGATGACGACCAGCAATTGGAGAATGAGCGCGTCGCGCTGGACGAACGCCATGGAGCTGTACATCGACAGCACCCACGCGGCGACCGGGACGGAGACCGCGGCGAACAGCAGTCCACCGACCGTACGTCCCAGCGCCATGGGCGCGTGACGTCTCGACGGCATGCGGATGCCGGCCAGGCCCTTGTTGGCGAAGGTGTGCGTGACGATATGCACGTCGATGTCGCCGGATTTCTCGATGATGCCGTTGGGCGTCGACGGTCTGCCGAGCCAACGCGACAGCAGGCCTCGTCTGGAGACGCCGACAATCACCTGGGTGGCGTTGTTGGCGCGCGCGAAATCGAGCAGGGCGTCGGCGATGTCCTCGCCGACGATCTGATGGAACGTTCCTCCGAGCTTCTCCACCAGATCGCGCTGTTTGATGAGCAGCGCGGGGTTGGATCCGGCGAGGCCGTCCTCGGGTGTGACGTGCACGGCGATCAGGTCGCCGCCTCCGGACGCCCTGGCGACGCGTGCGCCGCGCCGCAGCAGCTGCTCGCCTTCGGGGCCGCCCGACAATGCGACGATGACGCGTTCGCGCGTCTCCCACTTGGCTTTGATGTGATGCTCGTCGCGGTATTGCTTGAGCGTCTCGTCGACGCGGCCGGCGAGCCACAGCAGTGCGAGCTCGCGCAGCGCCGTAAGGTTGCCGACGCGAAAATAGTTGCTCAGCGCAGCGTCGACGCGGTCGGGCTTATACACGAGGCCTGCGGAGAGTCTTTCGCGCAGTCCTTCCGGCGGAAGGTCGACGAGCTCGACGCGCGTGGCGGACCGGAGGACCTTGTCCGGCACGGTCTCCTTCTGCGTGCTGCCCGTGATGTCGCGGACCACATCGTTGAGCGATTCGATGTGCTGCACGTTGATGGTGGTGATGACGTCGATGCCCGCATCGAGCAGGTCCATGACGTCCTGCCAGCGTTTCTCGTGCACCGATCCGGGCACGTTCGTGTGGGCCAGCTCGTCGACGAGCGCGACCTGCGGATGCCGTTCGATGACCTTGAACAGGTCCATCTCCTCGAGCCACATGCCACGGTAGCGGATGCGCCTGCGCGGCACGCTCTCGAGCCCTTCGGCCGCGTGCTGCGTGGCCTTGCGGCCGTGTGTCTCCAACAGGGCGATGACGACGTCCTGCCCCTCCTCGGCGAGACGATGCCCCTCCTTGAGCATCGCGCATGTCTTGCCTACGCCAGGAGCGGCGCCGAGCAACACCCTGAACGATCCACGAGCCTCAGCCATATGCTTCCATTCCCCCGATCCCGTGCCTGTATCGCGTACTTCCCGATACCGACTGTATACGATGAACGCACCGAAGGGGTGACGGCGCAGCACTTCGCACCGTCACCCCTTATCGGTCATGCGGCCGGACGTCAGTCGAGCTCGTCCAGCGCCAGATTCAGTGTGACCACGTTGACCGTGTCCTCGCCGACGAAGCCGAGACCACGACCGGTGGTGTTCTCACGCACCAGCTCCTCGACTTTCTCCTGGCTCAGGCCACGCTCCTTGGCGACGCGCTTGACCTGGATGGCAGCGTACGCGGGGCTGATGGCCGGATCGAGGCCGGAAGAGGATGCGGAGACCGCATCGGCGGGCACGTCCTTGACGCTCACGCCCTCGCGCTTGGCGATGGCCTTGCGAAGCTCGGTCGTGCTCTTGATGAGGTCCTCGTCGGCGTGGCCCTTGTTGGTGCCGGACGACGCGGCGGCGTAGTAGCCCTGGTTGTCCTCGTCCTTGTTCGGATCGGACGCGGCGGACGGACGCGACTGGAAGTACTGCGGCAGCGCGTCGCCGTTCTCGTCGGTGAAGGACTGGCCGATCAGCGAGGATCCGACGACCTCGCCCTGCGAGTTGGTGACCATCGAGCCGTTGGCCTTGTCGGGCATGCCGAGCTGGCCGATGCCGGTCATCACGAACGTGTACACGATCACGATGACGGTGAAGACCAGAACGGCCTTGAACCCGGCCCAGTAGCTGCGCAGATTCAATGACATTGAGGATTTCATTGTTGCTCCTTATATGCCTTGCATCCGGTCAGAAGCCCGGGATGAGGCGGACGAACAGGTCGATGATCCAGATGCCGACGAACGGGGCGGCGATACCGCCGAGACCGTAGATCGACAGGTTGCGGCCGAGGATCTTCTCGGAGGCCTCCGCACGGTACTTGACGCCCTTGAGCGCAAGCGGAATCAGCAGCACGATGATGATCGCGTTGAAGATGATCGCGGAGAGCACGGCGGACAGCGAGCTGTGCAGGCCCATGATGTTGAGCACGCCGAGACCCGGGAACTTCTCCATGAACATGGCCGGGATGATGGCGAAGTACTTCGCCACGTCGTTGGCGATGGAGAAGGTGGTCAGCGCGCCGCGCGTGATGAGCAGCTGCTTGCCGATCTGGACGATGTCGATGAGCTTGGTCGGGTCGGAGTCGAGGTCGACCATGTTGCCGGCCTCCTTCGCGGCGGAGGTGCCGGAGTTCATGGCGACGCCGACATCGGACTGCGCGAGCGCCGGGGCGTCGTTGGTGCCGTCGCCGGTCATCGCGACGAGCTGGCCGTTGGCCTGCTCCTTCTTGATGTAGGCGAGCTTGTCCTCGGGCTTGGCCTCGGCGATGAAGTCGTCGACGCCCGCCTCCTTGGCGATGGCCTTGGCGGTCAGCGGGTTGTCGCCGGTGACCATGACGGTGCGGATGCCCATCTTGCGCAGGTCGGCGAAACGCTCCTTCAGGCCCTTCTTGACGACGTCCTTGAGCTGGACGACGCCAAGCACCTTGACCTCGCCGTTGGCGTACTGCTCGGCGACGACGAGCGGGGTGCCGCCCTGGCCGGAGATGAAGTTGACCTTCTCGTGCAGGGCATCGCGGACCTCGACGGTCATCGTGCCGCCTTCCTTGTCGATCCACGCCTCGACGGCGGAGGTGGCACCCTTGCGGATGCGGTCGCCGTTCGGCAGGTCGAGGCCGGACATGCGGGTCTCGGCCGTGAAGGCCACGTCCACGGCGCCCGGGACCTCGTCCAGATCGAAGCCTTCGGTCTTGGCGAGGGCGACGATGGACTGGCCTTCCGGGGTGGAGTCGGCCAGCGAGCTCAGGGCCGCGGCCTTGACCATCTCGGCATGGTCCACGCCGGGAAGGGCATGGAACTCGGAGGCCTGACGGTTACCGTAGGTGATGGTGCCCGTCTTGTCGAGCAGCAGGGTGGTCACGTCGCCGGCGGCCTCGATGGCGCGTCCGGAGGTGGCGAGCACGTTGCGCTGGACCAGACGGTCCATGCCGGCGATGCCGATGGCGCTCAGCAGGGCGCCGATGGTGGTCGGGATGAGGCAGACGAGCAGGGCGATGAGCACGGTCAGGCTCACGGAGGCGTCGACCGAGGAGGCCTGCGGGTTGATGCACAGCACGACGACCAGGAAGATGATGGTCAGAGAGCTCAGCAGCACGTCGAGCGCGATCTCATTCGGGGTCTTCTGGCGGTTGGCGCCTTCGACCAGTGCGATCATCTTGTCGACGAAGCTCTCGCCGGGCTTCTGGGTGATGCGCACGACGATGCGGTCGGAGAGCACACGGGTGCCGCCGGTCACGGACGAGCGGTCGCCGCCGGACTCGCGGATGACGGGGGCGGACTCGCCGGTGATGGCGGATTCGTCGACCGAGGCGATGCCGGAGATGATGTCGCCGTCGCCGGGGATGAGCTCGCCGGCGGCCACGACGACCACGTCGCCGAGCTTGAGGTCGGAGCTGGGGATCTCCTCGATGTATGCGGAGCCCTCACCCTTCTCCGGACCGCGCGCGTCGGGGTCGTTCTTCTCGTCGTATCCCTTGACGATATGCGCGGGGGTGGTGGTGCGGGTCTTGCGCAGCGCGTCGGCCTGCGCCTTGCCGCGCCCTTCGGCGACGGCTTCGGCGAGGTTCGCGAACAGCACGGTGAGCCACAGCACGACGGCGACGATCCACGTGAAGTAGACCGGCTCGCCGTTGGCGAGGGAGCCGTCGAAGATCTGGAAGATGCCAAGCAGGGTCAGGAACGCGGCGCCCACCCACACGATGAACATGACGGGGTTGTGCACCATGTTGCGCGGGTCGAACTTGCGGCACGCGTCCGGCAGGCTCTTGCCCAGCATGGCTCCGAGGGACTTGTTGTTCGATTGGTTGACGTCGCTCACGATGGAGTTCGCGTTGTTCGCGACGTCGTTGACAGTTGCGGAAGTCATATCACGCCACCAAACCTTCTGCCAACGGTCCCAGAGCAAGCGTCGGGAAGAACGTCAGCGCGGAAATCAGTACAATGACGAACACCAGCAGGACGACGAACAGGCCGTTGTCGGTCTTCATCGTGCCGGAGGTCTCCGGCACCTTGTCCTGCTTGGCGAGGGAGCCGGCCAGCGCGATCACGAGGGCGATCGGCAGGAAGCGTCCGAGCAGCACGGCCAGGCCGAGCATGGTGTCGAGCCACGGGGTGTCGGCGGTGATGCCGGCGAAGGCGGAACCGTTGTTGTTGGCCGCGGAGGTGAACGCATAGACGACCTCGGAGAAGCCGTGGCTGCCGCTGTTGTTGAGCGAGGTGTCGAAAATCGACTGGCGGGCGAACGGCACGGCGAAGCTCAGGGCGACGCCGGCGACGACGGTGATCGGCATGACGAGGAAGTACAGCGACGCCATCTTCATCTCGCGCGGGCCGATCTTCTTGCCGATGTACTCAGGCGTGCGGCCGACCATGAGGCCGGCGATGAACACGGCCACGATCGCCATCACGAGGATGCCGTACAGGCCGGCGCCCACACCGCCCGGCGAGACCTCGCCGAGCATCATGTTGAGCATGTACATCATGCCGCCGAGCGCGGTGTACGAGTCGTGCATCGAGTTGACGGCGCCCGTGGAGGTGCTGGTGGAAGTCGTGCCGAACAGGCCGGACCACACGATGCCGAAGCGGGTCTCCTTGCCTTCCATCGAACCGCCGGTCAGCGTGGTGATCGGGTCGACGGAGAAGGACTCGGCCGTGACGACGAAGAAGAAGCTCGCGCCGAAGAGGATGACCATGGCGCCGAGCAGCGCGTAGCCCTGACGGATGTCGCCGACCATGCGGCCGAAGGTGCGGGTGAGCGCCACCGGGATGCACAGCATGAGCAGGATCTCGATGAGGTTGGTCCACATGTTCGGGTTCTCGTACGGATGCGACGAGTTGGCGTTGAAGAAGCCGCCGCCGTTGGTGCCGAGCTCCTTGATGACCTCCTGGGAGGCGACCGGGCCCTGCATGATCTTCTGGGTGCCGCCGGCGACGGTGTTGACGTCGACGAAGCCCGCGAAGTTCTGCGCGACGCCGAGCGCGATGAGGATGACGCCCATGACGATGGCGATCGGCATGAGGATGCGCAGCGTGATGCGGGTCAGATCGACCCAGAAGTTGCCGATGGTCTCGGACTTGCGCCATGCGATGCCGCGCACCAGCGCAATCGCGACCGCGATGCCGACGGCCGCGGACACGAAGTTCTGCACGGTCAGGCCGGCGAACTGGACGGTGTAGCCGAGCGTGACGTCAGGCGAGTACGACTGCCAGTTCGTGTTGGTGACGAACGAGGCCGCGGTGTTGAACGCCAGCGGGCCTTCGACGTTCGGGAAGCCCAGCGAGAACGGCAGCCACTGCTGCACGCGCTGGAGCAGGTAGAGGACCAAGACGCTCAGCAGCGAGAAGCCGAGCAGGGCGCGCAGGTACGCCTTCCAGGTCTGGCCCTTCTTGGAGTCCACGCCCACGATCCTGTAGATCCACTTCTCGAAGAAGAGATCCTTGTCGGACGTGACCACGTTGTACATGTAGTCGCCCAGCGGCTTGTAGATCGCCGCCAGGATGATGGCAATCAGCGCGAATGCCATGATCGCAAAAAGATATACCATGTGATGAACCTTTGTTCCCTAGACAGCTTCGATCAGAATTTCTCAGGACGGCACAGGGAATAAATCATGTAGGCGATTCCCGCCAGTCCCAGCACTACACCCAGCACGGTGAAGAACGTCATCATAGTTTGTCCACCCACTTTCCGAAGAGGTCGAACAGGACGAAGATGACAATCGTGCCCACTACATAGGCAACATCTACCCACCAGGGCATGTCTTTCTCCTTTTCATCAAACAAACCCGGTGGCACTACGCCCGCCATGTCGGCGGGCGCGACTGCACCATCGGGTCATTGCGTCTTCAATGCTATGGATGATGTGAAGGAACGGAAACGGTTTTTACGGGTCCCATACGCCTACGTATGCGCCCGACGGCGATTCGCTAACGGTTCGCTAACACTCGCGTACCAGAGGCGACGGCACCGCACTGACCGGCGGATTCGGGAGATTCCACCCCGCCCGTACACTGGTGCCGTACCCGATTGAGCCCATATCGATACGCCTCTCGTATCGGTGCCATATATATAAGGAGACGCCATGCACGACTCCCCCATCACCGACGTGATCTTCGACTTCTGCGGCGTGCTGTTCGACTGGAGCACGCGCGCCTGCCTCGAAGGCCATTATCCCGACGACGTGGTGGACGCGATCTGCGCCGACGACGACCCGCACGGCTTCTTCCGCTACGAGGACCGCATGGACGCCGGCGAGGATTTCGCCCGCATCTACCCGGATGTGGTGCGCGAGCAGGGCGAGGACATCGCCCGTATCTTCAAGTACTACATCGAACACTACGGCGATGCGCTGCCGCGCATGCTGCCCGGCATGGAGCAGCTGCTGCGCGACCTGAAGGCCCACGGCTACGGCGTGTGGGGGCTGACGAACTGGTCGCACGAGACGATCCACATCGCCTTCGACAAATACCCGGTGCTGGACGACCTGCTGGACGGCACCGTCGTCTCCGGCGTGGAGAAGATGCACAAGCCGAACGCCGACATCTACGAGCTGGCGCTTTCCCGTTTCGGTCTTGCGGCCGAGCGGTGCGTGTTCTTCGACGACACCGCGAAGAACGTAGCCGGCGCGAACGAGGTCGGCATCCACGGCCTGCTGTTCTCCGGCGCACTCGCCGCCCGCGACTCCCTCGCCGCGCTCGGCGTGCGCCTGTAGTCGTCTCACGGCGCACTGCGATATGTGGAACCGAATACGCTATAACCTCACCCTTCGACTACACCCACTGCTATAACCGATATTTATGACGCTTCTGCAACTCAAATACATCGTCAAGATCGTCGAATGCGGTTCGATGAACGAGGCCTCCCACGAGCTCTACGTCTCGCAGCCGGCCCTGAGCTCCTCCGTCAAGGAGCTGGAGAAGGAGCTGGGCATCGAGATCTTCACCCGCTCCTCGCAGGGCATCGCCCTGACCGTGGACGGCGCCGAATTCCTCACCTACGCCCGCCAGGTGCTCGACCAGGCGTCCCTGCTCGAGGAACGCTACAAGAACGCGAAACCCCGCAAGCAGCTGTGCACGGTCTCCACGCAGCACTACATGTTCGCCGTGGAGGCGTTCGTCGAGATGATCAATTCGATCAGGTCCGACGAATACGAGTTCACGATCCGCGAGACCCGCACGCGCGACATCATCGACTCGGTGGCGAACATGCGCTCCGACGTCGGCATCATCTACCTGTCCGACTTCAACAAGGACGTCATCGGCAAGCTGCTGCGCGAGAAGCACCTCGAGTTCCACGCGCTCTTCCGCGCGCCGCTGCACGTGTTCATCGCGCGCACGAACCCGCTCGCCACGAAGAAGATGGTCACGATGAAGGACCTGAAGCCCTTCCCGTTCATCCAGTACGAGCAGGGCGAGGACGGCTCCTTCTACTTCGCCGAGGAGGCGGTCTGGCCGGACTACTCCCCCAAGCAGATCAACGTGACCGACCGCGCCACGATCCTCAACTTCATCATCGGCCTCAACGGCTACACGGTGTGCACCGGCATCGACAACGGCGACCTCAACAACGAGAAGATCTGCACGGTGCCGCTCGATTCGGACGAGACGATGCTCGTCGGCTGGATCACCAACGAGCGCGCCAAGCTCTCCAAGGCCGCCGAGACCTATCTGGACAAGCTCAAGAGCGTCGTGGATTCGCACGGCTACAAGCTCATCGACTAGTCATCCCGGATATCCCATCCGCCCCGTCAGCGGTCTTGCCGGGCATCGTTCATCGTTCATCGCCCGGCATGGCCCGCGTGACCGCTGTAGTCGCGAATCCCTGGAGAACCTCGACGATTACCTCGCGATCCCGAGAATCGATGCCGCGTATCGCGGCGAGCATGGACGGCAGCGACTGCGTCCAATGCGCGGTGAGTTCTCCGAACGTGGGGTATCCGCCGGCCTCGAGCACTGTGAACAGATTCTCGATGAATAGCCGGCGCCGCCCGTCGTCGTATCGGGCCATCCAATCGTTCAACGTGCGCGCCGCGTAGCGCGCTCCGACCGTCAGACCGTCCGCGTGCACGAATCGGCCGTCCTCCACCTGCCAGTTCAATGCGAAGTGCTGCATGATGCCGAGGCCGTCGCTCGCCACCACCTCATAGCCGGCATCCGCCTGCTCGCGCCGTTCGAACAGCATGCCGATGACCGACGCCTCCGGCACGGACTTGCGCACCTTGGCGGATATGCGCAGGTATTCCAGCGATTCCAAGAACGCCTCGTCGAAGCCCGGACCGTCATGTGAGTACACGGCGATGATGCGCGACGCGACATCGTCCGGCATTGCGGACGCCGCATATACCGCGAGATTGCCGCCCTTGGAATGACCGCCCACCATCAACGGACCGTCCCATCGTGCAGCCACATCGACGAGATAACGTACGGCGGCCGACTGCGAGGCGACCGGCCGTCGGAACGCCATTGTGAAATCCTCCTTCCACCCGACAATCGAACTGTCGGTGCCACGGAAGGCGACGTAGAGCGCGCCGTCCCCGACGTCGAACACACACGCCGAGAACTGTTTGGTTGAAGCCGCGTCGAACTCCTCCACGTAAGCGCCCACGCGCAGAGTGCGCCAACGAGGGTTCTCACACACGGCGCGCAACAGATCGACGTTCAGCAGCGGAGACCACACCCGTCCGAACATGGAGCCGTAGCGTTCCGCGCACAGCAGGTCACGGATGGGGATCATCGGGATGCGGGCTCCTTGTTCCGCTCCTTCCCCGGCACGGGGGTCGAGGACGTCATGGGAGGAGACGCCGCCACCCCCGCTCTTCCCGTCCCATCGCGGCACAATGCCAGGCATGCGCGCATAAGCCAGCTGCGACAGCGTCAGGCTGTCCACCTCATTGAACACGTCCTCGCCGAAGGTGACGAATCGCGTCCGCAGATCATCCGTCACATTGCCCATGATGGCTTCCTCTCTGCAGAAGGCGATGCGCGATGAATCCGATCGCCACCGCTTCTTAGACACATTACCCATATCTTAGGTACGTCCGCCGGTGCAAGATGCCCCGAAGACAAGGCGCTTCGCCTCAAATCTCACCACCACACCGACCTAAGGAACGACGCATGTGCCTAAAAAGCGCCTCCATTCGCTTACACCTTGCCGACATCGGCCGGCATCCCCGCATGCACCGTCCACACGCCGTCTGCCCGACATCATCCAAGGCAAGCCATCGGCACCATCGACGGCACCAACGCCAACGGGGATATCACCTCCGTATTCCCAGACGGAACCGGAGGCACCAGCCCATCATGGGTCTGCGCCATGCCATGGGAATCACGTCGCCCAGCCATATGGAGTCAACTCCCTATGGCGCCACGAACCATTACCAACTGCTGAAAACCGTTGGAACACGCCTCCTGCGAAGGTATTATCCACAATGCCCGGACGGGCTTGTCTTCCGGTGCGACCGACCTCTACTGTCATGTCATGGACCCTTCGTATCACACGTTCTTCACTCTGGACGAAGCCGCGACGCTGGCGCGACGGACACACGACGCATGCCGGGGCGCGGCCATGCGCACCACGTCATCGTTGTGCTTCAGCCACACCACTGCCTTACGCCTGCATGGCATGTCCGCGACGTTGAACCTCAGCCCGGGGTTCGACGACCGACGCCTGCACGCCTGCGTCGATTCGGCGGACAAGCTCCGACGACTGCGCGACGTACAGGTCCACCTTTGGGACCGGCCAGTGGCATCCTCGTTCCCGGACGAGCGGATAGGGTGTGTCTCCGCCGCCGATGCGATATGCCAGATGGCCAAGTACACAGATCTGCCAAGCCTTGTGGTGGCTATGGATTGGCTGACCTGCCGCAACCAGTCGATGCGGGTAATGAGCCACGCCGAGCTCGCCGAACACATCGGCTCTCTCGGCCGATTCCCCGGTGTACGGCTGTGCCGCAAAGCGCTCTCCTACAGCGTAGAGGGCACCGACTCCCCGCAGGAGTCGGTGCTCCGATTGGCCGCTGAACAATACGGCCTTCCACGCATGACCGTGAACCACGTCGTGGACGACCCGCAGCGGGGTACCCGGTACATGGTTGACATGGCGTTGCCGGATCACGACATCATCATCGAGTACGACGGCCGATACCATTACACGATGGATCGATGGGAGACCGATCTGGACAAAAGGAACCGGCTGACGGCCTTGGGAATGGCCTGTTTCGTCGCCACTAAAGTCACACTGGCAAACGAACATAATCTGAATGCCTTCCTCGCGATGGTCGCGAAGGAGATCGGGCGAAGAAGGAGCCGCTGAACGGGGCTGCACCGCATCCCGCCGATTCCGGATCGGCCCATCGAATCCCACCGGCACATTTCCTAGGTACATCGTGTGCTCCCTAGGCACCTACCCAGACGAATCGCTCCACCGAATCAAGCGTTTCCGTCGCATTCCCCACGGAATCAACAACCTAAGAAACGTCCTATGTACCTAAGATGCGCGGAATGTTGTCGACACCGGTTATTCCCCGTTCTGGGCACCAGCCGTGCGCCATCCACCTCATTGCCGCGGTCCGATTGCTCCCGAACGCTCCGGGCAGCGGTGCAGTCCGTTATTTCATCTACCGCCGTGTCAGGTCCGTATACGATTCCTCTATCGCGAGCGAGATCCGCTCGATTTGCTCACGGGTGAGTGGCTCGCGGAACGTCATGCGCAGCGCGGATTTCGCGACCTGCGGCTCGATTCCCATGGCAAGCAGCGTGGCGGGAATCTCGTGCCGGCCGATCGCGCACGCGGAGCCGGAGGATGCGGCGATGCCGCGCGCGTCCAGATCGACGAGCAGCGCCTCGCCGGTCACGCCGGGGAAGATGAACGAGGCGTGTCCGGGCAGTCGCCGCTCGGGGTCGCCGGTCAGTTCGGCGCGCGGCACGACCCGTCTCACCGCGTCGATGAGCATGTCGCGCGAGGCGACGAGCTGCCGGTATCGCGCAGCCATGCGCCGGTTCGACCCGTCCAGGGCGATGGCGAGCGCGACGGCGCCGGCCACGTTCTGCGTGCCGGAGCGCAGTCCGCGTTCCTGCCCTCCCCCGGAGAGGATCGGCTCGATGGGGGTGCGTCCGCGCACGAGCAGTGCGCCGAGTCCCTTGGGGGTGCCGAACTTGTGCCCGGAGACGCTCAGGGCGTCCACGTCCCAGTCGCGCATGCGGACGGGGATGAGCCCTGCGGCCTGCACGGCGTCGACGTGTACGGGCACGCCATGCGCGTGGGCGAGCGCGACGATGCGTTCCACGGGTTCGATGGTGCCGACCTCGTTGTTGGCGAGCATGGCGGAGACGAGCGTGGTCCGTTCCCCCGCCTCGCCGTCGAGGGCGCGCGCGAGCGCGTCGAGGTCGAGGTGCGCTTCGTGGTCGACGGGGATGCGCACGACCTCGAAACCGAACCAGTGCGAGAGCCAGTCGGCGGATTGCGCGACGGCGGGGTGTTCGATCGCGGAGATGACGATGCGCGGGCGTCGGGCGTCCGGCTCTCCCGCGGCATCGTATACGGGACGCAGCCCGAGCCGGCGCATGCGTGCCATGGCGATGCCTTTGACGGCGAGGTTGTCGGATTCGGTGCCGCCGGAGGTGAAAATCACGTCGTCGGGTTTCGCGCCGAGCCCGGCGGCGAAGGCGGCGCGCGCCGCGTCGAGCGCGTGTGCGGCGGTTTTGCCGGGCTGGTGCACGCTGGCGGGGTTCGCGTACGCGTCGGTGAGGAACGGGAGCATCGCATCGATGACGTCGCGGCTCACGGGCTCGGTGGCGGCCGCGTCGAGGTAGAGTTCGGCATCGTCGGTGGCGCCGGCGCTCGCGGCGGGGGTCTTCATGGTCGAATCGGTCATTTCGCCCAGTCCAATCCGAGGTCGACGGCGCATACGGAATGGGTGAGCGCGCCTACGGAGATCACGTCCACGCCGGTGGAGGCCACCGCCGGTACACGCTCGAGGGTCATGTTGCCGCTCGCCTCGACGATGGCGCGGCCGTCGATCAGCGCGACGCCGCGGCGTGTGTCGTCGAGCGTGAAGTTGTCGAGCATGATCGTATCGGCGCCGCCTTCGATCGCGGCAGGGATCTGGTCGAGGCGGTCGACCTCCACTTCGATGTGCGTGGTGTGGCCGACCTGTTCGCGCACGTGGCGGATCGCGCCGGCGAGGTCGATGCCTCGCGCGGCGAGCGCGGCGAGGTGGTTGTCCTTCAGCATGACCGCGTCGGACAGGCCGTAGCGGTGGTTGTGTCCGCCTCCGCAGACGACCGCATATTTCTCGAACGGGCGCAGGCCGGGCGTGGTCTTGCGCGTGTCGGCGATGCGTGTGCGCGCGTAGCGACGCGGCATCGTGACCGGACCGGTGCCATCCGCATCGGCCGCTCCGTCCTCGTATATCGCGTCGACGGCGGCGACGAACGCGGCAGTCATCGTGGCGATGCCGCTCATATGCTGCGTGAAGTTCAACGCGACGCGTTCGGCGGTGAGCATGGCACGCACGTTTCCGCGGATCGTGGCGAGCGTCTGTCCGGCGGCGAACGGTTCGCCGTCTGCGATGCGCATGTCGACGGCGATGGTGGGGTCGAGCGTGTGGAACGCGGCCGTGAACACGTCGATGCCGCTCATCACGCCGTTCTCGCGTGCGGTCAGGTTCGCGACGCCGGTCTCGTCGGCCGGGATGGTGGTCTCGCAGGTCACGTCGCCGTAGGGCGCGTCCTCGGCGAGCGCCGTTTCGACGGCGGTGTGGATGAGGTGTGGGGTGAGCATGGGTGTCCTTTCCGGGTCAGCGTCTCATGTAGGCGACGGAGTGCGCCCATTCGTCGCATGGCTCGGTGAAGTCGGTGCGGGCGTGCGCGCCGCGTGATTCGGTCCGGGCGAGCGCTGCGACGGCGGCCACGCGGCCGACGGTGAGCATGTTGCGGTTTTCGAGCGCGGTCACATCGATGCCGTCACCGGCAGCGGCGGCGTGCGCGTCGGCGGCGGCGAGTCCGCGTCCGAGCGCGTCGGCGGCGCGCGCGAGCCCATCCGCGTCGCGTAGGACGCCCACGCCGGCCCACATGGCCTGTTCGATGCGGTCGCGGTCCCACGGTTCGTTCGCATCCGTACCGTCGCCCGCCGTCGTGCTTGACGGCGCGGCGAGCGCGACCGGCGGCTCGTCATAGGCGAGTCCGGTGGCGGAATTCAGCAGCGGCTGCGGGTCCCACACGACGTCGTCCGCGTCATGCACGGCGGCGAGTCCGGCGCGACGACCGTAGACGAGTCCTTCGAGCAGCGAGTTGGAGGCGAGACGGTTCGATCCCATGACGCCGGTGCGCGCGCATTCGCCGGCCGCGTACAGTCCGGGGATGGAGGCGCGGCCGTCGAGGTCGGTGCGGATGCCACCCATGTAGTAGTGGGCGGCTGGCGCGACGGGGATCGGCTCGCGACTCCAGTCGTAGCCGAGGGAACGCACGTAGGCGTCGATGGTCGGGAAGCGGTGCGCGAGGAACCCGGCCAGATCGGCGTGCTCGCGCCGCATCGGGGATGTGTCGAGCATGACCGGGCGGCCGTTCTGGCGTTGCATGACGCGGAAGTTCTCGCGGGCTACGACGTCGCGCGGCGCGAGTTCGGCCCGCGGGTCCACGTCGGTCATGAAGCGGCGTCCGTGCTCGTCGAGCAGGACCGCGCCCTCGCCGCGCACGGCTTCGGAGACGAGGAAGTGTTCGCCGACGGCCATCGCGGTGGGGTGGAACTGGTAGAACTCGAGGTCGGCGACCTGCGCTCCGGCGCGCCATGCGGCGGCGAGTCCGTCGGCGGTGGCGACGGCCGGGTTCGTGGTGTACGGGTACATGCGTCCCGCACCGCCGGTGGCGAGGATGACGCGGTCGGCGTCGAACGTCGTGTTCCGCGGCGTCTGCGGGTCGGAACCGTCGATCAGCGCGACTCCGGCCACACGCCCGTCGCGCACGATGAGGTCCCTGAGGAACATGTGTTCGACGATGTGGATGCGCGGGTTCGCGCGCACCATGGCGGACACATCGAGTTCAAGCACTTTGCCGGTGGCGTCTCCTCCGGCGTGGACGACGCGGGCGCGCGAGTGCGCTGCCTCGAGCCCGCGCAGCATGCGGCCCTGCGCGTCGCGGTCGAAACGCACGCCGGCTGCGGCGAATTCGCGCACGCGGTCGGCGCCTTCGCGCGTGAGGATGTCGACGGCCTTCGGGTCGCACAGTCCGTGACCGGCGGCGATGGTGTCGGCGGCGTGCAGTTTCGGATCGTCGTCGGCGAAGATGGCCGCGGCGATGCCGCCCTGCGCGTGGTAGGTGTTCGATTCGACGAGGTCGGTTTTGGTGACGAGCGTCACGTCGCGGCCTTCGCCGGCCACGGCGAGCGCCGCGGACAGTCCGGCGGCGCCGGCTCCGATGACGATGATGCGGTTCTCCCCGCTCATGATCTGCTTCTCTTCCTTCTTTTCGATCGGATTGCGTTCCGGTTCGCCGCAGGTCAGCTTTCAGTGCACGCGCAGCATGCGTTCGAGCGCGATCTTGGCTTCGCGGGCGGTGTCTTCGTCGACGGTGATGCGGTTGACGACGTTGCCTTGCTCGAGGTTCTCCAGCGCCCATGCGAGGTAGGCGGGGTGGATGCGGTACATGGTCGAGCAGGGGCAGACGACCGGGTCGAGGCAGAACACGGTCTTGTCGGGGTGTTGGGCGGCGAGGCGGTTGACGAGGTTGATTTCGGTGCCGACGGCGATGGCGGAGCCGGCGGGCGCGTTCTCGATCTCCTTGACGATGTACGCGGTGGAACCGGTGCCGTCGGCCGCGTCGACGACCTGCATCGAGCATTCGGGGTGGACGATGACCTTGACGCCCGGGTACGCCCCGCGCGCGCGTTCGATCTGTTCGACGGTGAAGCGCTGGTGCACGGAGCAGAAGCCCTTCCACAGGATCATTTTCGCGGCCGCGTAGGCGGACGGGTCGGCGGCGCCGCCCATGGCTTTGAACGGATCCCACAGGGGCATTTCGTTCAGCGGCACGCCCATGGCGCGTGCGGTGTTGCGTCCGAGATGCTGGTCGGGGAAGAACAGGACGCGCCTGCCTCGCGCGAACGCCCATTCAAGCACGGCGTGCGCGTTCGAGGACGTGCATACGATGCCGCCGTTGCGGCCGCAGAACGCCTTCAGCGCGGCGGAGGAGTTCATGTAGGTGACGGGGATGATCGGCTGCAGACCGTCAACGTCCTTGCTCCGGCCGCAGATCTCGCCGAGCTGGTCCCATGCCTCCTCGACTTGGTCGATGTCGGCCATGTCGGCCATCGAGCAGCCGGCGGACAGGTTCGGCAACGTGACGGTCTGGCGTGGTGTGGAGAGGATGTCGGCGGTTTCGGCCATGAAATGCACGCCGCAGAACACGATGTGGTCGGCGTCGGGGCGTTCGGTGGCGTTCTTGGCGAGTTGGAACGAGTCGCCGACGAAGTCGGCGTGGCGGATGATCTCGTCGCGCTGGTAGAAGTGGCCGAGGATGAGCAGTTTGGAGCCGAGACGTCGCTTGGCGTCGGCGATGCGCTGCTGGAGTTCGTCGTCGGAGGCGTTGCGGTATTCGTCGGGCAGCACCTGCTGGCGGGGCGCGTTGCCCGGCAGGCGGTCGAGCATGGAGGCGCCGGGGCCGTAGCTGGGTTTGGTGGTGTCGAAATGCCACGGGTCGAGGGTGAGCCCCGCGTCGCAGGTGCTTTGGGCGCCGAGGCGGGCGATGATCTCGTCGACGGATGGCGCGGTGAATGTGGCGGTCATGATGTTCCTTTCGTCACGGTTGATGGTGCCGATGCCGGTTGGGTGTCCGGATGCATATCGGCTGGTTTCGGGTGTGCTTCGCCCCGCCTCACGCCGCCGTGGGTTCGGTATGGCAAGCGTGAGGCGTTCGGGGCTATCGGGAATGGCCGGCTATCGGCTCGTCGGCATGAGTGCGGACAGCGGGTCGTCGTCGGCAGGACGCCCGTCGCCGTCGGGACTGCGTGCGTCACGCGGCGTGTCGGGAGCCGAACCGGTCCAGTCGTACGGGTTCCATGGTCCGGGCGCCGCGCGCGAGATGTACCGGTATACGGTCGCGGGTCTGTGATGGCCGACGCGCTCCTTGGCACCGGTGTCCTCGAGCTCGCCGGAGGCGAGGATACGCCGGCGGAAGTTGGCGAGGTCCACCTGTTCGCCGGTGACGGCTTCGACCACGTCGTGCAGCTGGCTCAGGGTGAAGGTCTCGCCGACGAGTTTCGCGGCCAGATCGGGGTAGGCGATTTTGGTGCGCAGACGCCACAGCGCGTAATCGATGATCGCGCGGTGGTCGAATGCGAGTTCGGGCAGTTCGTCTTCGGGGAACCATTTGACGTTGTCGCCTTCGCGGAAGTCGCGTGCCTCCGCGTTGCCGACCAGCGCCCAGTAGACGATGGACACCATCGGCAGTCCACCGCATGAGCGGTCCGGATCGCCGAAGGTGTAGAGCTGCTCCAGATAGCGCGGATGCAGTGATGTGGTCGATTCGAGTGCGCCGTATGCGGACTGCTCCAGCGATCGTCCCGCGTTCAGGCCGCCGCCCGGAAGCGCCCATCGCCCGAGGAACGGCTGGCGCACGCGCCTGACGAGCGGCATCCACAGGCGGCTTCGCGATGAGGTCGCGTCCGGCCCCAATGCGAGCACCACGACGGATACGCCGACCTCAGGTGGCGCGAGACGCCGTTCCGAGACGTTGCCGATGCCCATCGTCCACTTCCGTTCATCCGTGGTTTCCTTGACGGTGCATCAGCCTAGCACCACTTATAGTCAAATTGACTATAAGTTGATGCCGCTGGCATCAGCGGCCACTTCGCCTATCGAATCAGGCAGGAACGGCGCCAGCTTGGGCAGGTCGTCCAACGAGTCGAGGCCCAGTTTCTCCAGGAACAACCCGGTGGTGACGAGCAGGGTGGCGCGTGACTCGGCGTCGACGCCGGCGGTCCGCACCAATCCCCTGACGATGAGCGAACGGACTACGCCGTCCGAATTGACGCCACGAATCGCGGACACCTGCGCGCGCGTCACCGGCTGGCGGTAGGCGACCACGGCCAGCGCCTCGAGCGCCGCCTGCCCCAGACGGGCCGTCTGCCCGTCGGTGACGAACGCGGCGACGACCGGCTCGTAGACCGCGCGGCTCGCGAACGACCATCCTCGTGCCGTCCTGCGCAACTCGAACCCGCGCTTCGAAACCTCATAGGCGTCCTGCAGACGCTCCAGCGCCTCGGTCACCACCGCCTCGTCAAGACCGAGCACACGGGCCGCATCCGCGGGGACGATCGGCTCGTCCGCGACCATGAGCATCGCCTCCAGACATGCCTTGAGCCCGCCGGGGTAATCCTCCACGTTCATCCGTGATTCCTTTCCTTCGTCTATGCCCTGCCGCCGTCGCGACCGTCCTCGCTCACGCCTTCATCCTGTCCGTCATCATCCCGCGTCGCGGACGCATCGGCGGAATCCTTCGCACGGGGCATCCAGCGCAGATGAAGCGTCTCATACGGACCGTTCTGCCTGAACTGCACCAATCCCTGTTTGAAGAGCGCGAGCACGGCAAGGAACCGCGCGACGACCTCCGCGCGGCCGCGCGCGTCGTCCGCCAACTGCGCGAACGTGAGGGAGCCTCCCTCCCCGAGCGCGTCGAGACGGGCCCGGACCAGGCGTGCCTGCTCCTCCAGATCGACCAACGGGACGTGCAGCTGGTGTGTGCTCACCTCGGCGACGGGCGAGGAGGCGAGCACGCGTGCGGCGAGACCCGCGAACTCATCCGCACCGAGCGTCCATACCAGTTCGGGCAGCAACGCCGCCGCCGCCGTACCGTCCGTCCGTCCCGGGTGCGCGAATCTTCCGGCGTTCGCGGCGATGCGCACGCGGAACTCCGCCGCCGCCCGTTTGAACGCACGGTACTGCAGCAGCCGGGAGAACAACAGGTCGCGCTCGCGCAACGCCTCCATGCTCTGCGCGTCGTACTCCCCGGACGAATCGGCGGGCAGCAGCGCCGCGCTTTTCGCCTCGACGAGAATCGCGGCGATGTCGAGGAAGGAGCTGGCCTCGTCCATGTCCGCGGCGAAGTCGAGACCACGGGCGTAGTCGAGGAACTCCTCGGTGATGGCCGACAGCGACACCTCGGTCAGTTCGAGCCTGCGGTTCGCGACCATGCCGAGCAGCACGTCGAACGGACCGGAATACACGTCGAGGTCCACGGTGAATCCGCCGGAGGGCGCATCACCGGTATCCGCGGCGGAGGGCATGGCCGTGCCGTCCACCGCGGACACCACGGCGGAGGAATCCTGTTCGATGCTCATTCAGGCGATGACCCCGTTGGCCACGAGCTCGCGCGCCACTTCGCGATACTCCTTGCTGGTCTTGTGCTGCGGTGCGAAGATGGTGATCGGCGCGGCGGCCACGGTCGAATCGGGCAGTTTGATGGAGCGCGAGATGACGGTGTGGAACACCTTGTCCTGGAACGCCTCGTAGATGCGCTGCATGACCTCCTCGCAGTGCAGCGTGCGCGTGAACATCGTGACGAGCACGCCATACACCTTCAACGACGGGTTGATGCGGCTCTGCACCTTCTCGATGGACTGCATGAGCAGGGCGACGCCGCGCAGCGCGAAGAACTCCGCGGCCACGGGGATGATGACGCCGTCCGCCGCCGTCAGGGCGTTGACGGTGAGCAGACCGAGCGACGGCTGGCAGTCGATGATGATGACATCGTATTCATCGCGCAACGGCTTGAGCACCTGCGCGAGGATCTGCTCGCGCCCCACCTCCGTGACAAGCTGCACCTCGGCGGCGGACAGGTCGATGTTCGCGGGGATGATGTCGAGGTTCTCGAAGGCGGTGTGGCGCACCACCTCGTGTACGTCCATGCGGAAGTCGAACAGCGCGTTGTAGATGGTCTTCTCCACGGTGTTCGCGTTGATGCCGAGCCCCACGGTGGCGGCGCCCTGCGGGTCGAAATCGACGATCAGGCAGCGGCGGCCGTACTGGCTCAACGCGCCCGCGATGGAGATGGAGCTCGTGGTCTTGCCTACGCCGCCCTTCTGGTTGCACATGGCGATGACCCTCGCCGGGCCGTGCTGCCGCAACGGTCCGGGGGCGGGGAAGGTCTCATACTCGCGTCCAAGCATATCGGTAGGCATATGCTTCACCTTATCATCCTCCGCTTCGGATTGTCGTCAGCGACGCCGCCGGAGGTGCCGTCATGCGCCGGGTGCCGGCATCCGCGCGTCCGTCGTTCATCTGGCGCGCGGATGCGACGTCAGGTACATCTCGATGAGATTCTCGGGGCTGACATGCGTGTAGATCTGCGTGGTGGTGACCGACGCATGGCCGAGCAGCTCCTGCACGGTGCGCACATCGGCGCCCCCCTGGATGAGATGCGTGGCGAACGAGTGGCGCAGCGTATGCGGATGGAGCGGCTTGCCGATGCGGGCGCGCTCCCCCGCCGCCTTCACAACCTCCCACACGGATTGGCGCGACATCCGCCGCCCGCGCTTGTTGAGGAACACCGCGCGCCGTTCCGGTCTCCCGGAACGGTCCTTCGCCTCCAGCACGGGCCGTGACAGTTCCAAATACCGGCGCATCGCCGTGCATGCGCAGCCGCCGACCGGCACGAGCCGCTGCTTCGATCCCTTGCCCATGAGCCGGGCGGCCCTGACGTCCAGATCGATGTCGTCGAGATCGGCCCCCACCGCCTCGGAGACGCGGCACCCGGTCGCGTACATGAATTCGAGCAGCGCCTTGTCGCGCAGCATGACCGGGTCGTCGCCCTCCACGGGCACCGCGTCGAGCAGCCGCGCGACCTCGTCGACCGTCAGCACGTCGGGCAGCGTGACCGCGCCCTTGGGGGCCTTCACCCCGGCGGAGACGTCGGCAGCGACCGTGTTTCGGCCGAGGGCGAAACGGTGGAGCTCATGAACGGCCGCGAGCCTTCGGGCCTTCGAGCGCGCGCTTTCGCCGGCGGCGTCCAATGCGGCGACGTAGTCCTCCACATCCTGTTTCGCAATGGCGTCGGGACTTGCGACGCCTCTTGACTTCAGGAAGGACACGTACCGTTCGAGGTCGGAACGGTATGCCGCGACCGTCGCCCTCGCCAGACCGCGTTCCACGTCGATATGCGTGATGAACTGCGCCAGCAGCCGGTCGAATCCGTCATCCTCTTGCATCATGGATGCCCAGTCTACGTTCCGCCCGGCACGTTCCGCCCGGCACGTCTTCTCCCATGGTGCGGTGAACGTGCCATGGTGCGGTGTGCGAAAACCGCTGATTACCGGGGTTATGGAGAAATTGTGTTACCGCACCATGGGTCCGTGGATGGGCACGGACATGTGCGGGCGGCATCTTGCGGTGCCTTGCATGCCTCCTACACACGACACGAGGCTCCCGTCACCGGCGGTGAGGGAGCCTCGCATGAGTCATCGCGAACGATGACGTTCGAATCAGGCGGCCTTCGGGGCGTTCACGTCCTCGGGCAGGGCGGCCTTGGCGGCCTCAACGATGGCCTTGAAAGTGTCCGCGTCGGAGACGGCGATCTCGGCGAGGGCGCGGCGATCCAGCTCGATGCCGGCCAGCTTCAGACCCTGGATGAAGCGGTTGTAGGTGATGCCCTCGGCGCGGACCGCGGCGTTGATGCGCTGGATCCACAGCTTGCGGAAATCACCCTTGCGGGCCTTGCGGTCGCGGAAGTTGTAGTTGAAGGAGTGGAGCAGCTGCTCCTTGGCCTTGCGGTACAGGCGGGAGCGCTGGCCGCGGTAGCCGGAGGCCCTTTCGAGAACGACGCGACGCTTCTTGTGGGCGTTCACTGCGCGCTTGACACGTGCCATATTCTATTTCCTCAGCTTTCTAAGATGTCTCTACTTCTCGAACTGGCTCAGCGGGCGCCCAGCAGGCGGTTGAGCTTCTTGGCCTGCGGACCGGCGAGGACCTCGTCGGCCTTCAGCGCGCGGCGCTGGCGGGCGGACTTGTGCTCAAGGTTGTGGCGCATGGCGCTGCCGACCGCCATCAGCTTGCCGGTGCCGGTACGACGGACACGCTTGGAAGCGGCGGAATTAGTTTTCATCTTCGGCATTGCTGCCCTCCTTGTTGGTGTTGTTGATGGAAGTCGCGGCGGAGACCGAGGCCTTCGCTTCGGCTGCGGCCTGGGCCTGCGCCTCCTGCTTGGCGGCGAGGCGCGCGGCCTGGCGGGCCTGGCGTTCGGCGCGGGATTCGGCGCCGCGCCGGCGCTGCTCGGACTGGGTGTGCACCTTCTTGCCCTTGGGCGCAAGCGTCATGATGATGTTGCGGCCCTCCTGCTTGGGGCGGGACTCGATGGTGCCGTACTCCTCCACCTCGGCGGCGAGACGCTGCAGCAGCTCCACGCCCCCGATCGGGCGGGACTGCTCGCGGCCACGCAGCATGATGGTGACCTTGACCTTGTCTCCGCCGTTGAGGAATCGGACCACGTGGCCCTTCTTCACGTCGAAGTCGTGGTCGTCGATCTTGAGGCGGAAGCGGATCTCCTTGATCTCGGCCGTGTTCTGGTTGCGGCGAGCCTCACGAGCCTTGATCTTCTCGTTGTACTTGAACTTGCCGTAATCGATGAGCTTGGCGACCGGAGGCTTCGCGTTGGGCGCCACCTCGACGAGATCGAGGTTCGCTTCCTTCGCCAGGTTGAGGGCGACCGAGGTCGCGATGACTCCCACCTGTTCGCCGTTCGGGCCGATCAGGCGCACCTGCGAGACGCGAATCTCGTCGTTAATGCGTGGTTCGTCGCTGATGATGACTCCAATCCTCTGTTTTCCGTAGCGGAGCCACCGTCAACCTCAAATCCGTCCCGATTCCATGGCATGCCGTATACTATGGCGTGTATCGCCTCATTCGCTGTATCGCGCCGTGCGCGCAGCTCTCATCCCTGCGAAAACCACAGAAGACGACTGGCTGTATGCCGTGGACCCGAGGCCGTGAAAGGCTTCCAGGTGGGGTTGCCCCGCTTTCTTGATTTCTCAAGCTAAGCGGTTAGTCTACCACAGGCCAGGACGAATCCAATCCGCGTGTCGCCTGCCGGCCGTCCGGACCATCACCCCACTTCGCGCAGCAGCCCGCCGATGCCCTCCTTGCGCAGGATCTCACGGTACGGGCCGGCCTCCTCGGCGATGATCCCGTCGATGGCGTTCATGCCGAGCAGTTCGACCGGCGCGTGGTCGTCGGTGAGGATGAGCGTGTCGTCGGCGCCGTCCGGTGAAGGATCGCCTACGGGCTTCATCCTGCCGCCCACCTCGCTCATGTACGCTGCGAGCGCGCCGTCCCCGGTACGTTCCCAGGTCTGCGCGCGCAGCGCCGCGGCCGTCGCGTCGTCCTTCATCGTCGAGGTGAACGGCTCGGAGACGGTGCCGACGGCACCTGTGCGTCGCCACGAGTCGCTGCACCCGTCGTAGCGTTCGAGCTCGCCGGCGGTGGGCGCCTTGGCGAACAGCTCGCGGTTCGTCGTGCCGGGGACGTCCGCCGTGTACGTCGTGCCGATGCGGCACGAGCCGTCGAACACGGCGGCGATGGTGGTCTGCAGCGCCTCGTTGATCGAGCCTTCGCCGTCGGAGACCATGTTCATGTTGACGACCATCACGCCACCGGGGTTGAGGTGCTCACGCACCATGGAGAAGAACTCGTCGGAGCTCATCTGGAACGGGATGGTGATGTCCTGGTAGGCGTCGACCATGATCACGTCGTACTTGTCGCGGCTGGCGGCGAGCCATGCGCGCCCGTCGTAGGTGTCCACGGGCACGTCGGCCGGCGCGTCGAAGTATTCGCCGGCGAGACGCGTGATCTTGCCGTCGATCTCCACGCCCCGCACGCTCATCCGCGGATAGTAGCGTTTCAGCTGGCGGGCGTAGGTGCCGGTGCCCATGCCGAGAATCAGGGCGGAACGCGCATGGTCGGCGAGCGCGGGCGCGGCGAGCGCCGTGTCGTAGTACATGCCGGTGAGTCCCTGGCCCTTCATCGTGACGGACTGCACGCCGAAGAGCACGTTCGTGGACAGGATGGTGCGGTCGGACAGGTTCTTCACCTGCAGGTAGTTGTAGATGGATTCGCCCTCGTAGGCGAGGGTGGCCGAGTTCTCCCAGAACGCGAACCCGCTCATCGGCGACAGGCATGACGTGACCACGAAGACGGCTGCGGAGGCGGCGCACAGAACGCGCCTGGCCTTCATCGACAGGAAGTAGACGATGGGGATGGCGAGCAGCATGCCGGAGAAGACGAGGAACGTCACGAACGTGCCGACCGCGGGGATGGTGACGAACGTGGGCAGGAACGTGCCGAGGATGGAGCCGATGGTGTTGCATGCGGACAGCCTGCCGACGACGGAGGCGTTGTCGTCGAGCGAGTCGGTGGCGAATTTGTTGAGTCCGGCGGTGACGGTGCCGAGCAGGAACAGCGGCGGCACGAAGACGATCATGCAGCTGACGAAGGCCGCGATGACGAGGAAGTTCGTGGACACGGTGACGATGAGCAGCCCGGAGACGAGCAGGACGACGTATTTGCCGACGAGCGGTATGAGCGAGATCCATACGGCGGCGGCCATGATGCGCAGGTAGAGCTTGTCGGGGTTCGGGTCGCGGTCCGCCCATCGGCCGCCGAACACCGCGCCGAGCGCGAGGGCGATCATGATGGTCCCGATGATGATGGTCCATACGATCTGCGAGCTGGAGAAGTACGGTGCCAGCAGGCGCGAGGCCCCGAGTTCGGCGGCCATCACGGCCATGCCGGAAAAGAACTCGGTGACATAGAGGAACGTCTTGGACTTGAGGATGGGCCTGTCGCTCGCCGCTGTTTTCACTGCCATGGGACGAAGACTATTACATCTCGCGTACACTGGGCGGTTATGGACGAGGATATGGATGCGGCCGACGCACGCGACGGCGGCGATGTATGCGTGGTCTTCGCCGCGGGCGAATACTACCGTTCCCCCGACTACCGCCCGATAGCGGTCTCGGAGGGCGCGTTCGTCGTCGCGGCGGACGGCGGGCTCGACCATGCGCGCGAGGCCGGCGTCGCGCCCGACGTGGTGGTGGGCGATTTCGATTCTCTCGCCGGCGCGCCCCCCGCCGCGGGAACGCGCACGATCGCGCTGCCCCCCATGAAGGACGACCCGGATCTGCTGAGCGCGCTGAAGGTGGCGTGGGCCCACGGCTGCCGCACGTTCCACGTGTACGGCGCGTTGGGCGGCCGCATCGACCATACGCTTTCCGCGATCCGGCTGATGGCGCGCGTCGCGCGTCACGGCGGCATCGGGTTCCTGCACGGCGACGGCACTATCGTGACGGCCATCTGCGACGCCCGTCTCGACTTCGCGGCGCACGACGCCACGCCCGGGCGCATGGTGTCCGTGTTCTCGCATTCCGGCACGGCCCGGGGCGTGAGCGAGCCCGGATTGAAGTACGAGCTGATGGACGGTGACCTGGCCGATGATTCGGTGCTGGGGGTGAGCAACGAGTTCCGCCCGGGCATGCCCGGGGCGGTCGAGGTGCGCGACGGGACGCTGGTGGTCACGTTCCCGGCGGAGGCGCCCATGCCGCGGGTGACGCGGACGCGGACGCCCGG
Source organism: Bifidobacterium aesculapii (assembly GCF_001417815.1). Classification (GTDB taxonomy): domain Bacteria; phylum Actinomycetota; class Actinomycetes; order Actinomycetales; family Bifidobacteriaceae; genus Bifidobacterium; species Bifidobacterium aesculapii. The sequence goes on from NZ_BCFK01000054.1 coordinate 84,407, forward strand.
CGGCGACCTGGGCGCGTTGGACACGCACGTCTCCGCGCTGCTGGCGCAATGAGCCGCAGGCACGTGCGCCGCGCGTGGGCGCCATGCGACGTCATGGCGCCCACGCCATGTGAACGCTCACGGAATTTTTGCGGATTTTCCGCTGAAACACGGTGGAAGACGTTGCGTTTCGTACAGGCGACGCACTACAGTAGGCCATGTTGGTAAACAATGGCTCCGGTGTGTCCAGCGCGCCGGCGTTACCCTACAAGGGAGAATTACATGACAGTTAAGATTGGTATCAACGGCTTCGGTCGCATCGGTCGTCTCGCCTTCCGCCGCATCTTCGAGCTGCAGGCTCGTGGCGGCCAGGCCGGCGACATCGAAGTTGCCGCCATCAACGATCTGACCACTCCGGCCACGCTGGCCTACCTGCTGAAGTACGATTCCACCCACGGCACCTTCCGTCACGACGACGGCACGCCGGTCGACGTGAAGTCCACCGAGGACTCCATCGTCGTCGACGGCAAGGAATACAAGGTCTACGCCGAGAAGGACGCCAACAACATTCCGTGGGTCAAGAACGACGGTGTCGAGTTCGTCCTCGAGTGCACCGGCTTCTACACCTCCGCCGAGAAGTCCCAGGCCCACCTCAACGCCGGTGCCAAGAAGGTCCTGATCTCCGCCCCGGCCAAGGACGACGTCACCCCGACCGTCGTGTTCGGCGTGAACCACGACATCCTCAAGGCCTCCGACAACATCGTCTCCGCCGGTTCCTGCACCACCAACTCCATGGCCGCCATGGTCAAGCTGCTGGACGAGAAGTTCGGCATCAAGGCCGGCTTCATGACCACCATCCACGCCTACACCGGCACCCAGATGCTGCTGGACGGCCCGCGTGGCACCAAGTCCGGCCGCAACCTGCGCGCCGCGGGCATCAACACGATCGCCCACTCCACCGGTGCCGCCAAGGCCATCGGCAAGGTCGTTCCGTCCGTCAACGGCAAGCTGCAGGGCCACGCCCAGCGCGTGCAGGTTCCGGACGGCTCCGTCACCGAGCTGACCACTGTCCTCGAGAAGGCCGCCACCGTCGACGAGATCAACGACGCCTTCAAGGCCGCCTTCTCCGACACGGACTACTACGGCTACAACGATGAGGGCATCGTCTCCTCCGACATCCTCGGTGACACCCACGGTGGCGTCTTCGACCCGACCCAGACCGATGTCAACACCATCGACGGCCTGACTCTGGCCCGCACGGTCTCCTTCTACGACAACGAGTACGGCTTCACCTCCAACATGATCCGTACCCTGCTGTACTTCGCCGAGATCTCCGAGTGAGCCAACGCGGATTCGTCCGTGATCGCCTCATAAGGCTTTAGGCATGGTAGGCCCCGCTCCCCTCGAGCGGGGCCTACTGTATTTCAGGCTCCGTTCCCTCGTCACCCCACGCGGGTAGAACAGTCGGATATGGCGAAGAAAAAGAAACACGAGAAAGGCGCTGGCTCCACGCCGGCGACCGTACAACTGGAGCAGGCGGGCATCACGTTCACCCCATACGAATACGAGCACTCCAGCGACCACATGGACGACGGCTACGGCGTCGAGGCGGCGAAGAAACTCGGCTTCGACGAGCATCAGGTCTTCAAAACCCTCATGGCGGATACCGGCTCCGAACGCGTGGTCGGAGTGGTGCCGGTCAGCGGGCATATGGATCTCAAGGCGTTGGCCGCGGCAGTCGGCGCGAAGAAGGCGGCCATGGCCGATCCGAAGGTAGCCATGCGCGAATCCGGCTACGTGGTCGGCGGCATCTCCCCGCTCGGGCAGAAGACGCATCACAAGACGGTATTGGACGAAAGCGCCCTGCGGTTCGACACGATCCTCGTCTCCGGCGGCAAACGCGGCTTCTCGGTCGGCATCGCCCCCCAGGATCTGCTCACGGTCCTCGATGCCGTCGCCGCGCCCATCGGCACGTGGTGACCGAGGCACCATACCGGCAGCATGCGCAAGTGGCCTCTCGCGTGGCATGAGCAATATGACATGCCATACGAGAGGCCACTTCATTGCCCGGTATGGTTCCCGCACCGTCCGCATTGCGCAGGCACGGGAACCATACGACCGTCACGCGCCGTACTTCGCGAGATACGCGTCCGCAGCGGCCTTGATGGCATCGGTCACATACGGTTCGCCGTCGGCGGTGCGGATCGCACGCCCCGCTTCGAAGATCTCACGCACGTTCGCGATGGCGAACACCGGGAAACCGAATTCGGCTTCGACCGCCTTCACGGCGGACGTGTCGGAATCCTTAGTCTTCTCCATGCGGTCGACGGACAGCACGAGCCCCACGACCTCGACGTCAGCCTCGGCCTTGAGCTTCGGGATGACCTCGCGCACGGCGGTGCCGGCGGTCATCACGTCGTCGACGAGCAGCACCTTCATGCCGTCCTTGAGCTGCGTGCCGACCATCATGCCGCCGTCGCCGTGGTCCTTCTTCTCCTTGCGGTCGAACGTGTATCCGACCTCCATGCCATGCACGGACGTGAGCGCAATCGCCGTGGACACGCCCAGCGGGATGCCCTTGTATGCGGGCCCGAACACGGTGTCGATGTCCTTCGGCAGGTTGCCCGCTTCGATTTCGGAGTCAATCTTCTCGGCGTAGAACGCGCCGAGCGTGGCGATCTTGCGTCCGTCGTCGAATGCGCCCGCGTTGATGAAGTACGGGGACTTGCGCCCGGATTTCAATGTGAAGTCGCCGAATTTCAACGCCTTGGATTCGAGCAGGAACCGGGTGAATCGGATGTCGAGCGATGCATTGTCGGTCATGGTGGTCTCCTTCTTGCGAGTTGTCCTTCGCCAGCGATTCGTTCGTTGGCGTCCGTCTGTGTCCGTCGTCTGCGCCCGGTCAGCGCCAGGTCCCGCCGGCCGCGAGCTTCGCGGCGAGTTCTGGGCGGTCATCGAGCAGGTCATCGAGTTCACGGGCCACACGCAACGGGGCGACCGGATCGAACAGGGCCGCCGCCCCCACCTCGACGGCGTTCGCGCCGGCGTACAGGTATTCGAGGGCCTTCTCGCCGGAATCGACGCCGCCGATGCCGATGATCGGGATCTCCGGCAGCACGGTGCGCGTACGGTACACGGCGACCAGTCCGATGGGCAGCACGGCCGGACCGGACACGCCACCGGTGGTGTTCGCGATGATCGGCTCGCCGGTGCGGATGTTGATGCGCATGCCGAGCAGCGTGTTGATCATGCTCAGCGCGTCCGCGCCATGTTCGACTGCGGCGCGTGCCGGCACGGTGATGTCGGTGACGTTCGGCGTCAGCTTGACGATGATCGGCTTGTCGGTCATCGGGCGCAGACGGTCCATGAGCTTGGCGAGGGCGACCGGGTCGGTGCCGACGCTCATGCCGCCGTGCGTGACGTTCGGGCAGCTCACGTTGATCTCCAGCATGTCCGCGTCGGAGTCGGCGAGTTTGGCGACGACGGCCGCATAGTCGTCATCGCTGTGGCCGGCCACGTTCGCCACGACCGTGGCGCCCGCCTGCTTGAGTTTCGGCAAGTCGTCGATGAGATAGTGGTCGACGCCCGGGTTCTGCAACCCGACGGCGTTGATGTTGGACGCGGGTCCCTCCGCGGTGCGCGGCGACGGATTGCCTTCCCACGGCACGGGCGAGCAGCCCTTGGTGGAGACGGCGCCGAGCTGGCTCACATCATAGAACCAGCGCACGGCCGCGTACTGGAAGGTTCCGGAAGCGGTGGCGACCGGGTTCTTCCAGGTGACTCCCGCGACCTGCGTGGGGTGCTTCCACTCGTGCTCCTCGTACAGATTGATGTGCTTGCCGTCGGTCATCGTCACTCCCCCCATCCGAGCCGTTCGCGGGTGAACACCGGTCCGTCGGCGCACACCTTCAGTCGTCCGTCGACGGTGTCGACGGTGCACAGCACGCATGTGCCGTAGCCGCAGCCCATGCGCTGCTCCATGCTCAGCTGGCAAGCCAGATCGCGTTTCGCGGCCCATGCGGCGACGGCCTTCATCATCGGCAGCGGGCCGCAGGAGAGGATCACCGTGTCGAGGCCGTCGACGGTCAGACCGCCATCGGCCTCGAGACGGTCGAGCAGGGTGATGACGTTGCCCTCCGATTCGTCGATGCTCACCGTAGCGTCCGCATACGGTTCGATGAAGCGGTCGGCGAAATGCTCGTTGCGGTAGCCGAACACGGCGGTGGTGCGCGCTGCCGGGTCGGCGGCGAGACGCTGTGCCGTGTAGATGAGCGGCGGCACGCCGAGTCCGCCGGCGACAAGCACGTAGTGCGCGGCCTGCTTCGTGTCGAACGGCCTGCCCAGCGGCCCCAACACCTGAATGCTGTCTCCGGCATCGAGTCCGGCGAACTCTTCGGTGCCTTTGCCGACGACGGCGAAGATGACGCTTACCAAGTCGCCGTCGGTCTCGCTGACGCCGAACGGACGCGGCATCGGCATGAGCGGATCGTAGGTGAACAGGTTCACGAACTGCGCGGGGCGCGCATGCTTCGCGATGTACGGGTCCCTGAACGTCAGACGCACCACGCCGGGCGTGAGCTCGACGGCGTCGGTGATCTCGACGGGGTGGCGCGGCGGGAAGTATCCGGCCGCGACGGCCTCGTCCACCACGTCATAGGTCGGGGTGAAGGCGGTCAATGTTGCTCCTTATCGGATGGACTATCGGGATGATCGGGAAACTGTCTGGATGGCGCCGTCGCATGGGAACGGCGCGGGACGTCACAGCACGGCGCGCAGATCGTCGCGCATGCGGATGGCGGCGTCGCGCGCCGTCTCGTCGACGAGCGCCAGCGCGTCGTCGGCGGACATGGACGGGTTGTAGCGTCCGTCCTTCCTCCATGCGCCGATGATGCCGCGGGAGGAGTTGACGATGGCGCCGGAGCCGTCCGCGTCGAACATGCCGCGCACGTCGGCGGCGGTGCCGCCCTGTGCGCCGTAGCCGGGCACGAGGAAGAAGGTGTGCGGCATGCGCGCGCGCAACGCCTTGCCCTCTTCGGGGTGGGTGGCGCCGACGACCGCGCCGACGCGCGAGTAGCAGTGCGCACCGATCGAATCGGCGCCCCAGCCTTCGACGAGGTCGGCGACATGCTCGTACACCTTCGAGCCGTCGGCGAGGTCGAGCATCTGCAGCTCGCTGGATGAGGGGTTGGACGTGCGCACGAGCACGAACAGGTCCTTGTCGCTTTCCTTGGCGGCGTCGACGAACGGCGTGATGCCGTCGGTGCCGAGATACGGGTTGACGGTAACGGCGTCCACCTTCCACGGGTCGAACCCGTCCACGCCGGTGAGCATATGCGCGTATGCGGCGGCGGTGGAGCCGATGTCTCCACGTTTGACGTCGGCGAGCACGTACAGGCCGCGGCTGGCGGCATAGTCGCAGGTCATCGTGTACACGTCGATGCCGGCGGGGCCGAGCGCCTCGTACATGGCGATCTGGGGTTTGACGGCGGGCACGATGCCAGCCACCGCGTCGATGATGGTGCGGTTGAACTCGTAGAAGGCGACGGCGAGCTGCGCGGCGGGCAGCTCCTCCGGCGTCTCGACCGAGTCGCGCACCTCATCGGCGAAGCTCGCGACCACCTGCGGCGGCACGAGCGCCTCAGTGGGGTCGATTCCGACGACGCTCGGATTCTGCGTCGCTTCGATGGCGTCGATCAGGCGGTCCATACGTTTCCTTTCCTTGTGGTTGCTCTCTGTCCCGGCGACGTCGCCGCTGGAATCATGCGGTCACGGACGTCACTGATGTCGTTATGTCACAGACCTCACAGACGGCTGAAGACCATGGCGCCGCCGATGATGGTGGCGAGCGGGCGCCCGGTGACGTCCCAGCCGCCGAACGGGGTGTTGCGAGCCTTCGAATGGAAGGCCTCCGGGTCCACGGTCCATGCGGCGGCCGTATCGAGCACGACGAGACCGATGCCGTCCGTGTCCTTCACCGCCCCCAGGTCGAGCACGCGCTTGGCGTCCGGCTCGCGCGAGGCGTCGGTCTCGCGGTCGAGCAGGGCGGTCACGTCGGTGGCCTCATGCCCCATGAGCCGCATCGGGGCGACGCTCATAAGCTCGATGAGACGCTCGTCGGAGATGTAGCCGCCGTCCACGAGCGTGGCGTGGCATACGCCGTACGCGCATTCGAGACCGATGATGCCGTTGGGAGCGTCGAGGAATCCGAGCTCCTTCTCCGCCATGGTGTGCGGCGCATGATCGGTGGCGAGCAGGTCGACGGTGCCGTCGGCCACGGCCTCGCAGGTCGCCTTGCGGTCCGCTTCCGAACGCAGCGGCGGGTTCATCTTGGCGAGGGTGCCGTACTTGAGCAGCGCCTCGTCGCTCAGCGAAAGATAGTGCGGCGCGGTCTCGCAGGTGATGGGCAGACCTTCGGCCTTGGCGGCGCGGATCGCGTCGAAGCTGATGGCGGTGCTCACGTGCTGGAAGTGCACGTGCACGCCGGTCTCGCGGGCCTTGGCGATGTCGCGTTCGACGATCTTCAGCTCGGTGTCCTCGGGGATGCCGGGCACGCCGAGTGCGCGCGAGACGGGACCGTCGTTCACCGCGCCCGTGTCGTGATGCTCGCAATGCTCGATGAGCGTCAGTCCGGATGCCTTGGCGAGCGCGAACACGTCGTCGATGGTTTCGGGGGTGACCGCGGACCCGTCGTCGCTGATCGCGGTCACCGGGTGCGCGAGCTGGTCGGCGTCCTTGGCCTGGTCGTCCACGCCGGGCATGTGGCGGCGCCACCGTTCCAGTTCGGTCGCCTCACGCCCCGCGCGCCCCTTGGACGCGCACACGCACAGGTCGTAGCGCACGGGCAGGGTCACGTCGTGGTCTGTGGCGTAGTGCTGGAGGAAGTCGATGACGTCCGTACGCCCCACCCCGAGCACCTCCCTCGCACCGGGAGCTTCCGGATCGGTGACGGGCTCGCCATCCATCGCGGGCACGGTGTTCGGCATGATGAGCACGTCGGTATAGCCGCCGGAGGCCGATGCGGCGCAACCGGAGACCATGGACTCCTTGTAGGTCTGGCCGGGGTCGCGGAAGTGCACGTGCGGATCGGCGAACCCGGGGGCGAGCGTGAGCCCTGTGGCGTCGATCTCGACGTCGTCGAACCCGTCCGTGCCGCTCCGCACGCCCTCCACGAGTGCGTCGGCGGCGAGCGGCACCTTCACGTCGATGATCTCGTCGGTGTTCCAGACCTTGATGTTGCGCAGCATCGGCATTGCGGGCTCCTTACAGTTTGGCTTCCTCGTCGCAGTAGTCGCAGCGGTATTCCTGACGCTCGGAATGCGTCAGATGGAACATCTGGTCGATGCCGCGTTCGGTGGTGGTCACGCACCTGGGGTTGCGGCAGGTGAGGATGTTCACCACATGCTCGGGCAGCGTGGGCGTCTTCTTCTCGACGATGGTGCCGCCACGCACGATGCCGACCGTCGCGGTGCGTGCGACGAGGCCGAGCACGTCGAGGTCGATGCGCGGGTCGCTTTCGCCGTCGCCCTCCTCGATCTTGATGATGTCCTTCGTGCCGTACAGGTGGCTGTCGGTGTTCATGATCAGCGCGAGCTTGGTCTTCGCGGGATCGATCTTCAGGTATTCGAGCACCTTCAGCGCGGTGCCGGCCGGCACATGGTCGATGATGATGCCGTTCTGGACGCTGGTGACCTCCATCAGGCCTGGACCTCCTTGTTTTCGAACGGTTCGTAACCGGGCAGTTCGTCGCCCACCACGGTGCTTTCGAGCGCCATGCGCATGAGCATGCCGTTCTTCACCTGTTCGAAGTAGGCGGCGCGCGGGTCGTCATCCACTTCGACCGCGATCTCGTTGACGCGCGGCAGCGGGTGGAGCACAGCCATGTCCGGTTTGGCGAGGGAGAGCTTGTCCTCGTCGAGGATGTAGGTGTCGCGCAGCCGCAGGTAGTCGTCCTCGTTGAAGAAACGTTCCTTCTGCACGCGGGTCATGTACAGCACGTCGAGGTCGCCGATCACGGAGGCCAGATCCTTGACCTCCACGTAGGAGCAGGATTCCGTGGCGTCGATGCGGTCGAGCACGTACTGCGGGGTCTTGAGCTCGTCGGGGCTGATGAGCACGAAACGCACGTTGCCGAAACGGCACAGCGTCTCGATGAGCGAGTGCACGGTGCGGCCGAACATGAGGTCGCCGCACAGGCCGACGGTCAGGTCGGTGACGCGTCCGAAGCGCGACTGCAGGGTGGCGAGGTCGGCGAGCGTCTGCGTGGGGTGCATGTGGCCGCCGTCGCCGGCGTTGATGACGGGCACGGAGGCGGCTCGGGAGGCGACGAGCGCGGCGCCCTCCTTCGGGTGGCGGATCGCGACCACGTCGACGTAGTTGGACACGGTCTTCAACGTGTCGGCGATGGATTCGCCCTTGGTGACGGAGGCGAGCTGCGCGCCGGCGAAGCCGATGACCTTGCCTCCGAGACGCAGCATCGCGGTCTCGAAACTCAGGCGCGTGCGAGTGGACGGCTCATAGAACAGGGTGGCGAGCACCCTGCCGTCGCAGGTATGCGCCACTTCCTTGCGATGCGTATCGATGTACTGCGCCTTGTGCAGCAAATCGGTGATTTGGGGAAGGGAAAGATCGTCGAGCGAGATGACGCTTTTGCCGAGCATCGGCGTCTCCGCCGGTTCCTGTTCAGTTGACACGGCTCACCTTTCGTGCGTGAAGCGGATAAGGTGGCCACTAACGTGACCTATCCGACTATAGACCATTTTCGGGACGCATGCCGCACCGCCCGTCCCCCGCGCGTCACCTTCCGTTCACCTTGCACAGGTATATACCGGTGACGTCCGTGATGACGACGGATTCCACCGTATTACAGTAAGGGCCATGTTCACCTTTGAGCAGCTTGCGCGTTGCAACCGGATGGAGCTCACGATATGCCGGTTCGTTTCCACGCATCTGGAATCGGCGGCGTACATGTCGGTGCGCGAGCTCGCCGCGGCCACGTACGTGTCGCCGTCCACGGTGATGCGCTGGTGCGCGCGGATGAGCTTCGATGGTTTCGACGCGTTCAGGGAGGCGGCGCGTGAAGCCGCGGCCGGTCAGGGTACGTCGCCTGCCCCGCAGGCCGATCTGGGCAAACTGTCGCTGTTCTTCTCCCGCACCGACTCCCCTGCGTTCGAGTCATTGCTCGGCGAGGCGACGGCGCTGTTGGCGGATGCCGATCCGATTGTGTTCGTCGGCGAGGGCTCGTCCGGCACCATCGCCGATTACGGCGCACGACTGTTCGCCAATATGGGCATGTTCGCCATCGGGCTGACGGACGCGTTCTATCCGGTCTCCACCTTCGCGAAGGAAACCATGGCGGTCGTCGCCGTGTCGGAGAGCGGCGAGACACCGAAACTGCTGGAACTGATGGAGGGGTTCGCGGCGCGCGGTGCGACGTTGCTCGCGCTGACGAACACGCCCGGCAGCACGCTTGCAGGACTGTGCGATTGGTCGTTCGCCGCCGGCTTGTCGTCGGAACGCGTCAATGGCGGCTATAACGCGACCAGCCAGCTGCCCGCCGTGTTCGTCATCGAATCGTTGGCTCGACGTCTCGTCAGGCTGCGGGACGGGAATCCGAACGAGGCGAATTATCGTCAACGGGATTGTCGGTATCGTTGATCGCGCGCAGCACGCGGCACGGGTTGCCGACGGCGACGACGTTCGCGGGAATGTCGCGCGTGACGACGGAACCGGCGCCGATCACACTGTTGTCGCCAATGGTCACGCCCGGCAGAATGCTCACGTTGGAGCCGACCCACACGTTGCGCCCGATATGCACGGGCAGCGCGTACGTGTAATGATGCTCGCGCAGGATGGGCAGAATGGGGTGGCCGGCTGTGGCGATGGTGACGGATGGTCCGAACATCGCATAGTCGCCGATCCAAATCCCCGCATCATCGACCATGCTCATGAACGCGTTGATGTAGATGCCCTTGCCAAGGTGCACGCGGCGGCATCCGTTGTTCGCGTGCAACGGCGTTTCGACGTGCGCGCCTTCGCCGACTTCGGCGCACATGTCCTTGAGCAGTTCGGCGCGACGCTCCTGTTCGGTGGGTCTGGTCTGGTTGTATTCCCACAGTTTGTCCTGCCAAGCGAGCTGCCCGTCCATGATCGCCGGATCGTCATAGTGGTACGGCAATCCCGCATCCCGGCGCGCCGCATTGTCCATATCACTCGTTTCGCATGCATCTAGTGTCATCGCCACGCTCCTGCACGTCACATTCCCGTTTCCCGTCCTCTTCAGAATGCATCTCCTATGGTAGCGATGCCATCGTGACGGATGTCAGCAGGTCCGATGCGGCACATTCCGTTCCGAATCCGGAACACTCATTCGAAGCATACTGGCGCGAAGGCAATCGTCGACCGACTGCATCCACGATGTCGCCTCGTACGTCCTCCTCGTACACTGGAGGCAAGGGCGAACGCCCGTAGGACAAGGGATTGGAGCAATCATGCGGCTCAGCGCATTGCAGCGAATCGATACGATTCCCCCGGATACGGCGGGAAAGCACGACGACCGACTGTTCGTCATGTTCCACGGGTACGGCAACGACGAGCATGAGATGGTACGCGTCATCGAGGCGGTGTATGCCACTGGCCCGCACGACGAAGGCCAGGCGCCCGATGCCCATCAACCATCCGATTCCCATGGCTCCACCGGCAACGCCGATCCGCATCCACTCACCGCAGCACCAAGCTATCTCTCCTTTCGAGCCACCTACGACCGGCCATATATGGGCGGCGCGTACTGGTATCCGGACGGGTGCGGGGTCGAGGAGCGCCGACGCGAATGTTCGCGTGTGGGTGATGCCGTCGTGGAGCTGCTCGACTCGCCTTTGTTCGCCAGCCGCAAGAAGATCCTCGTCGGATTCTCGCAGGGCGGCTACATGTCGTACCGTATCGTGCGTGAACACCCTGATGTATTCGACGCAGCGGTATTGATGAGCCCGTCGTTCCAAGGGGAGGAAACTACCGATCTCACCGGCTTCGATTCGTCTACGCGTTTCCTGCTGTTGTACGGTGCCGACGATCACACGATTCCGCAGAAGGATCAGCGCACCGCTCGTCGTGTGCTGGATACTACAGGGAAACTGGAATATCGGGAATACCCAGGTATGGGGCACTCGATTAATCACGAGGAGATCAAGGATATCCGCATGTTCCTGGGACTGTGAATCCGTGCGGTGGTGCATCGTGCAGACTCACGACGCACCACCGCTGTACCTTGCTGATTGATTGCGATGCAATCCACGTGTCTTAGCGGTCGTAGCCTGCATACATATGGGTGAAGCCCGGGGGCGGTGTGCTCTCCGGGCTTCGTGTTA
>NZ_BCFK01000055.1 GCF_001417815.1 Bifidobacterium aesculapii
GGGAAACCCACGCGAACCCGGCGGAACGACGACGCCCCCGGGCCTTCCCCTTATCCACGCGCGCGATCGCATGCATGCGGGAGACCCCACGCACACCGGTCCGGGAGACCTCCTCCCGTATCCGCAACGCGGCCGGCAGACGCCCCCGCACACGACCCGCACACGACCCGGACCCGGCCGCGACCCGGCACCAACCCCTCCCCGCGAACCATGGCGATCGCACATGGACCGCGGAAAAGACCGGTGCCAAGCCGACAGCGGACCGGACCAACGGACCCGCAATCAACAATCCAAACAAAACCCCTGCGCAACAGCACGCGGCAACAGTCCTGCCGTGCCGTCAACCCCTATAGCCCCGGCACGCTCTCAGTGCGAAGCCGCACTGATACGGCCCAGCGCGATCGCTGTGGTCAGCACATACGCCTCGCGCGGATTCGTCGCGTCCCAACCAGTCGTGTCGGCGGCACGCTTCAAACGGTAGCGCACCGTATTCGGATGCACGTTCAGTGTGCGGGCCGTGGTTTCCAATGAACCCCCCGAAGCCAGGAACGTGGACACGGTCAGCATCGTCGTATCATCCTGATTATCACCGGCAAGCGAAGCGTACACCACCTCGACCAATTCACGTCGCGCATCCTCGTCACCCAACAGGGCGCGTTCCGGAAGCGCATCCTCCGCACGCAGCGGCACGGCAGGGCGCCGTGACGGCGGGAACGCCTTCTTCGCGGTCTTCACATCCGCACCGCCATCCGCAGTCTCATTGCCGCTGGCAGCGGTGTCGCCCGCGGCAGCGACGGACGAAGCGTGCGTGCGTATCGGCGCGAGCGCGGCGGACGCACGCAACGTCGTCAACGCGGCCGTCAACGTCGCCGCCGCGCCGGGCACGCCGTGACGCACCGGACCGAGGCACAGTGGTGCCGCATCGGTGTCGAAACAGTCGGATACCGCAGTACACGTCACTTCAGGTCTCACCGCGGCCTTCACGGCGATCAGAGCCGCCACCTCACCGTCGCGCACGCCAATCAGCGGCGCGTCACCCCCCAAATCGATGACCTTGCGGTTCACCTGCTGCACCGTCGCCTGCACGGTGGCGGCGGGCTTTCCCGCAATCGCGAAACAGGCGAAATCACCGTCGAAACCGAGCGCGCGCAGCAGCGACGCCACACGCCCGTCGCTCAATCCGGACGTCAGACATTCGAACGTGATCTGATTCAACCGTGCACGCGCATCCCCGCCTCCGACGATACCGTTTTCGGGATTGGAGCCGTCGTCACGCGTCAACAAGTCGAGAAAATCAGTCATGCACACCAGTGTAGTGATTCGGCGCGGCGTAACCGAGCGCGCGCAACGAGTCGTCCATACGAACGGTACGTCACCGGTTCTTGAAATACCGGAACAGGCTCCGCTCTCGGATCAGGCACGCGCCGAGCAGCGCGCCCGCCATCACGCCCACGTATGCGGCGGCGGGCACGCGCAGCAGCGTGTCCGCGAGGGCGTGCGCGTCCGCATCCGTGTTCTCCAGCCACATCCACGCCAGTACCGGCGCGCACAGCAGCATCGCGACGCACGCCCACACGCACGTTTCGACGAGCGTCTGCACGATCATCGCCGGTTTCGGCACGCCGCAATGCAATGCTGAGGCGAGTTCGAGACGCCGCAGCCATACGGCGAGGAATCCCGCCATGAGCGCGATCGCGCCCGCCACGATCGGCGCGATCGCGGTCAATCTTGTACGGAACGCGGCGGTCGCGTCGAACGTGCGTCCTTCGGACGTGTTGAGTTGGGAGATCGTCGGCCGTTCCTGCGTGTTCGAGGCGTCGCCCACGGTGACGACGCGCAGCAACGATTCGATGCCGTCCGGCACCGGCCACGCCTTCACCCAGCATTGGTCGAACAGGTCGCCGTCGCCCGCGGGTACGGGCGTGACCGCCGCGTACGTGAATCCGCTTTGGCGTCCGTCGTCGGGCCAGTCGTAGACTCCGGCGACGCGCGCCGTCGTGTCGTCGCGCAACGTGATCGTCGATCCGGCGTGCGCGGCGATCGGTTCGGCAGCGTCCGAGGACAGCCATACGCCGTCCATCATGCGCGGTGTAGTGCGGACGGTGTCGCGCGCGTCGGTCGTCGCGTTCGCGAACACGCCGACGGCGCCCGGCGTCGCCTCGAACGTGGGCACGCCGGTCGACGGCAGTGCGGCGAACGTGAGCCGCGAGGTCGAATCGCGCACCGCGCCGGCGGCGATGACGCCGTCGAGCGAGGCGAGACGGTCGCATGCGGTGCCGTCGATGTGATCGTTGTACGTGATGATGGTGGTGGAGCCGCCGGACGCGACGAACGCGTCCGCGCGGCGCTGGATCGACGTGATTGACGCGAGGTCGGCGCCCGTGCACAGGAGGATGAGGCAGGCGAGGGTGACGGCCATCGCGCACATGTGCGTCGTGCCGGAGGCGAGGTTGCGTATGGCTTCGTCGAGGATGCCGGTCAGGCGCATGCGCGGTGTGCGGTGCGGCGTGGTGCCGTGGGGAATCGGTTCGTTCATGATGTTCCCCTCCTACTGCCAGTCGCCGAGGTCGATGAGATCGGTGCATGCGTCGCGCGTGCGCGGGTCGTGCGTGGCGACCACGACGATCGCGCCGCCGAGCGACAGCGCGTGCAGTCGCGCGTTCACGGTGGCGGCGGTGTTGAGGTCGAGCTGTGCGGTCGGCTCGTCGACGAGCATGAGGTCGGCGCCGCTGGCCACGCCGCGTGCGAGCATGAGCCGCTGCGCCTCGCCTCCGGACAGGTCGCGGAACCGTTTGCCGGCGAGCGATTCCAGACCGAACGCGTCGAGCAGTTCGCGCGCGTGCGCTTCGGCCTGCGTGCGCCGTTCGCCTCGTGCGATGAACGGCAACGATACGTGGTCGATCGCGGTGCGTCGGGCCACGCCGTGCGGGTTCTGCAATACCCAGTTGACGCGGTTGCATCCGAAACGTTCCACGGTGCCGCGCGCGGGTGTGGTCCAGCCGGCGATGATCGACAGCAATGTCGATTTGCCGGAGCCGGATGGGCCGGTGAGCGCGTACACGTGCCGGGGCAGCAGCGTGACGGTCAGGTGGCGGAAGAGCATGTCCTCGCCGGTGGGGTCGAACGTGTGGCCGACGTCGGTGAGGACGACGCGGCGGTCGGTGGTGTCGGTGGCGGTGGAGGTGCTGTTGCTGGCGGTGCCGGCGTCGTGGGCGTCGGGTATGTCGGGTGTGGTCGTATTGCTCGCGTCGCGTGTGGCGTGGAGAGCGGTCGTGTCGTCGCTCATGGCGTCACTTCCGGCACGGTGCGCTGGTGGCGGGGGAGACGTCCACCGTGGCGAACGGGTCGACGCCGTCCGGCGAGACCATCGTCTTGCCGAGTTGCGAGGCGATGATGGTGACTGGCGTGGGTTCGCCCGTGACGGTCACGCATGCGGTTCCGCCGGACATGTCGTACAACGCGGATGGCGGCACCGCGATCGACTCGATCGGATTCGCGAGACGCCACGTGAACGAGACCTGCATCGTGCTTCCTTCGCCGCCTGACCCTGCGCCCGCGTCCGTGCCTGCCGGTGCGGAGCCCGACGTGCCGCCGCCCATCGCGGCGAGCCGGTATTCGGCGCTTGACGTGATCGCCGCCATGGCCGTCTGGTCGGTCAGTTCGGTCGTGCCGGCGGGTACGGGAATGTACTGCTTGTTGATGGAGACGATGCGGTCGCCCGCGATGGCGGCCGACGATTGCGTGGACTGCGATGATTGCCCCGATTGCGCGGATTGCGTTGTCTGCGAGTTCGGGAACGTGGCCTTGACGGGCATGGCGGAGGTGACGAACAGGTCCGCGCCCTGCGTGATCTGCCGCCCGACCGCGGCCCGGCAGTCGGCGACGGTCACGGCGGACGCGGGAAGCCAGATGAAGAACGAGGGGTCGATGGCCCAACCGCCCTCCTTGGTGATGCGACGGCCGCCGACGCTGTCCGCGAGCGCGTTGTACGCGACGATGGAATCCCAGACGAACCAGTCGGAGTCCGGTGCGGCGTAGCCGAGCGCGCGCAACGCGTCGTTCAGCGCGCGGGCGTCCGGTCCCCGCGTGCCGCTGGTCAGGCGGCGGTACGGTGGGGTTGCGGTGTTGAGCGCGAGCTGGGGCACGGCGTCCACGGCGATCGGGGCGGAGCCGGATGTGACGGTCGCGCCTTTCGCGCAGGCGGTGGACGTGACCGTGCCGGACACGGGCGAGACGATCGTCGAGGAGGAGCCGAGCGTCAAGGTGAGCTGGACGGAGCGCGAGTCGTCGAATCGTGTGGACGTGACCTTCATGCTGCCGGCCGGGGTCTTCGACTCCAACGATTGGGGGATGCGCGAGCGTGTGAGCAGGAAGCCGCCGGCCAGTCCCGACGACAGCAGCAGCGCCGCCAACAGGACGATCACGGATATGGTGACGCCCGTGCGCGCGGGCGTGGCGCCTTTGCGCGTCTTGGTTCCCTTCTTGCCCCGCATCGTGTCCCCTCCTTGGATTTGCCGGTCTGCCGGTTGTTCGGTTTGTCGGCCGTGCGTCGTCGCCGGCCGTCTGCCTTGTTCCCGCTTCCCACTCTATGCCGTGCGCGCGGTGCGCGGCGTGCGTCGCCGTCGTCCGGGGGATGACGGGTACCGGCGGGGCCGGCGGCTGATGGCTGTCAGCCGGCGTTGACCGGGTCCTGCATGCAGGCGTAGAACTGCTGATAGTCGGGCGAGGTATTGTCCATGTACTTGCCGAACGTGGCCATGAACCGGTCGTTGTCGCGGTTGATGTCCTGGTATTCCTGCAGGGTCATGTCCTGCGGCGCGTAGCCGTGCTTCACCAGACAGGCGAGCGCCCGCTTCTCGAGCTCGTCCGGGGCTAGGTTGTCCGGGTTGGAGTGCAGGGAGTCGTACAGGGGTATGAGCTGCATGTACCCGGTCTTGGGATTGCACACGTCGGTGGCGCGATGCAGTTCCTCCGCGCTGACGTCGGCTCCGGTGGCGCTGCCCGTGGTCTCGCCGGTGTCCGTGTAGTCCCAGATCAGGCCCTGCTCCTTCATGCAGGAGACGTACGCGGATTTGAACTCCTCGAACTCCGCGTCGGTGATCTTCGAATCCTTGAGGATGCCCTTGACCAGCGTGTTGTCGGTCTCCTCGTAGTTCTTGCGGAATTCGGCGGCGTACGGGCCGGTGAACTCCGGCTGCGCATCCGTCGCCGTGGATTGCCCGCAGGACGCCATGGCGAGCGACAGGGCCACGATGCCCATCGTCGCGACGATCCTGCACATATGACGTATGTGACGCATCGGTGCTCCCTTCATGAGTACGGACCGCGGTTCGATACGGCTTCCTTGCACTACCTTGGTCCTTATCGTTTTTCATTCTACTGCTGTTGGTCCATCACTTGACAAGTGCCGTAGGTGCCTTCTTGCCGGTTCCGATGCGAACGGCGTCGATATGGATGGATGATGTGGCGGTTCAGGATTGGCATTGACGAAGACTGTTCTGGTAGTCGGCATCGTTGGCGTTCTCCGCGGAGAAGGGGCCTGATCCGTTGGCGAGATCGGTGTCGTAGTCGTTGACCGTGTAACCTCTATCCACGAGTCCCTTCTCGATCAGGCAGGCGATGATGGTCTTCCGGATATCCTTGTTGTCCGGATTCATCTGGACCGAGGCGACCAGACTTCGGATGGCCGCGGTGCCGTTACGTTGATCGCAGGTCTGCTGGACCTCGTTGGTCCGTTCTCCCCAGGCCGATCTCTCTTCTTCGGATAGGCCTGACGGCGGATAGACGCTTCCGGCACCGGTCTTATCGAAGTCGAAGGATCCGGGGTCGTATCCATGGTCGATGAAGCATTGATCGTATTGCTCCTTGAGTTCGTTCAGCTCGCTCTCGGTCACGACACCGTCCTCAAGGATCGACGAGCCCAGCTTGCCTTCGTCGCCGGCGCTGCGCAATTGCGATCGTACGGTGTTCAGTTCCGTGGAATAACTGGTGTTGAGGTCGTAGCCGTCGGTCGTCTTGGCGTTCGTGTCCGTGTCATGTCCGCCGAACATATTCGTGGTGCATCCGACGAGCGCAATGATTATGCATATGGTGCCTATCAGTAGAAAGAGACGTTCAGCGAATCGTGTTGTCGTACCCAAGGTAGCTCCTCACATCATCGATCACGACGAATACCACGGGAAGCGTGATTCCTGATAACAGGGCGAGAAGTCGTTTCTCATGGCCGTTCCTTTCGGTGGGTATCCCGCATCGTTGCGGAACGATTCCATAATCGCAGCATGGAGTATGGGTGACGCGCCGATGACGATGCGCGATGTAAGCCTGAGGTCGACATCCATGTCATCGCTCCACACGATGCGTAACGGGTCGGGAGAGGTGAAAGTGTGGAGAGTGGCCTCTCCACACGTGACGTATATGGGGATTCAGGCACAAGTGTGGAGCGCCACTGCTCCACGCAAACTGGTAAGGTCAACATACCAGTTTTACATTATCTGGTAAGATAAAGCTACCAGTTTGATTTACGTGGGGGAGGTCGGCAATGACGAATCCGGTAATCGACGAGAAGATACGGGATTTCGATCTCGACGACTTCCGCCCTATCGTCCATCGTGAGTTGGATATGGGCGCACCCGCCCGGCCGAAGGTGGGCAACCTCGTCAAAGTGGTCACCGGAATGAGGCGGAGCGGCAAGAGCTATCGGCTGTTTCAGGAGATGGAGTCGCTGCTGGACTCAGGCGTCGGCGCGGACCGCATCTGCTATTTCAACTTCGAGGACGATCGTCTGGGAACGATCACCCCGGCGACGGGAGATGCGGTGCTCGCCGCATTCTACGGCAGGTATCCCGAAGCGGTGAAGGAAGGCGCGTACCTGTTCTTCGACGAACTGCAGGAGATGGACGGCTGGGGCGCATGGCTGAGACGCGTGGTCGACACCACGAAGGCCACGATCTACGTGACCGGGTCATCCTCCAAGATGCTGTCGACGGAAATCGCCACGGAGTTCCGCGGGCGCGCGCTCGATTTCGAACTGCTGCCGTACTCGTTCCGCGAGTTCGTCACCTCGCGTGGACTGCTCGACGCGGACGGACACGACGATGCGGACGGATACGACAGGACGGAACGGCTCATACTGGCCAATGCGATGAGGAACTACCTGAATCAGGGAGGATTCCCGGCCGTCGCCGGGCTGCCCGCCCCCCAGCGCATCGCATTGCTGCAATCATATGCGCAGCGCGTGGTCGCCCGTGATGTGGTCGAGCGCCATGACGTGGCGCGTCCCCGCGTCGCCGCAGCGCTCGCGCGGCGCGCGCTCGGCTCCAACGGCAAACGGATGCCGATACGCAAAGTGGAGAACGACCTGCGCTCCCTGGGCATAGGCACCAGTCGTGAGCTGCTCGGCGATTTGATGGGATACTTCGAAAACGCGTACCTGCTGTTCCGCATGCGCGAATTCTCGGTTTCGCTGAGCGAGCGGACCACGATGACGCCGAAGGTCTACGCCGTGGACCCGGGTCTGGCCGTCGCCGTGTCCGGGGCGAACGTCGATGATATGGGACAGCGGCTGGAGGACGCCGTGTACCTGGAACTGCGGCGGCGAACCATCGGTTTCAGGCGGGACGGCATCTCCTCCTACCACACCAGGGAACACGGCTACGAAGTGGATTTCGTGGTTGGGGACGCGCTGGAGGGCAGCGCGTACGAGCTGTATCAGGTCACGGCGAACATGGATGACGAGGCCACCCGACGGCGTGAGACGAGGGCTCTGTGGGAGCTGATGGAGGAACAGGGGCTTTCCGAAGGAACCATCATCGTGGCGGACGGCGACGAACGCGACTACGAACGGGAGGGCGGCGTCATCCACCAGATACCGGCATGGCGGTGGTTCATGCGCGGGGCCGACGCGTCATAGACTAGATGTCGGCGAGGCGGCGCGGCCGTCGCTGTGTCGGCCGCGGCTACCTGTGCGCCGCGTCTGTGCGCGAATCACGCCAGAAGGTGAGGCACAGGAAGCCGAAGCAGAAGGCGACCGGCAGCATGTGGCGTTCGAAATTGTTCGCGGGCGCGGTGATCATCACGCCCATGAGCAGCAGCAGCGGAAGGTGCCAGGCGAGCGCCCGCCAGCGGCGCAGCACCACCTCGGCCGCGCCGACGAGCAGCGTGAGAATCACATAGAAATTGCCGTGCGTCACCCAGCCGAGCATGGGGACCGCGCCCCACGCGTCAGCCGCGTCCGCCACCTTCGAACGCCAATCATGGTTCACGTATCTGATCCATGTCGAATTCTTCTGCACGTAGTCGCTGCCCACGTAGTAGCTCATCGACACGTACGGCATGTCCGCCACATCGAAGTACCCGTAGCATTTCGCCATCAACGCGTCGAAGGCCACCACCGGATTCGCCTTGACGATCTCCAGCCACGCCTTGTTGAATCCGTCCATATCCTCCGGCTTCACCGACCGCCAGCGATAGCTCACCTTCTTCGACTGGATGCCCGACGACTTCACCGGGTCCGCGTCCTGCGGGAAGTACGCGTCGGCCATCTGGTCGAGATTGAACACGGGGGCGAGCTCCTCGCGCGCGGAGTCGGGTATCGAATCGGGGTCGCGCTGGGCGACGCGCGCGATCATCTGCAGCTGCACGCCGTGGCTTTCGATCGGGTCGCCGCCGATGATCGCCCCGGACGATATCGCCATCGAGATGCCGCCGTGGATGAGCACCGTCGGCAGCAGCAGCGCGACCACGTAGGTGGCCCATCGGCGGCGGTCGGCGAGCAAGGCGAGCACGAACTCGAAAGCGAGCACATACCATGCGTATTTCGCCGAGACGAGCATCACGCAGTTCGCCGCGACGAACGCGAGCAGCGTACGACGCGGCAGACGGACGATGCGGCGGGCCATCGGGAAGCGGGATTCGGCGTCGCCGCCCGTCGCGTACAGTTCGTACCAGAAGCCGAACGCCCACAGGAACGCGAACGCGAACAGCGGGGATTTCGTCAACGAAATCGTGGAGAACACGGCGAGCGGGCAGACGAGGAAGAACACGATGACCGCCACGCGTGCGCCCGCGTGCGCCGCTTCGGGCGGCAGGACGGGACGCACGCCCCGTTCGGGGCGGGCGAACGTGCGCGGGCGGAACAGTCCGCCGCGTTCGGGATGCGCGAAGTCGCCGCGCGCGGCCCGAACGCCGGCGCGGCGCAGCCACGGCAGGTTGAGGAAGCGGTGCGCGGTCGCGGCCGTGCAGCACACGGCGAACAGGAACTGCGCCGCGGCGAGCACGATCACGCCCCAATCGTTCGATCCGGTCAGATACCGGCTGGCGGCCATCGTCGCGCCGTAGAACAGGGTGAGCACGATGTTGTGCTGATCGGTCAGATACGTGGGATCGGCGGGCCACAGGTAGTGCGCGGTGGGGTAGATGTCCATCGGGGCGAACGAGAAGAACCCGATGTACGGCTGCTTCAATCCCGTCCACTGGTTCCACGCCCAGCTGAACTCGCGCGCCTGGCTGCGCAGGTCCGCGCCGAACGCGGCGAGCAGCGTGGTCGGCGCCCACAGCCAGCCGAGAAGGAATATCGTCCACAGTTTCCAACGGCGGTCGGTGAGGCGGACGATCCAGCGTGAGAGGAACGCGCGCACGTGGCGCAGCGCCGTACGCACGCGCGCCCGCCAGCCGTGCGCGACCGGCGCGGCGCCGGCGCCGCACGCACGCTCGTGCGCGGCACCGACAGCGCCCGTACCCGTACGGCCCGTGCGGCCCGCACGCCACCGGAACGGCGGCAGACCGCGCCCCACGCGCACCAGCGCGATGACGAGCAGCATGGAGATGACGAACGCGATGACGCCGTACAACGCGTTCACCCAGCCGAAGCGTGCGATCGAGGAATCCTCCCAGTACAGCGGGCCGACGGCCGTGCACCAGGCCAGCCACAGGCATGCGGCCGCGGCCAGCGCCCACCGCGCCGCCGCCGCGATCCGCGAGAGGCCGCCGCGATGCGGCATGGCCGGTGCATTCGGTTCGGGGGGATTCGCTGTGACATCGCTCATAGGGAAGTATTCTACAGTCGCGCCCGTCGCGGCAGAGCGCCCACCAGCCCATGGTTCCGGTGCGTGAACGGGTCGTGTTGACGCGGGGGAGGGGTGGGGCGTATGGTGAAGCCCATGATGTCACTGTTGAAGGTCGCAGCGCCGCGACTTGAGGAAACACGCGCCGTTGCGGACAAGGTCGTATCGCTCGCCGAATCCGGGTCGACGCATGCCGACGCGCGCGACATGATCGAACGCCACGAGATCGCGTTGGACGGCGGCGGCCGGCTGCCCGTCACCGTGATCGCCGCCGACTATCTGAACAATGCGCTCGTGCGGTTCGGCCGGCAATGGATCACCGCGCCGGGCAAGTCGTTGACCGCGACGTTCGTGAGCGTGATCCCCTCCGCCGTAGCCGATGACGAGATGGTCAACGGGTGGTTGGCGATGCTGGCTGGCCTCTCCACGCTCGACGCGCTCGAAGGCGCCATCGACGCATGCGGCGCACGCCCGTTCGAGGAGGATTGCGGATTCCGGTTGAAGTGGCCGAACGACGTGTACTGCCATGGACTCAAGCTCGGCGGCACCGTCGCCGAAGTGCAGCCGCTGCCCGACGACTCCACGCGGCGTGCGCTGGTGGTCAGCGTCGGCCTCAATCTGACGATGCCCGCCGACCATCTGCCCACGCCGCAGGCCACGTCGCTGCAGATGAACGTCGGTCCGCTGCCGCCGGTCGACGACCTGCGCGACATGATCGTCTCGCGTTATGTGGTCTCGTTGCGCGAACGTCTCGGCGCGTTCGTGGAGGCGCCGGGCCCCGAGGCTGGCAGGATGCGCACGGAGATGCGTCACGTGTGCTGGATGATGGGACGCGTCGTCGACGCGCAGCTCATCGACGGCACCGCCGTGCACGGCGAGGTCGTCGCATTGAACGACGATGCGTCGATCAGCGTGCGCACCGACGACGGCGACGTGCGCGCGCTGCTGGCCAGCGAGGTCGGCCTGCTGCAGCAGTAGCGACGTGGCGCGTCTCGCCGGTGCCGCGCGGCACGTGCGCACCGGCGAGACGCGCTCAACGCAGACGCGCCAGACCGGCGGCGACGGCGGCGGCGACGAACGCCTTGACGATGTCGCCGATGATGAAGGCCATCGAGGCGATGGTCACGGCGAGGATGGGCGCACCGGTCAGCGCGGACTGGACGAGCACGCCGAACAGATACACGACGCCCACGCCGCCCAGGATCGCGGCGGCGAAGTAGCGCAGCGCGGTGAACAGCGTGCGTGCGGCGCTCTCGCCGCGCTGGGCCGCACGGCCCCTGACGAGGGCGATGACGACCACGCCGGGCAGGAAGCCGATGAGGAAGCCTGCGCTCGGGCCGAGCAGCGCCATCGTCGACGCGCCGCCGGCGAACACGGGCAGGCCGAGCGCGCCGGCCGCCAGATACGCGGCGACGGCCGAACCCGCCTGACGCCATGTGAGCATGAGGCCGGCGAGCATCACGACGAACGTCTGCAACGTGATCGGCACCGGCGTGCCGGGCACCGGGATCTCGCCCGCGGCGGCGGAGACCCACATGAGCACGGCGAACAGGGCCGGCTTCCACGATACGGACACGATGCGGCGCGCGGTCGAGACGGCCTTGGAGGTGGCCTTCGTACGGGCCGCGGGGGTATTGGACTGCATGATGATTCCCTTCATAAGACGGTCGGCCCCGCATACGGGAGGCCGGCATCGCGCGGACGCCGGGCGACGGCGGGGACGCCATGGCCGTGCGATGTTGCAACCGAGGATAAAACCGCAAGGCTACGGTGACGTTTGTGGAAGGCGACAAAAGAACGACGCCCGTTTTGTAGACGATTCGATTGAAAGCGTCAGTTCAGGGGGGCAGAATCGTGGAGCATGGGGCAATCCGTCAACAAACTACTCATCGCCAATCGCGGCGAGATCGCCATGCGCGTCGTCAGGACCGCGCGCGAAATGGGCATCGCCACGGTGGCCGTGTACTCGGAACAGGATCGTGACGCGCAGTACGTCGGTCTGGCCGACGAGGCCTACCTGCTGCCCGGCGACACCTATCAGGACACGTATCTCAACGAGAACCTCCTCATCGACATCCTGCACCGCTCCGGCGCGGACGCCGTGCACCCCGGCTACGGGTTCCTGTCCGAAGTGCCGTCCTTCGCCGCCAAGGTCGAGGAGGCCGGGGCGGTCTGGGTGGGCCCGCACCGCACGGCGCTCACCGAACTCGGCGACAAGATCACCGCACGCCGCGTCGCCACGCGCGCCAAGGTGCCGCCCGTGCCCGGCCTGTCCGAACCGGTCAAGGACATCCGAACGCTGCTCGACTTCGCGCACACGCACGGCTATCCGATCATGATGAAGCGCACGGACGGCGGCGGCGGCCACGGCATCACCGTGGTACGCGATGACGAGGAGCTGCGCCGCTTCTACACCAACCATGACGCGCTCGAAGGCGGCGACCTCGACGAATACTTCATCGAGAAGTTCATCGACAAGGCACGCCACGTCGAAACGCAATCCGGGCGCGACTGCCACGGGAACTTCACCGTGTACTCCACGCGCGACTGCTCGCTGCAGCGGCGCAACCAGAAGCTCGTCGAGGAGGCGCCGGCGCCGTACCTTTCCGGCAAGGTGACCGACACGCTCAAGGAGTATTCGCGCAGCCTGTTCGAGACGGTCGGGTACACGGGGCTCGGCACCTGCGAGTTCATGGTCACCCCGAACGGCAAGGTCTACTTCCTCGAGGTCAATCCGCGACTGCAGGTCGAACACACCGTCTCCGAAGAGGTGTGCGGGCTCGACCTGGTGCGCGAACAGCTCGTCATCGCGGCCGGCGGGAACCTGACGCCCGCGCCCGAACCGCGCGGCCACAGCTTCGAGCTGCGCATCACCTCCGAGGATCCGGCCACGAACCTCACGCCGTCGGCCGGCACGCTGGAGCGCATCGTCTGGCCGTCCGGTCCCGGCGTGCGCATCGACACGGGCGTCGTCGAAGGCGACACCGTCTCGCCGAAGTTCGATTCGATGATGGGCAAGGTCGTAGTCACCGCGCAGGACCGTGCCGCCGCCGTCGCGCGCGTGCGCCGCGTGCTCGACGAAATGGTCATCGAAGGCGTGCCGACGCCGATCCCGCTGTTCAAGGAGATCTTCCGCAACGACGCGTTCACCGCCGAGCACGGGCACGCGTTCGATGTGAGCACGAAATGGCTGGAACGCACGTACCTCAACCGCGAGGCGGACGCGGCGCGCGGCGGGCAGCCGGCGTCGCTCTCCGGCGGCGAGGACGCGAAACGCGTCGAGACCGAGACGTTCGTCATCGAGATGAACGACCGGCGCGTCAAACTCACCGTGCCATCCGACATCGTCGCCGACCTCACCGGCGGCTCACGCGTGCGTGGCGTGCAGCGGCCCACGCAGCCGTTGCGCGGCTCCGGCTCGCACGTGGGCGCCGGTTCGGCGCGCGCAAGCGTCGACGACGGCGCCAAGTCGGGCGTCATCGCCTCGCCGATGCAGGCCGTCGTCACGCGCATCAACGTGGCCGAAGGCCAGCAGGTGGCCAAGGGCGATCTGCTCGTCGTATTGGAATCCATGAAGATGGAGAACTACGTGTACGCGCCTGCGGCCGGCACGGTCAAGAAGATCTTCGTCGGCCCGGCGGACGGCGTCGAGGCGGGCGATACGTTGGTCACGCTGGACGTGGTTGGGGCGTCCGGCTCGACCGGCCATGCGGGGCGTGCGGCGGACGGCCATGACGGCGAGGGGAAGGAGAACGCGCAATGACCGACATCGTGAACCTCGAGGCGGTACGCCAGGCCGTGGCCCAGCCCGAAACGCAGGGCGGGGGCGACGGCCGCCAGCCGTTGCGCGCGGCCGTCGCCAAGGCCGCCGAACTCGCGCGCGCCGCCGAGGAGCGCGCCCGCGACAAGCAGCACGCCAAACACAAGAAGACCGCGCGCGAACGCCTCGACCTGCTGTTCGACACCGGTACCTTCGAGGAGATCGGCCGCTTCCAGGGCGGCGACATCAACGCCGGCAAGGCCGGCGCCGCCGTCATCACCGGCTTCGGCAAGGTCTACGGGCGTAAGGTCGCCGTCTACGCGCAGGACTTCTCCGTCAAGGGCGGCACGCTCGGTACCGCGGAGGGCGAGAAGATCTGCCATCTCATGGATCTGGCCATCTCGCTCGGCGTGCCGATCGTCGCCATCGTGGACTCGGGCGGCGCGCGCATCCAGGAAGGCGTCGCCGCGCTCACCCAATACGGCCGCATCTTCCGCAAGACCTGCGAGGCGAGCGGATTCGTGCCGCAGATCTCGCTGATCCTCGGACCGTGCGCGGGCGGCGCCGTCTACTGCCCGGCGTTGACCGACCTCATCATCATGACGCGCGAGAACTCCGACATGTTCGTCACCGGGCCGGACGTCGTCAAGGCCGCCACCGGCGAGACGATCTCCATGGCCGACCTCGGCGGCGGCGAGGTGCACAACCGCAAGTCTGGCGTCGCCCACTACCTCGGCGCGGACGAATCCGACGCCATCGACTACGCGCGCACCGTGCTCGCCTACCTGCCGTCCAATTGCGGCGAGCAGCCGCCTACCTACGCGTACGCCGCCACGCGCTCCGAACGCGAGACCGCACGGCGTCTGACCACCATCGTGCCCGACAATGACCGCCAGCCCTACGACATGCTCGACGTGATCCGCTGCATCGTCGACTATGGCGAATTCGTGCAGGTGCATGAACTGTTCGCCGCCTCCGCGATCGTCGGCTTCGCCTGCGTCGAAGGGCGCCCGGTGGGCGTCATCGCGAACCAGCCGAACGTCAACGCCGGCATCCTCGACGTGGATTCCTCCGAAAAGATCGCACGCTTCGTGCGCCTGTGCGACGCGTTCAACCTGCCCGTCATCACGCTCGTGGACACGCCCGGCTACAAGCCCGGCGCCGAACAGGAGCATGCGGGCATCATCCGCCGCGGCGCCAAGGTCATCTACGCGTACGCGAACGCGCAGGTGCCGCTCGTCACCGTCGTATTGCGCAAGGCGTTCGGCGGCGCGTACATCGTGATGGGGTCGAAGGCGATCGGCGCCGACATGAACTTCGCCTGGCCGTCCTCGCAGATCGCCGTGCTCGGCGCCGCCGGGGCGGTCAACATCATCCACCGTCACGACCTCGCCAAGGCCAAGGCGTCCGGCAAGGACGTCGAAGCGCTGCGCAAGCGGTACATCGACGAATACGAGGAGACCACCGTCAACGCGAACCTCTCGCTGGAACTCGGGCAGATCGACGCGATGATCGACCCCGAACAGACCCGCGAGGCCATCACGGAATCGCTCGCCACGCTCGCCGGCAAACGCCGCACGCGCACGGTCGACAAGCACCACGGCAACCAGCCGCTCTGACGTGACGGCCGCACAACGCACAACAGAACGCAAGTATCAACAACGCAAGATAGGAACACCATGACCACCTTCTTCCTCAACCGACTCGCCGGCGGCGAGGCCCACGCCCTCGCCTTCGCCGGACAGTCCACGCCGTGGCCGGTCGCGCTCGCCGACCAGACCACCGATCCGACGCTCGCCGAAGCACTGCACGCGCACGTCGCGGCGGCGAACGTCAAACTCACCCCGGTGAACGCCGACCTGCTCGCCACCACCGGCCGCCCGGTCGACCTGTTCGGCTTCACGCCGAACCCGGCCCGTCTCGGCGCCGCGGCCGACGCCACCGCCTCCGTCGAAGGCATCGCCCTCACCCAGCTCGGCGCGCTCATCGACCTCGAACACCTCGGCTACACGGTTCCCGCCGCCAATCCCGTCGCCGTGCTCGGCCACTCGCAGGGCGTGCTCGCCGTCCACATGGTCAAGGCCATCCAGGAAGCCGGTTCCATCGAAGCCGCCCGCGGCCAGATCGACGAGATCCTCGCCACCGCCGCGCTCATCGGCGCCGCCGGCACGCGCGCCGCCCGCGAACTCGCACTCAACCCGCTGCACGGCGAAGCCACGCCGATGCTCTCCGTGCGCGGCGCCACCCGCACCCAGGTCGAAGCGCTCGCCAAGCGCATCAACAACCCGCGCGGCCCCATCGCCATCGCCGTGACCAACTCCGCCACCCACCACGTCATCTCCGGATTCCCCGACGACCTCGCCGCCTTCGCCGTGGAAACCGCCAAGGAACACAAGAAGCAGGCCCGCCTGCGCGAGGAGAAGGTGCGCGGCGGCGCCGTGTTCGCCCCCGTGCTCGAATACCTCGACGTGACCCTGCCGTTCCACTCCCCGCTCATGGCCACCGCCGTCGACCAGACCGTCGCCTGGGCCAAGGCGTGCGGCTTCGACGAGGACCGCGCCCGCGCGCTCGCCGCCGAAGTGCTCCTCAACCACGTCGACTGGGCCGCCCGCGTGCGCGACGCGCTCGCCGGCACCGACCCGTCCAAGCTGTGGATCGTCGACATGGGTCCCGGCTCCACGCTCGGCAAGCTCGTCGGCAACGTCGTGCAGGGCACCGGCGTGGGCGTCGTCGAAGCGACCACGCTCGCCGAACGCGCCGCGCTGTCCACGCTCGACGGAGAACCCGGCCGCTCGCAGAACTGGAAGGCGTTCGCGCCGCGCGTCGTCGCGACGCCCGCCGGCGAGCGCCTCGTCACGAAATTCTCGCGCCTCACCGGCAAGCCGCCGGTGCTGCTGCCCGGCATGACCCCCACCACCGTCGACCCGGAGATCGTCGCGGCCGCGGCGAACGCCGGCTACTGGGCGGAGCTCGCCGGCGGCGGCCAGGTCACCGCCGAAGTGTTCGACCGTCACGTCGCGCGTCTCGAGGAGCTGCTCGACGAGGGCCGCACGGTCGAGTTCAACGCGATGTTCATGGACCGCTACCTGTGGAACCTGCAGTTCGGCTCCACGCGCATCGTGCCGAAGAAGCGCGCGTCCGGCGCGCCGATCGACGGCGTCGTCGTCTCCGCCGGCGTGCCCGAGCTGGACGAGGCCGTCGCGCTCATCGCGCAGTTGAGGAAGGACGGCCTGCCGTATGTGAGCTTCAAGCCCGGCACCGTCGACCAGATCCGTCAGGTGGTGCGCATCGCCAAGGCCGTCGCGCCGACGGTCATCCTCATGCAGGTCGAAGGCGGCGCGGCCGGCGGCCACCACAGCTGGGAGTCGCTCGACGACCTGCTGACCTCCACCTACGCCGAAGTGCGCGCCTGCGACAATCTCGTGCTCGTCGCCGGCGGCGGCATCGGCACACCTGAGCGCGCGGCCGACTACATCTCCGGCCAGTGGTCGCGCGTCTACGGTCTGCCCGACATGCCGGTCGACGGCGTGCTCGTCGGCACGGCCGTGATGACCGCGAAGGAGGCGCACACCAGCCCCGAGGTCAAGCAGCTGCTGGTGAAGACCCCAGGCATCACCGACGGGACGGCCGCGGCCTCCGCATCCGACCCGTTCGCGCCCGCCGGCGAGCGTTGGGTGCCGTCCGGCAAGGCGGTCGGCGGCGTCGCCTCCGGCCTGTCGCACCTGCACGCCGACATCTACGAGGTGGAGAACTCCTCCGCCGAATGCGGCCGTCTGCTCGTGCGCGTGATGAAGCATCCGGAGGAGCTGGAATCCCGCCGCGACGAGATTATCGCCGCGCTCGACAAGACCGCGAAGCCGTATTTCGGCGACCTGAAGACGATGACCTACCTTCAGTGGGCGCAGCGCTTCGCCCAGCTCGCCTACCCGTGGGTGGACGACACGTACGCCGACCGTTTCCTCGACCTGCTGCACCGCATCGAGGCGCGCGTGGCCGACGTGGACTCCGGCGAGTTCGCCTCGAAGCTCGGCGTGACGCGCGAGGACGTGATCAACGATCCGGCCCCGGCGCTCGCCGCTCTGGAGCGTGAGTACCCGCAGGCCGCGCACATCACGGTGACGCCCGCCGACGAGGCGTGGTTCCCGGTGCTCGTGCGCGAATACCCCAAGCCGATGCCGTTCGTGCCGGTCATCGACCACGACCTGCTGCGCTGGTGGGGTCAGGACCAGTTGTGGCAGTCCGAGGATCCGCGCTATTCGGCCGATTCGGTGCGCGTGATCCCCGGCCCGATCTCCGTGGCCGGCATCACCACCGTGGACGAGCCCGTGGCCGACATCCTCGGCCGCTTCGAGCAGGCCGCGATCGAGCGCGCCAAGACGTTGGCGGAGGATGGCGCGGCTGACGCCGGTGACGTCGTGGAGGCGGCCGCCTCCAAGGACGAGAAGGTCAAGGCGAAGGGGAAGAAGAAGGGCAAGAACAAGGACGGCAAGGACAAGTCGGCCGTCGAGGTTCCGCCCGCCGGCGCGTCCGAAGCCGAGCCGCTTCGCCTGTATGCGACGCTCGGCGAGGCCGTGGACGCCGAGGACTTCATCCGCAAGTCCCCGAACATCTCCTGGGTGGGCCACGTGACCGACAACCCGGCCTACGGCACCGCGCTCGGCGACAAGAACTACGAGATCCGCGCGGTCGACGAGTCGAAGGGCGAATACGACCTCGACATCCACCTCGACACGTACTGGGACGGCGACCCGGACGGAGGCACGTCCAAGCATGCGGTGCGCGACATCGTCATCCCGCTGACCGTACCCACGGACGCGACCGGCGGCATGCCGATCGTGAACCGCGAGCGCCTGATCCCGGACGTGTACGCGATGCTCGCCGCCACCGCCGGCATCGGCAACACCGCCATCACCGGCGACAAGCTGGAAGCCATGCCGCAGATCGTGACGGTCCGCGAACAGGAAACGGATGGCTCCGTCGCAGAAGCGCCGTTCGGCGTCGCGCACGCCTCGTACACGTTCTCCGCGAACCTCGGCTACGACCATGAGGCCGCCACCGGCGGCGCGCTGCCCGGCGCCCTGCGCGTCTCGCGCATCGCGCCCGATGCGCTCGTCGGCCCCGCCTGGCCCGCGATCTACGCGGCGCTCGGTTCGGTGAGCGTGAACGGCTATCCGGTCATCGAAGGCCTGCTCAACGCCGTCCACCTCGACCATCTCATCGAACTCGAGGAGACCGAGGACGACCTGCTCGCGCACGTCGGCGAGACCATCTCCCTCACCTCGTGGGCCGAAGACTACTTCGAATCCGCGTCGGGCCGCGTCGTGACGATCCACGTCGTCCACACCGCCGCCGACGGCACCGTGCTCGCCCGCGAGACCGAACGCTTCGCGATCCGCGGCCGCGTCTACTCCGACGCGCTGCCGGCGAACGCGCCCGAGTACGGCGACGCCGACCACGACGAGATCGAAGACACCGCACGTCGTCTGCTGCGCCGCGTGAAGGTGACCGCTCCGAACGACATGACCGCGTTCGCGCGCACCTCCGGCGACTTCAACCCGATCCACACCTCGAAGCGCGGCGCCGCGATCTCCGGTCTCGCCGCGCCGCTCGTGCACGGCATGTGGCTGTCCGCCACCGCCCAGCACGCGGTGCAGGCGCGCGACGAGAAGGGCGCCCACTACGAGATCGCCGGCTGGACGTACAACATGTACGGCATGGTGCAGTTGGGCGACGAGGTCGAGATCTCCGTCGAACGCGTCGGCAAGGTGCGCCACGGCGGCATGGCCCTTGAGGTCACGTGCCGCATCGACGGCCAGCTTGTCTCGCGCGGCACCGCACTGGTGCGCGCGCCCGAAGCCGCATTCGTCTACCCCGGCCAGGGCATCCAGAAGCAGGGCATGGCGCTCGACGAACGCGCCAAGTCGCCCGCGGCACGCGACGTGTGGGAGCGCGCCGACAAGCTCACCCGCTCCAAGCTCGGGTTCTCGATCCTCGCCCTCGTGCGCGACAATCCGAAGGAGCTCACCGCCAACGGCGTCACCTACCGTCACCCGGACGGCCTGCTCAACCTGACGCAGTTCACGCAGGTCGCGCTCGCCACCGTCGCGTTCGCCCAGACCGCGCGCCTGCGCGAGGCCGGCGGCGACATCTGGCCCGCCTACTTCGCCGGTCATTCGCTCGGCGAGTACAACGCGCTCTCCGCGTTCGCCGACGTGATCCCGTTGGAGACCGTGCTCGAACTCGTGTTCCACCGCGGATCCACGATGCACCACCTCATTCCGCGCGACGCGCAGGGCCGTTCCAACTACCGCATGGGCGCGCTGCGCCCGAACCAGTTCGGCGTGGGCGATGATGGCGTCAAGGCGTACGTCGAATCCGTGGCCGAACAATCCGGTGAGTTCCTGCAGATCGTCAACTACAACCTGGCCGGCCAGCAGTACGCGATCGCCGGTACGATCGCGGGCCTCAAGGCCCTGCAGGCGGACGCGAACCGCCGCGCCAAGGAGGCGGGCGGCAAGCCGGCGTTCATGCTCGTGCCCGGCATCGACGTGCCGTTCCACTCGACGCTGCTCAGGAAGGGCGTTCCGGAGTTCCGCGACAAGCTCGACGCGCTGCTGCCCAAGCACATCGACTACCGTGGGCGCCTCGTCGGCCGCTACATCCCGAACCTCGTGGCCGCCCCGTTCGAGATGACGAAGGAGTTCGCCGCGAAGATCCTCGACGTCGTGCCTTCCGAGCGCATCAAGGCCGCGCTCGACGACCCGGCCGTGTGGGACTCCTACGCTGCGGACGATCAGAAGCTCGGCCGTCTGCTGCTCACCGAACTGCTCTCCTGGCAGTTCGCCTCCCCGGTGCGTTGGATCGAGACGCAGTCGCTGCTCTTCCACGGCAAGGCGCAGGGCGGTCTCGGCGTGGAGGAATACGTCGAGGTCGGCCTCGGCAACGCGCCGACGCTCGCCAACCTCGGCGCCAAGACCCTGCGTCTGCCCGACTTCGCCGGCACCGACGTCACCGTGTACAACGTGGGCCGCGACGAGGGCCGCGTGTACATGACCGATTCGGACTCGCTGGTGCCCGACGAGGAACCGGAATCCGAAACCGCGCCCGTCGCCGCGCAGGCCGCGCCCGCCGGCGGTTCCGCCGTCGCCAAGCTCGGTTCCGCCGTGGCTCCGGCGGCCACTGCGTCGGCGTCCGCTGCGGCTCCGAAGGCCGCCACGCCTGCGCCCGCCGCGCAGGCCGCTCCCGCCGCCGGACCGTCCGGCGCGGACGTGCCCGACCTTCCGTTCAAGGCTGCCGACGCGATCGGCGTGCTCATGGCCTACTCGGCGAAGGTGCGCATCGACCAGATCGGCGCCTCCGACACCACCGACACGCTCACCAACGGCGTATCCTCCCGCCGCAACCAGCTGCTCATGGACATCAGCTCCGAGCTGGGCGTGGCCAGCGTGGACGGCGCCGCCGAGGCGACGCTCACCCAGCTCGCCCAGATCGTGAACAAGGCGGCGCCCAACTACAAGCCGTTCGGACCGGTCCTCTCCGAGGCGATCCGCGACCGTCTGCGTGCCCTCTTCGGCGCGGCGGGCGTCAAGCCCGCGCACATCCGCGAGCGCGTCACCGGCGTGTGGCAGCTCGGTGAGGGCTGGGTGGCCGCGACGACCGCCGCACTGCTGCTCGACACCCGTGAGGGCTCCAGCTCGCGTGGCGGCGATCTCGCGAAGCTGCCGACCGGCGCCGCCGCCAACGCGGCCGCCGCCGACAAGCTCATCGACGATGCGGTGGCCCTGGTCGGCCAGACCAAGGGCGTGCCGGTCTCCAAGCCGTCCGCGGGCGGTGCGGCCGGTGGCGCGGTGGTCGATTCCGCAGCGCTCGACGCCTTCGCCGAGAAGGTCACCGGCGCCGACGGCGTGCTCGCCGCGACCGCACGGTTCGTGCTCGGCGAGCTCGGCGTGGCCGCTCCGGCCCCCGAGCTGGGCGAAGACGAGAACGCGGCCGTGGTCGCCGCCGTCGAAGCCGAACTCGGCTCCGACTGGCCGCGTCAGGTCGAGCCCCGCTTCGACGCCGCGAAGGCCATCCTGTTCGATGACCGGTGGGCCTCCGCCCGCGAGGATCTCGCCCGCGCGTTCTACGGGCATGACGCCGACGCGCTGTCCGGCAGCTTCGTCGGTCTCGGCGAGGCGGTCGCCGCCGAGGCGCGCTGGTTCGCCGCGAAGAGCGACGACGCCGCACTGCACGGCGCGTTCACGCGCATCGCCGCAGAGGCGGTCACGGCGCCCGCCGACGACGCCGTCGCGTCCCGCTTCGCGCATGACGTGGCCGTGGTCACCGGTGTGAGCCCGAACTCGATCGCCGCGCAGGTGGTCGAAGGCCTGCTCGCCGGCGGCGCCACCGTCATCGCCACCTCGCACAGTTTCAAGCCGTCCGTCAAGGCGTGGGCCAAGCAGGCGTACCGCAGTCATGCCGCCGGCGGCGCCAAGCTGTGGCTGGTGCCCGCGAACCTGTCCAGCTTCCGTGATGTGGACTCCCTTGTGGATTGGGTCGGTCACGTGCAGAAGAAGACCAGCGGCGCGACCACCACGATCCTCAAGGACGCGTACGAGCCGAGCCTGTTCTTCCCGTTCGCGGCCCCGCCGGTGCACGGCACGCTCGCCGATTCCGGCGAACTGTTCGAATCGCAGGCGCGCCTCATGCTGTGGGGCGTCGAACGTGCGATCGCCGGCCTGAGCCGGATCGGCGCCGACACCGACGTGCAGCACAAGCTGCACGTGGTGCTGCCCGGTTCCCCGAACCGCGGTCGCTTCGGCGGCGACGGCGCCTACGGCGAGGTCAAGTCCGCGTTCGACGCGATCGTCAACCGCGCCCACGCCGAACGCGTGTGGTCCGACCGCGTCACCTTCGCCCACCCGAAGATCGGCTGGGTGCGCGGCACCGGGCTCATGGGCGGCAACGACCCGCTCGTCGAGGTCGTGGAACGCCACGGCATCCACACGTATTCGACCGCGCAGATCGCCGCCAAGCTGCTCGACCTGTGCACCGCCGAATCGCGTGCGAAGGCCGCCGAAGCGCCGCTCGACGTGGATCTGACCGGCGGACTCGGCAACGAGCCCATCGACATCAAGGCGTTGAGGGCCGAAGCCGAGGCCGGCGCTGCGGCCAAGGCGCTGGAAACGGATGGCGCTACGAAGAGTCCACTGGACTCTTCGCCTGACGCGCCTGGTGGGCAGCGGATCAAGGCGCTGCCCACACCTCACACTCCGCACCAGCCGCACGTCGACCTCGCCGACTGGGCGAACGTGACCGCGCGTCCGGAGGACGAGATCGTCATCGTCTCCATCGGCGAACTCGGCCCGTGGGGCTCCGGCCGCACGCGCGCCCAGGCCGAACTCGGCATCCACCCGGACGGCTCCGTCGGCCTGAGCGCCGGCGCCGTGCTCGAACTCGCGTGGAACATGGGCCTGCTCACCTGGGCCGACAGCCCGAAGCCCGGCTGGTACGACGCCGACGGCAACCTCGTGCCCGAGGAGGACATCGCCGAACGCTATCACGACGAGGTCGTGGCGCGCTCCGGCATCCGCCCGTTCGAGGAGGGCATGGGCAACGACTACAAGGACGGCGCCGACGAGGAGGAGGCTGAAGTCTACCTCGACCACGACGTCACCTTCTCCGTGCCCAGCGAGGACGTCGCCCGCGAATACGTCAAGCTCGACGAGGCGCACACCTCCATCGCGAAGGACGACGAGTCCGGCGAATGGAACGTGACCCGCCACGCCGGCTCGATGATTCGCGTGCCGCGCCGCGCCACCATGACGCGCACGGTCGGCGGCCAGTTCCCGAAGGGCTTCGACCCGGTCAAGTGGGGCATCCCCGCCTCGATGGTCGGCGACGTGGACAAGATCGCGCTGTGGAACATCGTCACCACCGTGGACGCCTACCTGAGCGCCGGCTTCACGCCCGCCGAGATCCTCCAGTCGATCCACCCCTCGCTCGTGGCCTCCACGCAGGGCACCGGCTTCGGCGGCATGATGTCGATGCGCAAGCTGTACCTCGACCGCTTCCTCAACCACGAGATCCCGACCGACATCCTCCAGGAGGCGCTGCCGAACGTCGTCGCCGCGCACGTGATGCAGAGCTACATCGGCGGCTACGGCAACATGGTCCAGCCGGTCTCCGCCTGCGCCACCGCCGCGGTGTCGCTTGAGGAGGGCGCCGACAAGATCGCGCTCGGCAAGGCCGACTTCGTCGTGACCGGCGCGATCGACGACATCGGCGTGGAATCCGTGATCGGCTTCGGCAACATGAACGCCACCGCCAACTCCGAGGAGATGTACGCCAAGGGCATCGATGCGCGGTTCTTCTCCCGTGCGAACGACCGTCGCCGCGGCGGCTTCCTGGAATCCCAAGGCGGCGGCACGATCCTGCTCACGCGCGGCGACATCGCGCTGAAGCTCGGTCTGCCGGTCGCCGGCGTCGTCGGGTTCGTCCACTCCTACGCGGACGGCGCCCACACGTCGATCCCCGCCCCCGGTCTCGGCGCGCTCGCGGCGGGCCTCGGCGGCAAGGAGTCGAAGCTCGTGCGTGACCTCGCGCGCCTCGGCGTCACGCCGGACGACATCGCCGTGGTCTCCAAGCACGACACGTCCACCAACGCGAACGATCCGAACGAGTCCGAACTGCACAACACGCTCGCGCGCGCCATCGGGCGCACCGACGGCAATCCGCTGTTCGTCATCTCGCAGAAGACGCTCACCGGCCATGCGAAGGGCGGCGCCTGCGTGTTCCAGGTCAACGGCCTGACGCAGCTGTTCGCCTCCGGCGTGGTCCCGGCCAATGCCTCGCTCGACTGCGTCGACCCGAAGCTCGCCAAGGACGACCACATGGTGTGGCTGCGCCGCCCGCTGCGCATCGGCGGCGGCGAGGACGCGTTCGGACGCGTCGCCGCGGGCCGGCCCGTCAAGGCGGGACTGGCCACGTCGCTCGGCTTCGGCCACGTCTCCGGCTTCGTTGCGCTCGTCAACCCGGGCGCGTTCGAGGCGGCCGTCGCCAAGGCCGCCGGCGAGGATGCGCTGCGCGCGTGGCGCGAGCGCGCGAACGCGCGTCTCGCCGCCGGCCAGCGCCGGCTCGAGGAGGGCATGATGGGCCACGCCGCGCTGTACGAGCCGATCGACGGCCGCCGCTTCCGCAAGGACGGCACGAAGCTCGCCGACGGCAGGCGCTACGACGCGCACGAGGTCGAGAAGGCCATGCTGCTCGACCCGAACGCCCGCCTTGGCGCCTCCGGCTACTTCGAGGCGTGAGGTGTGAGCCCGGGCATGCGCGGTAGTCGCGCGATTGTGTGACATAGGCGTGTAGGGCCGGCATGCAAGGCCGTGGGGGACGGGATATGCCCGTTCCCCACGGCCTTTCTCCGTTATGAGGGGTGCTTCTGCGGTCTTGCGAACCTCTATCTTGTTTGCAAGGGGTGCCTGCCTCGGGCATAAGGTCGTCGAAATGGCTTACCTCCGGTGGTAGCAAGCCATTTGAAGGGCCTTATGCATTGGATGGGCACCCCTCGTAAGCGAGATGGAGGTCTGCGATCTCTGAAATCCACCCCTCGCAACGCAGGTAGCGCCTGCGAGGATAGTGTTGTGACATGGAATCGTCTTCGTCGGTCATGCCGGCGGCATGACCGACGAAGACGCGGTATGAAAGGGAGCTGCAATGGGCATATACGGACTGGGCCACGACGTGGTGGATGTCGCGGCGTTCGCCGAACAGCTGGGCATGCCGGGCTCGCATATGCGCGAGTTGTTCTCGGTGCGCGAGGTACGGCAGGCCGCCGCCCGCGCGGTGCTGAAGAACGATGGCGAGGCCGTGCACCTCGCCGCCAGATGGGCCGGCAAGGAGGCCGTGCTCAAGGCGTGGTGCGAAGCCGTGGGGGATGGGCCGATGCCGTACGCGATCGACGCCGTCCCGTGGGCCGGCATCGAGATCCTCGATGACGCCCATGGCCGTCCGCATGTCCTGCTGCGCGCGGACGTCGAGCGCGCGTTGCGTGAGTCGGTGCCGCAACTGACCGGCGTCGACGCGTCGCGGGCGTTCCCACGGCCCGCCGGCGTCATCGATGGTGGAGCCGCCTCCGCCCGCTGGCACATCTCCCTGACCCACGACGGGCCGGTCGCCTCCGCCGTCGCGCTTCTCGAATCGCGGTGACACCGTCGCCACCACGGCGGTGCAAGCGTTGTCATCTTTGTGTTCATTGATGTCAAACCGGTTTGACACGCCGAATATCGAACCGGTTTGATAAACCGTGCGCGCGCGGATACACTGAACAACCGTCACCGCACATCGACAACAACGACGTTAGACACCGCAACACCCAAGGAGTCACAGATGTCAGACAAGCCCACCACCGCACGCTCCACCACCCAAACCTCCGCGCCCGAGACCGACGACGTGTTCGCCACTCGCCTTGCACGTCACCGGGACGAATTCGAATCCCTCTTCCGCATGCTGTACGGCGATTCCCCCGAACTCGCCGTCTTCGAACGCGCCATGGCCGAAGCCTACGCCGCCCGCCCCGCCGACCTGAAGAAGCTCGACATCGAACGCGAGCAGGACCCCGACTGGTACAAGCGCGGCGACATGTTCGGCATGACCATGTACACCGACCTGTTCGCGGGCGACCTCAAGAAGCTTGCGGGCAAGATCGACTACCTCAAGGAGCAGAAGCTCACCTACCTGCACCTCATGCCGCTGCTCACGATGCCCCACCCGGACAACGACGGCGGCTACGCCATCGAGGACTTCGACACCGTCGACCCGCTGCTCGGCACCAACGAGGACCTCGCCGCCCTCACCAAGAAGCTGCGCAAGGCCGGCATCAGCCTCTGCCTCGACTTCGTGATGAACCACACCGCCTCCTCCCACCGCTGGGCGAAGGCCGCCATGGCCGGCGACCCCGAATACCAGGACTACTACTTCTGCTACGACGACCGCACTGTCCCCGACCAGTACGACGCCGTCGTGCCGCAGGTCTTCCCGAACACTGCCCCCGGCAACTTCAGCTGGAACGAGAAGATGGGCAAGTGGGTCATGACCCAGTTCTACCCGTTCCAGTGGGACCTCAACTACCGCAACCCGAAGGTCTTCACCGCGATGATGACCTCCGTCATGCACCTCGCCAACCTCGGCGTCGAAGTGTTCCGGCTCGACGCGGTGCCCTACATCTGGAAGCAGCTCGGCACCAACTGCCGCAACCTGCCGCAGGTCCACACCATCGTCCGCATGATGCGCATGATGCTGGAGATCGTCTGCCCGGCCGTCGTGCTCAAGGGCGAGGTCGTCATGGCCCCCAAGGAGCTCGCCGCCTACTTCGGCACCCCCGAACGCCCTGAATGCCACATGCTGTACAACGTGTCCATCATGGTGAACCTGTGGGCCGCGCTCGCCAGCGGCGACGTGCGCCTGCTCAAGCGCCAGGCCGACAAGCTCAACGCCCTGCCGGACAACTGCTGGTTCGTCAACTACCTGCGCTGCCACGACGACATCGGCTGGGGCCTCGACGAGGACGAGGAGGTGCGCCTCGCCATCGACCCCGTCAAGCACAAGGAGTTCCTGTACCACTTCTACGAGGGCGCGGTTCCGGGCAGCTGGTCCATGGGCGAGCTGTACAACTACGACGAGGCCACCAAGGACGCGCGCAGCTGCGGCACCGCCGCCTCCCTGTGCGGTGTCGAGAAGGCCATCATCACGCACGACAAGCCCGCCTACGAGAAGGCCATCGACCGCGACCTGCTCATGCACCGGGCGATGGCGTTCCTGCGGGGCTTCCCGATGCTCAACTGCGGCGACGAGATCGGCCAGCTCAACGGCTGGGACTACAAGGAGGACCCGGACCGCGTCGCCGACAGCCGCAACCTGCACCGCAGCAGGTTCGACTGGGCGAAGGCCGCCGAGCGCAACGAGGAAGGCACGCTCCAGAACCGTCTGTGGGAGGGCATGGCATCGCTGCGCGAAATGCGCGATGACCCGTGCTTCGCGCCGGACGCGTGGGTCACCACATGGGACACGCACGACGACGCGATCCTCGCCGTGGTGCGCAAGGAAGGCGAACGCTCCATCATCGGGCTGTTCAACTTCTCCGACGCCGAGACCTACGCCGCGCTCGACAGCACAGCCGACGTCACGCTGCCCGAGCGCGTCGACCTCAAGCCCTACGAGGCGAAGGTGGTCGTCGCCCACGAGTGACGGCGTGCGCCGGCGGCCGGGGCCGTTCCGTTCCGCGGAAACACCGGCGGCGACGCGAGACGCACGGCGTGCGGGTACAGTCGTCGCGTATGGGAACCAATGCGGAACATGCGGCGGCCGCGGCCATGCCGCGCACGGCGGCCGCCGCGGACCGGCTTGTATTCGTCGAGGAAACCGGATCGACGAACACGCTCGCACGTGAACGCGTCTCGAACGGGACGCTTGACGTGACCGGTGGCGCGGCGTTCGGTGGCGCGGCCGGTGGTGTGACCGGCGGCGACGCGCACACCGTCGTCGCCGTCGTAGCGGCCGACCGGCAGACCGCCGGGCGCGGCCGCCTCGACCACACATGGCAGAGCCGGCCGGGGGAGTCGTCCACCGTCACCTACGTGGTCGGCGTGCCGTGCGACATCGCCACCGACCAAAGCGTCAACGGGTGGCTGCAGATGATCGCCGGCCTCGCCACGCTCGACGGCATCGACGCCGCGCTCGCCGACTGCGGCGCGCGGCGGGTTGACGGCGATGGCGCCGGGTGCGGCGATGATGCCGGACGCGCCGGCCTTCAGCTCAAATGGCCCAACGACATCTTCCTCGACGGGCGCAAGCTCGGGGGCATCCTCGCCGAACTCGTGCCGTTGCCGGGCGATGCGGCGCATGCGGCCATCGTCTTCGGCGTCGGGTTGAACCTCGCCGTCCCCGCCGACCGGCTGCCCACGGCGCAGGCCACGTCGCTGCACCTGCATTACGGCCCGTTGCCGGCCGGAGACGACCTGCGCGACCGGATCGCCGCCGGAACCGTCGCCGCACTGCGCCGGCGTCTCGCCGCGTTCGCCGCGAATCCGCATGCGGCCGCTGGGGCGCTGCGTGCGGAGACGGCGGCGCGCAGCTACACGCTGGGGCGCCGCGCCGTCGCGCATTTCGTCGACGGAAGTTCGTTGGAAGGCGAGACCGTCGCGCTGAACGCCGACGCGTCTATCACGTTGCGCGACGACGCGGGCGTGGAACATGCCGTGCGCACTGGCGACGTCGGCGTGCTGCCTGCATGAGGCGTGCGGCACGTCGGGTATGGCGGCGCGGTGTACCGCGTGGCGGTGTGCGCGCCGCGTGACGGCGATGCATGGGTGCGGGATGTGCGACGCGCGGCGTGTTGTTGCGTGATGTGCGGAGTGATGCGCGACGCGCGGCGTGGCTTACGACTTGTGTGCGTGACGGCGTTGTGTATAATGGCACGAGTTGTTTTATCGCGCTTGGGTTGTGATGATTGGTAGCTTCGCAAAACGGGTGCGGATAGAGCGGCGCGCGGATGTAGCTCAATGGTAGAGCCTCAGTCTTCCAAACTGATTACGCGGGTTCGATTCCCGTCATCCGCTCCACTGAAAACCGTTGGGATTCCAACGGTTTTTTTGTTGCCCGACCCGGTTGCCGCAGCTGCGTGAGAACGCGGTGGGAACGGCCGGCGGCGGGCGGGGGCGAGGTTCGCAAACGTGGCGGGCCCTACTACACTGGGCGACGTGAGCCGAAGCGACGTGTGCGGCTCGTCCATCGCATACCAGGGAGGCGGATACATGGCTGACGAGAGCGAGCGCAACGAGGCCACCGAGATCGTGGGCGGCAAGGTCGAGACCGTCGAGGTGTCGAAGCATCCCGAAGCCACGATCCCGGAGACCGACCTCTCGCTGGCGGACATCGAACGCGGCCGCTCCCACCCCATGCGATGGGCCGTGTACGCCGTGGCGGTGCTCGTCGCGATCATCGCTCCGTACTGGTACGGCCGCGCGCTCGCCGTGCACGAGACGGCATGGCTGACCTCCTTCCTCGGCAGGGTCACCCCGCAGGGCATGGCGTTCCTCTCCTGGACGGTCACGCTCATCGCCGTGGCGTGTCTAGGCGTCGCCGTCGTCGACTCGGGGCGTTGGATCTGGCGCATCCTGTTCGCCCTCGGCCTTGCGGCCGAACAGTTCGTCGCCGGACTGGCATTGCTCAGATTCGACTTCTGGTATTCGACATACGTGGTGTACGGCGATTCCGCGGCAGTCGCGAACGCCGCGAACCTCGGCATCATCGCCGCCGGATTCGGCGTGGCGGTGTTCGCCGTGGTATGGGTCGGGCTGCTGGTCATCGTCAAAAAGGACTCTCCGCTCAACGTGCTCACGCGCAGCTGGGCCTCGTTCATCCTGTTCTTCGCCATCGAGGCGGCGGCGCTGCTCGTCGTGATGTTCGGCGGCCCGCTCGCCGCCGTCGCCGCGTGAGACGCCCGGTGGCGGGTGGCGTCGGTGCCGCCGTCGACATTGCCGGCGCGGGCGTGTCGTCGTTGCGCGTCGTGAGTCCCCGCCTGCGCATATAGTTTCCATTTGGCGTAAAACGCCCGCGGATAGAGAGCGCTTCGCGCAATGAGCGCGAGGCACCGCGCAACGACCATAAGGAGGATGCCGTGGCACTGACG
Source organism: Bifidobacterium aesculapii (assembly GCF_001417815.1). Classification (GTDB taxonomy): domain Bacteria; phylum Actinomycetota; class Actinomycetes; order Actinomycetales; family Bifidobacteriaceae; genus Bifidobacterium; species Bifidobacterium aesculapii. Next base: position 30,488 of record NZ_BCFK01000055.1, read on the forward strand.
GCTGAACAGAAGTCCCAGATCATCAACGAGTTCGCGACGCACGAGGGCGACACCGGCTCTCCGGAGGTTCAGGTCGCGCTGCTGTCCAAGCGTATCTCCGATCTGACCGAGCACCTGAAGAAGCACCAGCATGATCACCACTCCCGTCGTGGCATGCAGATGATGATCGGTGACCGTCGCTCCCTGCTTGACTACCTCAAGCGCAACGACATCAACCGTTACCGTGCGCTGATCGAGAAGCTTGGTCTGCGCCGATAGCACAGACTTCCGCCCGGGCGCCTCAAGGCGTTCGGGCGTTTTACATACGCCTGCCAACGGCAACATAACCGAAGAGGGGACGAGCCGCAGAGCATGGGCCGCAAGGTGCGGCCGCGAAGGAACGGCTCGGTTTGCGAATCGAAAGTTGACACGAGGAAGCGCGGCCGGGGGCCGCGTGCGCCGGAACCGGAGTATCGGATGCGCCGGCGGACGGAAGCGAATGTAAGAGCCTGGCCCGGCTGAAGAAGGGCCGATGTTTGTAGGAAAAGACAAGAAACCAAAGGAGGAACCCTATGGAGGGTCCCGAAATCAAGGCTGCCGAGGCAGTCATCGACAATGGGTCGTTCGGTAAGCGCACGTTGCGCTTCGAGACCGGACGCCTCGCCCAGCAGGCGGACGGTGCCGTCGCCGCCTACCTGGACGACGACACCATGGTGCTGAGCACCACCACC